>NZ_JBFBAH010000002.1:0-723106 GCF_040682115.1 Streptomyces sp. NPDC051364 | reverse complement strand
GACTGCCTGTACCAACGAGCTCCGTTGTTCTGCGTCGGAAATCCTTCAACTGGCTTGCGTGACCTGCGAAAACGTTAACTACCCGGCCTTGGGCCCTGACCCTGGATTTTGGACACCGGAGAGACTTGGATCTTGATGGTCCAGGAAAAAAGGAGTCCCTGTGGGGATGAAGCATTACCCCGCCGAGTTCAAGGCGGACGCGGTCGCGTTGTACCGGTCGAGGCCGGGGGCGACGACCAAGTCGGTCGCCGCTGATCTCGGGGTGAACACCGAGACACTACGGAACTGGACCCGGGCCGCCGACGGGCG
The DNA here is from genome assembly GCF_040682115.1 of Streptomyces sp. NPDC051364. Taxonomy (NCBI): domain Bacteria; kingdom Bacillati; phylum Actinomycetota; class Actinomycetes; order Kitasatosporales; family Streptomycetaceae; genus Streptomyces; species Streptomyces sp. NPDC051364. The sequence goes on along the minus strand of NZ_JBFBAH010000002.1, from coordinate 722,797 downwards.
CCGCCCCAGCGCCCACTCCGCGCCGCCAGCGGCTGCGCAGGCCGGCGGTGACGACATCAACGCGGCCATATCCTGCGCGGTGCTGTACCCGGCCAAGGCATAGGTTCGGAAGACCTCGGTCGCGCCGGACTGATCGAGCGGGCCGAACGCGACCAAGCTGCACATCCCCAACACCCAGTCGCGCAGCTCCGGCGCAGCCTTGAAGGTGTCAAGCTGCCCACGCAGCGATCGATCACCCAAGCCCTGCGGGTCCCGGACCCAGCGTTTCCAAGAACGGCTCCGGAAACAGCGTCGCGCCCGGCGCCCTGAACGGTTACGGCGGGGCCCCAATCGGGACGGTCATTGCTGTGGCTTCGGTCTCTGTTTCGGGGGTCACGGGAATCTCGGGCGTACGGAACCAGTCGAGGAAGCCGAGGGCCGCTCCGGGGATGACCAGGTAGGCCAGGAGAATGAGGAGGGCCTGTGTGGTTCCGTGTCCGTCGAAGTAGATGGTGTCGTGGAGCAGGATGTAGGCGTTGCGGGGCGGTAGGTAGGGGCCGATGGTGCGCCAGAAGTCCGGGAGGTACGGCACGCCGTTCGCTCCACCGGAAGAGGGGTTACCGAAGAGCATGATCAAGATGACGGTCACGAGCGTTCCGGCGGCTCCGAGGAGCTTTTGCAGCACAGCAGCGGTGACGGCGACCGCGGCGATGATGAGGGCCAGAATCGGCCAGACGATCCAGAATTTCTCGGTGGGGAATCCCTGGAGCCATGGGCCCACGATGAGGCTGATCACCAGTCCGGCGACGATGGCGAACCCGGCGAGGATGAGTCCCCGCCACCGTCCGGTGGGTGCCCCGGTCACCGTTTTGAGCATGGTCGAACTGACGTAGCCACCGATGAGCAGGGGAACCAGCATCAGCGACACCACGAGATTGAAGGGGTCTTTCTTCGCCAGCGGAGTAGGTGCGTACTGCTCGACCTTGAGCGGCGGTTGTCCCAGGCTCTTCGCGGCGGATTGGAAGTGTGTCACGAGGTCCAGTGGCGCGATGTCGCTCTTGGTGGGAACGACGATCAGGGTGTTTGAAGCGGGGACGAGCGCTCCATAGAGCTTGGACTGGTTGATCGCTTCTTTCGCGGCGGATTCGTTCGGGTAGTGGGTGACCTTGAGCGAGAACTGTTTCTCGACCGCCGTAAGGATCGGTGACGATCCGGTCACGCCGAACGGAAGGCCGACCGCGACGGGTGCGTGCCCGGAGCTGATGTAGTTCGACGTGAACAGGCATTGCATCAGCGCGGCGATCGCCAGGGCGGCGAGGATTCGCACGGCGTTCTTCGCTGCCGAGGATTTCGTGCCCGGAGCGTCCATCTCCTTGTCGGGAGGAGGCGTGGTATTCGTTCTGACGGGGTGCCATCTTCCCAGGATTCCGATGACGAGAGCCCCGGCCAGTGCGTATGCACCGAGGATCAGGGCGGGTGTGATGATGCGGTTTCCGTGGAAGTACAGGACGTTGCGGATCAATGTGACGGCGCTTTGAGGCGGGAAGAAGGCTCCGATCTCCTGCCAGTAGGTGGGCAGGAGGGACAGCCCGGATCCGCCGGCCCCTGCTCCACCGATCACGATGAACAGGAGCACCACGAGGAGGGAGCCGAGGGGCCCGACGAGGCGTTGGACGGCTGCGGACGCCAACGCGACCGAGGCGGTTACGAGCATGAAGCAGGGCAGTAGCGGCCAGAAGTGACTGTTGGAGTAGGCGCCGATCCCCGGCCCAGCGATCAGGTCGGTCAAGACAGCGGCGACCGCCGAGTAGCCGACCAGGATCGCCACACGCCACGGAGCGGCCGCTGTCCTGGTCGCTTTGAACAGCACAACGGAAGCCAGGTAGCCGCCGATGAGCAGCGGCACCAGCAGCAGTCCAGTTACGGCTCCAAGGCGATCGCTCTGTGGGAGCGGCTTGACGATCCGCACCTCGACCGGCCTGCCGAGCTTCTTTGCAGCCGCGGCGAACGCCCCTTCGAGCTCGACCCGGCCGAAGAAGCTCTTGCTGGGAACCACGATCAACGTATCGCTGGTCGCGCCGGGGATGTAGGCGCCGTAGACCTTGCTCTGGCCGATCGCGTCGACCGCCGCGGATTCGTTCGCGTAGCTAATAGTTTCAAGCGATACTTCTGAGGTCACCGCATTAACGACCTGGGACGCGCCGGTCACGGCGAAGGGCATGTTGCGCGGAACCAGAAGCTGCAGCGCGCTGATGAGGCAGAGCGCGAACGCGCATTGCACGAGGAGCACGATCCCGAGCGCGACCACGACCTTCTTCATCGTGCACACCCCACCCGGCTCATGTCGGTCACGCGCCATGGTTCGCGGGCAGCAGGGCAACGCTCATGCGGACCGCTCAGCCGCGGAAACCGCTGACCGCCGACCCCTGTCTCGACCATTCGCATCTCGCCCATACCGGCACGCTAGGTTCTCCTCGCTCACCAGGCATCCGTAGAAGCGCAACCGGATTACGTCAGGAACGACCGTCCCCGCTGCCATCCCGTCTGACGTTGTCCCACACGCCAAAGTCGACCCCGGCCAACGCTCTCGCTGGCGCCGACCTGATGGCCAACCAGGAGATCCGAGCCGGTGACGGCTCGGGCAGCCGCATTGCTGTGCGTCGTCTCCCGACGTGCTCCGTGCCCTCGGAGGGGCCGCATGACGTCAGCGGCTGGGTTATGGCCATACCCGATGGCGGCAGGGGAAGCCTGGTCGCGGCGTGCAGGATTAGGCCGCAGGGGAAGACCGGAGGATAAGCCTGAGAGGGGTTCGGGTGCAGCCTTAGCCCGGCCGGGTGGCATGGTCGGCCGAAATACGTTGGTGTGGCGCGCCGGTCCGTCCTGCCCGCAGCGCAGGGTGCTTTCGTCTGGGGGCCGGGCATGCGACGGCTTTCGTGCCCGCCCTGGTGGGCCGGCCAACGCTCGTCCTTCCTCACGTGCGTCGCCTGTTGCTGGCGGCACGGCCGTTGACATTTCGGGGCGGCGGGCGCCATCCGAAACGCCGAAGGAGAGATCGTGGTGGCAGGAAGAGTCGAGACCCGTGGGACGACGTCCGCACAGCTTCTCAGGGGCCAGAAGGCACTCGTGACCGGCGCCAACTCGGGTATCGGCCTGGCGACCGCCATTGCCCTGGGCCGGGCCGGAGCGGACGTCGTGGTGAACTACGTCGTCGGTGCGGACGAGGCCGAGAAGGTCGTGGCGCAGATCGAGGGCTTCGGGGTCCGCGCCTATGCCCACGAGGCCGACGTGTCCGACGAGGACCAGGTGGTCGCCATGGTCGCGCGGATGGTCGAGGAGTTCGGCACCATCGACATCATGGTGGCCAACGCGGGCCTCCAGCGGGACGCGGCCGTGACGGAGATGACGCTCGCCCAGTGGCAGAAGGTCATCGACGTCAACCTGACCGGCCAGTTCCTGTGCGCACGGGAGGCCGCCAAGGAGTTCATCCGGCGCGGCGTGGTGGAGGAGGTCTCCCGTTCGGCGGGAAAGATCATCTGTATGAGCTCGGTCCACCAGATCGTCCCGTGGTCGGGGCACGTGAACTACGCATCCTCCAAGGGTGGTGTGGGCATGCTGATGCAGACCCTCGCCCAGGAGCTGGCCCCCAAGCGGATCAGGGTCAACGCGGTCGCACCCGGTGCCATCCGCACGCCGATCAACCGCGACGCTTGGTCCACCCCCGAGGCCGAGGCCGACCTGCTGCGCCTGATCCCGTACCACCGCGTGGGCGACCCGGACGACATCGCCAACGCCGTCGTCGCCATGGCGTCCGACCTGCTCGACTACGTCGTCGGCACCACCCTCTACGTCGATGGCGGAATGACGCTCTTCCCCGGCTTCGCCACCGGAGGCTGATCTGGGATGCAGGATCACGTCACGCCCCGCCGGGTGCTGCTCTTCGAGGGGTCCGACGCGGTACTGGGTGCATTCGGCCCACCACTGGCTCACCGTGCGGCCCGAACCCTGCAGGGCCTCGACGTGGAGCTCCACCTGGGCACGATGGTCACCGACATCGACGCGGACGGCCTGACGGTACGAGACCATGACGGCAAGACGACCCGGTTCGAGGCACGCACCGTGCTGTGGACGGCGGGCGTCGAGGCCCCGCCGATCGCCGCCGCGCTGGCCCGGGCCGCCAGCACCAAACAGGGCCGGGCCGGAGGCCTCCTCGTCGAACCCGACCTCACCATCCCCGGCCACCCGGAGATCCGCCTCACGGGCGACGTCATGAGCCTGAACCGGCTGCCGGGCCTGGCCGAGGTCGCCATGCAATCGGGCGCATACGCCGGCCGGGTCGTGCGCCACGCCCTGGAAGGCAGGACGAAACAGCCGAAGCCCTTCAAGTACTGGGACCTCGGCAGCGCCGCCTACATCTCCCGCGGCCGGGCCGTCGTCAAGACCGGCCCGCTGCACGTTTCGGGCGCGATCGACTGGCTCGCCTGGCTCTTCATCCACCTGGCCTTCCTCACCGGATTCCGCAGCAGGCTGGGAGCGGCGCTCAGCTGGTCCGTCGCCTTCGCCACCAGCTCACGACGCGAGCGCGCCTTCACGATGTCCGACGCAGACACGTCGGCCGGCCCCGGGCCCGGGCACAAGACACCCCCGCCGCCTCCCTGACCACGGCACCCGGCCGGCGCCCCTACCCCCTGTCGTGACTCAGCCCCCGCGCCCCACGGGGCAGACCATCGAGGCGCACATGCTCAGCACAGTGGCCGTTCTGGCCGACGCCCCGCCCCAACTCCTGCCGGCTCGCCAGCTGATGGCCTTCACCCTGGCCTCACACATCCTGCTGGTCCCGTTCGGCGTGGCACTGCCGTTCATCACACTGCTGATGCACCACCGGGCGCTGCGCCGCAACGACGCCGTCGCCCTTCAGCTCGCGCGGCGCTGGTCGGCGGTGATGGCCGTCCAGTTCGCCATCGGCGTGGTCACCGGCACCGTACTGTCCTTCGAGCTCGGCCTGCTGTGGCCCGGCATGATGGGCCGCTGGGGCGACGTCTTCGGCCTCGGCTTCGGCATCGAGGCTTGGGCGTTCTTCCTGGAGGCCGTCCTGATCGCGATCTACCTCTACGGCTGGCGCCGGCTCAAGCCCTGGACGCACTTCTGGCTGGGCGTACCGTTGCCGCTGACGGCCTTGATGGGGGCGTTCGGCATCATCGCGGCCAACGCGTGGATGAACACTCCGCAGGGGTTCAGCCTCGACGCACAGGGCAATCCCGTCGACGTCGACGTACGGCAGGCGATCTTCACTCCGATGTTCGGCCCGGAGTACTGGCACTTCGTGGTCGCGATGTTCATGACTGCCGGGTATGTGGTCGCCGGAGTGTATGCGGTGGGCTGGCTGCGCGGGCGCCGCGACCGTTACCACCGGCTCGGCTTCACGCTACCGTTCACCGTCGCCGCGATCCTCACACCGGTCCAGTTCATGATCGGCGACTCCGCCGCTCGCTCCGTCTTCCACAAGCAACCGATCAAGTTCGCCGCCACGGAAATCGTCTGGAAGACCGACACCCACGTCCCCGAGTACATGTTCGGACGACTTAACGAAGACGGGACGATCTCCGGCGGACTCAAGATCCCCCAACTGGACTCGATCCTCGCCGGCTTCAAGCCCAGCACCCAGGTGACCGGGCTGACCTCGGTGCCGGCCGCCGACCGCCCCACCGCAGTCCAGGCCACCATCGCCCACTGGGCCTTCGACATCATGGTCACCATCGGCAGCCTGCTGATTCTACTCGCGCTGTGGTACGGCTGGTGCTGGCTACGACACCGGGACCTTCCTCACAGCCGCTGGTTCTTCCGCTGCGCCGCAATCGCGGGAGCCGCATGCCTGGTCACCGTGGAGTGCGGCTGGATCACCACGGAGGTCGGCCGCCAGCCCTGGATCGTCTACAACCAGATGAGGGTCTCGGAGGCGGTGACCGACACCCGCGCCGGATCACTGTGGGCGATGCTCGGCATCATCATCGCCGTGTACGTGGCCGTCTTCGGCGCGTTCCTCGCGGTCATTCTGAAGATGCGCACCCGCTGGCGCATCGCCGACGAGGGCTCGGCCTCCGCGCGCGCCGAACTGCCCCCGGAAACCGACACCCCCTACGGACCCAGAAGCGAGCCCGAGCCCACAGCCACCGGGGCCGCGCCCGGTGGCGGGCCCGAGCGCACCTCTGGCGGTGCGTCCTGATGGCCGCTCTCATCGCCTGGGTCATGGTGCTCGTGATCGCCGCCTATGCCTGCGCCGGCGGCACCGACTACGGCGCGGGCTTCTGGGACCTCCTTGCCGGAGGGGCGGAGCGGGGCAAGCGGCCCCGCTGGCTCATCGACCACGCCATGGCCCCGGTCTGGGAGGTCAACAACGTCTGGTTGATCTTCGTCCTGATCATCATGTGGACAGGCTTCCCGACGATGTTCCAGGCCGTCTTCTCCGCGATGTGGCTGCCGCTCGCCCTCGCCGCCATCGGCCTGGTGCTACGCGGCGCCGGATTCGCCCTGCGCAAGCCGACCCGCCGCCTGGCCCAACGACGGGTCTACGGTGCGATGTTTGCCATCTCATCGCTGCTCACGCCATTCTTCCTCGGGGCGGTGCTGGGCGGCATCGCCTCCGGCCGGGTCGCCATCGGAACGACCGCCTCCGCGGACGCCTGGGCCAATCCGACCTCCGTCCTGGCGGGTCTGCTGGCCATCGCCGCCACTGCATTCCTCGGGGCGGTGTTTCTCTGCTCCGACGCCCGGCGGTTCGGCGCCGACGACCTCGTCGATTACTTCCGACTGCGGGCGCTGCTCGCCGTCGCCGCCGTCGTCGTCCTCGCGCTCATCGGCCTGCCCATCACCCACAATGACGCCCCCTACGTTTGGAAGGGCCTCACCGGGGGCTTGGGCCTGCTGCTGATCGTCCTGGCCGCAGTCTGCGGTCTGGCCACCGTGATGCTTCTGCTGCGCCGGTCCCACGGCTGGTCCCGCTACACCTCGGTGGCGAGCGTCGCCCTGACCGTCGCCGCCTGGGGCTTCGCACAGCGGCCCTACCTTCTGCCCACCTCGCTGACGGTGACCGAGGCGGCCGGCGCAGCTCATACCCTGCGCTGGCTGGGGATCGTCACGGTCATCGCGGTCGTGCTGGTCGGCCCGGCGCTGGTGCTGCTCTACCGGCTCGACACCATGGGTGAGCTGGAGCCGCTCACCGACGCCGACACCCGGGCCGCCAGAACACCCGGCGACAACCTGTAGCGGCGCTCCACCAGCTCCGTCGCCGGGTACGCCACCCCGTCAGCGCAGGCGGGCGGCAATGTGATCGCCGACCCGCAGGGCGTTGGCGATGGCCGTCAGCGACGGGTTGACCGCGCCGATGCTCGGGAAGAAGCTCGTGTCGACCACATAGAGGTTGTCGAGGTCATGGGCCTTGCAGTTGACGTCCAGGGCCGAGCTGGCCGGGTCGTCGCCGAACCGGACCGTACCGGCCTGGTGCGCGGTGGCACCGATGGGCATGCCCTTGTGCAGATAGATGCTGTGCGACAGCAGATGGTGCTCGTGCATGCCCAGGTGGCTCAGCATTCCCTGCAGTTTGTGCTGGAGGCGCTTCAGTCCGGCGATGTTGTTCTTCTCGTCGAGAGCCAGGTGGATGTCGTCGTCCTTGTCGAGGGTGACGCGGCTCTCGGGCAGCGGGAGGTCCTCCCCGCACAGCCAGAAGTCGACGGCGTGGTGCGCCAGCATCTCGAACGGCATGTCGGGCGAGACCGCTCCGGCCCAGCGCGGCGCCTCGCCGTGGATCTGGTCGGCATCCGACTTGCCGAGCATCTGGATGCCTCCCAGCGGGAAGTCCCAGTCGTCCGCCCCCAGATACCAGTCGTGCAGCGCCAGGGTCTTCTGGAACTTGGTGGGGTTCGGTTCCTTCGACACCGCCATCAGCGCCAGGTTGTTGTGACGCATGTAGTGGCGTCCCACCACGTCAGAGCTGTTGGCCAGACCGCCAGGGTGCTTGTCGTTGGCCGAACGGAGCAGCAGGACAGCTGAGTTGACCGCACCGCAGGCAACCACCACGATGTCGGCGCTGAATCCCTCTGTCGTTCCGTCAGCCAGCTCGGCGACGACCCGGGTGACGGTGCGTCCGGTCGGGTCGGTCTCCAGGCGCCGCACGTTGGCGCCCGTCACCATCGTGACGTTGTCGTGCTTCAGCGCCGGGTCGACGCAGATCACCTGCGCGTCGGACTTGGCACCCATCAGGCAGGGGAAGCCGTCGACCCGGTCGCAGCGGATGCAGACGCTGGAATGGGTGGCCCGGCCGTTCTCGTCCTGAGTGAGGTTCACGCCGATGGGCAGGTGGAAGGGGTGCAGGCCCTTCTTCTCCAGGTCGTCGCTGAGCTGCTGGATGCGCGGCTCGTGCTCCACCGGGGGGTGAGGATACGGGCCGCTGGCCGGACCCTCGGTGGGGTCCTCGCCATGCCGCCCGTGCACCAGGTAGAGCTGCTCGGCCTGCGTGTAGTACGGCTCCAGATCCTCGTAGCGGATCGGCCAGGCCGGTGAGATGCCGTCGTGATGGCGCAACTCGCCGAAGTCCTCGGGGCGGAGCCTGAAGAGCGCGGCGCCGTAGAACTTGGTGTTGCCCCCGACGTAGTAGTTGACCTCCGGGGGAAATTGATCGCCGTGCTTGTCGTACCAGAACTCGGGGGCACGGTACTTGCCCTTGACGAAGACGGCGGTGGAGTCCCAGTTGTCCCGCTCCCGCGGCAGGTAATCGCCGCGCTCCAGGATCAGGACCCGCTTGCCGGTGGGGGCCAGCCGGTGGGCGAGCGTGCCGCCGCCCGCTCCCGTACCGATGATGATGACGTCATAGTGGTGATCGTCGGCCATGCGGAGATCCCGTTCTAGAGTCGTTGGCTGCCCTGACCATCGCGCCCGGAGGGCCCCTGCGCTGCACCGTGCCGGACGCACATCCGCTCCATCGGAGCGTTCAGTGCCAAATCTGAAGCTATCGGGCAGCCTCGGGAGCGGCGACCCGACGGGAGCCGAACAGGTGCGCACTCACCGGATCGCCCGCACGGCGTTCGCCGCCTCGTCGACGATGGCCTGCGGGGCGGCTGCCGCGTCGACGGTCAGCCCGGGCTCGTCCGGTCGCAATGGTTCGAGGGTGGTGTACTGGGAGTCCACCAGCCGGGCCGGCATGAAATGGCCAACGCGTCCGGCAACCCGTTGGTCGGCGGTCGCCTGGTCGAGCGCCAGGTGCAGGAACCACACACCTGCGCCTGCGCTACGGAGCAGGTCTCGGTACTCGTGCTTGAGAGCCGAGCACGCCATCACCCCTCCCTGGCCCGAGTCGGTCACCTCCCGGATCCAGTCGGCAAGGGACAGCAGCCATGGCCGACGATCCTCGTCGTCGAGTGGACGGCCCACGGCCATCTTGGTGCGGTTCGCGGCCGGGTGAAGGTCGTCCGCCTCCAGGAAGGGCACCATGAGCCGCTGCGCGAGCAATCCACCCACGGTGGACTTCCCGGATCCCGAGACACCCATGACCACGACGACGGTGGGCATCAGGGGCGTTGTTCGCACGACGTTCCTCCGAGAAATGGCGCCTGTCCGATTCCAGCCGACAGCACGGACCCGGAGAGCTGCCCGACAGGCTCCGGACGAGTGAGCCGGAGTTTCGGCCTGTCAACGAGATGAAGGCGTCCGATACCCGCGTGTGACGACAGACCCGAACACCCTCTTGGCCGCACCCTAAGTGAAGTCCGACGACGAGATCGGGGGAACCCGCTGGTCAAACGTGTGATTCGGGAAGGGGGCCCGCGTCCTGGCGACGGCGGCCAAATGACGGCCGAGCCCGACCGAGCACTCCGGAGCGATTCGTTCTAGATTCGGCTCATGAGCCTCATGGACGGTCCGGCCGATCCGAGCGCCGCCCGGTTCCTGCTGCCGTACCCGGCTTCGCAGGTGGACGGCCTGCCTGAGGGTCTGCCCGTAGCGGTGTGGGACGGTACCGGCGGTCCGCCCAGCATCGAGAGCCTGGAGGCGGTGGAGTTCTTCGTCATCCCCTACACCTTCGCGGATGCCGCCGCAGCGGTGCTCCCGAGCCTGCAACGGCTACGGGTCGTCCAGTCCCTGTCCGCCGGCGTCGACGACCTCTTGCAGTACGTTCCCAGCAGTGCCGTACTCTGCAACGCCAGAGGAGTGCACGACGCCAGCACCGCCGAGCTGGCCGTGTCACTCGCCCTCGCGTCGCTCCGCGGCATCCCCGACTTCGCCCGTGCCCAGGACGCCGAGGAGTGGCGGACCGGCTTCCGCCCGGCGCTGGCCGACCGCACCGTCCTGCTCGTGGGCTACGGCTCCATCGCCGCCGCCGTCGAGGACCGGCTCACCCCCTTCGAGTGCGAGGTCCTGCGAGTCGCCCGGACAGCCCGCACCACTGCGCGCGGGGCGGTCCACGCCCTCACCGATCTGCCCGAGCTCCTGCTCCGCGCCGACATCGTGATGCTCACCGTCCCGCTCACCCAGGACACTCGTGGCCTGGTCGACGAACGCTTCCTCGCCCTGATGCCGGACGGCGCCCTGCTGGTCAACGTCTCCAGGGGTGCGGTGGTGGACACCGACGCGCTGCTCGCCGAACTCGGCACGGGCCGACTCAGCGCCGCCCTCGACGTCACCGAACCCGAACCGCTCCCGCAAGGGCATCCGCTCTGGCACGCGCCCAACACGCTGATCAGCCCCCATGTCGGAGGCAACAGCTCGGCCTTTCTGCCCCGGGCGCTGCGGCTGATCCGCGCCCAACTACTGCGCTACCTGGCCGGAGAGCCGCTGGAGAACATCGTGCTGCCCCGCAAGCCCTGAGCTGGATCCGGGCCTGACACCTCAGAGGACGGCGATCGGGTTGACCGGTGAGCCGGTGGCGTCCGGCAGCCTCAACGGGGCGATAACGCAGAGGAACGACCAGCGCCCCTCCGAATCACAGACCGGCGCCAGGTCCTCGAACTGAAGATAGTCCAGCAGATGAAGACCCATGGCGTGGACCGCCAGCACATGCACGGGGAAGTCGACGCCCTCGGTGGAACTCGGGGCGGTGTCGTTGTTCCCGTCGCCGCCGAGCACGGCGACCCGCCGCTCCGCCAGGAACTCCAGCGCGGACGGATGCAGCCCCGCGCGAGCGTCCGCCGCGTGCCACGCTCCAAGCTCGGCGCGGCGCCGGCGGTGGCCGACCCGGACGAACAGGAAGTCGCCCTCGGAGACCCGGACGTGCTGGGCAGTCTCGGCCGCCGTGAGGTCGTCAGTGGTCACATGATCGCCTGGTTCGAGCCACGGCACGCCGCGCAGCCGCGGAATGTCCAGCAGCACGCCGCGCCCCACGATCCCGTCGCGAGCCGCCTCGATGGAGAGTGCCGTGGCTCCGCCCGACGTGACGCTGCTCGCGGCAACACCGCCGTGCAGCGTGCCGTCGTAGATCACGTGGCACAGGGCATCGATGTGACTGTCGGCGTCACCGTGCACATTCATCGCGAAGCTGTCCATCGCGAAGTCGAGCCCGCTCGAGGCGTGTTCCTGCGCCTGCCCCCTCATCCGGTGCCTCGCCGGCTCCGGGTTGTCCGGACCGGTCAGCGTCTCCACCGGCGCGGCGAGCGTGACCGTCCGGCCGGTCCGCACCTCGCGGGTGGCAGCCAGCACCCTGGCAGGAGTGACTGTGTCCAGAGCACCCCGGTCGCCCTTGGCCCAGGCTGCGCGCGAGACCAGGCGCCGGTGCAGCACGTCGAACTCGGCCGCGGTCAACCGTGGCGGTCCTGCCGGACGGGCATGCGTGGCCATGGGTCAGCGCCCGTGCTCCGCGTCGAGCGCCTCGTCGAGGGTGATGGCGGCCATGATCAGGGACAGGTGGGTGAACGCCTGTGGGAAGTTGCCCAGTTGCTCCCCGCTCGGACCGACCTCTTCGGCGAACAGCCCTACGTGGTTGGCGTAGGTCTGCATCTTCTCGAAGGTGTACCGGGCCTGGGACAGCCGACCCGCCCTGGCCAGCGCGTCGACGTAGAGGAAGGTGCACAGGCTGAAGGTGCCCTCTGAGCCGCGCAGACCGTCCGGTGATGCCGCCGGGTCGTAGCGGTAGACGAGGCTGTCGGAGACGAGCTTGCGGTCCATGGCGTCGAGCGTGGAGAGCCATGCCTCGGCCCGGGGGGCGATGAACTCGACCACCGGCATGAGCAGCAGCGAGGCGTCCAGGACGTCGCCGTCGTAGTGCTGGACGAAGGCGCGCTCCTTCTCGCTCCAGCCGCGTTCCATGACCTGCTCGAATATGGCGTCCCTCGCCTTGCGCCACCGTTCCACGTCGGCGGGCCTGCGGAAGTACTCGGCCAGGCGCAGCCCGTGGTCGAAGGCGACCCACGCCATAACCCGGCTGTAGGTGAAGTCCTTACGGCCCCCGCGGGTCTCCCAGATGCCCTCGTCCGGCCGGTCCCAGGCGTCGGCGAGCCAGTCCAGCACCTTGGCCAGGGCCCGCCATCCCTCGTAACTGGCCTGCTGTGCGATCTCGCGACCCTGGGACAGTGCGTAGAGGGCCTCGCCGTAGATGTCCAGCTGGAGTTGGTCGGCGGCGCCGTTGCCGATGCGGACGGGGAAGGAGCCGCGATAGCCCTCGAAGTGCTCGAGTGACTCCTCCGGCAGGTCGGGACTGCCGTCGATCCGGTACATCGTCTGGAGCGGCTCTTCCTCCTTGCCCTCGCGCTCACGCAGCCTGTCCACCAGCCAGTGGACGAAGGCAGTGGCCTCCTCGACGAAGCCGAGGTCCAGCATGGCCCGCACGGACAGCGAGCCGTCACGTACCCAGGTGAACCGGTAGTCCCAGTTGCGCTCCCCACCGGCCTGTTCGGGCAGGCCCATCGTGGCCGCCGCGATCAGGGCGCCGGTGGGGGCGTAGGTGAGGAGCTTGAGGGTGATGGCCGAGCGGTGCACCAGCTCGGGCCACCGTCCCCGGTAGCGGGACTGGCGCAGCCAGTGCTGCCAGAACCGGGCGACTTCCTGGACCTGTCCGGTGAGCCCGTCGACGGTGAGGGGTGCGAGCGCCTCGCCGCCGGACGCGCAGACGGTGAACACTGCGCCGCCGGACTCGCCGGATTTCAGCGTCACCTTTCCGCGTACGTCCTGGCCGTCGCGTTCCAGCGGGAAGGTGGACTGGAGGTGCCCGTCGATTCCCGGGGCCCGGAACAGGGCGCCGTTCTCGCCGAGTTCGAGCTCGTGCTCGGCCCGTCCGTAGTCGAAGCGCGGCCGGCACTCGAGGGTGAAGTCGACGGTCCCCCGCACGGCACGGACCACGCGGACCAGAGTGTGCCGGTCGGTGGCAGTTCGGGTCTGGTCCGGGGGCATGAAGTCGATCACCTCGCCCACCCCGTCCGGTGACATGAACCGGGTTATCAGGATGGCGGTGTCGGGGTAGTAGAGCTGCTTGCAGGTCCCGTCGGGGTGCTCGGGGGCCAGCCGCATGTATCCGCCGCCGTCATGGTCGAGCAGGGCGGCGAAGATGCTGGGCGAATCGAACCTGGGAGCCGCGAACCAGTCGACGACGCCCTGCGACGAGACGAGCGCGGTGGTCTGCAGGTCGCCCACCAGGCCGTGCTCGGCTATGGGAGGGTAGCGGTCCATTACTGCTCCGAAGTCTCGGAAAGGCCCCCTACTGCCACTATCCGGCACCCCTGTCTTCCCTGCCACGTCGACGCCGTCGAGGGCCGCCTGCCCCAAGGGCCAGGGCCGCTGACGGCGAGAGCCCGCGGGCCGACACCCGTATGGTGCAACGGCGACCGGCCGCAGACACGCCGTAGCCGGCGCCGCGTCGGGGGCCGAAGCCACCCTTGGCCGGCCGGGGCCGAGCACCGCCCTCGGCTTGCTGTACACCCTCCTGGGGACGTTACTGACTGTGGTCGGCCGGGTGCAAGTGGGCCCCCACCCCGGCGTACGGGCACTGCGGCACTCCCGTTCGGCCGTCAGCCGAGCGACGGAGGCTGTGGATGGAGATGATTCATGTCCGACTGGTGAGCCCAGTTGATCTCACCCCTCGGGCGGTCGGCCTGCTCACCGGTGACCGCTATGTCTTCAACCTGGTTGTCCTTCCCGGACTGGCGCAGAACCCCGACGGCGACGCGATCGAGTGCGACGTCCTGTCGGGTGCGGCCAACACCGTGCTGCGCGGATTGCGCGAGCTGGAACTCGACCGCCGCGGATCCATCGTCATCGAGCCGGTCGAGATGGCCTTCTCCGGCACCGCGGCCGAGGCGGAGCAGCATCAGCTCGGGGCGCTCGCGCACGCGCCCGTCTGGGAGGAGGTCGAAGCGCGCATTCGCGCCGAGGGCACCTATCTGCCGAGCTTCTACGTCTACCTGGTCATCGCAGGCGTCATCGGGGCGGTGGGAATCATCACCAACTCCCAGATCCTGATCGTCGCGGCGATGGTCGTCGGACCGGAGTACGGCGCCATCACCAGCGTCGCGCTGGGCATCGACCGTGGCAACCGCATCAGGATCCGGCAGGGCATGTTCGCCCTGACCGCGGGATTCCTGCTGGCCATCGCGGTGACCTTCTTGTTCTCGTGGGCGATCCGGGGCCTCGGCCTTCAGCCCAAGGCATTCGGCCTGGGCATCAGGCCGGTCTCCACACTGATCGACGCCCCCAATTTCTTCTCCGTCGTCGTCGCTGTCCTGGCCGGCATCGTCGGAATCGTGTCGCTTACCCAGGCCCGGACGAGCGCGCTGCTCGGCGTCTTCATCTCGGTCACCACCATCCCCGCCGCCGCCGACATCGGCGTCTCCTGCGCGTTCTCCAGCTGGAGCGAGGCACGCGGATCCCTGGTCCAACTCCTGCTCAACATCGCGCTGCTGATCGTGGTGGGCGTGCTGATGCTCAGATTCCAACGGGCTGTCTGGCGGTACATCAGCCGGCGCAGCGGGCGCTCCGACGGCAGGTGAAGCCGCCGTGCGTCCGGGAGCGGCACATCGCCCATGCACCGACCGGCCGACCTCGCAGCCGGGCGGAGCGGCGGCTCCGCTGCCTGTGGCCCCAGGGCGAACGTGCCTGGCGATTCCGCCCGCAGGAATGTGTCGCGCTTGACCGGGCCGGTGCTGGGCCTCACGCTCCCGACGAGGAGGGCCAAGACCACAGCCCACCGCTACGCCCACGTCAGAGGATGTCGGCCGGGCGGACTGAGGAGGCCACGCGTGCAGGAGAGCCGCACCGGACGGCAACTGGCCCTGCGCCACGGCGCGCTCAGTGCGGTCGTCGTCGAGCTGGGCGCGCGGTCCGGTCGTACTCGGTCGGTGAACGCGCCGTGGTCGACGGATTCGCCGCACGGAACCGGATCACCGGCGGGCGCAGCCAGATACTGGTGCCCCCAACCGGATCCGGGACGGCCGGTACCGCTGGAATGGGCAGGGCCTGCAGCTGCCGCTCACCGAGCCGGTCGGCGGCAACGCCGTCCACGGACTGCTCCGGTGGACCTCGTGGCACGTCGTGGAGGCGAGCGACAGCCTGGCCGTCCTGGACGTTTCGCTGTGGCCGCAGCCGGGCTACCCGTTCCATCTCCACGTCCGCGCCGAGTACGCCTGGGCGAGGGCGGGCTCAAGGTCGCCGTTCACCACCCCGTTCGGCGACCTCGACCGGGACGCGGACGGGCGGGCCGTGGTTCGCCTAGCCCATCCGTCAAGTTCGTTCGGCACGGACGTGTGGCTCGGTGAGGGCGCCGACTAAGTTCGATCACGGATCCGATCGCGCCCTGTCGAACCGCGCCCTTTCGATGGGGAGCGGCTGCCCTTGAACATCTAGGTCTGCCGTTGTCCGCGGTCGTTGATGTCAGCGTTGGATGTCAGATGCGGCTACGCCGCCCGTCGTTCTCCGCTTTGTGAGGGCGGCCGTGGGTGGTAACGAATGTGCGCAGGTCGCTGCGGCTCTGGGCGCGGCGCTGGTCGGTGACACATCTCGACTGTCGTCACGTCTCAGCGTTCCTCAGCACGCACGCCCCGGATCCCTCTTAGGAGTCCGGGGGCGTGCGTCGTGGAGAGTTCGGGTCTGGCCACTACGGATGAAGTTCTGGATCCCTCGGCGACGGCGCCCGCGATCTCCGGCTCCTCGCCGAGCTTCTACTCACGGCTGTCATCCCTGCTCGATGTGTAGATGAATCGGACCTCGCAGGACCGGGCTGGGCCGGTACGGCGGTGGGTCGGCGACGAGCCGGGGATTGTCGAGGCGGTGTACCAGCTCGCTGAGTGCGATCTGGGTCTCGAGCCGGGCGAGCGGGCCGCCGAAGCACAGGTGGATGCCGCTGCCGAACCCCAGGTGCTGGTTGTCCTGCCGGTCGGGGTCGAAGCGGTCGGGATCGTGGAAGCGATCCGGATCGCGGCTGCCCGAGGCGAGCATGAGCATGATCTGCGAGCCCTTGGGGATGGTGGTGCCGGCGACGGTGATGTCGCTGTACGCCGCCCGCCAGGGAATGATGTGCACAGGGGGCTCGTAGCGCAGCAGTTCCTCGACCAGCCGCACGACCAGGTCCGGTTCGTCGCGCAGCCGCTGCAGCACCTGCGGGTGGCGTAGCAGCGTCAGCATGCCGTTGGTGATGAGGTTGACGGTGGTCTCGTGGCCGGCGATGAGCAGCAGATGGGCGGTGCTGACGATTTCCTCGTCGGTCATCCGTCCGTCGGGCCCGTCATCGGTGGCCAGGCGTGACAGCAGGTCGTCGCCGGGCCGGTCGTGGCGTGGTTCCAGCAGCCCGCCGAGGTATTGCTGCATGTCTTTGTTGGCCTGCAGGCCGTTGTCCAGTTTCTCCTTCGGGTCGGTTTTGGGGTTGTAGTCAAGCGAGTCGATGATGGCGTTCACCCACTGGTGGAACCGTGGTTCGTCCTCGCGTGGCACGCCGAGCAGGTGACAGATCACGGTGACGGGGAACGGGTAGGCGAAGTCGTCGACGATGTCGATCTGCTGCTTGCCCGCGAAGTCGTCGATCAGGCTGCTGACGGTGGCGGTCAAGTCGGGTCGCATGCGGTCCACGAGCCCCGGGGTGTGCGGGGGGCCAAAGTGGCGCATGGCCAGGCGCCGCATGCGGTCGTGCTCGGGCGGGTCAATGCTGATGAAGCTCGGCGTGGTGCGTCCCCCGGCGGCGGGCATCGCCCGCGACAGGTTGCGGACGTCGGAGCTCAGGTGCGGGTCGTGCAGTATGCCGGTGAGCTCGCGGTAGGTGCTGATGACGTAGCTGCCGTCCTCCTGCAGGGCCACCGGGGTTTTGCGCAGCTCGGCGTACAGCGGGTACGGGTCGGCCCGGGCGGAGTAGTCGAGGATCCGGTGCAGGATGTCGGCAGTCTCGGTCGTGGTCATCTCGCTTTACCTCCGACGGTTCTGGCGCACGGCTGTGACGCGCCGCTCGCTCGGGTCATGGCCGGTGACGACCACCGTGGCGCCCTGGGCGAGCAGGGTGGGGCCGGGGAAGTCGACGGGCACCGGTTTCGCGTCGGCGGGCTGGTCGGGCGTGGGGCAGGGCGGCGGGAAGGGTGCGGCCGTCTCGATCAGCTGTCGGTAGTGGTCCAGCCACTTCGCATTGTTGAAGCTGACTGCAGCGGTGACGCGGCCTTGGTAGCCGTATGCGGCGACGAAGCGGTGGTCGGACACTGATCCCTGGGTGACGACGACCTCGTCGGCGAAGGTCGGCACACCGACGGACTTGATGTTGACGCCGAACTGGATCGACCAGAACAGCGGGATGGACAGGTGGGGCCAGCGGTCCGCTTGGGCGTTGACCATGTTGTGGGCCGCGACCTCGGCCTGCTCCACGGCGTTGGCCCAGTGTTCCAGCGAGATGAGCCGGTACTCGTAGATCGGGTTCGGGCAGCGTGCCACGTCTCCGGCGACAAAGATGTCGTCGGTGACCAGGCCGTTGAGGTCGAGAGCGCGGCAGCCCGTGTCGCAGGCGATTCCCCATACGCCTGCCGCCAGTCCCGAGTCCCGTAGCCACTCGGTGTTGCGTATGCCCCCGAGTGCCACTACCGCCACGTCGGCGTCGATGGTGCTGCCGTCGGAGAAGTGGGCGCGGCGAAAACGCCCCTGCGCGTCCCCCTCCAGCTGGGTGACCTTGACGCCGCAGCGCAGGTCGACACCGTGGGCGCGCTGCATGTCCGCCGCGACCTCACCGATCATGGCGCCGAGTGCCCCGACGAGCGGGGCCGGCCCGAGCTCGGCGACGGTCACCGGGATGTTCCGCTCGCGACAGATGGAGGCGATCTCGGAGCCGGTGAATCCCGCGCCGATGACCAGTACGCGGGAGGGCCCGGCTGCGAGGGCTCGCTGCAGGCTCTCGGCGTGCTCGCGCGTGCGTACGACGAACACTCCGTCCAGGGCCGCCTCGGTCTCGACGAACCACGGCCGGGCCCGTACCCCGGTGGAGATCAGCACTCGGTCGAAGGGAATCGCGCGACCGTCGGCGAGGTGCACGTGGTTGGTCGCCAGGTCCAGTCCGCTGGCGGGCACGCCCAGCAGCCACTCAGCGTCGATGTCTCGACGTCGCGGCAGCGTGGTCCCCCCGGCCGGTACCCACCCGGTCAGCACCTGCTTGGACAGCGGGGGCCGGTCGTAAGGCTCCCCCAATTCGTCACCGATCATGGTCAACGACCCGGTGAACCCCTCATTGCGCAGAGCTTCCGCGGCCCGCAGTCCCGCCAGTGACGCCCCGACGATCACGATGCGGCCGTCGCGCTTGAACCCCTTCAGGGTGTCGGCGCTGGTCATGACTGCGACACCCCCGCCGGTGCGTGCCGCCCCTCCAGCTGGTCGACCAGAATCGCCTGAAGCGGGCAGGCTGCCGCGGCGCGCAGCACCTGCTCACGCTGGGCATCGTCGGGGTTCGGGTTGTACATCAGTGCTTCTTCGCCGTGCATCCGGAACGCGTCCGGGGCCAGGAAAGCGCACTGCGCATATCCCTGGCATCGGGAAAGATCTACGACAACTCGCATCTCGATCCTCCATTTCAGGGGCTTCAGAGCTGCGAGACCTTAGGCAGCGCCACTGCGGTGTGCATACCGCCAGGCGGCCTTCGGAACAAGGAATTTGGCCGCTTGCCCACCCCTTCGAATACGAGGGTGACGGCCCCGCTCGTCAAAGGTCTCCACAGGTAAAAGTGATCGTTGCAAATAATGCAACCGGCGTCTGGAACAGCGCCCGGAGAACTTGACCTAGCTGTCAACAGTCTATCCCGCGTGCGCAGACATCGCCCGCCCGGAGAGGGATATACGGGCGTCAGCCGATGCCCGAGGAGATGGCCATCTGCCTGTGTCCGCGGCTGTCACCCGTGCTCGACGCGGAGGTGCAGGGGACCCCGCAGGATCGGGCTGCGCCGATACGGCGGCGGGTCGGCAACCAGCCGGGGATCTTCGAGGCGCCGGAAGAACTCGCCGAGTGCGATCTGGATCTCCAGCCGGGCCAGCGGGCCGCCGAAGCACAGATGAATGCCGCCGCCGAAGCCCAGGTGCTGGTTGTCCTGCCTCTCGGGATCGAAACGGTCGGGATCACGGAAGCGGTCCGGATCGCGGCTGCCCGATGCAAGCACGAGCAGGACCTGCGAGCCCTTCGGGATGGTCGTGTTCGCAAGGGGAATGTCGCTGTAGGCCGTCCGCCAGGGGACGATATGCACGGCCGGCTCGTAGCGCAGCAACTCCTCGACCAGGCGCACGATCAGGCCCGGTTCGTCGCGCAGCCGCTGCAGCACATCCCGGTGGCGTAGCAGCGTCAGCACGCCGTTGGCGATCAGGTTGACGGTGGTCTCATGCCCGGCGACGAGCAGCAGGTTGGCCGTGCTCACGATCTGCTCGTCGGTCATGCGTCCGTCCGGGCCGTCGTCGCTGGCCAGGCGTGACAGCAGGTCATCGCCGGGCCGGCTGCGGCGGCTCTCCAGCAGTCCGCCGAGGTATTGGTGCAGGTCGAGAATGGCTTGCATGCCTTTCTGCAGCCTCTCCGGAGGATCCAGGCTCGGGTCGTAATCGATGACGTCAACTTGCGCCTCGACCCACTGGTGGAATCGCGGTTCGTCCTCGCGCGGCACCCCGAGCAGGTGGCAGATCACGGTGACCGGGAACGGGTAGGCGAAGTCGTCGACGACATCGATCTGAGCCTTGCCCGCGCAACGGTCGATCAGACCGCTGACGATGGCGGTCAGCTCGGGCCGCATGCCGTCCACCAGCCCCGGGGTGTGCGGGGGACCGAAATGCCGCATCGCCATGCGCCGCAGCCGGTCATGTTCGGGCGGATCGATGTTGATGAACTCCGGCGTTTCTTCGCTCCATGCGGCGGACGGCATCGGACGCGTTTGATTGCGTATGTCGGAGCTGAGGTGCGGATTGTGCAGCAACGCCGTGATCTCCCGGTAGGTGCTGATCACGTAGCTGCCATCCTCCTGCACGGCCACCGGAGTCCTGCGGAGCTCAGCAAAGAGCGGGTAAGGGTCGGCTCGGCTGGAGTAGTCAAGGATCTCGCGAAAAGTGTTGGGCGTCTGAGCCACGGTCATGACGGTTCTCCTCCTTCCGCGGTCACTCTGTTGAGCCGCAATTGCCACGCTCTATTGGCCCTCCGCTGTCAGCTTGGCCACCTCAAGGGTCTCGGGAGTTCCGCCCATCTCCTTGAGCTTTCCGGCCACGGCCTCGGTCTCGAAGTCCCAGGTGAGCACACCAACTGCTGCGTTACCTTCGGCGAGCTCACGGCCGATGCGCTTCACATCCTCGTCGGTCATCTTGAGGCCTTTGTGGAAGAACTCTCCGATGATCCCGCCTCCGGCCACGCCGCCGAGCGCGCCTCCGACCAATGAGAGGCCGCCTGTGGGTATCGCCGCGACCAGGCCCAGGACTACACCGACCCCCGTGCCTCTCTTCCCTGCCCGCCTCCCGAGCTTTTCCTCCTTGATCTTGCCGTCCTTGCCCTTGACAAGCAGGCCGATCGCGTCGACCTTCATGCACTCGCTGCCCTTCTCCCACTTTTTCAGCGCCTCAGCTGCATGGTCGGCGGCATCTTCGCTGGTGAAGAAAGCGAGGGCGAGTTGCTGCTTATCGCCCCCCACATCTTCTCTGAGTTTCCGTGGGGTCACAGCATCTTCTCTGCTGATGCCGTGACGTTCGAGGTACGCGAATACCTTCTCGGCGCCGTCGGACTTCCCGTCCAACTCGGACTGAAGCCAGGCCCGCATGGCATTCTCATGCTCAAGCAAGTCCTCTCCGAGCGCCTTCAGTTCAAGGGTACGGGCGCCCTTGATCAGGTGCTTGTACAGCAGGTCGGCCTCCCCCGTCTCCTCGATCGCGAGCTTGGCCACGCCTTCGAACGAGCGATGGCGCCGCGCCACCGCCGCGCCCTCCCTACCCAGCTTCTCGGCCTTCTCCAGGGTGACGCTCATGCCGGCGTCGTGGCCGAAAGGATCGCAGTAGTGGACGTTGAACCATTCCATCGTGGCGCACGCCGTGAATTCCTCGGCATGTGCCGGATACATTTCGGCTAGTTCTTCAAAAAGGCCGACACCGAAGAGCTCACCCTCCCATGCGACCTTCACCAAGGCCTGTTCCGTCCGGCCACCGCCGAACCGCTGCTTCTCCACAAAAGTAATTACAGATTTCCCCTTTTTCTCGCAGGGGTTCTCGCCGAGTTTCAACCCAGCCTATGATCAAGGTTACTAACTGGTGTGAAGTAGCACAAATAGACTTCTAGCGCCAGTTGCACGGCCCTGTCCCGAAACTACGGCGAAGTGACAAGTAGCTCCCTGTGACTGCCGTGCGGCTGGTAGCGGTCACCGGGCTCAGCTTTCAGGCCGCCTCGGCCTCAGGGCCCGCATCGGCATCGAGCCGGGTGAAGTCGACGTCGAGATGAACTTCGTACGCCTCGGGCGCGTCGCTGAGCTCGTGGGTGGAGTACTCGCCGAATCGCATGATGTGTTCGGCGAGGTACGGGGAGATTTCTGCGAGGTCCTCCGGCTCGAGCTTCCAGCCCTCGGCTTGGAGCTCGCGGACGACGTCGATGATGGCCAGAGTGCTATGGAAGATCACCGTGTTCGTGAGCAGGGAGTTGAACTTCGTCGCCTTCTCCTGCTCGATGGGGTCGTTGTCGGCGATGACGCCGCGGTTACCGAAGTGCAGCCACTGTGAGAACCCGTTGTACGCCTCGTCCTTGTTGGTCGCCGCCACCCGCCGACGCATGGACGCGGCCGAGAGGTACGTCAGCTGGACGGTGCGGATCACGCGCCCGACCTCGCGGAACGCGGCGTAGTGGGGCGTTCTTGCGGGAGCCGGAGCGCAGGCGCAGGCGCAGCGTGGAGGAGATCGCGCCTGCGCGTACGGAGATCGTCACCCGCATCAGGTCGCGGAAGTGCGCCTCGATGAGGTCCCAGTTGATGACGTTCTTGCCCGCCTCGCCGAACAGGGCGTCGATGTGGCGGTACTGGACGCTGCGGGTGAGCCGGTAGAAGTTGAGGTCCTTCCAGTGACTGATCCTGGGCATCAGCTCGAAGCCCAGCAGGTGGGCGACGCTGAAGACCGGGAAGCTCTGGCCCTGGGTGTCGGCGTGGATCGTGGTGGGCTTGACCTCGGAGACGTTCTTCAGCAAGCCCTCGATGATGTAGACGTCCTCCCGGACCCCACACGGAATGAAGTGCGTGAACAGCGCGATGCAGGTGTCGGCGATGTGGTGGTAGGCGATGCCGCCGGACTTCCCCAGCCGAACCGCGGTCTCGGGGAGCAGGTTGTTGAGGTACGTGTCCATGAGGGTGCCGTCCTCCCCGGGCAGGCTGGTGTGCTGGTGTTCTGCGGCCTGGACTGCGGTCTCGGCGAGCTGATCGGCGCGGACAACCTTGCGGTTTCAGAGTCAGGTCTCCAGGCGCTTGGTGCCGAGCCGGCGGGTGGCTGCAGCGGCCTGGTAGCCGGTCAGCAGGATAAGCGGGCCGGTGTTGGTGCGGTCCAAGGCCCGTTACAGGCCCGGGAAGATGCCGGACAGCTGTGCCCGGATCCGGTTGACGGTGCGGGTGCGGCCGGCGACCAGGGCCATGCGTCGACCGGTGAGGATCTTGAGGTCGATGACAGTTTCGTCGCCGGTGCGTAAGGGGCGCAGGTCACGGCGGATGCGGACCTGGTCGGCGATGACGGCGGCGTCCTTGGCGTCGGTTTCGCCTTCGCCGCGGTGGCTCACGGAGGCGCGGTGGATGGCCCGGCCGGAGATGTAGTTCGCCGGTTGGTCGTGGTTGAGGAGAGCCAAGTGTCCGGTGCGGGGCGGGAGGGCGCCGACTTCCCCCACTGCCGTCTCCGAGGTCAGCAACGGCGGGACATGATCGGGACCGATGCTGACTACTTGCTGACCTGGACCCCAACAGCACGACGCTGACCTGCGAAAATGCCCAGATGCTAGGTGTTGGACTTGAACATGGTGCGAAGCATTTTGAACTCCTAGAAGACGGCTCCCTGCCAGCTTTCCGCAGGTCAAGGGCGTTCTTCACTGTACATCGGCACGCGTCAGATCGAAGTTTATTAGGAACATCGACCCCCTCTGGCGAGAGGGCTCCCTGCCTGCACTTCCATGCGAACCAGGCTGTCGTGACGCCGCCGACCAGGCGTACAATCGGTCAGCCACTCTGGAACGCTTGAGGACTGATGCTGATCAGATGCTGACTTACCTGATGGCACATCAGAGACATGGGGGCACAGGACGAACCGCTCCCCCGGGGGCTGCCTCAGACTTCCCACCGTGATCAATTGGCCGGTCGCCGCGAGGCGGGTTGCACCCTCCGCATCGGGCCAGTTGCCGTGCTGCCAGCACTCACTCCCGCCTGACCGAATTGCCCAGGCTCGTAGACCACCTCGCTCACCCCTTCCCTCCGGTGACTCTTTCACCCACACCTGAGAAACCGCCGGCCAAAGCTTTTTGCGGCAGGCTCATGGATCACGCGCATCCACATGACATCAAGATCAAGACGCGGGTCCAGAGATCGAATCGGCTTGTGCCAGACCGCCGGAAGCGGAACAGGAAGAGCAACGTCCAGCCGCCCCCTTCGAGATCGGCGGCGCCTGGTTGGTGTGGCCGGGCATCCGCGAGCACAAGGCTGGGCCAAAATCGGCGCTGGCGCCGTCGCGCTGGGCCTGTACGGGTATGCACCGGGGGAACTGACCGGGAAACCGCCGGAAACGCTGTCGGCTCTCCCGGTCAGGACCGGACCGCCGCAATGGCAGCCGTCCGGCCACCATGCGGCCGAGCGGGGCATCCGGGGCCAGGAGATGGTTCTGGCCGACCACGTCGGCGAGGGTACGCGGGCGCAGCCGATCGGCCGGCGGGCGCGGCGGCTCGTCGCCGAACAAGGGCAGCGCGGGTTCGGTGTGGGTCATCGGATGCCCTGGCTCAGCGACGCGTCCTTGGGCGGTGGGCCGTGGACGAGGTCGTAGGAGTGGCTGACCAGGTACTCGATCAGGTCGGCGGTGATGTCGGGGCCCGCGCCGACCGAGATCCAGTGCGCCTTGCTGAGATAGCGGCCCGGCACGATGCTCTCGTAGCGCATGCGTAGCGAACTGCCCTGCTCCGGCTCGCACTTGACGGTGATGATCTGGTCGGCAGGCTCGTCGGGGGCATCGGTGACGATCAGGAACACTTTGCCCGCCGTCTTGTAGACGTCGAGCTTCGGGGTGAAGGGGCGGTCGTGGCTGACGTCCGGGAGGCCGGTGGCCGTGCGGCGCGCGGTCCGCTGGATCCGGGCACCGGTGAGGGTCACCGCGCCCCCGCGCGGATGCCGAAGGTCTTCGGGTTCACGGGCTGCTTGGCCTTGGGGAGTCGGGCGACGACCAGCCGGTAGGAGTCGGTGACCAGGTCCTCGACCAGGTGCGGGTCGATCGAAGCACCGGGGGCGAGGGTGATCCCGTGCTTCTTGTTCATGTGGTAGCCGGTAGTGATGTCCGCGTGCGTCGCCCGCAGCGCTTCGGCCTCCCCCGGGCTGGACTTGAGGATGACGACCGGTCGGCCGGGCACCTCCGTCATGAGCATGAACACCTTGCCGTGGACCTTGAAGACCTCCCATTCAGGCCCGAACCGGTACTCCAGTGTGGCCATCGGCAGGCTCTCACCTCGCTCCTGGGCCGTCTCCTGCAGGGTCTGTCCATCCATCAGGGCAACCTCCCTTTCGTGTCCGGTGGTTGAGCATCGTTTCAGTCGAGTACGACGACGTGCTTGCCCGGGAACGCGCCGGACTCCAAGTCGGCCTGCGCCTCGCGGACGGATTCCAGGCCGTGATAGACCTTCGCGACGCGAACGTTCAGGCGTCCGTCGGCGACGGCGCGCAGCTGGTGGTCGAGGACGTCGGCAGGCAGGTCAGTGGCCGCGCCGCCGTACGCGGTCAGCCGTACCCCGTTCGGGATGAAGCCGAGGGGGCTGAAGTCCGGGATGGTCCACTCGTCCGCCAGCGCGCCGGTGAAGCAGACCGTGCCGTGGAGGCGGACCGCGCGCAGGGTGTCGTGCAGACGCCCGCAGCCGACCAGTTCCAAGGCCGCATCAACCCCGTCCGGGCAGATCTCCCGTACGGCATCGGCGATCTCACCGTCGTCGAAGACGGGGTGATCGACGCCGAGGTCGCGCAGCATGTCCGCGCGGTCGGGGCGGCGGGTGGTGGCCAGCACGGTGGCGCCCAGGTCCTTGGCCATGGCGGCGGCGGTCAGACCGACCGTGGACGTGCCGCCGCGGATCAGCAGAGTCTGTCCGGCACGCAGGTCCAGGCCGGTGGCCAGGGAGCCGTAGGCGGTCTGGACCATCTCCGGGAGCGCGCCGAGCGTCGCCCACGGCAGGTCCGAGGTGAAGGGGATGACCTGTCCGGCTGGGACCAGCACGTACCGGGCGTACGCCCCGTCGTAGGAGCGCCCCATCCCGCCCATCATGGTGGCTACCTGCTGGCCGGGGGTGAGGCCGCTGCCGGCGGGGGCCTCGTCGACCACCCCGGCGCACTCGATGCCGGGCACCCGCGGCAGCGTCACGTCGCGGCTGGACAGGCCCCGGCGGGTGGTCACCTCGGACTCGTTGATCCCGAACGCCTTGACCTTGATGCGGACCCATCCGGGGCGTACCGGGGGCACGGGCAGGTCCGTGGCGACGAGTTTGTCAATGCCACCCGGTTCAAAGACGACGATGGCGCGCATCGTGCGGGGCCCGGTCTCCTCGACACGGTTGGCCGGTTCGTTCATGGTGATTCCTCGGTTCGGCAATGCGGCGCTCGTTGGTCGATCGGTGACGCCGCCGTGCGCGTGGACCTTGGTCGGGCGGAGCCGGACGACCAGTTCGCCCGGAACGCCGTTGCGGGGGCCGAACTCTTCGGCCTGCTCCGTCCGCGCCGCCCCCTGCGGCAATTCGCGCTGCTCGCGGTCCCCTCACAAGCCCTTGAGGACGTATGCACCGTGACCGGCGCGTCACCGCCCCCGTGACGTCGCCGGCGCTGGATCTCGACGGGCTCAAGACCCCGGTCGAGGACGTCCGGCGGGGAACTGGGCGGGTGCGGTTATGCGCCTGGGTGCATGGCGTCGCGGACCAGGGCGGTGTCGACGAACTGCTCGAAGCGGACGATCTTTCCGCCGCGTACGACGAAGTGGTGGGCGACGCGCACGTTGAGCGGTTTGTTGGTGGCCTTGTTGGTGGCGGTGTAGCGGGCGAGGACGACGACGTTCTGGCCGTCGACGACGTAGGTGTCGTCGTGGGCGGCCCAGTCGTCCCAGGACTCGCCGAGCTGTTCCATGACGGCGGAGGTGACGCCGGTGGGGGTGCGGTAGGTGCCGGCCAGGGGGAAGCCGGCCATCTCGGTCCACTCCACGTCGTCGGCCAGGGTGGCCCGCAGGGCTTCGAGGTCGCCGTTGGCGGAGGCGACGTACTGGCGGCGCACCACGTCGGCGGGGGCGGCGGAGGCGTGGAAGTCGGTGGTCTCCATGGGTTACGGCCTTTCTCAGATGGGGTCGGGGGTGCTGGTGGGGCACAGGCGGTAGGTGGGTACGCGCCTGGCTCCTGCGTAGCGTTGAAGCAACTGGTGGATGCCCGCGCCGACGGCCGGCGCGATCAGGTACGCGGCGAGGTAGCCGTAGGTCCCCAGGAGCGCGGGGCCGAACTGGCGGGCGCGGGGCCGGCGGCCTGGGTGTCGCGGGCGGTGGTGCTCATGGGTTCTCGCTGGGCTCGGCGGGCACGGTCCGGCCTGCGTCCCGGCCGGACCGTGGTCGGGGTGGGTCAGCCCCAGGTCATTTCGCCCTTGGCGACCTTCGCGCCGAGCTGGGCCGCGATGAGCATGCCGGATCCGGGGTAGCGGGTGACCAGGGCGTTGGTCAGGGCCTCACCGTTGTCGGCCTTGTCCAGCTCGTCCTCGAAGGCGGTGAGGTAGTTCCGGGTGTAGGCGATCGGGCTCGCGTCGAGGGCGACGGCAGTGGGCAGCCGGTGGCCGGGGACTGCGAAGGCGGGGTCGAGGGCCGTCATCTCGTCCAGCAGCTCGATCCACACGGCGCGGTCCTGGGGCTTGCCGGTGTCGGCGACCCAGACGTGCTCGTTCTGGAAGAGCAGGACGCCGGCGACGATCGCCCGGTGTTCGGCCTGCCACAGGTAGTGGCGGTCGGGCAGTCCCGGGTGGCCGCCCTTGAGCTGGAAGACGTGGCCTTCGAAGGTGAGGTCGCCGGTCAGTTCGGCCATCTCGACCAGGCGGGTGGGGCGGTTGGCGCCCACCGGCTCCCAGGCCTTGAGCTTGCCCTCGTACGCGGCCTTGATGTGCTCGATCACCAGCGGTGTCGCCAGGATCTCGGCATCGGGGAAGGCGTCGGCGATGACCTCGGCGCCCCAGTAGTAGTCGGGGTCGGCGTGGCTGATGAAGACCTTGGTGAGGTTCTTGCCGGAGTCGAGGATCTCGGCGGCCAGCCGGTGTCCGTCGGCGCGGGTGAACCCGGTGTCGATGAGGAACGCGCCCTGCTCACCGGTGATGAGGGTTGCGGTCTTGTTCTTCGAGCCGACGGGGAAGTCCAGGTCGATGACCTTGAAGTCGAGAGTGCTCATCATCATGTCCTTTGCCGGAAGCAGAGTGAGGGGTGCTGAGGTGTGAGGCTGGGTTGCCCGCCGTGTGGGTTCAGGTTCGCGCCGCCCGGGTGCGGGCGGCACCGACCGTGCCGGTGTGTCGGCCGGGATTCAGCGGCCGGATGCGGCCGACCGGGTGCGGGCGGCGCCGAACTGCTCCAGGAGGGTGTCGATCTTGTCGGGGCCGGCGTGGCCGACGGCGAGGACCGCGGTGCGGTCGCCGTCCTGGACCAGGAGGGTCGGGTAGGCGTTCGCGCCCAGAGCTGCTGCCCGCCGGAAGTCGGCCTCGGCCGCGAGGGAGGTGGCCGGTGCGGCGAGCGCGGAGCCGACCTCCAGCGCATCAAGGCCGGCTGCCGCGGCGATCCGGGTGAAGGTCTCGGGGTCGGACAGGCTCAGGCCGTCCTGGTAGAACGCGGCCTGTACGGCCATGGCCAGCTCCACCGCCCGCTCCGGGGCCGCCTGCCGCAGCGCCGCCATGCCCCGGGCGGCGTCCTGGGAGTCCATGACGAACGAGCCGTCGGCGATCAGCCGCTCGTACCCGGCCCCGAACCCGACACCGGTCAGCTCGCTGATCTTGGCGTTCGCACCCTGGACGTAGCCGAACTCGCGGATCGGCACGGCCCGCCGCCCGGTGAACAAGCCGCCCGACACGACCTCGACGGGCAGTTCGGGGTGGCGCAGGGTGACCTCGGCCAGGGTGGGGGCAAAACCGTAGGACCAGCCGCAGTAGGCGTCGAAGACGTAGCCGAGTTTCATGGGGAGGCCTTTGCAGAGGGAGTCGCTCCGCACCGAAGCGATGTACCTGCCTGAACAGTATCTGCCATGTCAGGTATTCCCGCATGGTGAAAGGCCTCCATCGTCGGGGCTTCCGCCCCCCTACCGCAGGCGGGGCAGGGCGTCCCGCGCCGAGTGGGACAGGATCCGCAAGCACTCCATGAACTGCTCCCTCGCCTCCTCGGGCAGCGGCGCCAGGAAATGGCGGCGGATGTTCTCCACGTGCACCCGGCTGGCCCGCACGACGATGTCCTCACCCCGCCCGGTGAGCCGTACCAGCTTGCCCCTGCGGTCCGCTGGGTCGTCGGCGCGCACCACCAGGCCGGCCGCCTCCATCCGGTCCACCAGGCGGGTCATCCCGCCCGTGGTCAGGACCCGCTCCTGCGCGATGGCCCGCATCGACATGCCCGCGCCGCCCGCCCGGCCCACGATCAGCAGCACCTCGTACATCAGGTGACTGATCCCGAACTCCTCCTCGATCGCACCACCGAGCAGGTACTCCAGCCGCCCCGCGGCCCCCTGCAGCCGCCCGAACGCGAGCACCAGCTCGTCGTTCGCCGCCTCCTGCGCCGAACCGATCCCCGCACCTTCGCCCACCCGCCACACCCTTCGCTCGCCAGCTCCGCTCTCGGTACGATCATCGCCCCTCCCTGCCGCCCGGCACGCGGCAACGCCCTCCCAGGTGGGCGCCGGGGAGGGCTACTGCCGGGCGGGTCCGGCGGGTGACACGGACGGTAGCCAGGACCCACGCGCGACATCCATGTCATGAACGGCCCAGGAGCGGTCTCTCACCGAAACCTGGCACTACGCAGAACTCCGCCAAAGCGTCCGGCCGGAACTCGGATGACTGCTCGGGCGAGCAGGGGTAACGGTGCGCCCCCCGGGGGGGCATCCATGAGCCTGGTCAGAGGGTGACCGCCACCTCCAGCGGGTCCCATATACAGGACTTCGCCTTGTGGTTCCGGGCGACCGGGGCCGCCGACGTCGAGCCCGTCACCGCGACGACTGCTCGGCGCGCGCGGAACCCGCTCCGGGCCGGCAACCGACGCACGGCGAGGCGGCTGGTTGGCATCGAGCAATGCGTCACTTATGCGAGCGGCACCTTGGAAGGCTTGGAGCCGTCCGGGACCCGGTTGGCGATCGACTTCGCGTGGACCTCATGGAAGGTGATGCCGAGGAACTCCGGGGTGTCGAAGGTCCGGGTATGCACTGTGTCGGGGGGCGAAGAGTGCGGCGGGCCCGGCGGCGTCGGTGAGGTTGTTCCAGCGCACGAAGTCTGCTCAGCGGGCTTGGGGTTCGGGTTCCGGGGCGAGATGGCCGGGCCGGGGTGCACGGATGGCTGGCGCGGTTTCCGGGAGGCGGCGCAGGACGGGCAGGACGGCCAGGGCAGTGGCGGCGACCAGGGCGCCGGGGATCAGGGCCCAGCCGGTGGAGTTGACCAGGGCCTGGGAGGCGTAAGGGGTGAGTCCGCCGAAGAGGGCGGTGGCTGCGGTGGCGCCGAGCGCGAGGCCGCTGAGGCGCTGGGAGACGGGGAACTGTTCGGCGATCGCGGAGGCCGCGACCGCGCTGATGCCGCCTGCCACGCAGGCCAGGACGACCGCGCCGGTCAGTGCGGCGGCGAAGCTGCCCTGGGTCATGAGGCCGAACATGGCCGGCGGCAGGATCACCGCCAGGGCACCGAAGAGCGTGAGTGCGGGGCGGCGGCCGACCCGGTCGGACAGGACACCCGCGAACGGCGTGACGACGATGACGACGAGGGCCGCGATGGTCGACAGCCACAGGGCGTCGGACTCCCTGAAGCCGCTGACCGCGCCGAGGTAGGTGGGGACGTAGCTGATGCCGACGTAGTACGTCACCGAGCCGAGCGCCGAGATCGCGAACGTCCGGTAGAGCGCGGGGCGCTGGGTGCGCAGAGTGGTCATCAGTGGGCCCGCGCCCTTGGTGTCGGGCGGGGGCTGCTGCTCGAAGGCGGGGGATTCGCGCATGGTGGAGCGGGCGATCAGCACCGTGGTGGCGAGCAGCGCGCCGAACAGGAAGGGGATGCGCCACCCCCACGCGTCCAGGGCGGGACCGGGGGCGAGGGTGACGGTGAGGGCAGTGACCCCGGCGGCGAGCAGCGCACCGATCTCGCTGGCGGCGGAGGCCAGCGAGGCGACCAGGCCGCGCCGGTGGGGTGCGGCGCCTTCGACCAGGTAGGCGGTGACGCCGGTGTACTCGCCACCGACGGCGAAGCCCATGACACAGCGCAGCAGCAACAGCAGAACCCCGGCGGCGGAGCCGATCTCGTCGCGGGTCGGGAGCAGGGCGGTGGCCAGCATCGCGGAGGTCATCACCGCCATCGAGCCGAGCAGCACCTTGCGGCGCCCGAGCCGGTCCCCGATGTGGCCGAAGGCCATCGCGCCGAGCGGGCGCATCAGGTAGGCGACGGCGAAGACCGCCAGGGTGATCAGGAGCGAGGTGGAGCCGGTGCCGAAGAACACCCGGGACAGCACGGTGGTCATGTACAGGTACAGCGTGAAGTCGTACCACTCCACGACGGTGGACAGGGCCGCCACCAGAATGGAGGACCGGGGCAGGACGGCTATCGCCTGAGCGGGCGGTGGGGGTGCGAGGGATTCCATGATGTGCCTTGCGGGAGGGCGGCAGCGCGGACCTGGACGGTTGCGTGGGAGGAGGAGGCGACTGTCTGCCTCACGGCGCCGGTACGGCGCCGATCTGCTGCATCACCCCGAGGAGATCGGGCTGGCCCCGTTCGCCGACGATCCGGCCGTCGGCCAGGTAGTAGAAGTTCATGGCCTGCACCGAGATCTTGTTGCCGGTCGCCGGGATCCCGAAGAATTCACCGTCGTGGGTTCCCCGCATGGTGAACCGCGCGGCGACCGTGTCGCCTTCGGTGACCGTCTCCTCCAGCGTCCACTGGACGTCCGGGAAGGCGCTGCGCATCATCCCGAGGACTTCCATGTACCCATCGGGCCCCCGCAGCGGTTCCGGGTGGCTGGGTGCGTGGAACACCGCGTCCGGAGAAATGACCTCGTGAGCGAGACCCTCGTCGCCCGTGTTGATGAACTCGACGAAGCGGTTCATCACTGACTCGCTGGACTGCGCCGGCATCTTGCTGTGCCTCTCCAAAGACGATGGGTGGGTGCCTGGGAGCTTAACATCGAATCGATGTTTACATCGATTCGATGTAGACGTGCGAGGATGGACCCATGCTCGAACTCGCGATACTCGGTTTCCTGGCCGAGGGACCCCTGCCTGGACACGAGCTGCGCCGCCGCGTCTCACAGCTGACCGGCTATACGCGGCCGGTCAGTGACGGCAGCCTGTATCCGGCGATCAATCGCCTGACCAAGGCGGGCTTGATCGAGCGGCGCGCCGACCCGGCCGCGGGGGCGGCCCGGTACGTGCTCAGCCTGACCGCGGCCGGACGGGCCGAAATGCTTCAGCGCTTGCGCAAGCCCGCCGACCACGAGATCACCGACTTCTCCCGGTTCTACATCGTCCTGGCATTCCTCTCCCAGCTGCCCGACGTAGCCGAACAGCACGCGGTGCTGCGCAGACGGCTGGAGTTCCTGGAAGAACCGGCGAGCTTCTTCTACGACAACGAGCGGCCCCTGCGTGCCGAGGAGGTCGCCGACCCCTACCGGCGGGGCATGCTGCTCACCGCCCGCGCCACCAGCCGCGCGGAGCGGACCTGGCTGCGCGAGGCCCTCGGGGACGAAGCCCCCGTATTCGACACCGGACGCGCCGACAGCGATCCGCACGCACCCGCCGCTCCCGCGAGCTGACTGTCCACGGAGGTACCCCCATGCTTGCTTCCTGGTACGACGACCAGGGCCCCGCCGCCGATGTCCTGCACGTCGGTGAACTACCTGATCCCGCCCCCGGCCCCGGCGAGGTCCGCGTCCGTGTCACCGTCTCGGGCGTCAACCCCGGCGACACCAAGAAGCGGCGCGGCTGGCTCGGCTCGTCCATGCCCTACCCACGGGTGATCCCACACAGCGACGCCGCCGGAGTCATCGACGCCGTGGGCGCCCAAGCCGACGCCCACCGCGTCGGACAGCGGGTCTGGGTATACGGCGCCCAGTCCTACCGCCCCTTCGGTACAGCTGCTCAGTACACCGTCGTACCCGACCACCAAGCCGTACCTCTGCCAGACCATCTGAGTGATGAGTTGGGGGCGAGCCTCGGCATCCCCGGCATCACCGCCCACCGCACCGTCTTCGCCGACGGCCCCGTCGACGGCCGACTGGTCCTGGTCCACGGAGTCCTCGGCGGCGTCGGTTCCCTGGCCACCCAGCTCGCCCACTGGGCCGGCGCGACTGTGATCGCAACCGTCCGCCGCACCGCGGACCTCGACCACATCGACCCGGCCATCGTCTCCCACGCCGTCGCCCTGGATACCGGCGACCCCGCCGCGGCCATCCGCTCGTACGCGCCACGGGGCGTCGACCGGATCATCGAGGTCGCGCTGTCCGACAACGCCGACCTCGACAACGCCGTCGCCGCCAACAACGCCGTCATCGCCGCCTACGCCACCCGCACGGACCGCACCGAGATCCCCTTCTGGCCGCTGCTGTTCAACAACGTCACCCTGCGACTGCTCGGCAGCGACGACTTCCCCGCCGAGGCCAAGCGCCAGGCCGCCCGCGACCTCACCTCCGCCGCCGCCGTCGGCGCCCTCACCATCGCCGTCGGCGACCGCTACCCGCTGGACGACATCGCCAAGGCCCACGACCACGTCGACGCCGGCGGTGGCCACGGCCGCATCCTGCTCACCATCCCCCAATAGCGCAGACGGAGTGCTGGCCGGCCACCGAGGGAGGGGCGTCGCGCTGGCGATGAAGCTTCTGGCGATCAGCTTCGCGCGTTCGCACGGCGTGCACTGGATGCGGGCCTTCCACCACCCGGGCAACGCTGCGGCCATCGGCATGAACCGGCGGCTGGGCTTCGTCGAGGCCGACGTGCCCGTCCGGGACGACGGATCGGGTCGGGCCGCGCTTCCCGGCCGGGCAGCGGGACGACCTTGCGCGTGACCTTGACGCGCTACTCGGGCAGACCCATAGTGATGGCCACCGAGCCGCTCTCATCTACCGCGTGTCCTGGCTGAATTGATTGTTAGCGCTAACATTCGATCCTGCTTCCACCGCCCCCGCACTCCCGACGGGCTGGGCTCCACGGAACGGGCAGCAACCTCCCGCCCCGGGACGCAACGTCCGCGACCACCCGCGGGACCCGTTGCATCCCGTGGTCCAGGCGCCCCCGCCCAGCACTGCGGCGGTGCATGCCGTGACTGCCGAGAACGGCCGCCCGCCCCCCACGCACCCTGGAGCGCAAATGACCGCAACAACCGGCCCCGGCCCCCACCCGTCGCGACGCCTGTTCCTCGGTATGGCCGCCACCGTCCCGCTGGCCCTGTCCGGAACGCTGGCCCTGGGCGCGCGACCCGCCTACGCCGCGGACGCGGCCTACGTCATGGGCTACTTCACCGAGTCCGCGACCATGCTGGAGGCCGACTACGGCCTGCACCTGGCGGTCAGCACCGACGGCCTGCGCTGGATGCCGCTCAACCAGAACAACCCCGTGGTGACCCCGACCGCGGGTGCGGGCGGTCTGCGTGATCCGTTCATCATGCGCAAGCAGGACGGCACCTTCGTCGTCCTCGCCACCGACCTCAAGGGCACCGACTGGGGCTACAACAGCCAGTACATCCACGTCTGGGACTCCGCGGACCTGCGCACCCTCACCGGCTACCGCCGGCTGAAGCTGCACGACATGGTGACCCACAGCTGGGCACCCGAGGCGTTCTGGGACGCCGGCCGCGGCGAGTACGGGATCATCTACTCGTCGGTCAATGCCAGCGGCCACAACGTGCTCATGGTGAACTACACCACCAACTTCCAGACGGTGACGTCCCCGCAGGTCTTCTTCGACCCCGGCTACGACATCATCGACGGCAACCTCGCCGTGGGTGTGAACGGCGTCAACTACCTCTACTACAGGGGGAGGGACCAGGCCCTCGTGGGCGCGCGGTCGACCACCCTGCAGCCGGGCAGCTTCACGCCCTTCAGCACGGCGGCCGCCCACGGCGGCACCGAGGCGCCGACCCTGGTGAAGTCCCTGACCTCCGGATCCTGGTACCTGTGGGGCGACACCTACACGCCGAACGGCGTCTTCTACGCCTGGCAGAGCAACGACCTCGCCGCCGGCACCTGGACCGCGCTGGACCAGCGCGACTACACCCAGCCCCTCAACTCCAAGCACTGCACCATCGCGACGATCACCACGACCGAGTACGACAACCTCGTGGCGAAGTGGGGCAGCCCCGCCTGGAACCGGCTGAAGTCCTACAACTACCCCGCCCGTTACGTCCGTCATGCCAACTCCGTCGGCCGGATCGATGTCTACCCGTTCGACCCGTACACCGACTCGCAGTGGAAGCTCGTACGCGGCCTGGCCGACAGCGCGGGCGTGTCCTTCCAGTCGGTCAACTTCCCGACCCGCTACCTGCGGCACTCCAACTACGACCTGCGGCTGGAAGAGAACGACGGCACCGCGACCTTCGCCGCGGACGCCACGTTCCACAGGACCGCCGGCCTGGCCGACTCCTCCTGGTCGTCCTTCCGTTCGCACAACTTCCCGACGCATTACATCCGGCACACCGGCTACGTCCTGCGCATCGACCCGATCGCCACCACCACGGAGAAGGCCGACGCCACCTTCCACGTCGGCTACTGACGGGGGTCGGCTCGGGCCTTTGGCTTCAAGGCCGTTGGGAAACGCCGGCCTGGTCCCTTCGGGGTGACCCCGAAGGGACCCAGGCGGTGTCCGTGGCGAGATCGACCCGGACGGGCCCGTCGACCGTACGCGGTGGGGCAGGTGGCGCCCACGGACGTGTCCGGGGCGGCGCTACCGGTCTGCAGAAGGCCGGAGATCAGCAGCGGGGCGGGGCGCAGCGATCGGCGCTGCCTCCTGCAGTGCGCCAGACGTAGCCAGTTCCGCTAGATGCCCCGCATGGTGGCATCGGTGGAGTCTGCGAACAGCACCGACCCGGTCTCGTCCCGGAAGGTCAGAACGGCGTCGTGGAGTCGCCGTTCGATGCCCTGCCCCCGCCAGGCGGGCAACACCGCCAGGTCCCCGAGGATCGCGAAGTCCTCACGCGGCAGTTCCACGGTGGCCCGGAACGCAGCCGCCTGCGGGCCACCCCACGGGCCGGGACCGGTGCCGAGGTAGGCCAGGTCCAGGTCAACGACCCCGGCCTTGTTTGTTACCTGACCGCCGACGCCGGCGCGGAGGCCGACGGCCCGGCGCGCGCCACGGGTGGGTGGCGTTGCTGCCGGGCCGTCGGTCACTCACGCGGTCTCACTTCCCGCGCAAAGCCCCGCGGCGACGTCCGCGAAGCACCAGCACGCTGCCGCCGACGATGACCAGCAGGCCACCGAGGGCGCTGTAGGTGATGGTGTTGCTCACCCCGGTGGAAGCCAGGCCGCCGGACGTGCTGCCCGGGGTCGGGTGGCCGACGGGTACGCCGCGCTCCGCCTGCGCACGGGTGCCGGTCGTACCGGAGGCGGTAACAACCGGCGTGGCGGCGGTCGGCGTGGGGGCGGGCGTCGGCTTGGCAGCGCCGGCGGTCCCCGACGTGGGCTTCAGCTGAAGAGTCGTGATCGAGTACGGCGGCAGCGTCTGTGCGACCGCCGTGCCCCGCTTCGCCGTCGTCAGGGCAGTATCTCCCTTGGCATACGAAACGGTCGTGACCGTCCCGGCGGCCGGGGTGAATCCGGCGTACGAGAGCGACACCGGCGCCGCGTTCTGCGGGCTCTTGTTGATCAGCATGACGTTCAGACCGCCGTTGCCGCTCCGCACCGCGTGCACGGCAACCGACGAGTTGCCCGAGGACGACTTGACCATGGTGTCGCCGGGCTGCGCCAGTGCGGTCAGCGAGCGGATGCCCCAGTAGGTGGGGAAGGGCGTGTCGCGCGGCGGTTGGCACTTCCCCCCGGCGCAGGTTCCAGCGGAGAGAATGCCCCCGTCCCGGTAGTCGGTCTCGCCGTGGACGGTGGTGGGTGCTTCGCCCGAGCCGTTGTGCAGGTTCCACCAGTCCACGTGGGTGGCACCCTGCTCGAACCAGGTCATGTAGGTGTCCGGCGCGAACAGGGCCGCGGCCTGGCTGGTCAAGGCGGGCGAGCCGACGGCGTCGGTCTCGGTGACCGCGATCTCCACCGAAGCGGCGCGCGAGCCCGCGTACTTGGCGATCAGCGAGCGCAGCGAGGACGTGGCACCGGCGATCCGCGAGGGGGTGTTCAGCAGGTCGGCCGTGGTGGTGCCGCCCGGATACCAGTGGACGATGACGAAGTCGATCGAGCTTGCCGCGATGGAGAGCACCGTGTGGTTCCAGTCGGCGCTGTCACCGGGAGCATTCTCCTTGTCCGGCCAGCCGCCGGGGGTGGTGAGCACCGCTCCGATCTTCACCTTCGGGTCCACGGCCTTCATCGCCTTCGAGTAGGCGACCAGGTTCTTTCCGTACTCCTTCGGGCTCTTGTCGGCGTGGGTGTCGGTTTCCCAGCCCTTGCCGTTGCCGTAGTGCCCGTTGCCGTAGACCTCGTTGCCGATCTCCCAGTACTTCACGCCGTAACCTTTGTCGACGTTGGCGTACTTGACCCAGTCGGCGGCCTCCTGGGGGGTGCCGGAACCGTAGTTCGCGGTCAGGATCGGCTGGGCGCCGACCTTCTTCGCGGTGGCCATGAAGTGGTCGAAGTTGGTGTTGGAGGGGATCCAGCCGCTGCCGTCGCCGGAGGTGTGGGTCTTCCAGTGGTAGTCGTCCGCGCCGGAGCCGCCGGGATAGCGCAGTTGCCGGACTCCCGCGGCCTTCATCAGCGATGTCACCTTGGGGTCCCCCATGTGCTCGTCGCCGAAGCCCGTGTTGAGGCCGACACCACTTCTGGGCACCGTGCCCAAGGAGGTACCGGCATCCACACTGATGCGGACGGTCGGCGCGGCGCCCGCGCTGGGCGCCAGGGCGCCGACACCGGCCGAGGCGGCGAGCACCGCCACCGCCCCCACGACCAAATGCCGGAGCATCCGGCTACGGCGGGGCGTGCGATCCCGAGGCATCGGCTGCTCGGGGGATCTCGGGTTGCCTGGTGACATGTGGGGGCTCCGATCGGGTGTTGACACAGAGGGTGTAGGGCCGCTGATCACGGCTCGCCCTCGTCGGTACACCCCTAAGTGGCCGGCCGGAGCGGAAAGGTTGCCGTTTCAAACATCTTTTGCCGAGACGCGGTCGCACCGTCTCACCGGACCCGGTGGCCCCGTGACACGCCCGGGCTGGTCCTTGCCGCCGGGGCCGCGGCCAGGAGCGCCACCTCGGCGCGTCCATCAGTAGGTGCCCGTCCTGGCGCTGGACAGCTTGTTCCCGTCCACCACCGCGTGACGCCACCGGTGGTGCCGCTCGTTGGGCCCGGGTGACAACTCCTCCCCCGCTCCCGTCCGACCCCGGCGACCGGCCGCACCCGGCAGCGGCCGCAGCGGGCTGCCACCTGTGCCCCGACGGCACACCCGCCGTCCCCGCACTGACCGTGGCCGTGCGGTCGGCCACCATCGGCCCGGTCAGACGAGTGCGGCTGTGCCGCTTCGCAAGGCCCTCCCGTCCCTGGAGGCCGGGCCGACGGGTAAGACCGATCACCCGAAGGCCAGTCGTTGCTGCCGCGCAACCAAGCTGCGGCCAAGGCACGTTCACCCGTAGGAGTTGCTGCCTGATTCCGATGTTCCGTGCCCCGCCCGATTGGCGTACCGTCACCGAACTGCCAACGTCCCATGGTGGGGGGCAGGCCGATCGGGGAGAGGACGGCATGGGGGCGGTCGCGGGTGATGACGACGAATGGGGCGAGCGGGCACTTTGCCGCACTGCTGACCCCGAAGAGCTGTTCGCAGAAGGCGCCGCCCAGAACAGGGCGAAGGCTGTCTGTGGCGGCTGCCCGGTGCGCACGGAATGCCTCGCCCATGCTCTTGATCAGCGTATCGAGCACGGTGTCTGAGGAGGTATGACGGATCGGGAGCGACGCGCGCACCTACGCCGGCGCCCCACGGTGACGTCGTGGCGAAAGCTGCTGGAGGCCGCCCGCAGGGAGCACGACCGGTCAGCGCGTGCCGCAAACGGAGCGGGCTGGCAGGCAGCCGGCTGACGCGGTCGGTACGAAGCCGACGAGGCGACCCCTCTTCACAAGTCCGCGTTTAAACTCCGCGGCCTCGCCCGAGGGGCCAACCTGACACGGGGGGCCGAAAGGCTCACCCCAACATGGGCTCGAGGACAACGTCGATCGTCAGGGCGAACCGGGGCCGTGTGGTGCGACTGGTGCCTTGAGCCGCCTGGAGAGTCCGATCGCTGCTGCTGCCGAGCCACAGCCCCACGACCAGATCGGGAAGGTACTGCTCCATGGGGACCGCAGTGTGCCGGATCGCTGCGTGGCCGACGGTGAACTGCTTGGACGAGGGACGGGCGGCGGCACCCTCGACGGCGGCAAGCCGCGCGTGAGGAGGAAGGGCGGAGAACTCGCGGACGAGGCCTTCGAGCAGCGTGGCGGTCAGGTGCTCTTCCTCGGCCGCCCCGAGGTCGTCCAAAGAACCGGCGAACCCGGCAACCGCGCGACGAGTCGCACCCCGAACAAGACCTCTAGCCCCAATACCAGTGACTTAGAGTGGTTTGCGCTGGTTGTTGGCGGAGACGGTGCGGTAGTGCGGTGCGATCCGGACTGCCTCGGCGGGGTCGCGGGTGGGTTGTGGCCCGTTCCGGTGCGGGATGCGTTTGAGTTTGTAGTTGGACATCTTGCGTTTGACCACGCGGCGGTTGCTGCGTCGTCGGGGTCTCGGCAGGAGTCGGGCCAGGATCTCGCGGACCCCGTCGAGCAGTGCGCCGGCTCATCGCGCAGGGGGAAAACGCGACCTGCCGTGCCTGGCACACGGCTCAGGGCGGCGCCACGTCTCCCGAGCGCGCGGCGCGGCACGCAGCGGTCAGGACCGGGCAACCCGGCGTTCGATCCTCTTCAGAAAGGGTTGCCGTCCGGTCCAAGATGTTTTCGGACCTCGCTGTCGGCCGTGCGACCTCGGGCGCGCGCACACCGAAACTCCCCTTGCCCAGCGGGCAGGGGGAGTTTCGGTGGGCTTGAACCGGATACCGGTGTCAGCAGGAGGACTAGCCCGTGGAGCCGACGCGGACGAGCTTCCACTGCTGGTTCACGCCGCCCCAGTCCGAATACTGGACGATGCCGGTCCCGTCGGCGGAGGAGAAGCCCGGTACCTCGACGGCCTTCCCGCTGTTGCGGTTGATCAACCGGACGTATCCGTCCGGTGAGTCCACCAACCGGAACTGCTGGTTCACGCCACCGTGGTCGCTCCACTGGTGGATGGCGGCGTTGTCGGCCGTCGACCAGCCGGAGACGTCCAGCAGCTTGCCGGAGTGCCTCGCCTTCAACTGGTAGTAGCCGCCACCGGAGTCCACGAACTGGAACTGCTGGTTGGGCCCGTCGTACCGGGCCCACTGCGTGAGGGCGGCGCCGTCCGCGGAGCTCACGCCCGCCACGTCCAGTGCCTTGCCGCTGTTGCGGTTGACCATGACGTACCAGGCGTTGGTGTCCACAGGGGCCGCCGGCGCGTGCGCGCGCAACTCGAAGCGTTCCACCAGCACTCCGCCGCCGAGGGCCCGGGTGGCATGGTTGAAGACGGCGAAGCGGTAGCCCATGAAGAAATGAGGCCTCTCGCTCATGGTGAAGGCCGGGCCGAGCCGGGTGAAGGTGGTGCCGTCGGTGCTGTAGGAGAACGTCGCCTGACGGCCCGGCCCCGGGCTGACGTCGGCGGCGGCGCGCAGCCAGACGCGGCTGCCGGACGCGGGGAGGTCGGCGCGGGCCTGCTCGGTGCCGGTGCTGCTGGTGTTCCAGCTGGCGTCCATGGTCAGGCCGTCGACCATCACCAGCCTGCTGACGCCGCCCTGCCGCGTGACACCGATCCAGGCGGAGGAGTCCCGCAGCATCGCCAGCCCGGCCCGGTCGCCGTCCGCCATCCCGGAGCAGTCGAGCACGACGGTCGCGGTGGAGGCGGGGCCCTGGATGCGGCGGGTGAGGGTGTTACGGGCGCTGTAGAGGTCGTCGGTGACGGTGGCGGTCCTGAGGGTGAGCCCGTTGTTGACGGTGAACGCGGCCGTGTCGGGGTTGTGGTTCCACTCCCAGTACGGCGCCAGCGCCGTTCCCCGGAAGGTGTCGGCGCCGGTCATCGGCGGGAGCGGGTGCGGGGTGACCGGGTAGGGGTATGTCTCGCCCCACGTGCCGTTGACGGTCTGGAGCTCGGGCCAGCCCTCGGCGTTCCAGGTGACCGGGGCCAGGGCGGGGACGCGGCCGCCGGGATAGGCGTCGATGAAGCCCACGTAGTACCAGTCGCCGTTCGGGGTGTCGACCAGCGAGCCCTGGTGCGGTATGCCGCCGCCGGGGATCGGGCCGGGCAGGTCCAACAGCACCTCCCGCATCTTGTACGGGCCGAAGGGGCCTGATGTGGATTTCCAGATGTACTGGCCGTTGGGCGGGCGGGTGACGAAGATGTAGTAGTTCCCGTTGATCTTGTAGAAGCGGGAGCCCTCCATATAGTGGATCTCGTCGGGCTTGGTGAGCACGTGCTCGGACCTGACCTCGGTGCGCATGTCCGGGGAGAGCTGCGCGACGCGGATCTCGTTGGCGCCGTACGCCAC
This sequence comes from Streptomyces sp. NPDC051364, assembly GCF_040682115.1. Classification (NCBI taxonomy): domain Bacteria; kingdom Bacillati; phylum Actinomycetota; class Actinomycetes; order Kitasatosporales; family Streptomycetaceae; genus Streptomyces; species Streptomyces sp. NPDC051364. The sequence continues at coordinate 681,258 of NZ_JBFBAH010000002.1, read as the reverse complement.
GTACGGGGTGCCGTCGTCGTCGAAGAGCAGTCCCGCGTCGTAGTAATTGCTGCCGATCTCGGCGTGCCGGGTCCAGGGGCCCGCCGCGTTGGTGGCTCTGTATACGTACGACCGCTGCCCGCCGATCTGGCCCAGCCAGTAGAAGGTCCCGTCGCTGGGGCGGTGGCGCATCGAGGACGCATAGATGCCCTGGACGTACGCCCGTCCGCCGTTGAGGTCGTACGCGTCGCCGAAGTCGAGGACCGGCACCGAGTGGCCGATGAACTCCCAGTTGACCAGGTCGTAGGAGCGCAGGACGGGCGCGCCCGGCGAGAAGTGCATGGTCGAGCCGGTGTAGTAGTAAGCGTCGCCGACGCGGATGACCTCGAGGTCGGCGAAGTCCTGCCAGATCACCGGGTTGGTGAACCGCTCCTGCTGGGCCATCGTGGCCGCCGCCGCGCTCGCGCCTATCGCCGGCAGCGTGGTGCCCGCGACCAGGCCGACGGTGGCCGCCATGACTTTCCGGCGGCTGTGGGGGTGTTGGAGCCAGGACATACGAGATCAGCTTCCTCACGCGTGGGGGACCGAGAGCCGAAGTGTGAGCGTTAACATTTCCGAGGACGAACCGTGCAGGGGGTGATCTGAGCGTCCCTCAGCATGTGCAGGAGCAGCCAGAGTGTTTGTCATTTCTGTCTGCAAGAGGCCACCAAGGGGTAGCGAACGCTCCGCATCGGAACGAGCAAGGGGACCGAGGGCTGACCCAGGCCGGGCGGCGAGATGAAGCCGTCGCGCAAAGGCACTGGACAGGGTCGGGCACCGGGTTGCCGGACCGGGCCCGACCCTGTGTTGGTTCAGCTCTTGCCGGTCAGGCGCCAGACCTGGTTCTTCTTGGTGGCCAGGGCACTGGCGGAGTCACAGGTCCGCTGGTGGACCAATGCTCCGACGGCGGTGGAGATCCCGCTGACGTCCACGCACTTGCCGCTGTGCACCGCGACGAGCTGGTAGTCGTTGGCGGCGACATGCCGCAGCGTGAACTGCTGGTTCGTGCCGCCGCGGCAGGTCCACTGATGGACCGCCTCACCGTCGGCGGTGGAGACACCGCGGATGTCGAGGCACTTGCCGCTGTGGCGGTTCACCAGGGAGTAGGTGTCCGCCACCCCTTGCACCGGACGGAAGTCGAACCGCTGCTCCTCACCGGCGCCGCAGGTGTACTGTCGGTACTGAGTGCCGTCGGTGGTGCTCTGGTTGGGGTCGTCCAGGCAGTGCCCGCTGTGCTGGGCGACGGCGGTTGACGAGAAGGCGGACTGGCCGGTGGTGAACTGCCACCAGTTCATATTGAACAAGTACCCGCTGCCACCGGCGAAGCGCAGGTACAGATCGTGGGTCCCGGTCGCACCGGTAACAGGGCACGAGACCGTGCTCCAGGTCTGCCAGCCTCCGGTGCCCGACACCGTGCATGTCCCGGCCGTCGGCCCAGTAGCACTGTCCAGGTGCAGCTCAACTCGGCCGCCGCTGGTGTTTGAGGCCGCCCTGGCGGTGAACGAGCCGGCACCGGTGCCGAATGCTACGCCCTTGACCTTGATGTAATCGCCGTTTTCAATCCAGCTGATGTTCATCCCGCCCTCGCTGGAGGGTTCGGTTTCGATGCCGCTGCCCCACGCGATGGACTCGGCTTCCTGGCGGACATAAGGATCGAGCGTGCCGGCCTGCGGCGCCCCGGCCGTCGTCATATTGATCGTCGGGATCGTTCCGTCAGCGTTGTAGGAAAACTTCTCCACTGCGACCGAGCGGGTGAAGCCGCCGCCGCCCGGGAGGGCGCCGTTGTGATAGAAGAAATACGAGTTGCCCTGAAAGTCCACGATGCCCGCGTGGTTGGTGAAGCTGTTGCCCTGGGCGGGCATGACTGTTCCACGGTAGGTCCACGGTCCGGTCGGGCTGGGTGCCGTGGAGTAGGCGATGAACTCCGAGCAGCACTTGGCGGCATACACCATGTAGTACAGGCCGTTCCGCTTGTAGACCCATGGTGCTTCTTCGTACAGCGTGGGACGGTCGGGGTTGTCGGTGCGGGACCCGAAGCCCTCGGTGGTGAGCGGAATTCTGACGGGGCTGCCTGCGTAGGACGTCATGTCCGCGTTCAGCTTGACGTACCAAAGGTTCGGGTTGCCCCAGTACAGGTAGGCCTGGCCGTCGTCGTCGATGAAGACGGTCGGGTCGATCTCACTGTTCTCCACCAGCGGGTGGCCGAGGGCGTCCCGGAACGGGCCGGTGGGGCTGTCCGACACCGCCACGCCGATGGCGAATTGGCCGGTCGCCCGGACCGACACCGGCACGTACCAGTAGAACTTGCCGTCCCGTTCGACGGCCTGGCCCGCCCACGCGTTGGCACCCGCCCAGCTGAAGGTGTTCAGGCTGAGCGGTGAGCCGTGGTCGGTCCAGTTGACCATGTCGGCGGAGGACCACACCCGCCAGTCATTCATCACGAAGGAGGAGGTGGAGCCGTCCTCGTCGTGCCCGGTGTAGAGGTAGACTCGCCCGTTGTGCACCAGCGGGGCAGGGTCGGCGGTGTAGACGTGCTGCACGATCGGGTTGTCGGCCCTGGCCGCTGTGGGATGCACCGCGGCGGGAAGGACGACGAACGCCAATATGAGGATCATCAGCACCCAGGCTGCCCGGGCGAGGCTCGTACCGGCGGCGGGTGACCTCACTGCGGTCGGGTGAGCCGTTGCCCTGTGGACGGCGGTACTGGCCATGGTGTGATCCTTCCTGGTGCTGCGCGTCGGGGACTGAGCAGCTGGTCAGATGCGGAGGAGGGACGTTGCTGCGCTCGGGGTGTGGTCAGTGCGAACCGTGCGATGCGGACGGAGCCGCCGAGCGCTGGCGCTCCGTCAGACCGTCTTCGCCTACTCGGATGCCGGGCGGGCGGCCGCTGCCTGCACGGGAGTTGGTGGTGTCGGCCATCGTGCTGCCTTTCGGTCGTCCGGGCCGGTGACCGCGTCCCGCATCGGGGCGGTTGGTCATCTGGATTGGTGCGCTGAACTGCGCGAACGGACTGTTTGTCCGGGGTGGCGGCAAGACGTGACCCCTGCGGGGTGGGGATGCCGGGCCTCCGGCGAATTGTTAGCGCTAACAACTTGAAAGTCGAACATCCGGTGTGTTGCAGGGAGAAAACCACGGCACATGAGAGGCCGTCAAGTACCCGCGTCGAAACCTGTCCGTTACTGAGGCGTCATCCGAATCTCGTCCTGTCAAAGTTGCTGACGGGACGGACGTGAGTTGCCGTACCGGCCGGGCCTGCTCACCCTGCAGCGCTGACCCGCCTGATCCACGGTGATCGCGATGTGGTGCGGTCCGCCGACGTGTAGACGAGCGGTTTACGGCGTGGGCAACTCCACCTGCTGACCGATACTCACCGCACCGAGGAACCCCAGCCGCGCATCGGCTGGGGTTCCTCATCCTGTGCGCAGGCGGTTTCAGGGCCCCCGGTTGGGGAGCCTGGACTGCCTGTCGTGACGGACATCTCAGCAGGGAGCGGCAGGACAGGCCGGAAGCGACGGCGGCGACACCAGCATCACCGTCAACGGCATCACCGTGACCGCGAACGGGGGCCGCGGAGGCAGTGCCTACGAAGCAGGCGCCGGCAGCGGCGGAACCGCGGCCCCTACGTCCTGGCGCCTGGGACCGGCACGCTGGCTCTTCTCTTCGCGTGACCCGGGCGGGCTCAGCCTTCCGCCGAGCCCGCCACGCCGGCTCCAGTCCGGAGCCGGACCCGTGTCACGTCGTTAGCGCTGCTGTGTCAGCAGACCCGGCCGGTAGGGCCATTGGCCGTATTCGCCGCCGGAGTTGGGGTCGCGTCCCTGGTAGAGGAACTGCAGGTTGCAGGGATCGACGGTGAAGGTCTGATCGGTGCTGGTGCGGATCAGTTCGCCATGGCTGATGTCGTTGGTCCAGGTGGCGCCGCTGTTGGCCTTACCGGCGAAGGAGTTGCTCTCGGTCGCGGCCTGGGGTGTCCATGAGCCGTTCAGGCTGGTGGCCGTGAACGAGCGGAAGTAGCGGCCCTGCGAGCCCCTCGCCTCGACGAGCATGAGGTAGCGGTCCTGGCCCTGGAGCTTGTAGACCTGCGGGGCTTCGAACAGGTTGTCCGCCGTATCGCTCATGATCGTCGTGTAGTTCGAGCCGAAACTGCTCGGGAAGTTCCCGATCGGCATGCTGGCCCGGTAGATCTTGCCGTTGTCACCGGCGAAGAACAGGTACATGTTCGTGCCGTCGGCGATGAGCGTCTGGTCGATGGGGCCTGTGGTGGAGCCGGTGATGCTTCCGGTGAAGAGCACCTGCTGTGAGGACCAGCCATTGGGGTTGGACGGGTCGCTCGACGTCCGGTAGGAGAAGGCGCTCCCGCCTCCCCACTGGTAGGCGAGCACCCAGATGTTCTTCGGCGCGAAGTACAAGAGCGTGGGCGCGACGACGGAGTTCGACATCGTGTTCTGGCTGGCCGAGGCCATCTCCGACCAGTTGGTGAACAGGCCGAAGTTCATCGAACCCCAGCCCGCTCCCGTTCCCGCGGCGCCGTGCGTCGTCGCATAGACGAGATGCTTGCCGTTGTAGGGAGCGACGGTGAAGTCCTTGAGCGACGCCCACCCGGCCTTGGGCTGCGCCAGTGCGCCCGTCGAGGTCCAGCGGTATGTCGACGGAAGAGCGCACGCACCGGGGCTGCCGGCACCGACCTTGACGAGCTGCCACTGCTGGTTGGTGCCGCCCCAGTCGTCGTACTGGACGACGTTCGCGTTGTCGGCGGTGGACCCGCCTTGTACCTCGAGAGCCTTGTTGCTGTGGCGCGCGATGAGCCTCACGTAGCCGTCCGAGCTGTCGGCCAGCCGCCACTGCTGGTTGGTCCCGTTCGCGTCGGCCCACTGGACGATCGAGGCGCCGTTCGCGGTGGAACCGTTCTGGACGTCCAGCACCTTGCCGGAGTGGCGGGACTTGATGCGGTAGTTACCGCCGCCGGAGTCGACGAACTGCCACTGCTGCTGGTTCTGATCGTTCCGGGTCCACTGGGTGATGCGGGCGCCGTCGCCGGTCGCCAGGTTGTAGACGTCCAGGGCCTTGCCGCTGTTGCGGTTGACCAGCACGTAGGAGGCGTTGGGGTCGACGGTCGCCGCGCTGGCGGGCTGGACACTGAGGAAGGTGGCCAGGAGCAGCAAGGGCGCGAGCACGGCGAGCAGACGTCGTCTCAGGTGGACCGGGGAGGGATGGCGAAACCACATCAGAAGGGCTCCTTCGGGAGGTGGGGGTGAGGTGACCCCGATGGACCGCGGAACGGCCGTATTGGGGGGTCGGGGACGGGATAGGTGTGAAGGCGGCCGCACATGCCGAAGCGTTGGTGCTCCGGACGCTCCAGTCGCGACACTTCGCCGTGGTCGAGGTGGGAGAGGTCTCCGGCCTTCAGCCGTTCCAGCTGACGGCCGGTCGTGACGGCTGCGGCCAGGGGGCCGTCACGCCAGCGGAGCCACCAGGCGTCCAGGAGCTCGCTTTTCAGGCAGTGGGCCGCGATGTGGAAATCCTGCAGCCCGCCTTCGCGCAAGGCCAGGAAACCCTCGACTGCCAGGTCGCGGCGGCGGCGCGCTGCCGCGGAGTGGTCACCGGTCAGGGCGGCCGCCTTCCGGTAGGCGTGGGGATCGGCCAGGAGCGGAGCAGGGAAGGTGAAGACGGCGTCGCCCGCCTCGGGGAGTCCGCTGTTCTGCATGAGCACCACGATGCGCAGGCCACCGTCGTTGACCAGGCGGTGGATCGTGCCGGGGGTGAACCAGACGACGTCGCCGGGGTGCAGCGGGGTGTCGGCGAAGCCGGAGGTGGTGAGCGTCTGGACGCTGCCCGCGCCGCCGGTGACTACGTAGGCTTCGGAGCAGACGAGGTGCATGTGGGGTGTGCCGCCGCGCAGCCCGTCGGCGGCCTCCCAGTCGTACACGGTCAGCCCGGAGATCCCCACACCGCCGGGGAACGGGGTCACCACGAGTGTTCCGCGATGTGGCGGGACAGGCGCCCGGGGGTCCACGCGCCGTTGGCCACGACGATCCGGTAGCGGCGCGACATGGTCTCGCCCAAGGCCAGCGGCAGTTCCTCGTCGAATGCCAGGGAGGGGTTGACGGCTGGGAAGGGCTCGCTGCGGACGAACCAGTCGCAGGGGGCGTCCGGATCGTCCAGGAACAGGAGCGTGGAGGAGCGGTCGACCTCGTCGTGCGTGCCGGTGAAGGCCAGCCAGTCGCCCTGCTCGCCCATCGCGGGGCCGATCACGTCGCCGCCGGTGAGATCGCGCGGGCCGCGCCAGAACAGGCCGCAGTATCCGGCGAGCCTTCTGCCCTGTGTGCCGGGGCTACCGAACAGCAGACCGGCGCCCCGGACGTTGGTCAGTGCGGTGGTGACGTCCAGGGTCCAGGAGTCGGCCTCGACGTCGCGGGCGGTCAGCGTGCGGCGCTCGTCGATCCAGTGCTCCCCCGCCATCGTGTACCAGGCCAGGTCCTCGGTGATCACGGCGCGGCCGTGGCCTGTCTCGGCGGCCACGGTGAGGCTGCGCATCGTGCCGAGGTTCGGCAGGTCCACGTAGCCCTGGCCACGCAAGTAGGTTCCGCCGCCCCAGAAGTTGTGCCCCGAGAGCCACGACGCCGTGATCTGGATGCCCTTGTGCCAGCGGTGGTCGTGCGGCCGGTAGCCGGTGACCACGTCGCCGGCGAGCGTGCGTACCGGATGCAGGTAGGGCTTCGGCGCCTCGAAGGGGTCCATGACCGGCTGGTGCACGTACCGGAAGAGGTCGACGTCGCCGGCTCGGACGGTCAGCGAGTCCTCGTCCTCGATGAGTTCGAAGGTCATCGGAACACCTCCGGGCGGCCTCCGTTGAGCGAGCCGTAGAACGGGTCGGCCGCGTCGATCTCTCCGCGCCGGACCGGCAGGCCGGTGATCGCGGCCTTGTACAGGGCGGTGACCAGTTCCATGGTGGGCCTGCCGAGGTCGGGCCGGATCCCCGCCTCGTAGTAGTCCAGGAAGGCCGCGAGTTGGGCGGTGTGCGAGCTGGGCAGGTCCTCCGGCGGCTCCCACTTCACGCTTTTCGAGCGGGTGGTGAACGTCCAGTCGGCGTTGGAGTAGCCGTACAGATGGCGCAGTTCGACCGTGGCGTCGGTGAGATCGAACCGCAGGTAGCTCTCCTCGCGCGGGGAAAGGACGCTGTTGACGACCGTCGCGATGGCTCCGTTCTCGAACCGGACGAGGGCCGCGGACACGTCCTCGGTCTGGATCTCGCGTTCGAGGCGGCCGGCCATCGCGCGTACCTCGGTCCATTCGCCGAGCACCGCGAGCATCAGGTCCATCTGGTGGATGCCGTGGCCCAGGGTCGGGCCACCGCCCTCGCCCTCCCAGGTGCCGCGCCAGGGCACGTCGTAGTAGGCGTCGTCGCGGTACCACGCCGTGACGCACTGCGCGACGAGCGGACGGTCCAGCGTCCCGGCCGCGATCCGGTCGCGCAGGTACCGGGCCCCCGAGCCGTACCTGTGTTGGAACACCGCGCCCGCGACGGCCGGCCCCTCGGCGCCGCGGATCCGGTCGAGCTCGGCCAGCGACAGGGCCACCGGCTTCTCGCACCAGACCCACGCGCCCGACTCCAGACAGGCCACGGCCTGGTCGGCGTGCAGGAACGGAGGCGTGCACAGGTGAACGAGGTCCGGCCTCTGCTCCTGGAGTATCGTGTGCAGGTCGGTGTAGACCGCGGGTATGCCGTGTTCGGCCGCGAACGCCTCGGCGCGCGCGGCGTCCACGTCGACGGCGGCCACGATCACGGCCCGGTGCGCCTGCGCCCGGAGGGCGGGAACGTGGCAGATGCCCGCGATCCCGCCCGTTCCGACGATCGCCGTTCGGATCATCCGCCCAGCACCTTCCTGATCGAGTGGTAGGCGGGCTTGGGCCGCAGGTTCTCGTCGTAGGGCAGCGCTGCGCCCTCACCGGGGAAGACGGAGGGGATCCACGAGTACTTGTCCGTGTAGTCCCAGATGGTGATGCCGACGCATTTCCTGACCGCCAGGCAGGCCTTGACGTAGTCGGCGTACCAGGTGGCCTGGGTGGCGAGCATCGAAGGGGTCGCGGGGAGGTTCATCCGGATGTCGAGCTCGGTGATCGCGACCTCGACCCCGAGGTCGGCGAAGCGCTGCATGTTCTGCTGGACATCGGCGGGGAAGCCGTACTGGAGCGCCAGATGGCCCTGGATGCCGAGGCCCTCCACCGGAACGCCGTCGGCCTTCAACTGCTTGATCAGGGTGTAATAGGCGTCGCTCTTGGGGCCGATCCAGTCGACGTTGTAGTCGTTGAGGTACAGCTTGGCGTGCCGGTCGGCCTCGTGGGCCCAGCGCAGGGCGTCGGCGATGTAGCCGGGGCCGAGCGTCTTGTAGAAGAGCGATTCGCGGTAGGTGCCGTCCTCGTTGAAGGCCTCGTTGACGACGTCCCAGTGGATCACCTGGCCCTTGAAGTGCCGGACCTGCGTCTGTATGTGGTTCTTGAGGACGGCGCGCAGTTCGTCGGCGGTCCAGGCGCGCTCGGTGAGCCAGGCGGGGAGCTGGTTGTGCCAGATGAGGGTGTGGCCGCGGACCTTCTGGTGGTGGGCCTTGGCGAACGAGACGACCTCGTCGGCGGCGGTGAAGTCGAAGACACCGCGCTCGGGCTCGGTGGCGTACCACTTCATGGCGTTGCCGGGGGTGGTCTGCCCGAATTCGCTGCCGAGGAGCTTCAGATAGGCGGCGTCGGTGAACTCGGGGTTGTCGGTGGCGGAGCCTAAGTACTTGTGGTGCTTCTTGGCCAGTTCTCCGAGCGCCCTGGGGCGGGGCTCGGCGGCTGCGGGCGCAGCGGCGAGGCCGGCCGCCAGGCAGACGGCGGCGGACAGAGCGGTGAGAATCCGGGATGTGGACCTGGACCTGGACCTGGGAATGGGCATGACGGACTACTCCTGCGGTGATGGTCGGTTCAGTCGAGGACGATCGTGGTCAGCGCGCGTGGGGCGAGCGTCGCCTTGAGGGTCGTGCCATGGGTGGAGACGATGTCGGCCGGGGTGATCGAGCGGGTCTCGTCGGTGACGTAGCCGTCGGGGCGGCGGTCGTGCCCGCCGTGGAGAGAGAACTCGGCGGAGCTTTCGGTGGTCGCGGTGTTGAGGATCTCGATCACGCGGCTGCCGTCGGTGTTGCGGAAGGCCGTGATCTGCAGTCCCGGGGCGGCGTTCGTGACCGGCACGCGGACGGCGCCGGGGCGGATGAACCGGCTGAAGGCGGCCAGCGCCCAGTACCGCTTGGACACCCGGTAGTCGTCACCGGGGTCGGCGAGCTGGATGAGCCCTCGGGTCGCGCCGAGGGACGCGCCGGTCCAGTAGACGTAGGCGTTGGCGTTGCCGACGGTCAGGGTGTTCTGGATGTCGGCCGCGACGGTGAGACCGTCGTAGCCGCTGCCGTCGTCCCAGTTCTCGTTCCAGGTGGCGCCGTCCGGCGACCATTCCGACATCCAGACACGCTTGTCGGTCGGCTGCGCCACCTCGGTCGAACCGCTGTGGCGGTGGCCGGTGATGGTCCGCACGGCCTTGCCGGCCGCGGGGTCCGCCTCGATGGCTTGGTGTAGGCGACCTGTCGGTCCCAGCCCGCGGCGTCGCAGCAGACCACCCCGGTCTTCAGTCCGGACGCGCGGACGGTCGGCCCGAGCACCTTGAGGAAGTCGACGGCCTGCTGCGGGGTGAACCGCATCGAGGCGTAGGTCGCCGTCCAGTTGGGTTCGTTGGTGAACCCCAGGTCGGTGATCCCGATACCTTCCTGCTGGTAGAACTTCGCATACTGGACGAGGTAGTTCGCGTAGGCCTGGCGCCATTCGGGGCGCAACTCGCCGCCGTCGTTCTCGCTTCCGTTGGTCTTCATGAAGGCCGGGGCGCTCCAGGCGTCGGCGAAGAACCGGGTGACGCCGTAGTCCTTGGCCTCCTTGGCTAGCCAGACCTGACCGCCGTCCCAGCCGTCCCAGACGTACTTCGGCGTGGCCTGCGGCCCGCCGGGATCGGCCGGCAGGATCGTGGGCATGTGGTCGTAGACCCTGTCGGTCGACGACCCGATGCCCAGGCGCAGGATCGAAAGGCCCGCGCCCTTGCCCTTACTGAGCAGCAGGTCGAGCACCTCGCGCTGCTTGGCCGGGCTGAGGCCGCGTGCGCCGTGCAGCAGGTCGGCCCGCTGGAAGGCCATCGAGAACCCGAATCCGTCTATGGGCTGGAGCTCGGCGCGGAAGTCGATGACGGGGTGCGCGGGGGCGGGGTGCGCGGGGGCGGCCACAGCCTGTGTTGTTAGCGCTAACAAAACTGCGGTCGATGCGACCAGGCGTTTCACGGCGTCTCCTCGGGGGTGGAGGTCACATGGGACGGGTCAGCCCTTGGTGGCGCCCGCTGTCAGTCCGCCGATCAGCTGCCGCTCGGCGACGGCGTAGAAGGCGAGGGCGGGGACCATGGCGAGCACGATGTAGGCGAGGACGAGTGCGTAGTCGGTCGAGTACTGGCCCTGGAACTGCTGGACGCCGACCGGGATCGTCTGCCATTGGGGGTCGTTGAACACCAGCAGCGGCAGGAAGAAGTTGTTCCAGCTCGCGACGATCGCGAGCACCGAGACCGTGCCGAGCGCCGGACGCGCCATCGGCAGCAGGATCTTCCAGAAGAAGCGGAACTTGCCGCAGCCGTCCATGACGGCCGCCTCCTCTACCTCTGCCGGGATGGTCCGGAAGAACCCGCGCAGAATGATGATCGTCATCGGGAGCCCGAAGGCCGCCTGCGGGAGGATCACTCCGAGCGGGTTGTCGAGCAGGTCGAAGTTGCGCAGCAGCAGGAACAGCGGCAGGACGGCCACCGCGAACGGGAACATGAGCCCGATCGTGAACAGCGTGTAGAACAGCTCCCTGCCCCGGAAGGCGTAGCGGGCCAGTACGAACGCCGCCATCGCGGAGACCGCCACCGTGCAGCATGCCGTGCCGATCGCGATGCCCGCACTGTTGGCGATCTGCCGCCAGAACATTCCGTCGCCGAGGATGCCGGTGTAATTGCCGGTCTTCCAGTGCTCGGGCAGCCCGAACGGGTTGGTCGTCAGCTCGCCGGTGCTCTTGAACCCGGAGATCACCGCGTAGACCAGCGGCACGACGATGAACGCGCCGATCAGCCAGACCACGGCGTGCAGCGACAGACCGCGGGCCGTTCTGCGGGCGTTCACAGGCCACCTCCCGTGGTGACGGCCCCGCTCAGGTCACGGCGCAGAACGTACCGCTGGTAGAAGAGGGAGAAGATCAGACTGATCATGAACAGCACCACGCTGATCGCACTGGCGTAGCCGACCTGGTAGCGCTTGAATCCGAACTGGAACATCGAGATCGCCATCGTCTCGGAGGAGTGGTTGGGCCCGCCCGCGGTCATGACCCAGACGAGGTCGAAGAGCTGGATGGCGCCGATGACCGAAAGGAAGACGCTGATCCGGATCGTCGGGCCGAGCAACGGCAGCGTCACGTGCCGGAAGCGCTGCCAGGCGCCGGCGCCGTCGATGGAGGCGGCCTCGAGGATCTCGCCCGGGATGCTTTGCAGCCCGGCGAGGAAGAGCATCATGTGGAACCCGAAGTACTTCCAGGTCATGACCACGAACAAAGTCGGCATGACCGTCGAGGGGTCGGCGAGCCACTTGCCCTGCAACCCCTCCAGGCCGAGGGCGCCCGCGAGATGGTCGGCCATGCCGCCACCGGGAAGGAAGATCATCGTGAAGAGGACCGCCGTGACCACTTCGGACAGGATGTACGGCGCGAAGAACAGCATCCGGTAGACGGCCCGGCCGCGCAGCCTCTGGTTGAGCAGGACGGCGGTGAACAGTGCGAACGGCAACTGCACCGTGATCGACAGCGTGATCAGGTACAGCCCGCGCTCCAGATCACCGAGGAAGACCTGATCCCGGAAGAGGGTGGCGTAGTTCCCGAAGCCGACGAACTCCTCCAGGGGGCCGACCCCGCCCCACTTGAAGAAGCCGGTGTAGACGGCGACCGCGATCGGGGCGAGGACGAAAACGAGGAAGAGGACCAGAGCCGGGACGAGGAACCAGGCGACGGACGCCCAGCTTCCCAGCCGACGCGGGAGCGAGCGTGCCGGGGCGGGCGGGCGCACCGGCCCGGCGTCCTGCGTCCGCTCCTTGGTCAGGGTGGACACGGAGCTAGGCACCCTTCGCAACCTCGGTGATCGACTTGGTGACCTGCTCGGGCGTCTTCTTGCCCGCGATGAGGTCGGCGACGCTGTCGTTGACCTCCTGGCCGACCGCCGGCGGGTAGGCCTGGTCGAGGTAGAGCTGGAATCCCGTCGCCTTGACCAGGCTGTCGGCCACCGCCTTCCTGTTGGGGTCGGTGAGCTGGCTCTCCGCGCCCTTGACCACCGGCAGATAGCCGTTGGAGGCCAGCAGCTTGGACTCGTTCTCCAGAACGAGGAACTTCAGGAAGTCCAGGGCCTCCTTCGGGGCGCCCTTGCGCAGCGCGAAGCCGCCGCCGCCCCCCAACACCTCGGTGGCCCGGCCGACTCCGCCATCGACCGTCGGGAAGGGGAAGAAGCCCAGGTCCGCGCCGAGGTCGGCGCCCGCGTCCTTCTGCACCGACGGTCCCCACTGGCCCATCAGCTCCATGGCGGCCTTGCCGTTGCCCATGGTCGCGGCCTGGCCGCCGGGGGTCGAGTAGCCGGCGCCGAGGAAGCCTGTCTGGAACGGCTGGAGGTCGACCAGTTCCTTGAGGTGGGTGCCTGCCTGGACGAAGCCGGCGCCGGTGAAGTCCTTGGTGGTCGCGGCCTGCTGCAGCGCGGGAAGGCCTGCGACGCGCATCGCGAGGTAGGCCCAGTAGTAGTGGCCGGGCCATTTCTCCTTGCCCGCGAGGGCGATCGGAGTGACGCCCGCCGCCTTGAGCTTCTTGACGTCTTCGAGGAGCTCGGCCCAGGTGGCCGGCGGAGCGGTGATCCCGGCCTTGGCGAAGAGCTTCTTGTTGTACCAGAAGCCGACCATGCCGACGTCGTACGGCACCCCGTAGGTCCGGCCCTCGAACTGATAGGCCTGCAGCGAGACCGGGGTGAGCTCGGACGACCAGCCGAACACGTCGGTGAGGTCCTCGACCAGTCCCGCATCGACCTGCTGCTGCAGCACGCCGCCGCCCCAGGTCTGGAAGACGTCGGGGAGCTTTCCCGAAGAGGTGGTGGCGGTCAGCTTGGACTTGAACGCCTCGTTTTCCAACGAGGTCGTCTTGACAGTGATGTTCGGGTGGGCGGCCGTGAACGCCGAGGAGATCTGCGGGAAGAGGGACTTGCCCGGCTCCGTCGTGGCGATGTTCCACCACGCGAAGGCCACCTTGCCGTCGGCCGCCGGCCCCGAGCCGGAGTCCCCGCCGCCGCAGGCCGCGGTCAGCGAGACGGACAGTGCGGTCAGACCCGAGAGCGCCAGGAAGCTTCGTCGGCTCGGGGGTGTGCTGGCCATGGGACCTCCGGGGTGGGGAATACGGTTCGGTTTCGAAACTGTTTCGCAACATCCTCGATTCGGTGCTGCCACAAACTAGGAACGCGCGGCCCCCCGGTCAAGCCTTCTTACTGAATTCCCCTCTGCCTCAGCGCACTTGGAGCTTGACAACCTGGTCGCGCCGACCGGAAACTCTTCGAAAGTTTGCGATACCCGTCGTCAGCCCAGAACGTCCGCACAGAGGAGAGAAGTTGAGCGAGCAGCGTCCGACCCTGGCCCTCATCGCCGCGGAGGCAGGGGTGTCCCAGGCCACCGTGTCGAAGGTGGTCAACGGCCGCTCCGATGTCGCACCCTCGACACGCGAACGGATCGAGGGCCTGCTGCGCTCCCACAACTACCTCCACCCCGGCGGGCAGGCCAGGGCCCGCAGGTCCGGCCTGGTCGACCTGATCATCGGCGGTCTGGACAGCGCGTGGGCGGTGGAGATTCTGCGCGGTGTCGAGGCCGAGTGCGCCCAGCGGAGCGTCGGCACCGTCGTGTCGCTCGTCCCGCCGGGCGAGGCCACGCCGTCGAGCTGGGCCGCCCTGCCGGTCCTGCACCACAGCGACGGCGTCATCCTCGTCACCGCCTCGGTCACCCAAGCCCAGCGTGCCCAGGTCGAACAGGCCGGGGTGGCGCTGGTGGTCATCGACCCGATCGACCTGCCGGGCAACGGTGTGCCGAGCATCGGGGCGACCAACTGGGCGGGCGGCCTCGCCGCCACGGAGCACCTGCTGGAGCTGGGGCACCGCCGGATCGCCGCGATCGGCGGGCGCAAGGAGATGCTCTGCAGCCAGGCCCGCATCGACGGGTACCGCGCCGCGCTGGAGCGGGCCGGGATCGAGGTCGACCGCGACCTGATCCGGTTCGGCGACTTCCAGCACGAGGGCGGGTTCCAGCGCGCCCAGGAACTGCTCGCCCTTCCCGAGCCCCCGACCGCCATCTTCGCCGGCAGCGACCAGCAGGCGATGGGCGTCTACGAAGCCGCCCGGCAGGGCGGGCTGAGCATCCCCCAGGACCTCAGCGTGGTCGGCTTCGACGACCTGCCGATGTGCGAATGGCTGTCACCGCCGCTGACGACGGTACGCCAGCCGCTGGAGGAGATGGGCCGGCTCGCCGCCCGCACACTTTTCCAGCTCCTGGACGGCCAGCCCCTGGTCAGCCCCCGGATGGAGCTCTCGACCGAGCTCAAGGTCCGGCTCTCCACCGCCCCGCCCCGTCTCTAGGTCGTGTCGTCGAAGTCCCTAGGAGAACTCCTTGACCGAGCCCTGGCGTGACCCCCTCATACCCGTGTCCGTACGAGTCGCCGATCTGCTGAAACGGATGACGCTGGAAGAGAAGGCGGGTCAGCTCACCGGCTTCTGGGCGCTGCCCTCGGATCCGGGCGCACCGGTCGCGCCGATGGAGGACGATTCCGGCGAGTCCGCGCCCGGCTTGGCCGACATCGTCGCCCACGGCCTCGGCCAGCTCACCCGGGTGTACGGCACCGCGCCGATCGCCGCGGAGGCCGGGATGGAGCGGCTCGCCTCGCTCCAGCGGCAGGTGACCGGATCCGGCCGGTTCGGGATCCCGGCGGTCGCTCACGAGGAGTGCCTGACCGGGTTCATGACGTTCGGGGCGACGGTCTTCCCCGGGCCACTGGCCTGGGGAGCCTCCTTCGATCCCGGGCTCGTGCGCCGGATGGCCGCTGCCATCGGGGCGGGGATGCGGCAGGTCGGCGTCCACCAAGGGCTGGCTCCGGTGCTCGACGTGGTCCGCGACTACCGGTGGGGCAGGACCGAGGAGTGCATCGGCGAGGATCCCTATCTCGTCGGAGCGATCGGCACCGCCTACGTGCAGGGCTTGGAGGGCGCCGGGATCGTGGCGACGCTCAAGCACTTCGCCGGGTACTCGGCCTCGCGCGGCGGTCGGAACATGGCCCCCGTCTCCTCGGGGCCGCGCGAGTTCGCCGACGTACTGGTCGAGCCTTTCGTACGGGCGCTGCGCGAGGGAGGCGCCCGGTCGGTGATGAACAGCTACACCGACGTGGACGGCGTCCCGGTGGCCGCCGATCCACGGCTGCTGACCGAACTGCTGAGGGGTGAGCTCGGTTTCAGTGGTGTGGTCGTCGCCGACTACTACGCCGTCTCCTTCCTGGAGACCCGGCACGGCGTCACCGGATCGCGGGGCGCGGCCGGCGCGCTGGCGTTGACCGCCGGAATCGACGTCGAGCTGCCCACGGCCCGCTGCTACGGCGAGCCGCTGACCGAACTCGTCCGGTCGGGAGCCGTGCCCGAGGAGCTCATCGATCGGGCCGCGGAACGGGTCCTGCTGCAGAAGGCCGAACTCGGCCTGCTCGACCCCGACTGGGAACCCGTCAAGGCCGAGCCGGTCGACCTCGACCCGCCGGAAAACCGGGCACTGGCCAGGCTCCTGGCCGAACGGTCCACCGTCCTGCTCGCCAACGACGGCATCCTGCCGCTGCGGCCGTGCCGGGTCGCGATCAGCGGGCCGTACGCGGACGACCCCCAGTCCTTCCTCGGCTGCTACTCCTTCCCCAACCACGTCGCGCTGCCCGGCGACCTCGGGCTGCACATCCCGACGCTCGGTGAGGCGCTCACCGCTGGCGGGTTCGCAGTCACCGACGACGATCCGGACGTGAACGTGCTGGTACTCGGGGACCGGGCCGGCATGTTCGGCCGGGGCACCTCCGGCGAGGGCTGCGACGCCGAGACCCTCGACCTGCCCGGCGACCAGGCCGCGCTCGCCGACGCCGTTCTGGACTCCGGGGTGCCGACCGTTCTGGTCCTCGTCTCCGGACGGCCCTACGCACTCGGCACGCTGGCCGAGCGCGCATCGGCCGTGGTGCAGGCCTTCTTCCCCGGCGAGGAGGGCGGGACGGCGCTGGCCCGGATCATCAGCGGGGCCGCGGAACCGTCCGGGCGGCTGCCCGTCTCCATCCCCCGCCAGGCCGGCGGCCAGCCCGGCACCTACCTGCACGCCCGGCTCGGCGGGCACACCGACTGGAGCTCGGTGGACCCGACCCCGCTGTTCCCCTTCGGACACGGGCTGAGCTGGACCAGCTTCACCTGCTCGGAGTTGTCGGTGGATCCCGTTGCCGCGACGGACGGGGCCGTCTCCGTTTCGGTCACCGTACGCAACGTCGGCGAGGTGGCCGGGACCGAGGTGGTCCAGCTGTACCTCTCCGATCCCGTGGCGTCCGTCGTCCGGCCGCAGCGGTGGCTCGCCGGATTCGCCAGGGTCGAGCTGCAGCCGGGCGCGGCCGCCCGGATCACCTTCTCCGTCCATGCCGACCGGACCGCCTTCACCGGGCTCGACCTGCGCAGGAGAGTGGAGCCCGGGGAGATCGGCGTGGCCGTCGGACGGTCCAGCGGCGATCTGCCGCTCCAGGCCTCCTTCACTCTGGAGGGCCCCGTACGTCACCCGGCGGCCGACCGGGTGCTGTCCGTGCCGGTCGAGATCGTCCCGGTTCCATGACCACGTCGTGCGATGACCCCGTCTTCGGTGATCCCGTGCTGCCCGGGTTCCGGCCCGACCCGTCCGTCTGCCGGGTGGGAGCGGACCACTACCTGGTGACGTCCAGCTTCGAATGGTTCCCCGGCCTGCCCGTGTTCCACAGCCGCGATCTCGTGAACTGGCGGCGCATCGGCTCCGCGCTCGACCGGGCGTCTCAGCTCGACCTCGACGGGTGCGAGCCCTCACGGGGTCTGTTCGCACCGACGATCCGGCACCATGACGGGGTCTTCCATCTCGTCTGCACGCTGATGGACGGCCCCGGCCATTTCGTCGTCACGGCGACCGACCCGGCGGGGCCGTGGTCGGAACCCCACTGGTTGGACGGTGAGGGCTTCGACCCCTCGCTGTTCTTCGACGACGGTCCGGACGACGGCGACGGCGACGGCGACGGCGACGGCGACGGCCGAGCCTGGTTCACCGCCGCCCGCGTGTTGGACGAGGCCGGCGGCCGCACCGAGATCTGGATGCGCGAATACCTTCCCCACGAACGACGGCTCACGGGACCGGAGCACGTCCTGTGGTCGGGAAGCCACCCGGGCGCCCGATGGTCGGAAGCCCCGCACCTCTACAAGATCGACGGCAGCTATCT
Organism: Streptomyces sp. NPDC051364; assembly: GCF_040682115.1. Taxonomy (NCBI): domain Bacteria; kingdom Bacillati; phylum Actinomycetota; class Actinomycetes; order Kitasatosporales; family Streptomycetaceae; genus Streptomyces; species Streptomyces sp. NPDC051364. The sequence goes on along the minus strand of NZ_JBFBAH010000002.1, from coordinate 663,636 downwards.
TCTACTCACCGCCGAGGGCGGCACCGATGTGGACCACAGCGTGGTGGCCGCCCGCGCCGACCGCGTGACCGGCCCCTACAAGGGCGCTCCCGGCAACCCGGTGCTACCGCCGACGAAAGGCCCGGTCACCTGCACCGGGCACGCCGACCTCGTCCAAACCCCGTACGGCGACTGGCGGGCCGTCCTCCTGGGCGTCCGCCCGGGCTCCGCCCTCGGCCGCGAGACCTTCCTCAGCCGGATCACCTGGGAAGAGGGCTGGCCGGTCTTCTCCCCCGTCGTCCACACCGACCTTCGCCGCCCCCTCCACGACGACTTCGCCACCCTCTCCGCCGACTGGAGCACCCTGCGCACCCCACCCGCGCGGTTCTGGACCACCGGCGACGGGCTCCGACTCCGGCTCCGCCCCGAACGCCTCGGCGAACGCACCACCCCGTCCCTCCTCGCCCGCCCCCAGGAACAGCCCGACTGTGACGTCTCCACCGAACTGCACTTCGCCCCCGCCGCACCGGACGAACACGCGGGCCTCGCCGTAGTCCTCGACGACGACACCCACCTCCTCCTCCTTCGCACCACGGAAGGACTCATCCTCCGCCACGGGCCCGAGGTCCTGGCCGGCATTCCCTTCGCCCCGGGGCCCGTTCGCCTGGGGGTCCGCATCCGCGGGTTCAGCCACACCTTCGCCCACGCGGCTCCGAACGGCCTCTGGGAGAACCTGGCCACCATCGAAGCCGCCTTCCTCAGACCGCTGTTCACCAGCATCCAGCTCGGCCTCTACGCCACCTCCAACGGCCGCCCCTCCACCAGCCAAGCCCACTTCACGTGGTTCGACATCACGTACCCGAGCCGGCAGGAACCGCCAGGCAGGCCCTGACGTCACTGACGCCGCGACCAGGTGGCGGCCCGCGTCCGCCACCCGCCGCCTCGCACCTCACCTCCCGCCCAGTCGACCCCCATTGACCTCGGTGTACCTGGCCGCGATGCACACCGCCGGAGCGGATCGATCGCCTGGAACAGCTGCGCGCGGCACGTGGGACGGCCTTGCCGGCACCCCCGTCGAAGGTATTGACACGCTAATTGTGAGCGTTAACACTCATGCGCAGCAGGCGGCCGCAGCACCGACCTCGCAACCCGCCGGGCGAAGCCCAACAGCCCTTGTGCGCGGCGCCCTCATCTCTCACGGACCACGGAGTTCGCCATGCCGGTTCCCCCCTTAAGCCGCCGCGCCGTGATCAAGGCGACCGGCGTCGCGGCCGTGGCCGCGACTGTCGGCCCCGCACTGAACAGCGTCTCCGCCACGGCGCAGACGCCCCCGGTCAGGTCCGACGTCGGAGTGTCGACGTTCCCGTTCGACCTGGGTCAGGTCCAGCTCACCAGCAGCCGCTGGCTCGACAATCAGAACCGCACCCTGGCCTATCTCCGATTCATCGACGTCGACCGCCTGCTGTACAACTTCCGCGCCAACCACCGGCTCTCCACCAACGCCGCGGCCCCGACCGGAGGATGGGACGACCCGGCGTTCCCCTTCCGCACCCACGTGCAGGGCCACTTCCTCACGGCATGGGCCCAGGCCTACGCCGCGGTCGGGGACACCACCTGCCGCGACAAGGCCGACCGCATGGTGGCCGAACTCGCCAAGTGCCAAGCCAACAACTCCACCGCGGGCTTCTCCGCCGGCTACCTGTCGGGCTTCCCCGAGGCCGACTTCACCAGCCTCGAAGCAGGCACACTGAACAACGGCAACGTCCCGTACTACTGCGTCCACAAGACCATGGCCGGTCTGCTCGACGTGTGGCGCCTCATCGGCAACACGCAGGCCCGCGACGTGCTCCTCGCGCTCGCCGGCTGGGTCGACCGGCGCACCGCAGCGCTCAGCCAGAGCAAGATGCAGTCGTTGATGGGCGTCGAGTTCGGCGGCATGAACGAGGTGCTGGCCGACCTCCACCAACAGACCGGCGACGCACGCTGGCTGACCACCGCCCAGCGGTTCGACCACGCGGCGGTCTTCGACCCCCTCGCCGCGAACCTGGACCAGCTGAACGGTCTGCACGCCAACACGCAGGTGCCCAAGTGGATCGGAGCCGTCCGCGAGTACAAGGCCACCGGGACGACCCGCTACCGCGACATCGCCGCCAACGCGTGGACGATCTGCACCACCTCGCACACGTACGCCATCGGCGGCAACAGCCAGGCGGAACACTTCCGAGCCCCGAACGCCATCTCCGGCTTCCTCGTCCCCGACACCTGCGAGCTCTGCAACTCCTACAACATGCTCAAGCTGACCCGAGAACTGTGGCAGCTGGACCCCGGCCGGGCGTCGTACTTCGACTTCTACGAGAAGGCGCTGCTCAACCACGTCATCGGCGCCCAGAACCCGGCCGACCCCCACGGGCACGTCACCTACTTCACCCCCCTCAACCCGGGCGGCCGCCGTGGCAAGGGCCCGGCCTGGGGCGGCGGCACCTGGAGCACCGACTACGGCACGTTCTGGTGCTGCCAGGGAACGGGCATCGAGTCCAACACGAAGCTGATGGACTCCATCTACTTCCACGACGGCAGCACCACCCTCACCGTGAACCTGTTCCTCCCCTCCGTCCTGAGCTGGACCCAGCGAGGCATCACCGTCACCCAGACCACCTCCTACCCGGCAGACGACACCACGACGCTCAAGGTCACCGGCGGCGTCGGCGGGACCTGGTCGATGCGCGTCCGCATCCCCGGATGGACTTCGGGCGCCACCGTCAGTGTCAACGGCGTCGCCCAGACCGTCACGGCCAGTCCGGGCACCTACGCCACCCTCACCCGGTCCTGGGCCTCCGGCGACACCGTCACCCTGAAGCTCCCCATGCGCGTGGCCCTCCAGGCCGCCAACGACAACCCCGGTGTCGCGGCTATCACCTACGGCCCCGCCGTCCTCGCCGGCAACTACGGCAGCACCACGCTGTCCTCCCTCCCGGCCCTGGATCCCTCCTCGATCACCCTGACCAGCAGCACCGCCCTAGCCTTCACGGCCACCGCCAACGGAACGAAGGTCGACCTCGCCCCGTTCCACGACGCCCAGGGCTTCAACTACACCGTCTACTGGCGGACCGACAGTCCCGGCTTCCGTCTCGTCAACGCGGCCAGCGGACTCGTCCTCGGCATCCGGGACATGTCCACCGCCGACGGCGGCCTCGCTCTGCAGTGGACCGACTCCGGCACCACCGACCACAACTGGGTCCTCCTCGTCGACGGCGCCGCACTGCGGCTGCGCAACCTCAACAGCGGGAAGGTCCTCGGTGTGAAGGACATGTCCAGCGCCGACAACGCCCCGATCCTCCAGTGGACCGACACCGGCACCGCCGACCACCGGTGGACCGTCGTCGACGCCGGCAACGGGTACCACAAGCTTCGGAACGTCCACACCGGCAAGCTGCTCGGCATCGAAGGCGGCTCCACCGCCAACGGCGCCGCAGCCGTACAGGTGCCCGACACCGGCGCCCCCGCCGGCCAGTGGCAGTTCGTCCCCGACGGCGCCAGGCGCATCCAGAACGTCGCCAGCGGGCGGGTACTCGGTGTGCGGGACATGTCCACCGCCGACGGCGGCCTCGCCATCCAGTGGGACGACAACGGCACCGCCGACCATCTCTGGACGGCCGTAATCGACACCGGCGGCCACTTGCGCCTGCGCAACTCCCACAGCGGCAAGGTCCTCGCCGTGGAGAACGGCGACACCGCCAACGGCGCCCGGATCGTCCAGTGGGCGGACAACGGCGCCGCCGACCACCGGTGGCGCCTGCGCCACGGCGGCGGCGACACCTTCAGGATCCAGTGCGCCAACACCGGCCGCGTCCTCGGCGTCTCCGGCGCCTCCACCGCCCAGGGAGCACAGACCGTTCTCTGGGACGACAACGGCACCCGCGACCACCTGTGGCGATTCATCTGACCCGGCACCGAGTCCCCCGATCGCCACGGGCCGATCGCGGCGACGGGAAATCGAGTGGGAGGCGCTCCCGTCAGATCGGGCCGGCCTTGCCGGAAGCGCCCGCTGATCAGGCCGACGCGGGCAGATCGGGGGCGGACTCGCGCACGGTCAGGCGGGTCGGGAGGATCAGCGGGGTGGGGCGGTGTCCTTCGATGGCACTGACCAGCATCCTGGCCATCTCCTGGCCCAGCGCCCGCACCGGCTGATGGACCGTGGTCAGCGGCGGGCTGGTGTGCCGGGCGCTCGCAAGGTCGTTGAAGCCGATCACCGCGACGTCCTCGGGAACCCGGAGCCCCCGTTCCCGCAAGGTGCGCAGAGCGCCGATGGCCATCGCGTCGGAGGCCGCGAACACCGCGTCGGGATCGGGGTGCGCCCGGAGCAGTCGCTCCATCGCCTCCGCACCGCCGTCCTCGGTGAACTGCCCGGGCTCGACCCCGAGCAGCGGCAGGCCGGACAGCGTCAGACCGTCAATGAACCCCTCCTCCCGCGCGACGGAGGCCCTGGCGTCCACCTGTCCGGTGATCACGACGGGCCGTCGGCGGCCCATGCGCGCGAAGTGCTCGGCGGCCAGGCGGGCGCCGCCCCGGTTGTCGGCGTCCACGTACCAGGTGGGCTCGCCGGTGAGCGGGAGTCCGCCGAAGACGACGGGGAGATCGACCTCCTCGCCCAGGCGTCCCAGCGGATCGTCGCCCCGCAGCGCCATCAGCATGACGCCGTCGGCCCGGCGGGAGCGCAGCAACCGCTCGAACCTCTCCCGGCCGCGCGGGGTGTTGGCCAGCAGCAGGATCAGTTCCAGTTCGGTCTGCTCCAGCGCCGCGCTGACGCCGACGATGACCTCCGCGAAGAACGGGTCCGCGAACAGCCCCGGCTCGTCGCTGGAGACCGCCAGCACCACCGCTCCGACCCGGCGGGTCGCCAGGGCCTGCGCGGACGGATTGGGCACGAAATCCAGCTCGCGCACCGCCCGTTGGACCGCCTCCCGCTTGGCACGGCTGACATGCGGGGCGTTGTTGATCACCCGGGAGGCCGCCGTGCGCGACACGCCGGCTCGTGCGGCCACCTCGTCGAGAGTCGGCATGCGCTTGTGTGACGGCTCCATGGAAGAACTGCTCCTCGCGCTCACGCGGACGGCCAACAGCGGCCATGATTCCATGCGCCGTCCCGACTTCGGACCTGCGCGCGGATGATGCCGTTGGTCTCGATTTGGTAGCGCTTCCAACTTGTCGCGCCCCACCGGCGCCCAGCGGTACTTCCGTGTTCAACCTCTTGACACACCCTGACGACTCGCCCAATCATCCCATCAGCGCTGTCCCACCCCTCATCAAAACTGGAAGCGCTTCCACTTCCCCACCCCACCGGAGGAAGAACCATGCGCAAGCCCGTCCGAGCCACATCCGCCCTGCTGGCCGGTGTCCTCGCCGCCGGCCGCGCCGTGATCAACGCGGGCCCGGCGTACGCCGCCGACCCGACCACCATGACCAGCGGCTTCTACGCCGACCCCGACAACTCCGCCCTGCGGTGGACCAACGCGAACCCCGGCGACGGGCGGGCGGCGGCGATCCGGACGTCCATCGCCAACACCCCGGCAGCCCGCTGGTTCGGGAACTGGAGCGGCGACATCGGCACGGCAACCGGCGCCTACGTCGGCCGCGCGGACTCCTACGACAAGCTGCCGATCCTGGTCGCGTACAACATCCCCCACCGGGACATCTGCGCCGGTCACTCCGGCGGCGGCGCGGGGAGCCGCGCCGCGTACGACGCCTGGATCGCCGCCTTCGCCAGTGGCATCGGCAGCCGCCCGGCCGGAACACCTCCTACGGCAATGCGGTCAACTCCGCCCTGGGCTCATACGGCTACACCAAGCCGTTCGTCGTCGACACCAGCCGCAACGGCAACGGTTCCAACGGCCAGTGGTGCAACCCCGCAGGCCGCCGGATCGGCACTCCCAGCCAGCGCGGCGGCGGTGCCGAGATGTTGCTGTGGATCAAGGTCCCCGGCGAGTCCGACGGCAACTGCGGCGTCGGGGCCGGCTCCTCGGCCGGGCAGTTCCTGCCGGAGGTCGCCTACAAGATGATCTACGGCTACTGACCCCCCTTCCCTCGCCGAAGGCCGAACCCCTACCGAAGGAACCCCGTGCGCATCCCCCTGCACCGATTAGCCCTGGCAGCGAGCGCGCTCGCGCTGCTCCTCGGCGCCGCCGCCCCGGCCTCTGCCGAGGCGAGCTCCGCGCCGGCCTCCCACACGCTTCCCACGAACACCCGCTTCTACGTCGATCCCGACAGCGACGCAGCCCACCAGGCCGTCACCGACTTCCTTCACCGGGACTTCGAGGGCGCCAAGTCCATGGCGAAGCTGGCTAGTTGGCCAGAGGCTGCCTGGTTCACCGACGGCACCCCGGAGCAGGTCGAATCCCGCGTACGCGACCTGGTGCGCCGAGCCGAGCGAACCCGGACGGTTCCCGTCCTGGTGGCCTACAACATCCCGCTGCGCGACTGCTCCCAGTACTCCTCCGGCGGTGCGCAGTCGGACGCCGAGTACCAGGCCTGGATCAGCGCCTTCGCCCGGGGGCTCGGCCGCAGCAAGGCCGTCGTCATTCTCGAACCGGACGGGCTGGCCAACCTCCCCTCCAACTGCGGTCCCGGCAGCGACCCCACCGGCGCGATCACCACAGGACGCTTCGCCGACCACGCGATCGACGCCCTGGGGCGGCAGCCGAACAGCGTCGTCTACCTGGACGCCGGCAACAGCCACTGGCGCAGCGTCGGCGACATCGCACAACGCCTCCTCCAAGCCGGCGTCACCCGCACCCAAGGCTTCTCGCTGAACGTCTCCAACTATCTGGCCACCGACCTGTCCACCCACTACGGCACCTGGGTCTCCCAGTGCCTGTGGTTCGCCACCAAGGGCCCGGACTGGGCCAGGGGGCACGCCGACTGGTGCGCGAGCCAGTACTACTCACCCGCAGCACCGAACGACGGGCAGCCGGGAAACTCCGTGAACGTGGACGATCCGTCCACGTGGCACTGGACCGACCGCTGGTTCCAGCAGAACGTCGGTACCCCGCCCACGCAGGAGCTCACCCACCTGGTCGTCGACACGAGCCGCAACGGCCAGGGCGCCTGGACCCCGCCCGCGGGCAAGTACAGCGGCGACCCGCAAACCTGGTGCAACGCCCCGGGTCGCGGCGTCGGCGACCGGCCGACCGCGAACACCGGCGTCCCGCTCGTCGACGCCTACCTGTGGATCAAGACGGTTGGTCAGTCCGACGGCCAGTGCAACCGCGGCATCCCGGGCGGCACCATCGACCCGGAGTACGGCATCGTCGATCCCGCGGCCGGCGTGTGGTGGCCGGAGCAGGCCAAGTCCCTCGTCCGGAACGCCAACCCCGCACTGGGGTTCAACACGGGCGTGCGCTGACCTAGGCCGCCGTGACCAGGCCGCCATTACCGGCGATGCCGACTGAAGGAAATGCTCTTTTACAGCTTTCCGCTACAGATCCCGCTTTGAACGGTCCTCATCGAAATACTTTCGATGAGGACCGTTCAATGAATAGGGGACTACAAGCTCCCCCGAGAGACAGATTCTCGAAATGTTTTCGAAACTCTTGACTTGTTTCGGCGGGGTTTCCAGACTCATGGCCGAGGCGGTGTGGCCCGTCCGTGTCCGGTTCCGGGCGCCGTCCTCGGATCTCTACGCGCTCACGAGCGTCCCTTTCCCATGGACGCGGGCGTCGTTCACGCGGATTCACCATGCCGCGATCCAACCCTTCCGTGACTTCTTTCTGGAGGCTCATTCATGGGCTCACAAGCCATTCCCCCACCCACCGTCCGCCGGAAGACCGGCGGCCTGTGTGCGGCCCTGGTCGTCGGCGTCCTCGGTGCGGCCGCCGCGCTGGTGGCGCCGACGTCACACGCCGCCGAGAGCACGCTCGGCAGCGCGGCGGCGCAGAGCGGCCGGTACTTCGGTACCGCCATCGCCTCGGGCAGGCTGGGCGACTCGGCGTACACGACGATCGCCGGCCGCGAGTTCAACTCGGTGACGCCCGAGAACGAGATGAAGATCGACGCCACCGAACCCCAGCGTGGCCAGTTCAACTTCGCCGCGGGTGACCGCGTCTACAACTGGGCGGTGCAGAACGGCAAGCAGGTGCGCGGCCACACCCTGGCCTGGCACTCCCAGCAGCCCGGCTGGATGCAGAGCCTCAGCGGCAGCACGCTGCGCCAGGCGATGACCAACCACATCAATGGCGTGATGGCCCACTACAAGGGCAAGATCGGCCAGTGGGACGTCGTGAACGAGGCCTTCGAGGACGGCACTTCAGGAGCCCGGCGCGACTCCAACCTGCAGCGCACCGGCAACGACTGGATCGAAGTCGCCTTCCGCACCGCGCGCGCCGCCGACCCGGCCGCCAAGCTCTGCTACAACGACTACAACGTCGAGAACTGGACCTGGGCCAAAACCCAGGCCATGTACGCCATGGTCCGGGACTTCAAGCAGCGCGGCGTACCGATCGACTGCGTCGGCTTCCAGTCGCACTTCAACAGCGACAGCCCCTGCAACAGCAACTTCCGTACCACCCTGCAGAGTTTCGCCGCCCTCGGCGTCGATGTGGCCGTCACGGAGCTCGACATCCAGGGCGCCTCGGGCACGACCTACGCCAACGTGACCAACGACTGCCTGGCCGTCCCGCGCTGCCTCGGCATCACCGTCTGGGGGGTGCGCGACACCGACTCCTGGCGACCGGAGCACTCGCCGCTGCTGTTCAACGGTGACGGCAGCAAGAAGGCCGCCTACTCCTCCGTCCTCAACGCACTCAACGCCGGATCCTCTACTCCCACTCCGACCCCTTCGCCCGGTTCTGGACAGATCAAGGGCGTCGGGTCGGGCCGCTGCCTGGACGTGCCCGGTGCCAGCACCACCGACGGCACCCAGCTCAACCTGTGGGACTGCAACAACCGCACCAACCAGCAGTGGTCGCACACCGCCGCAGGCGAGCTCAGGGTCTACGGCAACAAGTGCCTGGACGCCGCCGGCACCGGCAGCGGCACCAAGGTCCAGATCTACAGCTGCTGGGGTGGCGACAACCAGAAATGGCGCCTCAACTCCGACGGATCCATCGTCGGAGTCCAGTCCGGCCTCTGCCTCGACGCCGCCGGCAACAACACCGCCAACGGCACCCTGATCCAGCTCTACTCCTGCTCGAACGGCAGCAACCAGCGCTGGACCCGCACCTGACGACCTGCCCTGGCCAAGGGGCACAGTTCCCGTAGTGACACGCCCCGCACCATGGAGTGGAGCCAGGATGATCCTGGCTCCACTCCGTCGTCTGTCCGACGCGCTCCGCCCTCTGCACCTGGTCGGCGGGCGGACGGAGCATGACGAGCTTTCAGGAGCAGAGTGCACCGCCCAGCGTGTAGCGCGCCGGGATCGCGTTGGTACCCGAGTACGTCGCCTGGAAGCCGAAGCTCACGCTGCCGCCGGGTGCCAGCGTGCCGTTCCACCCGGCGTCCCGGGCGGTGACCGTGCTGCCCGACTGGCTCACCGTGGCGTTCCAGGCGTTGCTGATCCGCTGATCACCCGCGAAGCTCCAGCCGAGGGTCCACCCGGAGATCGCCGAGGTTCCGTTGTTCTTCACGGTCACCGTCGCCGTGAAGCCGTTGCCCCAGGCGTTGTCGATCCGGTACGCCACCGTGCAGGAGGCCGCCGACGCCTCGTCGTCCGCCTCCGTCGCTGTGAACGTCGCCGACTGCACGCCAGGACCACCGGCCGTGAAGTTCCCGCTGCCCGGGGACCCGTCGGCATCCTGCGCGGCCAGGACCGTAACCTCCTGCGCCGTCGCCCAGTTGGCCGGGGTGAACACCAAGGTCGCGGCTGCCGACAGGTCCTCGTCGCCGGAGTTCCGGGCCACCGTCACCGTGACGTTCTGCTCGGGCGCGGCCGAGAGCCGCACGCCCACCGGCGCCGAACCGCCCTCCGGGACCGTCACGGCCGCCGGTGCCACCTGGACCACGGGCACCGCCGGAGCGCTGCGCCGCTCAGCCGCGAAGGCCGCCAGCCAGGCCAGCGAGGCGTTCCAGTTGATGGCCACCTCGTTGGTGGAGTACGAGCCGATGTCGTCCCCGTAGCACGCCGCCGGTGCGCAGCCCGCGAGCTTCTCCTTGGCCACCGGGTCCTCCAGCCCCGCGTTCGGTCCGCCCGCGAAGGATCCGGCCGGCGGGTGCGGTAGCGAGGCGTCGTTCTGGTGTGCCCAGAACCGGTGGTGCTGGTTCGCGGAGTAACGATCGCCGTAGCCGGTGACGTAGGAGAGGTCGAGTGCGTTCCGGCCGAGCAGGTAGTCCAGGGACTCCAACGCTCCTGCCCGATAGCGTTGTTGCCCGGTGATCTCGTATGCGACGGCCAGCACGATCGCGTTGTTGGTGACGGAGCTGTTGGAGCCCCACACGTATGGCCATCGGCGGCCGTGGTCAGCAGGCCGCGCAGCCGGGCCACATCGGCGGCGGGCAGGGCCACGCCGGGGACGGTGGCGAGGGTGATCCGGCCGGGCGTCGCGGTGCCGCCCCACCAGAATCCGTCGACGGGCTTGGTGTGGTGCGCAGAGGAGGTGACGGCGTCCCGGTACTGCGACTCGCCGGTGGTGGCCAGGAGTTCCGCCGCCGCCCAGTAGAACTCGTCGGAGACGTCTGCGTCCTCGTACGCACCGCCGCCGATGTTGTCGGGCGCGAGAGCAAGCACGTTCGGGTTGGCCTTGGCAGCCGTCCAGGCGCGGCGGGCCGCGTCCAGGCAGCGCGCGGCGAACGCGGCGTCGTAGGGCGCGTACGCCCGGGCACACTGCGCGGCCGAGGCCGCCAGGTTCAGCGTCGCGGCGGTCGACGGCTTGTGCAGCTCACGTTGCTCGGAGTCGAGTTCGGGCCGGGTCGGCAGGGCAGTCCACTTGGCGTCGTGCATCTTGTGGAAGGCCATCCCGGCCATCGGCTTCCCGGCCGGAACCTGCATCCGCAGCAGGAACTCCAGCTCCCAGCGGGCCTCGTCCAGCACGTCCGGCGTCCCGTTGCCGCGCTCCGGCACCCGCAGCGTCGCGTCGCCGAGCACCGCGTCCCCGCCCGAACGGCGGGCCCTTTCGAAGGAGTTGATCATTTCCCAGACGGAGATTCCCCCGTTGACCACGTACTTGCCCTGGTCGCCCGCGTCGTACCAGCCACCGCGCACGTCCAGTTGGTAGTCGCACACCCCGGCCTGACAGGGGACGCTGGTGTCGCCCTTGTTCGGGGCGACGCCCAAGTGCCCGGCGGGTCGGGCGTAGGCGCTGCCGCCCGCCAGAGCCGCGTCGATCGCGATACCGCTGCGCTGCTGGTAGAAGAACGACATGCTGTCGGCGCGCAGTCCGTCGTACAGCGATGCGGAGATGTCGAAGGGGTGGCTGGTCTGGCCGTCGACGACCAGGTGAAGCCAGTGCCGGTGCCGGTGTGCGCGCCGAAGTCCACCAGGTGCGTGGACTGGCCGGACGCCTGGTCGGACCCGCGCACCGTGGTGGCACCCGAGGCGGCCACCGTGCCGGAGGCGTCGCGCAGTTGCCAGGTGAGTGGGGCGGTCGCGGAGCTGGCCACCGTGGCCCGCTTGGGGCCGTCGGGCAGGTAGCCGAGCTGGTTGACCCGTACAGGTGTGCCGGCAGCGGCTGCCACGGTGGCGGCAGCCGCGACCGGAACGGTCAGGGCGGTCGTGGACAGGACGCCGACGGCCATCGCGAGGCCGGCGAGCACGGCGGCCGCGCGACGTGGCACGCCGCGGGCGGAGGTGACAGGAGGCACGGTGAAGCCTTCCTCGGGGGGGCTCAGAGTGGGAGCGCTCCCACTCAAGCCAGGCGCCTGACGTGGAAGTCAAGCGGCCCACCTGAACCGGTAGTTGACCGTCCCTTGCCCGAGAACGGGCCAACCACCACCACAGCTTCGGCAGAGGGTGGACGCAATTGATCCGTCCCGCGCCGCCGCAGCAAGTGACGGCGAGACGATGCGCGGCTTCAGACGCTCGGAGCGTGAGGGACGTTGCCGTAATAGGCGTCCGGTCCGTGCTTGCGGGTAAAGTGCCGCTCCAGCAGGTGCTTCGGCGGTTCGGAGGCTTCCCCGAAGCGGGACCCCAGCGCCAGCGTGTGCAGCGCCATCTCCGCCACGGCCTCGCAGACGACGGCGTTCTCCAGCGCCGCCTTCGCGGTGACACCCCAGGTGAAGGGTCCGTGTCGCGAGACGAGCGCTCCGGGAACCTCGTCGGCCCGCCGGGGGTCGCCGTCGAGCCGGGCGACGATCACCTGTCCGGTGTTGTACTCGTAGTCCCGCGCGCACTGTTCGGCGGTGAGGTCCTCCGTCACGGGGACGGGCCCGTTGAAGGTGTCGGCGTGCGTCGTGCCGAGTACGGGGATCGGGCGGCGCGCCTGGGCGAAGGCGACGGCGTGCGTCGAGTGCGTGTGGGTGACGCCGCCGATGGAGGGGAAGGCCCGGTAGAGGCACCGATGGGTTTCGGTGTCGGTGGACGGCCTGAGGTGTCCCTCGACGACCCGCCCGTCCTCCAGTGCCACCACCACCAGGTCCTCCTCGGTGAGGTCGGCGTAGGAGACCCCGGACGGCTTGATGACGAAGACGCCGGCGTCTCGGTCCACTCCGCTGACGTTTCCCCAGGTGAGGGTGGCCAGACCGGCCTCCGGGATGCGCAGGTTCGCCGCGAGGACCTCGCGACGGAGGTCCTTGAGGAAGGTCTCGCTCACTGCACTCTCACCGTCTCTCCGGCATGCGCGGCGGGCTCCTCCGGGACCGGCGTCCGGCAGGCCCCGCGGCCGCGCATGAGTGGGCTGGACTGATCGGGGGCGGCTCCAGGCATCGCAGCTGACCTACCTCAGCCGCCCCGATCAGATTGTGAGCGCTAACAAGCAGCAATCTCAATAGGTACGAGAAGATTCCTGACCACAACATGCGATCAGCGCTGCATAATGTGAACGCCAACATCTATACCTGGTCGACAATCTTCCGGTCGGTTCGAGATGTGTGCGGACCGAAGCCGGTTCGGTATCTTGAGGGAAGGCCGCTCGATGAGGAAAGGAAGAGAGTTGACCCAGCTCCCAGACGTCTCGCGAGCGCCCACGATGACGGACGTCGCGCGCGTCGCCGGCGTGTCCCATCAGACCGTTTCACGGGTGCTCAGCGACCACCCGAACGTCAGCGCCAAGACCCGGGCCGCGGTGACTCAGGTCATCGAGCAGCTGGGGTACCGCCGCAACTCGGCGGCCCGGGCTCTGGCCACCCGCCGGACCCACACGCTGGGCGTCATCGCGGTGAACACCACTCTGCACGGGCCCGCCAGCACCGTGGCGGGAGTGCAGGAGGCCGCTCGGGACCGCGGCTACCTGACATCCGCCGTCACGCTTCGGACCGCCACGCAGACAGCCCTCGCGGAAGCCATGCAGCACCTCGCCGGATGGGGCGTGGAGGGCATCGTCGCCGTCACTCCGCAACGCGCCGCGGTGCGCGCCCTGGCGGCATTGGAGGCACCGTGCCCCGTGGTCACCGTGGAAGGCGGCCACACCCTCGACCTGCCGGGGGTGTCGCTGGACCAGAACCTCGGCGCCCGCATGATCACGGAGCACCTTCTCGCGTCGGGCCACGCCACGGTGTGGCACGTGGCGGGCCCCCCCGACTGGCTCGAGAGCGAGGCCCGCACACAGGGGTGGGAGGACGCGCTGCGCGATGCCGGCGCCGAGGTGCCGCCCGTGCTGCGCGGCGACTGGAGTCCGCTGTCGGGATACCAGGCCGGCCAGCAGCTGGCGGGACGGGTCCTGGCATCACGAGGGCAGGGAGCCGGCCTCACCGCGGTGTTCGTCGCCAACGACCAGATGGCCCTCGGTGTCCTACGGGCCCTGCGAGAAGCGGGCCTGCGGACGCCCGAGGACGTGGCGGTCGCCGGCTTCGACGACATCCCCGAGGCGGAGTTCTTCCCGCCCCCGCTGACGACGATCCGCCAGGACTTCGCCTCGCTCGGCCGCGACAGCATCGGGCTGCTCCTGGACCACATCGAGGGCAGGACCGACGAGTCGACCCACCTGGTGGTGGCGCCCGAGCTCATCGTGCGCGCCAGCACGGCCCGCAGGATCGCTCCCCCCGGCGAATGACCCCCACGTGCCCGGCGGTTGACCCCTCTCGCAGGAGGCCGGGCCCCGGGGGCACCTTCGTACGCGGGAAACCGGGCACAGGCACCAAAGCCGCTGCCCGGTGCCCCCCGGCACCGGCCAGCGGCTACGGCCGCCGCCGCCCCTCTCAGGCGGCGACCGTGGTGAAACTGTGGATCGTGGTCGACCGGTACAGCTCGCCCGGGCGCAGGACGACCGTCGGGTAGTCGGGGCGGTTCGGGGAGTCCGGGAAGTGCTGGGTCTCCAGCGCGACCCCCGCGTAGGCGTGGTACGGCCTGCCTGCCTTGCCCGTGATGTCACCGGTCAGGCCTTGCGCGGTGTAGACCTGCATGCCCGGTTCCGTGGTGCGCACCTCCATGCGGCGGCCGGATGCGGGGGCGTACAGCACAGCGGCCTTACGAGGACTGTCTCGCCGGGGGTCGTCGAGGACCCAGTTGTGATCGAAGCCTCCGCCGGCGAGGGCCAGTTGCGCCTCCGTATGGGTCAAGGCGTCAGAGAGACGCCGGTGCCGGCGGAGGTCGAACGGGGTGTCGCTGACCGGGCGGTGGGAGCCGTCGGGGATCAACTCGGCGTCGACGGGGGTGTAGAGGGGGGCCGCGACCTGGAGGTGGTGGGCCAGGACGTTGCCGCGCCCCTCCCCTTCGAGGTTCCAGTAGGCGTGGTTGGTGAGGTTGACGATCGTCGGGGCGTCGGCGACCGCCTGGTACGACATCGTCAGGTTGTCGTCGCGGTCCAGCGTGTAGGTGAGGCGCACGTTCAGGGCACCGGGGAATCCCTGGTCGCCGTCGGGGCTGTGCAGGAACAGACGGACACCGGTGCGGTGCGCCGAGTGGAAGGGTTCGCACCGCCACAGGCGCTGGTCGAACCCGTCGGGACCACCGTGCAATGTGTGCCCGGTCTCCTGGGTGGCGAGCCGGTGGGTGACGCCGTCGACTACGAGCCCGCCGCGTGCGATGCGGTTGGCGTAACGGCCCACCGTCGCACCGAAGTAGCGTGCGGAACCCTCGCAGGCGGCGGGGTCGCGGGGCGCGAGCACCACGTCAGCGGTGTGGCCCCAGCGGTCCGGCAGGATCAGTGAACGGAGCCGGGCGCCGCGCGTGTGGACCTCGGCACGGGCCCTGCCGGGGAAGCCGAACCGCCACCTCTCCCCCGTTCCGCCATCGTCCAGACGCAGGGGGCGGGCCGTCCGCGGACAGGCGGCCGTCTGCCTGGGCTCGGCGGCCTGGTCGACAGATTCATATGCGTGTTCCATGACGGCATTCCCTGGAAGTCGGTCCACCGGATGCGCGCCGGGACCAAGCTGTGATCGCGGCACGCGAACGCGGTGGCACGGGCGGGTGGGCTGCGGAGCCGGAGTCAGTCGGCGGCGGGGCGGCGGCCGCTCATCAGGCGTTGCAGCACGATGAACACGAGCAGCAGGGCACCGATGACGATCCGGGTCCACCAGGAGCTGAGCGTGCCCTGGAAGTTGACCACCGTCTGGATCGTGCCGAGGACGAGCACGCCGAGGGCGGTGCCCAGGACGAAGCCGGAGCCTCCGGTCAGCAGCGTGCCGCCGATCACGGTGGCGGCGATCGCGTCGAGTTCCATGCCCATGGCGTGGAGGGCGTAGCCGGAGAGCATGTAAAAGGTCAGCAGCAGGCCGCCGAGTGCGGAGCACAGGCCGCTGACGGCGTATGCGGCGATCTTGGTGGAGCCCGTCGGAAGACCCATCAGCCGAGCGGAGGACTCGTTGCCGCCCAGCGCGTACACGTTGCGGCCGAAGCGCGTGTGGTGCAGGACGACGAAGGCGATCACCAGCACGGCCAGGGCGATGACCACCGGGATCGAGACGAACAGTCCTCCCGGGCCGTACAGCCGGGTCTGCGCGATTCCCGCCGTCGTGGGGTCGCTGATCGTGATGGATTCGGTGCTGATCGTGTAGCAGAGCCCGCGGGCGAGGAACATGCCGGCCAGGGTGACGATGAACGGCTGGATCTCGAAGGTGTGGATGATCCAGCCCATGAGCGTCCCGCTCCCGGCGCCGACGAGCAGGACCAGGGGGATGACGGTGGCCAGGGGCCAGCCGTGCGACTCGACCAGCCAGGCGGTGAGCATGGTCGACAGGGCCACCATGGAGCCGACGGACAGATCGATGCCGCCGGTGAGGATGACGAAAGTCGCCCCGACCGCGACGACCAGGAGGAATCCGTTGTCGATCAGCAGGTTCAGTACGACTTGCGCCGAGAGGAAGCCCTCGTAGCGCACCGATCCGACGCTGAACATGACGGCCAGCAGGACGGCCGTGACGATCAGTGGGATACGGGTGCGGGTGCGCGGGGACACGGTCGCGAAGGGGCGGGTGAGGTGCGCGGCGGCGCTCGCGATGCCGGTACTCATGCGCGTACCTCCTGCTGCAGCGGGGCGGCGCCCGCCGTGGTGTGGGATCGGGAAGTGGTCGTCCTGCGGCGGCGCAGGACCTTGGCCCGGAAGACCGGGGACTGCACGAGGCAGACGACGATGACGACGAAGGCCTTGAAGACGAGGGTGGTCTCGGGTGGGACGCCGAGGGTGTAGACGGTGGTGGAGAGGGTCTGGATGATCAGGGCGCCCAGGACGGTGCCGCCGAGGGAGAAGCGTCCTCCGGTCAGTGCGGTGCCGCCGACGACGACGGCGAGGATCGCGTCGAGTTCGATCCACAGGCCGGCGTTGTTGCCGTCGGCGCTGGAGACGTTGGAGCTGATCATCAGCCCGGCGACGGCCGCGCACAGCGCGCTGAAGACGTAGACCAGGGCGAGGAGACCGCCTGCCCGGATGCCGACCAGGCGGCTCGCGGCGGGGTTGCCGCCGACAGACTCGATCAGCATGCCGAGTGCGCTGCGGCGGGTGACGAGGGCGGTGAGCGCGACGAGGGCTGCCGCAAGGAGGACGGCGAACGGGAAGGTCAGCCAGTAGCCCCCGCCGATCATTTTGTAGGGGGCGCTGGTCACCGTGACGATCTGACCGTCCGTGATCAGCTGGGCGACGCCGCGGCCCGCGACCATGAGGATCAAGGTGGCCACGATGGGCTGCACCCCCAGCCCGGACACCAGGAAGCCGTTGGCGAGGCCCAGTACGAGGGCGACGCCGAGCGCGAGGGCGACGGCCGTGAGCAGGGTGGCGACGCTGCCGGGATGCGCGGCGGTGGAGATGTGCCCGCAGGCGAGGGCGCCGGCGATGGCGACGGTGGAACCCACCGAGAGGTCGATCCCGCGGGTCGCGATCACCAGGGTCATGCCGAGCGCCACCAGGATGAGTGGCGCGCCGAACTGGAGGATGTCGATGAGGCTGCCGTAGAGGTGGCCGTCGCGCACGCGGACGGAGAAGAAATCTTGGTGGAACGCGAAGTTGCCGAGGAGCAGTGCGAGCAGGATGAGCGCGGGCCACAGCAGGCGGTGGCCGGCCAGCCGTCTCCCGATCGCGGCGGCCGCCTCGGACTTGGCGTGCTGGGTGGTCATGAGTCCGTTCCGGTGGCGATGGTGGTGAGGAGGCGCTCGGGCGTGACGGTGTCGTCGTTCGCGAGGGTGGCCACCATGCGGTGGTCGCGGAGCACGGCGATGCGGTGGCTCAGGCGCAGGACCTCTTCGAGTTCCGCCGAGATGAACAGCACGGCGGTGCCTTCGCCCGCCAGGCGGGCCACGAGTTTCTGGATCTCCGCCTTGGCCCCGATGTCGATGCCCCGGGTGGGTTCGTCGAGGATCAGGAGCCGGGGTGCGGTCAGCAGCCAGCGGGCGAGGAGGACCTTCTGCTGGTTGCCTCCGCTGAGGTGGCGCACCTGCGCTTCGGGGTCGGCGGGGCGGATGTCCAGGGCCTCTGTCCAGTGCCGCGCCAGTTCGTCCTGCTTCGCACGGGCCAGCGGCCTGGTCCAGCCGCGGGCGGCCTGCAGGGCGAGGACGATGTTCTCGCGGACCGTGAGCTCGCCCACCAGTCCCTCGGACTTGCGGTTCTCGGAACAGAACGCGATGCCCCGGGCGATGGCGTGGCGGGGGCTGCGCAGGACCACCTTCTCGCCCTCGATGCTCACTTCTCCGGCGTCCGCGCTGTCCGCGCCGAACAGGAGGCGCGCCACCTCGGTGCGGCCCGAGCCCAGGAGGCCGGCCAGTCCGATGACCTCGCCGGGATGGATGTCAAGGTCGTACGGTTCGATCGAGCCCGTACGGGTCAGCTGTCGGGCCTGGAGGAACGGCTCGCCGCCCGCCCGTTCGGCCGCTTCCTCGTGGACACGGCCGGACAGCTGGTCGAGGGTGGCCAGTTCTCCGCCGATCATGCGCTGTACCAGCGTCACCGGCGTGAGTTCCCCGATCGGGTACTCGCCTTCCAGCCGGCCGTTGCGCAGGATGGTGACGCGGTCGCAGAGGTCGAATACCTGGTCGAGGAAGTGCGTGACGAACAGGATGGCCACACCGCGGTCCCGCAGGCGCCGCACCAGGGTGAAGAGCTGGGCGACCTCCTCGCGATCCAGGCTGGAGGTGGGTTCGTCCAGCACGAGCACCTTCGCCGAGACGTCCACCGCCCGGACGATGGCGACCAGTTGCTGCACCGCCAGGGAGTGCGAAGCGAGCAGACTGGTGACGTCCAGATCGAGGTCGAGTTCCGTCAGCAGCTCTGCCGCCCGCTGCCGCATCGCGGACCAGTGGATGAGACCGAACCGGCGCGGTTCGCGCCCGATGAGGATGTTCTCGGCTACCGAGATGTTCGGGCAGAGGTTGACCTCCTGATAAACGGTGCTGATTCCGGCCTGTTGCGCCTGGAGGGGGTCCGTGAACGCGTGGGGCCGGCCGTCCACGAGGATGGCGCCGCCGTCGGCGGGGTGGACACCGGTGAGCACCTTGATCAAGGTGGACTTCCCTGCGCCGTTCTCGCCCATCAGGGCGTGCACCTCACCGGGGAAGAGCCGCAGGGCGACTCCGTCGAGGGCGAGCACGCCCGGGAACCGCTTGCGGATGTCGTGGGCTTCCAGGACCGGCCGCGGGCCGCCGGCGCCCGTGGCCGGCGGGGTGGACGGATGCGTCATCCGCCCTCCTCTCTTGTGTGGGGTGGTGGAGCGGGCTCCGGAGGGTGAAGGAGGCACCGGAGCCGGGCCTCCTCCGGCACCAAAACCTGTCGCGTCAGTAGTTCCGGGACGGCAGGGCGGCCGCGGCCTTGTCCTGCGGGAAGACGCCCTCCTGGGTCTCGACCCGGGTCGGCACGCTCTCCCCCGCCACAACCTTCTTGGCCAGCTCCATCAGCTGGTCGCCGAGCATCGGGTTGCACTCCACCACGACGTTGATCTTGCCCTCGGTCATGGCGACGAAGGCGTCCTTGATTCCGTCCACCGAGATCACCTTGATGTCCGTACCGGGCTTCTTGCCGGACTCCTCGATGGCCTGGATGGCGCCGAGGGCCATGTCGTCGTTGTGGGCGTAGAGGACGTCGATGTCCTTCTGGGACTTCAGGAACGCCTGCATGACCTCCTTGCCCTTGGCGCGGGTGAAGTCGCCCGTCTGCGAGGCGACGATCTTGAACTTGCCGTCGGCACGGATGGCATCGGCGAAGCCGGCCTTGCGGTCGTTGGCGGGTGCTGAGCCCGTGGTGCCCTGGAGCTCGACGATGTTGACCGGGCCCTGTTCGTTCGCGTACGCGCCGGTCAGCCACTCGCCCGCGGACTTGCCCTCCTTGACGAAGTCCGAGCCCAGGAAGGTCTTGTAGAGGGAGGTGTCCTTGGTGTCCACGGCCCGGTCGGTGAGGATGACCGGGATGCCCGCGTCCTTGGCCTCCTTGAGCACCGTGTCCCAGCCGGACTCCACGACCGGCGAGAAGGCGATCACATCGACCTTCTGCTGGATGAAGGTGCGGATCGCCTTGATCTGGTTCTCCTGCTTCTGCTGCGCGTCGGAGAACTTGAGTTCGATCCCGGCCTTCTTCGCGGCCTCCTGGACGGACTTGGTGTTGGCGGTACGCCAACCGCTCTCGGCGCCGACCTGGGCGAAGCCCATGGTGATCGTGCCGCCGGAGCCCGTCTTGGCCCCGGAGGCCGGGGCGGAGGTGGGACCCTCGGTCGAGCAGGCGGTCAGCGCCGAGGAGGCGAGAAGGGCGACGGTGAGGACGAGGGCTGCTCTGCGAGCCATGACGGGTGTCCTTTCGGGGGCTACGGATGAGGCTCCGCACGGCCGGTGCCGGGCTGCGCCCGTGGTCATGGGCGTGGCGGGGCCGGGGCGGGGGCCGGGGGCGGGGGCGGGGCGACAGGAGCGGGATGCCCTTGAGGGGGCGCCGTCGCATTGTGAGCGCTAACAAGCCGGGTTCTCAACCCCTTTGCGCGCGTTACCTGTCCGTTACCGCGTCACGTGCGACAACAACGCGGACTCCATCCGTTCGCGCGACCATCGACCCCACCTACCCGAATCGAAGACCTCAACCCGCCTCGCATCAAAGGCATATCGAGCCGCAGCCCCGTATACGAAGGCCGCCGCACCATGAGGGTCTCCCACATGATCCACGCAGACCCCTTGCCTATCGACATTGTTAGCGCTCACACTGCAAGCTCATCGGATCCTCCGTCGACCGCCAGGATGGTCGGGACGGCATCTCCGGCTGCCGGGCCGCGCCGCGTGCCGCCCACGGCTCCTTCGAAAGGCACTCTGTTGACGTCACCCCATCTCCTCGCGCCCGCCCCTCCTTCCGAGGAATCGGAGCAGTACACGGTCGGTGTCGACTTCGGCACCCTGTCGGGCCGCGCCGTGGTGGTGCGGGTTCGCGACGGTCAGGAGCTGGCCGCGGCGGTCCACCCCTACCGGCACGGCGTCATCGACCGATACCTGCCGCAAGGCGGTGCGCCGCTGCCTCCGGACTGGGCCCTGCAACACCCCCAGGACTGGCGGGACGTACTGCGTCGCGCCGTCCCGCAGGCCCTGGCGGCGGCCGGGATCGATCCCGCCGCGGTGATCGGCATCGCCACCGACTTCACCGCCTGCACCGTCCTGCCCACGCTGGCCGACGGGACTCCCCTCGCCGAGACCGAGCTCGCCGGACGGCCCCACGCGTGGCCCAAGCTGTGGAAGCACCACGCCGCCCAGTCCCATGCCGACCGCATCAACGAACTCGCCCACGCCCGCGGGGAGAAGTGGATCGCCCGCTACGGCGGCCGGATCTCCGCAGAGTGGCAGTTCGCGAAGGCGCTCCAGGTCCTGGAAGAAGACCCGCTCGTCTACGAAAGCTGCGCGCGGTGGATCGAGGCCGCCGACTGGATCGTGTGGCAGCTCACCGGAACCGAGTCCCGCAACGCCTGCACCGCCGGATACAAGGGCATCCACCAGGACGGCGCCTACCCGAGCGAGGAGTACCTGGCCGCACTGAACCCCCGGTTCGCCGACTTCGCACGCACCCGCCTCGAATTCCCCCTCTCCGCACTGGGCTCACGAGTGGGCTCGCTCAGTACGGAGGCGGCAGCGTGGACAGGGCTGCGCCCCGGCATCGCCGTGGCCGCGGGCAACGTCGACGCCCATGTCACCGCGGCGGCGGCCCAGGCAGTCGAGGACGGACAACTGCTCGCCATCATGGGGACCTCCACCTGCCACGTCGTGAACGCCCCCGTCCTCGCCGACGTCCCCGGCATCTGCGGTGTCGTGGCCGGCGGGATCGTCGAGGGAACCTACGGCTACGAGGCCGGCCAGAGCGCGGTCGGCGACATCTTCGCCTGGGTACTGGACCAAGGCGTCCCGCCGGACTACCTCGCCGAGGCCGCCGACCGCGGCGAGGACCTGCACACCCTGCTGACCCGGAAGGCCGCCGGCCAGCCGGTCGGCGGCCACGGACTGGTCGCCCTCGACTGGCTGAACGGCAACCGTTCGGTCCTCGTCGACCACCACCTCTCCGGAGTCATCGTGGGTCTCACCCTCGCGACCCGCCCCGAGGACGTCTACCGCGCACTGCTCGAAGCCACCGCGTTCGGCACCCGCGTCATCGTGGAGGCCCTGGAAGCAGGCGGCGTACCGGTCCACGAGTTCATCGTCGCCGGCGGACTGGCCAAGAACGAACTGCTGATGCAGATCTACTCCGACGTGCTGCGCCGCCCCGTATCCCTGGCCGCGTCCGACCAGGGCCCCGCCCTCGGGTCGGCCATCCACGCCGCCGTAGCCGCCGGCGCGCACGGCGACGTACGGACGGCCACCGCCGCCATGGGCCGCCGGCTGCCGGCCGTCTACCTGCCCGACGCCACCCGGGCCGAGGCGTACGACGCCCTCTTCGTCGAATACCGGCTCCTGCACGACCACTTCGCCACGGGTGGCCTGCTGCACCGCCTCAGGCACATCCGCGACACGACCCACACCGCGGGCTGACCCCCGCCCCGTTGTCCGTTCCCGCATTCCCACCCACCCGCCGCCCTCACCACCGTTGCGGGACGTCACCTTCAGGAGTCCATGTGCCCAGCCGAACATCCCCCGCCCAGGAAATCTGGTTCCTCACCGGCAGCCAAGGCCTGTACGGGGAGGAGACGCTGAAGCAGGTCGCCGAACAGTCGCTGCAGATCGCCGCCGCGCTGGCCGACGCCTCCGGCATTCCCGCGCGCGTGGTGTGGAAGCCGGTACTGACCGACGCCGACGCCATCCGCCGGGTGTGCCTCGACGCGAACGCCGACGACCGGTGCATCGGGCTGATCGCCTGGATGCACACCTTCTCGCCGGCCAAGATGTGGATCGCCGGACTGGACGCGCTGCGCAAGCCGTTGCTGCACCTCCACACCCAGTCGAACGTGACCCTGCCCTGGGACACCATCGACATGGACTTCATGAACCTCAACCAAGCCGCCCACGGAGACCGCGAGTTCGGGCACATCCAGACCCGTCTGGGCGTACCCCGCAAAACGGTGGCCGGCCACGTCACCGATCCCGAGACGAGCGCACGCGTCGCGATCTGGGCGCGGGCGGCCGCCGCACGATCCGAACTGGCCACCCTCAAGGTCGCCCGCTTCGGCGACAACATGCGCGACGTGGCCGTCACCGAGGGCGACAAGGTCGAGGCCCAGCTGCGCTTGGGCGTCTCCGTCAACACCTACGGCGTCAACGACCTGGTGAAGGTCGTCGACAGCGCGGACGAGACCGACGTGGCTTCCCTCGTCGAGGAGTACGCCGACCTGTACGACCTGGCGCCGGAACTGCGACCGGGCGGCGAACGGCACGACGCGCTGCGCTACGCGGCCCGCATCGAAGCCGGCCTGCGCACCTTCCTCCAAACGGGCGGCTTCGGGGCCTTCACCACCAACTTCGAGGACCTGGGCGGACTGCGCCAGCTGCCCGGCCTCGCGGTCCAGCGGCTCATGGCCCAGGGGTACGGCTTCGGAGGAGAGGGCGACTGGAAGACCGCCGTCCTGCTGCGCGCCCTCAAGGTGGCTGCCGCCGGCCTCCCGGGCGGCACCTCCTTCATGGAGGACTACACCTACGACCTGACACCCGGCAACGAGCTCATCCTCGGCGCGCACATGCTGGAAGTCTGCCCCACCATCGCCGCCTCCAGGCCCAGCTGCGAGATCCACCCCCTCGGCATCGGCGGGCGGGAGGACCCCGTGCGCCTGGTGTTCGACGCCGCACCCGGCCCGGCCGTGGTGGTCGGCCTCGCCGACCTCGGCGACCGCTTCCGCCTGATCGCCAACGACATCGACGTGGTGGCACCCCCTCACCCGCTGCCCGCACTGCCCGTCGCCCGCGCGGTCTGGCGGCCCCGCCCCGACCTGCGGACCTCCACCGAATCCTGGCTGACGGCCGGAGGACCGCACCACACCGTCCTCAGCACCGCCCTGACCTCCGACCACCTCGACGACCTGGCGGAAATGCTCCGCCTGGAGCTCGCCCTCATCGACGCGACCACCACCCCGAAGCAGTTCCGGCGCGATCTCCGCTGGAACCAGGCTTACTACCGGCTGGCACTGGGACTGTGAACCAGTTGAAGGCCAGCCCGGTCCGCGCAGCCGGGCGCCGGCCGACCGGCCTCGACGATCGATCCCCGCCCCTGCCTTGAGCCGCCGAGCCTCAGCGGGCGTCTTCCACCACCTGAGCACAGGCCCGGGCCCGTACTGATCCTTCAGGCGCAGTCGATGTACCTCCAGAACCAGTGGCGCCGCATCAAGCGCGCCAACGAGGGATTCCCCCGGCGCGCAACTTGTGCACCGTCAGGCCGGTCTCGTCGAACGGGTGTCGCCGCTTGCCCAGACACGCGCACGACGTGACCGGCCGATTCCGTCGGATGCACCCGTGCGGAGGAGAGGCAGCCGTTGTTCACGCTTACTGAGGATTTCGGGTTGTCGTCGGGTGGTGACGGTTCATGATCCCTGCGGTATGCCGGTGGTATGAGGTATCCGGAGGGTGGGGGCCTGACCGCTGAGCGTCGGGCGTTTCGCGAGGGGATCCGGCTTCAGGCCGGCGTGCGGTTCGTGGCGGGTGAGAAGACCGCGGCGATCGCGAAGGATCTGCGGGTGAGTGTGCGGTCGGTGGAACGCTGGCGTCGTGCCTGGCGCGAGGGCGGCATGGAGGCCCTTCGCTCCGCGGGTCCGGCGAACTCCCCGACCATCACCGATGCCCAGTTCGCCGTGCTGGAGGAAGAGCTCGGCAAGGGCCCGTCGGCGCAGGGCTTCGACGATGAGCGGTGGACGCTTGCCCGGGTCCAGGCGGTGATCCGCCGTCGGCTGCGGGTGAGTCTGTCGCTGCCGACGGTGTGGCGGCTACTGAAACGGCATGGCTGGTCCTGGCAGGCACCCGCTCGCAGAGCCCTCGAACGCGACGAGCACGCGGTCGAGCTGTGGAAGAAGGAGGTGTGGCCGCGGGTAAAAGCCTCGCGGCGGCCCACGGGGGCTGGATCCTCTTCGAGGACGAGGCCGGATTCTCCATGACGCCGCCCCGCGCCCGCACCTGGGGCCGGCGCGGACACACCCCCGTCATCCGCGTCCGTGGCCGCTCCCGCAGGCGGACCTCGGTGGCGGCCCTGTGCTGCTACAAACCCGGCGAGAACAGCCGTCTCATCCACCGGCCCCGTGCCCATCTCCTCCTCAAGGGCGCACGCAAGAGCTTCTCCTGGAAGGACTACCGCGACCTCCTGGTCCGCGCGCACATCCAGCTCGGCGGCCCGATCGTGGTGGTCTGGGACAACCTCAACACCCACTTGGCTGCAGGGATGAAGCAGTACGAGGCCGAACACGACTGGCTCACCACGATCCGTCTCCCGCCATATGCACCCGACCTGAACCCCGTCGAGGCCGTCTGGTCACTCGTGCGCAGAGCGATGGCCAACACCGCCTTCGGCACACCCGACGACCTCGACCGCACACTCCGCCGCGAGTTACGCAGAATCCAGCTCCGACCCCACCTGATCGACGGGTGCCTCACCGCCACAGGCCTGGCCCTCAAACCGACTCCACCTTGAAAGCCTCAGTAACTGTCGTGGCTCGTGGCCTTCCTCGTCGACGACGACCTGCTCTTCGAGGACGAGCAAGGGCTGCGGGCGACAGCGGCCGCGAACCAGTGGCTTCGCCTGCGGCCAACGGAGAACTGCCCGGCGCCCTCGTCATGGGGTACGTACACGCGCATCCTGCGGGACTGGTTGGTGTCCGCCCAGCTACATGGGGTGGAGATCTTCGACAACCCGAGACCGGCTGAAGGCCCTGCTCAGCACGTATGCGGTGGACCGTTCGAGTGGCGATCTCAAGCCGCGGCTCGGGGCTGATGCGCCTTCGCTGAGCCCCGTCGTGTGCCAGGTCCTCACGAGCTCCTGTGGACCTGCATGACCGCCACGGCAAGCGGCGGAAAGCCCCTCGATGTCAAGATCCACCGGCTCGCGCGCCCGGGCGCTTGAGTCTCCAGCGGCTGGAGGGTCCAGGATCTCGCCCATGGAAGACGAACGCCCCGACGTGCTCACCATCGGCCAGCTCGCGCACCGCACCGGCCTTCCGGTGCGCACCCTGCGCTTCTGGTCGGACGAGGGAGCGGTGCCGCCCGTGGGCCGCTCCGCGAGCGGCTACCGGCTGTACGACGCCGAGTCCGTGGCCCGCGTCGAGCTGGTCCGCACCCTGCGGGAGCTGGGCCTCGGGCTCGAGGACGTGTGCCGCGTCCTGAGCGGCCGCACCACGGTCGCCGAGGTCGCCGACGCGCACGTGGCCGCGCTCGACGCGCAGATCCGCTCCCTCAAGGTGAGCCGGGCCGTCCTGTCCACCGTATCGAAACGTGGTTCGACCGCTGAGGAGACAGCACTGATGAACCGGTTGGCACGGCTTTCCGCCGCCGAACGCAAGCAGATCATCGACGAGTTCAAGGAGGAGGTGTTCGGCGGTCTCGACGTCGACCCGCGCCTGCGTGACCGCATGCGCACCTTCAGCATCGAACTGCCCGACGACCCCACACCCGAGCAGGTCGACGCCTGGATCGAACTGGCCGAGCTGGTGCGGGACCCCGGCTTCCGAGCCCGGATGCGCACCATGCTGGAGCTGAGTACCCCGGTCCCCGGGCAGAGTCGTGCCCCCGGGGCGTCCATCTGGTGGGCCAGGCAGGTCGTGCAGACCGTCGCGGAGGTGAGAAAGCGCGGGATCGCCCCCGAGGGACCGGCAGCGGCCGAAGTGCTGTCCGAGCTGTTCGGCGACGCCGATCGGGCCGCCGTGCTGTTGTGCCTGGAAGCCGGGATCGAGGCAGGGGCGGAGCGTTACCGCAGGCTCGTTGCCCGCGTGCGCGGACAGTATTCGTCTCCCGACGCGTCCGAGGAGCTGGAGTGGCTGGCGCGAGCCCTGCGTGCCGCGGATCAAGCCTGACCGGCCGTACCGCCCCTGCCCCGCGTGGGTTGAAGCGAAGCGACCACCGGTTCCCGATCCGCCTCGTGTGATCACGGGCTGGGTGCAGCTGCCGCTCTTCACCACGGTCCGGGACTTTCACCGGTTCGACCGGGAACGGCACGCTGACCTGGCCAACCCTTGGCTTGTCCGGGCCCCGCAGACGGCCCGAGCCCTGGGCGAGGCCCGCGGCTGGAGCCGCTGGATCACCAGAGACGGCATCTTCGAGCACGGCAGCGACCGGGCCCTGGTCATCATGCTGTCCGGCCACTGCGAAGGCGAGTCGATCCGGTACTCCGAGCTCTCCCCCCGCCCTATTCCGCGAGACCGTCCAGACCAGCGAAGCTACCGCTGCATAGCGGCGAAACTTCAGGTGAGTGGAACCCACGGGTTTTCCCACATGTGGCGGGGATCACGTCGGTGGGAAAACCTGCGGCCCGGCTCGGGCGTCTAGGAGGTGTGAGATCAGTCAGAGCAGTGCTGCACGAGTTGGACGAGGAGCGTCTCGTCCGGCTGGTGGCCAAGGGCGACCGTGCCGCGTTCGAGGAGTTGTACCGGCGTACGTCGCCGTGGATGGCGGTGCGGCTGCGCCGCCGCTGCGCGGACGAGCAGATCGTCGCCGAGGTCATGCAGGAGACGTATCTGGCGGTGTGGCGCGCGGCGGGTGCGTTCGCGGGGGCGTCGGTGGGCGGGACGGCCGTCGGCTGGCTGTGGACGATCGCGGCGCGGCGCCTCGTCGACGCCTTCCGGCGTAGGGCCCACCACGCGGAGCCGCCGCTGGCCGCCGCTCTCCCCGACGCGGCGCCTGCCGCCGAGGAGGAGGCGCTCGGACCAACCGTCGGCGGTGACGTCGGCGACGCGCTGCGGCGCCTCGCGCCGGAGCTCAGGCAGGTACTGCAGGCCATGGTGCTCGACGGGCTGTCCGTCCGGGAGACCGCGGTCCTGCTCGGGCTGCCGGAGGGCACGGTCAAGACCCGTGCCCGCCGGGCCAGGATTGCGATGCGGAGGGCGCTGGTATGAGCGTGGAGCATGCGTCGATGCGGATCATCGACGGTTACGCGCGCGGCGACACGGACATCGCCGCCGACGAGTTGTGGGCCCTGGAGGCCCACCTGGAGGCGTGCCGGGTGTGCCGTGACCGGCTGTCGGCCGCCGTTACGGCGCAGGCGTCCGCCGTGGCGGCACTGGTCGACACGGTGTGGTCCGGCCTCGGCCCCCAGTTGGCCGCCACCGCCACGATGCCGCGCCGGCGGCGCTGGTCGGCGTGGCTGTCGGCGTGGATGACGCCGGTGATGGTGCCGTGGCTGGCCATGGTCGTGAGCGTGACACTGCTCGCTCTCCTGCTCGACCTGGTCGGCACCGGATCCAGCGAGGTGTCACTGGTACTTCTGCTCTCCCCGGTCCTGCCCGTGCTCGGCGTCGCGGCGTCGTGGTCGCGCGGGCTCGACCCGGCGTACGAGCTGACGGCCTCGGCGCCCAGGGCCGGGCTGTACCTGGTGCTGCGGCGCACCGCCTCCGTGCTCGCCGTGGTCGTCCCCGCGCTGCTGGCGGCCGGCTGGGTGACGGGGATGACGGCCGCGCAGTGGCTGCTGCCCTGTCTGGCCTTCACCTCGACGACCCTGGCGCTCGGCGGTGTCGTCGGCGTGACCCGTGCGGCCGTTGCGCTGGTGGCGGTGTGGGCCGCCGTAGTCGTGGCGCCCACCCTGGCCGCCAGCCGTACGACCTTCGCCCTGCAGACGGACGGTCTGCCCGTGTGGGGGCTGATCCTCGCGCTCGGCATCGGTGTCGTGATCGCCCGCAGGGGCGCGTACTCCGTGCTGGGAGCCCATCGATGACCATCGGCCTCGCCAGTGTGTCCTTACCTGGCGATCTTGTCGCGCGCATCCCAATGAGTGGCTGAAACACCACAGCCACACCGGCATGCCTGGATCTCCCGGTCCTACGAGTGACCGGAATCAACCCACCAACAACGTAAGGAACACCACATGATGACCGCGGTGAGCGCGGCTGACATCGCACCGACGGCCTACGCCTGGGAGATCCAGGCCATCGGGCTGAAGGTCAGAGTCGGCAGGAACCGGATGGCGGTCGACGGGCTCGACCTGAAGCTCGGCATCGGCGTACACGGTCTGCTCGGCCCCAACGGGGCGGGCAAGACCACCCTCATCCGGACGCTGGCCACCGTGCTGAGCCCCACCGAGGGCACCCTGGAGCTGCTCGGCGAGTCCGCGGGCGGCATGGGCGAGCACCGTGCGCTGCGCCGCCGGATCGGATACCTGCCGCAGGAGTTCGGCTACTACAAGCGCTTCACGGTGCGCGAGTTCGTCGAGTACATGGCGTGGCTGAAGGAGGTGCCCAAGGCGGACATCCCCGGGGCGGTGCAGCGCGCCGTGGAGCGGGTGGGTCTGGCGGACCGCGCCGACGAGAAAATGAAGGCCCTGTCGGGCGGCATGGTGCGCAGGGTCGGCATCGCACAGGCCATCGTCAACGACCCGACGATCCTGCTGCTGGACGAGCCGACGGTCGGCCTGGACCCGGCGCAGCGGCTGCGCTTCCGCGAGCTGCTTCAGCAGCTCGGCACGGACACGTGCGTGGTGGTCTCCACCCATCTGGTGGAGGACGTAGCCGCCGCCTGCACCGACGTGGTGCTCTTCGCCGAGGGCCGGCTGGTCTTCCAGGGCACCCCGGACGAGCTGGCCGCGGCGGGCGGCCCCGAGCACGTGGGCGACAGCCCCCTGGAGCGCGGCTACTCGGCGCTGCTCCTGACCCCCGAGCAGACAAGGGGCACCTGGTGAACGTCCGCGTCCTGCGTATCGAGCTGAAGCGCTCCATCGCGCCGTGGGCCGGCGTCGTGGTCCTGGCGACGGCGCTGGCGTTCCTGTACCTGGTGGACGCCGCGTGGTGGAGGGGCACCACGGCGTGGACGGCCCAGTGGACGTCCATGGCCCTGTGGACCCGCGCCCTGCTGGGCTACCTGTGGCCGCTGGCCGTGGGGCTCGGGGCGCTGCAGGGCCTGCGCGACCACCGCTCGAAGGTGTCCGAGCTGCTGACGACCACATCGCGTCCCGCCTGGCACCGCGCGGCCACGCTGGCGGGCGCGACGGCGATCACGCTGGCCTCGGCCTTTGCGCTCCTCGTCCTCGTGGGCGCGGTCCAGGTGCTCCCCAACACCGAGTACACGCACGTCGGATGGCTGCCGATCTCGCTGGTGGGGGCACTCTCTCTCGTCGCGGGAGCCGTGCTGGGCATGGGGGCCGGGCGCGCTCACCCCGCCCGCGCTGGCCATGGGCGCCTTCGTGTTCACGGCCCTCATGCACATGTCGTTGGGCACGGAGCCGAACCGGGTCTCGCTGCTGTCACCGGCGGTGCAGGAGGTGCGCGAGGTACTCGTCACGCTCTCCGCCTCCGTGCACGTCGGGCAGACGATCTGGCTGCTCGGCATGGCCGCGACCGGCTTCGCGCTGCTGGTCGCCGCGACCCCGCGCGCCCGGCTGATCGCCCTGACGCCCGTCCTGGCCGGCGCGGCGATCGCCCTGCTCGTCCTCCCCTCCGACCCGCGCCGGATGTATGTCCTCGACAAGGCCGCCGCGGAGCTGGTGTGCGACGGTCCGGTGTGCGTGACCAAGACGCACCAGGCGCGACTCGCCGACCTCGCGGGTCCCGGTAAGGAGGCGCTGCGCCTGCTGCACGGCGCCCTGGGCGGGCAGGCGCCGGTCTCGGTCCGGGAGAACACCGCCGTACTGCCGGACGGCTCCACGCCGCAGTGGTCCGGCAAGACCGTGCTCTTCGACTTCGACGACAACATCATCGCCGCAGCGAAGGGCGAGGAGCTGACCTGGGCCCTGATCGCCAAGGGCATGGTGCCAGGGTGCACCCCCGTCGGCTGGAGCAGCTTCGGGAATGATGAATTCGCGCAGACCGTCGCCGTGGGCTGGGTCCTCGGGGACCTCAGGTCGCTGCCCGGCACAGGGTCAGCAAGTTTGCGCCGCGAGGTCGACGCCGCGGCCCGCCCGGTGTGGACGGAACTCAAGGCGCTGCCGCGGGCCGAGCAGCTCTCGCGGATCAACGCGATGCGCGCCGCCGCGCTCTCCTGCAAGGGCGACGCGTTCGATGCACTGAACGGCGGTGCGTCCCGATGAGATGGCTGACGCTGTACGCACGCTCGCGTCAGGTACCCGCGTCACTCGCCGCAGTGGTGATCAGCGCGGTGGCGGTGTGGGCACTGCTCCGGGACGGGGGCGAGGGACCCGGTGATCCGCGCCTGCCCGTGCTCATCCTCGCTACGGGGGCGATGGCAGCCTCGATCGGGCTCAGCGGGCAGGACCTCGCGCTGGACCGGACGGCCGCGATCCGCTGGGTGCCCCGAAGAGCAGCACACGTGCTGCTCATCGGCGCGGTCGTCGGCACGGTGCTGCTGACCGTGCAGACAATGGGCGAGGACATGGCCACCACCGCGTTCGTCGTCCGGGACAGCGCGGGCATGATGGGACTGGTCGCCCTGGGCGCGGCGCTCTTGGGCGGCCAGTACGCCTGGACGCTGCCGTTCACCTGGCTCTCGTTCTCGTTCTTCGCCCCGCCCCCGACAGGTGTGCCGATGCAGGTGGCGACCTGGATGCTGCTGCCGCCCGGCACGGCGGCGGGCACCTGGACGGCCCTGGTCCTCACGGTTGCCGGCACCGCGGCCTACGCTGTCGCGGGACCGAGACGGTAGCCGGACCGGGCCACCGGATCGGGGCACGGCCGTGATCGTGTGCGGATCCGCCAGCGGTGCCGTCGATGCCCGTACGGCAGCCGCCGTGCGGGAGACAACGTGCCCGCGTCCGCCACGCCGGGCACCGCACAGGTGCGGTGTCTGCAGTCATCCACCCGAAGGTAGGCGACCGGCGCGGTGGTGCCCGGGCAACTGGCGGGCCCCGAAACCTGGCCCGGATCCGCGGCGCGACACGGCAGGTACTTCTCGTCACCGGCGAGGCCGAGGAATCCTCCAACCACCCAGCCGTACCGGTGTACGGATCCGGGCCGAGAGCCAAGGCGCCGCCTGGCCGGGCCCACGACGCTCAGAGGCCGCACCAGGCTGCCATACCACCAGTCGCCCTCGAACCCGCTCAGCGCCCAGTGATCGCCATGGAGCCGCCGTGCCGAGGGAGAGCCAAGGCAACGCCCACAGACCGCAACCGCCACGTGAACCTTTCCCCTCACTTTCCCCTCCACTGACCAACCGATACACAGGCATGGGAGATACAGATGTCCGACGACCCGAGCCTCGAAGGGGCGCAGCTGTACGGCCGGCTGCGTGCCGCACGTCGGGGACTGTTCGTGGGACGCGAGGCAGAGATCGGGTTGTTCCGAGAGGCTCTTGGCGGCCGTCCCGACGATGCCGACACGCTGGCGGTTCTGTGCCTGCACGGCCCGGGCGGGATCGGGAAGTCGACGTTGCTGCAGCGGTTCGAGGACGAGGCCGAGGCGGCGGAAAGGCCTGTGGTCCGCGTCGGTCTGCGAAGGACCACCTGCTGGCCCGTGCTCTGGGGGGTGTGGGCGGACCAGGTCCGCATGCACGAGCGAGCCGTCCTGCTGGTGGACGACGCCGACCAGTGCGAGGCATGGGAGGAAGAGTTTCCCCACCGCTTCCTCCCGCTGCTTCCGAGGGGCACTCTCGTCGTCATGACGGCCCGGCGCGCACCGGCCGACCGGTGGGTCGCCGACTCCGGCTGGCGGCGGGCCCTGCGCGTCGTCCGGCTTGCGGAACTGGCCGCGGACTCTGCCGCAGAGCTGCTGCACTCCGAAGGAGTGCGGCCGGAACTGCACGAGAAAGTGCTCGACTTCGCCGGCGGGCACCCCCTGGCACTGCGGCTGGCCGCTGCGACCGCCGCCTACGGCCCGACACACCCGGCGATGTGGCACCCGCCCCACGATCTCGTCCGGAGACTGCGCGATCACCTCGTCGGCGACGTGCCCTGTCCGGATCACCTCCGGGCCCTTCAGGTGTGCGCCCACACGCGGGCGACCACGGAGGATTTGCTGAGGGAGGTCCTGCCCGGCACGGCGCCGGCGCCGCTCTTCGACTGGCTTCGCCGACAGCCCTACATCGACTCCGGTCCGAGCGGGCTGTCTCCGCACGACGCGGTGCGCGCGGTCCTCGACGCCGACATGAGGTGGCGAGACCCGCAGGGGTACGCGGACATGCATGAGCGGGTACGCACCCATGTGGTCTCCCGCGCCCTCACAGCCAGGGGCCCTTCCGCCCTCCCCGCAGCCATGGCTCTGACACACCTTCACCGGCCGGGTGGCTTCATGGGGCGCTTTGTGACGTGGCAGGAAGCGGATTCCGTCCATGAGGACCACTACCACTCCCGGGATCGCGAAGCACTGCTCGGGCTCACCGAGCGCGCCGAAGGCTCTCAGGCGGCGGCTGCGGCCGGGTTCTGGCTCGCCCGCCGCCCACACGCCTTCCGGGTGCTGCGCCGGACCGACACCGGCGAGCCCGTGGCTTTCGCAGCATGGCTGGAGCTGCGGAAGCCCGATGGGCCGGAGACGTCCGCCGACCCGGTCCTCGCGACGGTGTGGGAGCACTGCCGCGCGACCGCACCGCTGCGCGACGGCGAGCACCTCGCCGTCGCGCGCTTCCTCGTCCCACCCGATGGTCAGCAGGGGCCGTCGCCGATCACGGACATGCTGCTGCACCGGGTGCTCGCCCAGATCCTGCACTCGAAGAACCTGGCCTGGTCCTACGTCGCCCTGGCCGGTACGCAGTGGTGGCGCCCGTTCTTCACCCACCTCGACCAGCATCCGCTTGCTTCTGCACCCCGCACCGACGACCGCGTACCCATCCTGTACGCCCACGACTGGCGCGCCATGCCCCTGCGGCAATGGCTCACCGTCATCGGACGGCTCGAACTCGACGGGACGGATCCGCACGCGGGACGGGACACGCCCGACACCGGTGAGCCGGCTGCACTGAGCCGCACCGAGTTCGAGCGTGCCCTCCACGACGCCTTCACGAACTGGCACCGACCGGCGGCGCTCCAAGCCAACCCGCTCACCCGCAGCGCACTGCTCGCCGGATACGAGGAAGCAGACCCCGCGGCCCGGGTGCGGCACGGGCTGATGGACGCCGTCGACGCACTGCGCGAGAACCCGGGCACCGAGCCCTTCCACGCCCTGCTGACGACGACGTTCATCGACTCGGCACGCACCAGACAGTCCGCCGCGCTGCGTCTGGGACTGCCGTTCGGAACCTACCGGCGCCACCTGACGAAAGCCCTGCACCAGGTGAGCGACCACCTGTGGGTTCGCGAGCTCTGCCGCAGGGCCCATCCCTGAAGCCGCGTGCCCGGCCTACCAGGCCAGGTGCAAATCCGGGCTCTCCGCCCTGTCCTTGTCGGCGAACATGCAGTTCAGGTGGAGCACCGTGCGGTACGTGCCGCGTACCCCGCCGGCCGGCTGCTGGTACACGATGCGGCCCGAGGCGTAGCGGGGCGTCTCTCGGTTGCTGTTGCCGTTCGGTCCGACGTACGAGATCTGCAGAGAGCACGGAGCCTGCTGCATGACCGGGGTGACGTAAGCGTCCGGGTACACGCTGGCCCCACGGGCACTGATGCAGGTGCGGACGTCGAGGATGGTACGCAGCTGGCGCGGGACGGGGCTGCTCGGATCCGGCACGGAGCCGACCAGCCGGCTCGTCCCACACCCGCCGCCGCTCGTTGCTGCCGCGGTACCCGGCATCACCGCGACGGCCCCGGCCGCCATCAGCAGCGCCAACACCGTGTTGCCAGACCTGCGTATCACCTTGCTTGCCATCGGACCTCCAAGGCAGACATGTCGGTGCACCTGATGCGCACCGCGTGTTCCCGATCATGGTCGGGGAACGTGTCCATCCGAGGGCCCAAGGGGAGTCCACTGCGGCCCACTCATGCCCGGACCCGTCACGCCAGGCACGGCCGGGAGGCAGTGCACCGCACGAGGCCCCGGACCGTCACGGTCCCGGGGCCTGCACGCCCAGCGGCGCCCGGAACAGGTCCACGAGCAGGAAGTCGCTCCGCGCCACCCCTGAGCAGCCGTGGACGCGCGGATCGCCGGAGATGGCCGTGCCGGTCCAGCCCCACCGGTACTGGTCGCCGTTGCGAACCCACGCGGTCACAGCACTACCGGGCCGGCAGGCGAGTGGGATCGGCGATGATCTCTCGGACGGTCGACCAGGCCGCGCCCAGCACCGGTCCGCGGCGCCCCAGGGCGGAGGGTCGTACCGCCTCCG
This sequence comes from Streptomyces sp. NPDC051364, assembly GCF_040682115.1. Lineage (NCBI taxonomy): Bacteria > Bacillati > Actinomycetota > Actinomycetes > Kitasatosporales > Streptomycetaceae > Streptomyces > Streptomyces sp. NPDC051364. Next base: position 628,457 of record NZ_JBFBAH010000002.1, on the reverse strand, counting down.
GGGTCCAGGGCCGGACGGTGATCCGGGCGGCCAGTTCGGCGCGTATGGACGGGAGGAGCCAGTCGGCGAGTTCGGCGTAGGCGCCGCCCAGAACGAGGCCGTCCGGGTCGATCAGGTTCACCGCCGAGGTGAGGGCGAGGCCCAGGGCCCGTCCTGCGCGGTCCAGGGCGCGCAGGGTCGCCGCGTCCCCGGCTCCCGCCCGCTCGGCCAGCAGGGCCACCGGGTCGCCGACGCGCCCCAGCCCGGCCTCGCGCAGCACGGCCGCTTCGCCCGCGTACTGCTCCAGGCAACCGCGCGCCCCGCAGGCGCAACGGGCGCCCTCCGGGTGGACGGGCAGGTGGCCGAGTTCGCCCGCGAAGCCGCGGGCGCCCCGGAACAGCTGCCCGCCGATGACCAGTGCGGCACCGATTCCGGCCTCGGCGGAGACGTGTACGAAGGTCTCGGCGGGGTTTCCCTGGTACCACTGCTCTGCCAGCGCCCCGAGGTTGGCTTCGTTCTCCGGCTCGGGCGCGGTGTCGGGGTCGGGCCAGTGGTCGGCAGGGCGGACGGCTTGCCAGCCGAGGTTGGGAGCCTTCGCGACCAGTCCGCCCGGCTCGTTCGGCACCACCCCCGGCACGGCCAGGACGCGGCCCTCGACGCGCAGGCCGAGGGCCGCGGCCTCGGACTCCGCCTCGGCGCCCAGCGCGGCGGCCTCCGCCAGCACCTCTCCGGCCGGCCGGCCCGCGTTGGCCCGCTCCACGCGACGCCAGACCCGGGGTTCACCGCGCAGGTCCACGACGCACGCGGCGAGATGGGTGACGCCGATCTCCAGGCCGAGGCCCGCGGGACCCCGATCGTTCAGGGCCAGCGCCCGTCCGGGGCGGCCGACCCGTCCGCTGGGCGCGGTCTCCGTCTCGGTCAGCGCTCCTCGACCGATGAGCTCGTCGGCCATGGAGGAGACGGCCGGCCTGGTCAGGCCCGTGTGCCCGGCCACGTCCGCCCGGGAGAGCGGGCCGTGCGCGGCGACCACGCCGATCACCACCGCGAGGTTCCGCCGGCGCATCCCCTGCTGCGAGGCGGGCGCGGCCTCCGCGCCCCCGCTCCCCCTGCCGGTCCCCGTCATCGGCCCGACCCTCCTATCGCTCTCCCGGCAGGACCTCCTGCAAGGCCCGCGCCCGCCGCAGCGTACTGGTGATCCGTTCGAGCGTGTCTTCGTCACGGGGTACGGGCTCCAGTACCCGGCCCTCGGCGGTCCGCCAGCGCCGGGCGACGGCATCGGCAGGCTCACCGGTGAGCAGTGCGGCGGCCTGGGCGGCGGCCCCGAGCGCGACCAGTTCCCGGGCCTCGGGCACCTGGACCGCTCGCCCGGACAGTCGCAGGACGGTCCTCTGCCAGGCCCTGCCGCGGGCTCCGCCGCCGATCAGCAGGAGTGGTTCGCCGGGGGCGGGGCTCTCGCCCCCGGCGCGCAGCACGTCGTCCAGGGCCGCGAGCAGGGCGTGGGCGGCGCCGTCGTAGGCGGCCTGGAGCAGCTGGCCCGGCGTCGTGTCGTGGCGCAGGCCGTGGACCAGGCCGGAAGCACCCGGGAGGTCGGGGGTGCGCTCGCCGTCCAGGTAGGGAAGCACCACCGCCGTGCCGCCTCCCTCGACGTCCTCCCGGTCGCGGCCGACGAGGGCGGCGAAGCGGTCGACGGCGAGGGTGCAGTTGAGCGTGCAGGCGAGCGGCAGCCAGCCGCCGAGGGCATCGGCGAAGCCTGCGACGGTTCCGCCCGGGTCGGTGGGCCGGGTCCGGCCGACGGCGTAGACGGTGCCGGAGGTACCGAGGCTCAGCACCGGACGTCCGGGGGTCAGGCCCAGGCCGAGGGCGGCGGCCATGTTGTCACCGGTCCCGGTCGCCACCAGTGCGCCCCTGCGCAGCGGCATCCCGGCTCGGACGACGCCCGCCCGGGCTCCCGGCGGGAGGACCTGCGGCAGCAGCCCGGGGTCGAGGCCGATCCGGCCGAGGACGTCGGTGTCGTAGCCGTCCGGGCCCCACCAGCCGGTTCCCGACGCGTCTCCGCGGTCCGTCACCGCCTCACCGGTCAGGCGCTCCGTCAGGAAGTCGTGGGGAAGCCGGACGGCCGCGACGCGGTCGGCGGCGGCGCGCTCGTTCGTGTGCAGCCAGGCCCACTTGGCGGCCGTGAAGGCGGCCGTGGGGACGCTTCCGGTGCGGCGGGCGAGCTCTGCCGTACCGAACGCGGCTGCGAGTTCGGCGGCCTGCGGGGCGGAGCGGACGTCGTTCCAGAGCAGCGCCGGGCGCACCGGCCGTCCGGCCGCGTCGAGGGTGACCAGGCCGTGCTGCTGGCCGGCGATCGAGCAGGCGGCGGCGCGATCCGCCCAGCCGGTGCCCGCCATGGCCTCGCCGAGCGCCCGCCACCACTGTTCGGGGTCGCTCTCGCGTCCGGCGCCCGCGCTGACGGCGTGAGCGGCGCGGCCCTCGCCCAGGACGGCGCCGGTGTCCAGGTCGACGGCGAGGGCCTTGGTGGCCTGGGTCGAGCTGTCGACACCGATCACGACACGCTGAGCAGACATGCGTTCCTCCGGTGGGGTTCCTTCTGGCGTGTCCGCATACTAATTTGTTTTTCGCCATTACAAATAGCCCTCGGCCCAGATCCGGAGCGCCTCATGCCCAGCGACCCGCTCGTCCCCACTCCCGCGCACAGGTTCACCTTCGGTCTGTGGACCGTCGGCTGGCAGGGCCGGGACCCCTTCGGCGACGCCACCCGACCCGCCCTCGACCCGGTCGAGACCGTGGAGCGGCTGGCCGAGCTCGGCGCCTACGGCGTCACCTTCCACGACGACGACCTGATCCCCTTCGGCGCCGGCGACGCCGCCCGCGAGCAGGCGGTCAAGCGTTTTCGCACCGCACTCGACACGGCCGGGTTGAAGGTGCCGATGGCCACCACCAACCTCTTCACCCACCCGGTGTTCAAGGACGGCGCCTTCACCGCGAACGACCGTGACGTCCGCCGGTACGCGCTGCGCAAGACGATCCGCAACATCGACCTGGCCGTGGAACTCGGCGCCTCGGTCTACGTCGCCTGGGGCGGCCGCGAAGGCTCGGAGTCGGGCGCGGCCAAGGACGTGCGCTCTGCCCTCGACCGGCTGAAGGAGGCCTTCGACCTGCTGGGCGAGTACGTCGAGAGTCAGGGATACGACCTGCGCTTCGCGATCGAACCCAAGCCCAACGAGCCGCGCGGCGACATCCTGCTGCCCACCATCGGACACGCCCTGGCGTTCATCAACGAGCTGGAGCGGCCCGAGCGGGTCGGCCTCAACCCGGAGGTCGGCCACGAGCAGATGGCCGGGCTAAACTTCCCGCACGGCATCGCCCAGGCCCTGTGGCACGACAAGCTGTTCCACATCGACCTCAACGGCCAGACGGGCATCAAGTACGACCAGGACCTGCGCTTCGGCGCGGGCGACCTGCGCCAGGCCTTCTGGCTGGTCGACCTGCTGGAGTCGGCCGGCTACGACGGCCCCCGTCACTTCGACTTCAAGCCGCCGCGCACCGAGGACTCCGCCGGCGTCTGGGCTTCGGCGGCCGGCTGCATGCGCAACTACCTGCTCCTGGCGGAGCGCGCCCGCGTCTTCCGGTCCGATCCGGAGGTCCAGGCCGCGCTCGCCGCCTCCCGGCTGCCCGAACTGGCCCTCCCCACCGCCGCGGACGGCTTGGCCGGGCTACTGGCCGACCCGACCGCCTTCGACGCATTCGACGTCGACGCCGCCGGCCGCCGCGGCATGGCCTTCGAGCAGCTGGACCAGCTCGCCCTCGAACACCTCCTCGGCACCCGCTGAGCCGGTGTACCCAAGAGCCGGGCCGTGGCGTTCCACGGCCCGGCTCCGCTACGCCTTGGCCGCCGGTACAGGATGAGGAACCCCAGCCGATGCGCGGCTGGGGTTCCTCGGTGCGGCGAGTATCGGTCAGCAGGTGGAGTTGCCCACGCCGTAAACCGCTCGTCTACGCGTCGACGGACCGCACCCCATCGCGATCACCGCGGTTCAGGCGGGTCAGCGCTGCAGGGTGAGCAGACCCGGCCGGTACGGCAGCTTCAGGTAGTCGGTGCCCTCCGGTGTGTTGGTGGGGAGGCCCTGGTAGAGGAACTGCAGGTTGCAGGGATCGATGGTCATGGTCTGGTCGGGGTTGTTGCGGACCAGGTCACCGTGGCTGACGCCCTTGGCCCAGGTGGAACCGCTGTTGGCCTGACCCGCGAAGGGGCTGCTCTCGCTGCCGGCCTGGACGGTCCACGGACCGTTCAGGCTGGAGGCGGTGAACGAGCGGAAGTAGCGGTTCGAACCCTGCGCCTCAACGATCATGAGGTACTGGTTCCGGCCCTGGACCTTGTAGACCTCCGGCGCCTCGAACAGAAGGTCCGTCGCGTCGCTCATGACCGTCGTGTACGAGGAGCCGAAGTTGCCCGGGAAGTTCCCGATCGGCATGCTCGCCCGGTAGATCTTGCCGTTGTCGGCGGCGAAGAACAGGTACATGTTCTGGTCATCGGCGATCATGGTCGGGTCGATCGGGGCGTCCCTCCGGTCCCCGGGTCCCACGGGCAGGCTGCCGGTGAACAGCGGCTGCGCGGCGGACCAGCCGTTGGGGTTGGTGGGGTCGCTGGACGTGCGGTAGTAGAGCGGCCACTGACTCCACTGGGACACCATCACCCAGACGTTCTTGGGCGCGAAGTAGAACAGTTCGGGCGCCACCGCGGGCTCGTTCATCCCGGTCTGGGTGGCCGCCCCCATGTCCGACCAGTTCGTGAAGGGACTGAACGCCGTCGAGCCCCACGCCGTTCCGCTGGAGGTGGTCGCGTAGACCAGGTGCTTGCCGTTGTACGTGGTGGTGCTGAAGTCTTTCAGCGCGAGCTGCCCGTTCGCCGGCTGCGCCAGCGGAGCCGTCGAGGTCCACCGGTAGGTCGACGGAAGAGCACACGCGTTGCTCGCCCCGGACAGGCCGGTCCACTTCTGGTTGGTGCCAGCGTGGCACGACCAGATCTGCACCCCCGTGCCGTTGGCCGTACCCCAGCCCGAGACCTCCAGGCACAGCCCGGACCGCACGCCGACGATCGTCCCGTCGGGGTTCACCCGCCACTGCTGGTTCTCACTGCCGTTGCACGTCCAGATCTGCACCGGGGTCCCGGACGTGGTGGCGCCGCCCCGGACATCCAGGCACTTGTTGCCGTACACGGTCAGCTGGCTGCTGTCCGTCAACGTCCACTGCTGGTTGATTCCACCGTGGCAGTCCCAGATGTACACGTTTGCGCCGTCGGACTGACTGAAGCCCGCCACATCGAGACAGCGGCCGGAAGCAACACCGCGCAAGTCGCTGGTGGTGGCCGCCTGAGCCGGGCTGGCGACGAGCAGCGCCGCCAACGCTGCCAGGGCGGCAACCGCGGCGGCGAGCACCGCGGACAGGTGTCTGCGGCTGGAACTCTGTCTGCGCATTGAGATCTCCTTTGTGACCGGATGAGCCGTCACGCGGTTCAGGCAGGGGCGACCTGTCCTCGGCACCTGCGGATCCGGCTGGATCGGGCACGGCGCGTCGGAGCGGCGGCAAGGTGTGGCCCCTGGGGTGGGGGGGACGCCGGAGCATTGTTAGCGCTAACAATTTGCAGTTCGCACATCGGCGTTGGAGGCAGGAGACCAGGGGCCTGAGCGACTGTCAAGATCTTCTGCAAGAATCCGTCGGATCACTGAAGCAGAATCAGGACGGTCAACCGCACGGGGATTTGCTGGAGTTGAGGCCCAGCAAGTCGGCCTCAACCCGTAGCGGCACGGCACTGCCCACCTGAAGTCAAGCGACTCTGCCCGCGCACGATTCCCTCCGCCGGCTCGTCGTCACACTGTTCCCGCAGACGACCTCGCCGAGGTTGCCTTACAAGGCGATCGAGTCGCGAATCCCCATGGGCGGTCGAGTCGTCGCGGGGCTCCGGGCGGCCAATTTGCCTAAGCCATACCAACTGCAACAGGCAACGAGCCATACCCAGAGCCCATGGGCTCCGGCGGTCCTACGAATGAGCGGTCCGAACCCGCAGTAAAAACGTAAGACCAGGCAACCAACCCCGGGCGCCCAGGTCGCGTACGCCGCGGTGGCCGAGACCGAGCAGCAAGTACCGTGCCTGGTAGCCGCCTCAGGCCCCGGATCTGTTCTCCACCGCAGCCATGGGACCCTCAGCCGGCTGCTGGATCCGACCGCGACGTGCGGCATGGAACCGACACGCCGGGCGGGGCGGGCCCCGCGAAACCCCGTCACACTCCCGTCCTCGAGCAGACGAACGGCCGACGGTAGGCTGGCGGGTGCCCAGAACCAAGATCCGGTCCACTCGTGGATACGCCTCACCCCAGCCGCAGAAGCCGCCGCTTGCGGTCAGCCCGCCCCGGACGTGCTCGATGGGCGGGCGCATCGCGGAGAACGGCGATCCCCCGCAACTTCGTTGCCCCAACGGCGATCCGAACAGACCCTTGACGGCACACTTGTGAGCGTTAACACTCAGGTATCGCCAGGCCGGAGCCGCCGCGAACCCGGACTTCACACAGTGCGAGGAGACGACTCCCGGCCGGCCCCGCTCGACCGCTTCCGGCTTCTCCCAACCGGGTCGCACCGTGCCGGTCGCGGAACATCACTGGAGGAACTGTGCGGAAGCTTTCAGCGGGCCTTGTCACCCTGGGTCTGACGCTGTCGCTGGCAGCCTGCGGCCAGAGCGCCAACGGAGCAGGCGAGGGTGGGGCCGGCGGGGAGGCCAAAGGCGGCCTCGTCGGCATCGCGATGCCGACCAAGTCGTCGGAGCGCTGGATCAACGACGGCAACAACATGGTCAAGGAGTTCCAGGCCAAGGGTTACAAGACCGATCTCCAGTACGGCGACAACGTCGTGGAGAACCAGGTCTCCCAGGTGGAGAACATGATCACCAAGGGCGCCAAGCTGCTGGTGATCGCCGCCATCGACGGTTCCTCGCTCACCAACGTGCTGCAGAAGGCCGCCGACGCCCACATCCCCGTCATCTCCTACGACCGGCTGATCCGCGGCACCGGGAACGTCGACTACTACGCGACCTTCGACAACCACAAGGTCGGCGTCCTCCAGGGCAGTTACATCGTCGACAAGCTCGGCCTCAAGGACGGCAAGGGCCCGTTCAACATCGAGCTGTTCGCCGGCTCGCCGGACGACAACAACGCCACGTTCTTCTTCAACGGTGCGATGAGCGTCCTCAAGCCGTACATCGACGACAAGAAGCTGGTCGTGCAGAGCGGCCAGACCTCCTTCAACCAGATCGCCACGCTGCGCTGGGACGGCGGCCTCGCCCAGTCCCGGATGGACAACCTGCTGAGCAAGTCGTACACCGCCGCCCGCGTCGACGCCGTGCTCTCGCCGTACGACGGCATCTCGATCGGCATCATCTCCTCGCTCAAGGGCGTCGGCTACGGTGCCGGCCAGCCCATTCCCGTCGTCACGGGCCAGGACGGCGAGCTGGCCTCGGTGAAGTCGATCATCGCGGGCGAGCAGACCCAGACCGTCTACAAGGACACCCGCCAACTGGCCAAGTCCGCAGTCCAGATGGGCGACGCGCTGCTGACGGGCGGCAAGCCCGAGGTCAACGACACCGGCCAGTACAACAACGGCGTCAAGACCGTACCGGCGCAGCTGCTCCAGCCGGTCAGCGTCGACAAGGAGAACTACCAGAAGGTCCTGGTGGACAGCGGCCAGTACACCGCGGACCAGCTCAAGTAGCCCACGGAGCCCGACCGACGGGTCCGGCGACGACGAAACGGCGGTGCGACGCCCACGGGACCGCCCGGCGCCGCACCGCCCCGACGATACGGATGCACAACCATGGCCCGACCCGTTCTCGAGATGCGGTCAATCAGCAAGACGTTTCCCGGTGTGAAGGCCCTCTCCGAGGTCAACCTCACCGTCACCGCGGGTGAGGTGCACGCCGTCTGCGGTGAGAACGGCGCCGGCAAGTCCACGCTGATGAAGGTACTCAGCGGGGTCCACCCCCACGGCGGCTACCAGGGCGAGATCTACTTCGAGGGCGAGCCCTGCCGGTTCCGGGACATCCGGGCCAGCGAGCAGCGCGGCATCGTGATCATCCACCAGGAACTCGCGCTGGTGCCCTACCTGTCCATCGCCGAGAACATCTTCCTCGGTAACGAGCACGCCACCCGGGGCGTCATCAGCTGGCACAAGACGCTGACCCACGCCGCCGCACTGATCCGGCAGGTCGGACTCGACGAGAGCCCGCACACCAGGATCGCCGATCTCGGCGTGGGCAAACAGCAGTTGGTCGAGATCGCCAAGGCGCTCGCCAAGAAGGTCAAGCTGCTCATCCTGGACGAGCCGACGGCCGCCCTGAACGACGAGGACAGCCGCAAGCTGCTCGACCTGATCCTCGAACTCAAGGCACAGGGCATCTCCTGCATCCTCATCTCGCACAAGCTGAACGAGATCGCCCGGGTCGCCGATGCCGTCACCATCCTGCGCGACGGGCGGACCATCGAGACCATCGCGATCGGTCCCGAGGGCGTCTCCGAGGAGCGGATCATCCGCGGCATGGTCGGCCGCGACCTGGAACACCGCTACCCCGAGCGCGCCTCCGAGATCGGCGAGGTCGCCTTCGAGATCGAGGACTGGAGCGTCCAACACCCGATCGACCACCGGCGCAAGGTGGTCGACGGCGTCTCCCTCAACGTCCGTCGAGGCGAGATCGTCGGCATCGCCGGCCTCATGGGCGCAGGCCGCACCGAACTGGCCATGAGCGTCTTCGGCCGCTCGTACGGGCGGTGGACCGGCGGCCGGGTGCGGCTGGACGGCCGGGAGATCCGTACCCGGACGGTGCCGGAGGCGATCGGGCACGGCATCGCGTACGTGACCGAGGACCGCAAGCAGCTCGGCCTCAACCTGGGCGACGACATCAGCCGGAACATCTCGCTGAGCGCCCTCGGCAAGGTCGCCCGGCGGGGCTGGGTCGACCGGCACGAGGAGGCGAGGGTCGCCGAATCGTTCCGGCGGACCATGAACATCAAGGCCCCCTCGGTGTTCGCGCAGACCGGCAAACTCAGCGGCGGCAACCAGCAGAAGGTCGTCCTCAGCAAGTGGATCTTCGCCGAGCCGGAGGTGCTGATCCTCGACGAGCCCACCCGGGGCATCGACATCGGCGCCAAGGCGGAGATCTACACGGTCATCGCCGAGCTCGCCGCCCAGGGCAAGGCGGTGCTCGTCATCTCCTCCGAACTCCCCGAACTCCTGGGCCTGTGCGACCGGATCTACACCATGGCCGAAGGCCGGATCACCGGTGAGGCCAACCGCGCGGAAGCCACCCAGGAATCCCTCATGCGGCTCATGACCATGAGCGCGGCATACCCCGACAAGCAGGTGTGAGGCATGGCCCAGACCAAGACCACCCCAGACACCACGCCCCGCACACCGGAGACCGGCCGACGACCGTCGGCCGGTGCCGTACTGGCCCGAGCGCTGCGCGGCAACCTGCGCCAGTACGGGATGCTGCTCGCGCTGGCGCTGATCGTGCTGTTGTTCCAGTTCTGGACGGGCGGCATCCTGCTCCAGCCGCTCAACATCACCAATCTGATCCAGCAGAACGGCTACATCCTCATCCTGGCCATCGGCATGATGATCGTGATCATCGCCGGGCACATCGACCTGTCGGTCGGGTCGCTCGCCGCCTTCGTCGGGGCGGCCGCGGCGGTGATGATGGTCAAACACCACGCGCCGTGGCCCGTGGCGCTGGTGGCCGCGCTGCTGATCGGGGCTCTCGCCGGAGCCTGGCAAGGGTTCTGGATCGCCTATCTCGGGATCCCCTCATTCATCGTCACGCTGGCCGGCATGCTGCTGTTCCGCGGTGGGACCCAGATCCTCCTGCAGGGCCAGTCGGTGGCGCCGTTCCCCAAGGGCTTCCAGAACATCAGCAGCGGCTTCCTCCCCGCGGTCGGCCCCCACACCAACTACCACAACCTCACCCTGCTGCTGGGCTTCGTGGTGCTGGTCGTCGCGATCCTGCAGGAGGTGCGCGGACGGCGGCGGGCCGCCTCGTACGGGCTGGAACCGCTCCCGGCCGGTCTGTTCCTGGTGAAGCTCGGCGCGATCACCTCGGCCGTGGTGGCCTTCACGCTGCTGCTGGCCAGCTACCACGGGGTGCCGATCGTCCTCCTGATCCTCGGCGTCCTGCTGGTCGGCTTCGGATACGTGATGCGCAACTCGATCCTCGGCCGGCACACCTACGCCATCGGCGGAAACGAGGCGGCGGCGAGGCTGTCCGGGGTGAAGAGCAAGCGGGTCGTCTTCCTCGCCTTCGTGAACATGGGCGTCCTCGCGGCCCTGGCCGGGATGGTGTTCGCCGCGCGGCTCAACGCAGGTACGCCGCAGGCCGGCATCAACTTCGAGCTGGAGGCGATCGCCGCCGCCTTCATCGGCGGCGCCTCCGCGAGCGGCGGTGTGGGTACCGTCCTCGGCGCGCTCACCGGCGGTCTGGTGCTGGGCGTGCTGAACAACGGCATGTCGCTTGTCGGCGTGGGCACGGACTACCAGCAGGTGATCAAGGGCCTGGTACTGCTGGCGGCCGTCGGCTTCGACGTCTACAACAAGCGCAAGGCCGGAGGCTGACCCTGCGGCCCCGCTCGCGCGTCAACGATCCGCTCGAAGAAGGTCTCGTGCTTGAGGAAGGAGACATCGTACTCACGCCCCGGGTACGGCGGGATCAGCTGCTCGCGGGTGTGCACGAAGTGGTGGTCCACCCGGGGCTCCGGGCCCACGAGGCTGTGCAGGGCCCCTGCCACCTGCGGAAGTTCCAGCAGCCGACGGACGAAGGATCCCTGCGCACAAGCCTCGGACAGCGACGTCCCGTACCGCACCGGCGGCACCCCGTCGGCCAGCACCGCCAAGCCCTCGGTGTTCATGTCCGCCGGCATCCGTGCCGCCCAGCCCGTTTCCCCGCACCCCCTCGCTCAGTGAGCGGACCGATGCGGGACACCGCTGCCCGGCCGCCCTGAAGGACCCGCCGCGCGCCTGCTTCCCACAGTCGGCAACCTTTTCGCGTCCTGCGGCGACCAGGCAGTGCACCTCGACTCGGATCTTCGAACGGACGGACATGCAGACTTCACGGCAGGCCGCGCGGCAGCGCAGGCGCAGACACAGGCTGATGCTCGGTACGGCGGTGATATTGACCGCCGCGGGCGTCCTCTTCTGCCTGGTGACGGCCATGCTCCCCGACCCCAAGGCCGGGGCCGGGGCCGGCGCTGGGGCCGACGTGGCCGCCCCCGCCGCCACCCGTACGGGAGCCGCCTCCTCGGCCCCGACGAGCCCCGCACCCCCGGCGGCCGGCTCGCCTACCGCGGCGACCCCGAGCGCGACCGCCGCAGCAACCACCGCGGCGGCGGCGCCCCCGCCTGCGGCGAAGAAGACCCCACCGGCGGCATCCACCCCGGCACCGTCGGCAGGACGCATCCGGCCGGGTACCACCTACAAGGGCGTCGCCACCGCCTACGCCGCCGCCGACGGCAACGGCGCCTGCCTGTTCGGCCCGAGCGACGACCTCATGATCGCGGCGATGAACACCACCGACTACGAGTCGTCCAGGGCCTGTGGCGCGTACGTGCGCGTCCGCGCCGCGAACGGCGCCTCGATCACGGTCCGGATCACCAACGAATGCCCGCTCCCCTGCGCGCCCGGACAACTGGACCTCAGCGAACAGGCCTTCGCGAAACTGGCCGAGCTCAAGGTCGGCCGCATCCCGATCACCTGGAGCCTGGTGAGCCCCCGCACGTCCGACACCCTCTCCCTCCGGTACAAGACCGGGTCCAGCGCCCACTGGTGCGGCATCCAGGTGATCGACCACCGGAATCCGGTCGCACGGCTGGAGGTACGCACCAGCAAGGGCTGGCGGAAGCTGCCCCGTACCGACTACAACTACTTCCTCTCCGCCGACGGCGGTGGGTGCGGCGGCGCGATAAGGATCACCGACATCTACGGAGAGCAGTTGACGGTCGACGGGACCGCGCTGCTGCCGAACGTCGCACAACCGACCAGGGTCCAGTTCGCCGCGCACTGAGACTCACCGCGGCGGGGGGCGGAGCCGGGGCACGCCGCATCGGCGCGCCCCGGCCAACCGGGCACTGGTACGCTGCCGCCCGGATGTTAGCGCACACATTTTGCGGAGGGGACGACCACCGGACATGGTCCTCGATGACGCGTCCGCGGAGTTCCACGACTTCTTCGAACGCCACTACGCCGAACTCGCCCGGTTCGCCCGTCTCCTGACGGGCGAGGCGGACGGCGCCGACGATCTGGCCGCGGACGCCCTGCTCGCGCTGTGGCAGCGCTGGGACCGGCTGCGCCAGGCCGAGTACCCGCTCGCCTACGCCCGTGGCGTGGTCGCCAACCTGGCACGGTCGCGGATCCGCAGCACGGTGCGCGAGCGCCGCCGGATCGCCCTGTTCTGGTCCCGCGGTGCGGAGCCGTTGCACGGTCCGGACGTGGCCGGCGTGGTGGACGTGCGGACCGCTCTCGCCCGGTTGCCGTTCCGGAAGCGGTCGTGCGTGGTCCTGCGGCATGCCTTCGACCTGTCCGAGAAGGACACCGCTCTGGCGCTCGGAATATCGGTCGGTACGGTGAAGAGCCAGACCTCGAAGGGAATGGCCGAGCTGGAACGGATGCTGGGCAGCACAGGAGCAGCCGGGGAACTGTTGGCGGGGAGGAGGAGCCGTTGAACGAGGAACTCACCAGGCGGCTGCGCGCGGCCGCCGAGGCCCACCAGCCCGACCGTGCCCGGATCCTGGCACGCGTGGAACGCGGCATGTCCGGTGCCCCCGTCCGCCACCGCGAGTCTTCGGGCGCGAGGCCCTGGCCCAGGATCGCACTCGCTTCCCTGGCCGCGGCCGGCACTCTGGCGGTCGGCGGCTTCGCCGTCGCCGCCATCGTCCAGTCGCCGCCGGCCCGGCCGGATGTCTCGGCCACCCCCGTCGCGCCCGCCGCGCCCTCCGTGCCGTCCGTGCCGTCCGGGACTCCCCGGCCGACACCATCGGCGCCCGCCACCGGCCGCCCGACCACGCCGGACCGTTCGTCCCCGACGGGCCCCAGCCCTTCGGCATCAGGCGCCGCGGGCTCGGCCCGGCCGGGCAACGCGCACGTCCAGGACGGGCCTCTGTCGTCGGCCGGCTCCTTGGGCACGAACAGCAACAGCTTCTGGGCGCAGAGCAACATCACCCTGAAGTCCACCCAACCGCTCACCGCACTCACCGTGGAACTGCGCATCACGCAGACCGGCGCGGTGCAGAACACCGGCAGCTGGCGGACGCTGCCCGCCGAGGATTTCACCGTCACCGTGCAGAACGAGGGCGGAGCAGTGGTCTACCGCTGGATCCTCAAGCCGGGCCGCACGGTACCGGCCGGACAGCATGTCTTCGCCGGCCAGTACAACCACGCCGCCGGCGCACGCGAGGTCGAGCACGACGGCTACCGCGTCGACGCCGGCGGTCCCCGCGGCGCCCTCTCGGTCTGGGGCGGCTTCACCCCAGCACGATGAGGCCGTGCCGCTTCGCCGGCCCGTGGGTGAACGGCGCGGACCGCCGCCCGCCCACGGGCCCGGAGCATCAGGACAGGTCGCCGTACACCACGCCACGGCCGTAGGCGCCCAGGTAGACCCGCCCGTACACGTCCGGGTCGCCAATGATGACGTTGACGGCGATCCCGCCAAACTGGTGCTGGTCGTCGTTGATCCGGACCCAGACCGAGCCGCCGTCGGTTGAACGGAACAGCCCGGTGACGCCCTTCACCTTCCCGCTGAGGTACAGCGCCTGGTACCGGGCGCCCGGGGCCGGCTTGCCGAAGCCGACGGCGCTCGCCTGCTCCACGCCGCCGAGCTTGCCGAAGCTCTTCCCCCCGTTGGTGGAGTGCAGGAGTCCGTTGCCCCCGCCGGCGATCCACAGGTCACCTGCGATGCCCGGAACCGTCTTGAGCTGCCCGCCGACCAGACCGGTGGCCCGGGCGGTGAAGTGCTTCCCGCCGTCGGTGCTGGCGTACAAGGTTCCGCCGCTGAGGGCGTAGAAGGTGTTCGCCGCCGACCGGTCGGCCACGACGGCCGTGTCCTTGGGTAGACCGGAGACCGCTGTCCAGGCCGAGCCACGGCTGCCCGAACGGAACGGAGCCTGGCCCGCGGGGGTCCACACCACGGCGGCGCCGTCAGCCGAGACGGCCACGGAACCGCCGCCCGCATCGGGCACCGGCGGTGCGGCGAACGGTACCCAGCCGACTCCGCCGTCGGCCGAGTAGGCGCCGTGCTGCTCGCCACCGAGACCGACCCGCACCATGAACCGCGGCTTCGACTGGGCGAAGTCGATACCCGTGGTGTTGGTGAACAGCGGCCCGGACAGCGCCTTGGCGGGCACCTTGGTGAGGTCCTCGTGCCGGAAGCCGCTGACATCGCCGAGCGCACTGATCAGGGGAAGACCAGGGGGCTTGATCAGCCCGAGCGTCGCGGTCTCCTCCAACCCCTTCGCCGGGATGGTCCAGTGCGTCGCCCGCCCGCTGTCCGCCGCGGTCACGTCGTGGCTACCCCACATCCCCGATCCCGTGCCGTACAGCACGTGCCCGGAATCGAAGGGGTCGATGGCCAGGGCGCCCATCCAGTGACCGATGCCGGTGCCCACGTACGGCGCTGCGGAGCTGTCCCGGACCGAGGTCGCGCCGAGCGCCTTCCAGGAGGTGCCGCCGTCGGCCGACCGGTAGATCTCGTCCGAGGGCCACCAGCGGTCCAGCGTGGTGACCATCACCGTGGACGGGCGCTGCGGATCGACCGCCAGGCCGGCGAACCCGTAGCCGCCACTGGACGGCGAGATGTTCTTCCAGCCCCCGGTGGACGGCGTGTGCTTCCACACCGAACCGGCCGTCACGCCGTTCGGGCCCGGCGCGTTGGTGTACGTCAGGTACAGCGAGCCGTCGCCGGACAGCACACCGTGCTGCGGCAGCAGCCCCTTCGGCTGGCCGGGCACGGCCTGCCAGGTGCTGCCACCGTCGGTGGAGCGGTACAGCGAGGTGGTCTTGTCGGCCACCCCGACGTAGATCGTCCGGCTGCCGGACGGGCCGAAGGTCACGAAGGAGAGGCCGACGCCGCTGCTCGCACCGTTCTTCACGGGGAAGCTGCCGACCTGGCTCCACGTCACGCCGTAGTCGGTGCTGCGCCAGAGCCCGTTCTTGCGGGTACCCAGGTAGAGCGTGCCGTGATCGGACGGGTCCACCACCAGCCGCTCGCCCATGGACCGGCCGTCCTCGTTGCCGCCCAGTTTGAACGGCAGATCGGTGCGCTGGAACGTCCTGCCCTGGTCCCTGGAGCGCAGGATCGCGCCGTTGCCCGCCCAGTCGTTGGTGTAGGTGCCGCTCGCGAGGTACAGGCGGTTCGGGTCGACCGGGTCGGTCGCCAGACTCTCGATTCCCAGCAGGTTCCAGTCGGCTCCGCCGATCCAGTCGGTCAAGGAGGTCCACCGGGCGGCGGTCGCGTCCCAGCGGTAGGCGCCGCCGATGTCGGTCCGTGCGTACAGCAGGTCCTTGCGGGCGGGGTTGAAGACCAGCCCGGTGACGAACCCGCCACCGACGATCTGCGCGTTGTGCCAGGTGTACCTGCCCGAGCCGCCCGCCTTCACCAGCTTCCACCGCTGGTTGGTGCCCCCATGGTCCGCGTACTGGATGAGCGGCACGCCGTCGCCGCTGGAGCCGCCCCACACGTCCAGCACCATGCCGCTGCTCCGCGAGACGATCTTCACCGCCGCACCGCCGGCCTTCTCGATCTTCCACTGCTGCGCGGCCTCGCCGTGGCCGGACTGCTGCTCGATGGCGGCCGCCGACTGTATGGAGGCACCCCGCACACCGAGGACCTTCTTGCTGCTGCGGTTCTCCAGCTCGTAGTAGCCGTCCCCCGTCGGCCTCAGCCGCCAGTGCTGACTCGCGGCACCGGCCACGCGGCTCTGCTGCCGTGTCCAGGCGCCGTCCGACGTGTCCGCGCCGGGCACGTCCAGCACCTTGTCGCTGCGCACGGACACCACCTCGTAATAGGCGTCGGAATCCAACGTCGCGGCCTCCGAGTCCGCCTGCACGAACAGCAGGTAGGGGCCGAGCACACCGGGCACGCCCAGCGCCAGACCCATCGTCGTCCAGCGCCGGCGGTGGCGTCCACGCGTACGTCGCGCGCCACCGGCCGCGCGCGTGCGCCGACCGCGACCGTGCGCGGTGGGATCCGTCTCGTTCATGGGGGGCTCCTCGCTCCGAGCCTGCCTCGCACACCGGTTCTGGTCAGCGGTGCGCAGCAGCATGCGGCGGTGTGATCGGACGATCCGTGGGTGTGATCGTCTTCGGGTCGCCCGTCAGTCGCCACAGCTCCGCAAAAGGTTGCCGCCCGCCGAACCGACGGCAGGCCAGGGCGATCTTCCGCAGGGCCGGCAGCAGTGGCGTCGGCCTTCAACACGCATCTCAAAGCGGAACGGGTGGGCAGGACAGGGCAGGAGAAGGGGCCACCGGACGGTGATCATCTGGATCACCTGCGGGTTCTTCGGTTCATCGGGCAGCCACGAGCAACCGGCGGACCAAGGTCGCGGGCCAGGTACGGGGCTACCGCCAGAACGCGAAGACCCTGCTGTGACCAGCAGGGCAAGAGCCAAGCCTCCGCTGCAGAAGGGAGGCCGCCGGCATTCGCCCCCTGCGGTCACCGAGATCAGCAACGGGGGACATGGTCAGGACCGATGCTGACTACTTGCTGACCCGGACCCCGATAGCACGCCGCTGACCTGCGGAAAAGCCCAGATGTCAGATGTAGGACTTGAACATGGTACGAAGCATGCGAATACTCCCGATATGTCTGCTCCCTGCCTGCTTCACGCAGGTCAAGGGCGGTCTCCGGAGCCTACAACGATTCGCATGTTCGGTCAGCTGTCCCCAGGTCTTTCAGGACTCATGCTGACCAATCGCTGACTTTCCTAAAACTTCATCAGGTTGACGTGGGTTGGTCCGGCCACCGCACTGCGTGAGCCCCCTGGGTCCGGCGCAGCCTGCCAAGGCCTCCGGCCCGCCGTCAGCGTTCCAGGGACCACCAGCAGCTCCGCCCTAATACGACTCGCGGTTCGAGCAGAGTGAATTTCAGCCAGCCCCTCTTGCACGGCAAGGGGGAGGACAACGCAGAACACCGCAGGTCCGGGCTTCAGCCTGCCTTGTCCCGCCCATGCACGCACGCAAACGCAGCCACGATTGGTCCAGGTACCGGACCGCCGTCCAGCAGGGGCCGACCGGTGCGAGGCGCGCATGCGAGGTCCGTGTCGCCGTCGGTAGCCTGGCAGACAGATTCTCGGCCTCGCTCTCTGAGCCATCCGCCACCCCCGCGCCTTACTGCTCCCCCGTACCCGCGACGCGTCCCGAAATCACACACGCAATCCGTCGTGCCGACACTGGCCACCCACTCCAGGGTTCCTGAAACAGTTTTCCGCCACCAACCACCCCGAATGCTGAACCACTCAGCCTTGTGGTTCAGATCCAGCCGGGCCGCCGACTGTGATCGACCGATCGCGGCCGGTACCACTTGGTGGGCACCTACGTGCCGGTCGCCTGCGCAGACTGCTGATTCAAGTCGCAAGGCAACGAGAAGGAGAAGGCAGTGGAAGGATCCGGGCCGCAGAACGTCCCGCTGTCCGCCTCGGCAACAACCGGTGTCCCCCCGAGCAGGACAAGCAGGATGTTCGTCGAGGTGCAGCGTGCGGATACGAAAGCGACGGCGCTGTGCGGAGTCACCGGTGCACTACTTGCGATCACGGCGGGGATGGCGGTGTCCACACCAGTCGGCTCGTCGCGCTTGCTCAGCGCGGCTGTGGCACTGGTGGGCACCCTGCTCGGGGCAGCCCTCATATCGGCGCTGAGGGCCCTGCGTCCCGTCTTCCCCAAGGACGACGGGCTCGTTTGGCGTGAGGAGTTCGTCGCCGAAGGCAGTGGAAGCGGGCACGCGCCGACATCCGTTCCGCGCCCGGTGAACTGCACGCAGGGACCGGA
The DNA here is from genome assembly GCF_040682115.1 of Streptomyces sp. NPDC051364. Taxonomy (NCBI): domain Bacteria; kingdom Bacillati; phylum Actinomycetota; class Actinomycetes; order Kitasatosporales; family Streptomycetaceae; genus Streptomyces; species Streptomyces sp. NPDC051364. The sequence continues at coordinate 610,412 of NZ_JBFBAH010000002.1, read as the reverse complement.
ACGTGAGGCCGCTCTGACCGCCCTCGCGCGCCGGAAGTTTCGGGCGATCAAGGTGGCCGTCGATTTCACCGTGGCCGCAATCAGTGTGGCCGGATTGGTCCTGTTGCTCACCTTCCTCGCGTCCTGAAACTCTCACCCTCTGTGGGATGGTCCCTACGTTTGGGGGGATATGTATCAGTCGCACATGGCAGTGATCGGCGAGAGTCTGTGGTCGCAGTTGCGTGGCCTCGCCCCCGTGCGGATGCGCCCGGCCCGCAGCGTCCTTCTGCGGCAGGGGGATCCCGGCACCCATGTGGTCCTGCTGGCTTCGGGATCGACCCTCGTGACGCTGACGGGGCCGAACGGAGAACGGGCCCTGCTCGCGGTACGCGGTCCCGGTGAGCTGCTCGGCGAACTGGCCGTCCTGGATGCCCAACCCCGCTCGGCTTCCGTAATCGCCGCGGAATCCTGCCGCGTACACCTCATTCCGGCCCCCGAATTCCTTTCCTTCGTCGAGAGCAACGGCCTGCTCAACCCGTTGCTGCGCCATGCAATCGCGCGGGTCAGAGAGTCCGAGGCCGTCAGGCTCGAACTCGCCACCGCGTGTGTTCCCGTACGCCTGGCCGGTGCCCTGAGCCGGCTCGTGGATGCGGCCTCGACGAATCGGCCGGCGGTCAGTGTCCGACTGACTCAGGAAGAGCTCTCCCAGATGATCGGCGCTTCCCGCAACGCCGTCGGTACGGCGATCAAGCCGTGGCGGGAAGAGGGCTGGCTGGAGACAGATCCGGGCGGCGGACTGCTGATCCACGACGTCACATCGATCGGGGCCCACGCCCGCAGCACGATGTGACCGGCCGCACCCGGGTGGTGCCCAGTAGTGGGCACCACAGCGCGCCCGGGCCGATCAGCATGGGGCACTCAATCCACCGTCGTGACCGAAAGGTCGGTGACAGCATGCCCCTTACCCCTCCCTCGTCCCTCAATGTCCCTCCGGAGCAGGCGCTCCTGGCCATGGACATGCAGGGCTACAGCCAAATCCCGGACGCCAAGATGGCACCGGTCCGTTCGGACCTGGACGACGTCCTCACCAACGTGCTGGCCCACATTGGGCTGCAGGACCCACGAGACCGGCCCGGTGCAGTCAAGGACACCGGCGACGGGGCCATCTTCGTCATGCCCGCCAAGGACATCGCACGGCTGGTCGACCCGCTGCTGGAACACCTGCACGCGGCGCTCGTCCGGTACGACCGTGAACGGCTCGCCAGCGCTCCGGCGATCCGGTTGCGTGCCGCCGTGCACGTCGGACCGCTTTCCCTGCCCGACCACCGTGGCGACGCCATCAACGAGGTGTGCCGACTGCTCGACAGCCAGGTCGTGCGCACGGGCCTGACCGTGGCCCGGGAACACCGGAGCGGCTTTCTGGCCGCCGTCGTCTCGGAGGCGGCGTTCCGCCGCACCGTCCGTGCGGGACGCACACCGGACCTCAACGAAGAGCACTTCCTCCGGGCCACGGCGCGGGTGGAGGGCAAGAAGTTCGAGGAGCCGTGCTGGCTGTTCGTACCCCAGATGACACCGCGAGCCCTCGCCCCGCTCATCGACCCGGACCCACCCGGAGGTGAGGGCGGAACGGCTGCGCCGACGGCGTCGGCCGGCCCGAGCAGCGCGCCCGCTGTCTTCCAGTTCAACGGCGAGATGACCGACACCACTGTCATCAACAAGGTCGGGACGATGCGCATCGACCGGCGCCGGATCTGACTCTGCCCGTGCCCTCGCACCCCCACCGTGTGGAAAGGAACCAGAGAGCGTATGTCCGACGATCGTCCCCTTCATTTCCCCCTCCCTTCCGACGAGTCCGCCCCTCCTCGGACGGGAGGGGACAGCAGGACTCCGTCGCCGTCCGGCCTGAGTGGTGACGCCGCCGAAGGTGCGGAGGCCACAAGCAACAGGCGGGCGGATCCGGCAGCGTTCGTCCGGCCCTCCGTACCGGATGCCGGGCCGGCACTGATCACGGTGAACCGTCCGGAGTTGTTCGTCAACCACGCCGACAAGATCATCAACGAGACCCGCAAGCAAGGGATCCTCGAAGGCCCCACTCTTCCTCGTCACCGGATCAAGCTGGAACCGATCGTCCGCGAAGGCCAGTGGGCCGAGACGTGGCAGCAGGCTCTGGATCCGGCAGGAGTACGCCCGCGGAAGAAACGTATTGATCATTGTCGCCCCGTCAGTAACCCACCACCCCAGTTACACCGCTCGATTGACAGACTCGCTGCACGTGATGACGTGTGTTGGCGACGGCCGCTTATCGCGGGGCGGGTGCCTCACCGGAGAAGGTGACGCCTGCCTGGCGGAAGTCGTCCAGGGTCGACGCTGTGGTGTCAGGGGCGACGCCTACCGAGTAGTCCAGGAGTACGCGGGCGCGGAACTCGGCCTTGACGGCGTCCAGCGCGGTCGCGCGCACGCAGTGGTCCGTGGCGATGCCCACCACGTCGACGTCTTCCACACCGCGGGCGCGCAACCAGTCCGCCAGGGATGTGCCGTGTTCGTCGGCGCCTTCGAAGCCGCTCTTGGAGGCACTGTGGGCGCCCTTGAAGAAGACGGCATCCACCTTGCCGCCGGTGACGGTCGGGGCGAAGTGGGGGTGGAACTCACCGCCCTCGCCTCCCGCCACACAGTGCACGGGAAAGCTGTCCTTGTAGTCGGGTGTGTCGGAGAAGTGGCTTCCCGGATCGATGTGGTGGTCCCGGGTCGCGACGACGTACTGGTATTCGTCACCCGCGCTCCGCTCGACGAGGTCGGCGACCGCCGTCGCGATCCGCGCGCCGCCCGCGACGGGCACACTGCCCCCTTCACAGAAGTCCTTCTGCACATCCACCACGATCAGGCCTCGGCTCGTCACATACATCCTTCGGCACGACAACACGGCCCTCGCGTTTTACGGTGCCTCTCCCGGCCACCGGAAGCCCCAGCGGACTGTGCTCACCCGCATGGCGTAAGGGCATCACCGCAGGAACGATTCGCACGCCCGATGCCGGTCGAGCTCACCGCGCGGGCCGGGCGCACGGAATGCCCGTTGAGCCCCCGTGGTCCGATCCGCCGGGCGCCGGATGCCAATTTCTGCATCCGGGGGCGGAGCTGGTCGGCCCAGTTGCCGCGGGGAGGGGTTCCTATCATTCCCGGCACGGTTTTTTGGGCGCTCTGTTCCGGTGACCACTCATTTGAGTACCGTGCAGCCAGTACGTCGCTTTGGTCCCATCGGCGTGATCACGATGGTTTCACGTTGAGTTGGGGCTGGATGGCCACGGAGCTGTGCCAATAGCGCCGGAAACAATGCCGTAGAGGGCAGGTCCGGACTGTGGGTGCGCGTGGCCGCGTCCTCGGCTCATGGCCCAGAGCAGGAGCCCTGGGCGGGAGCGACTGCAGGGAAGTGACTGTGCACCTGACCCCCCACGAACAAGAACGTCTGATGATGCACGTGGCGGCCGATGTCGCGGAGAAGCGGCGGGCACGCGGCGTGCGGCTGAATTATCCCGAGACAATGGCGGTGTTGATCGTACATGTCCTTGAGGGGGCCAGAGACGGTAGGACCGTCGCCGAGCTGATGTCCTCCGGACGGAAGGTGCTGTCCCGGGAGGAGGTCATGGAGGGCGTCCCGGAGATGATCGAGAACGTCCAGGTGGAGGCGACGTTCCCCGACGGCACGAAGCTGGTCACGATTCACGGCCCCTTCCCCGATGCAGCCGGGGACGAAGAACCGGTCGTCTCTCCAGGGAAGGTGGACTTCTCCCCGCGGAAGGGTGACGAGGTGGTGATCTTCAACGAACGCCATCGGCAGCTGAACCACGTAACGAAGATGACCGTCATGAACCCGACCGACCGCCCCATCCAGGTCGGCTCCCACTACCACTTCGCCGAAGCCAACGACGGCCTCAGGTTCCCCCGTAAACAAGCGTGGGGCCTGCGTCTGAACGTGCCCGCCGGCAGCTCCGTACGTTTCGAACCCGGCATCACCGAAGAGGTCGAGCTCGTGCCCATCGAGGGCGCCCGCGTCGTTCACGGTCTGCGCGACAAGGTCAAGGGCCTGCCCCAGAAGGTCAAGGGCTCGCTCGACAACGTCAAGGGATCGTTCGACAGGGAGCAGGTGTGAATTCCATGGCTCAGTGCCCCGACTGTTCCTGCTGCCACGACGAACCCAAGCCGTCCGACCCGTTGACCCGCGCCGCCTACGCGGACCGGTACGGCCCGACGACCCGCGACTGTATTCGCCTCGCCGACACCGCATTGCGAATCAAGATCGAGGACGACTGGTCCGGAGGCCCCGGGCGCAGCGGCAACGAGATGGTCTTCGGCGGCGGCAAGGTGATCCGTGAGTCGATGGGCCAGTCCATCGTGCCGCGTGATCCGGGCAAGGCCAGGCCCGGCAAGCCTGCCGGCGATACCGTCGCGGTACCTCCGGACACGGTCATCACCGGCGCGGTCGTCCTGGACCACTGGGGCGTCGTAAAAGCGGACGTCGCCATCCGGGGCGGGAACATCGTCGCGCTGGGCAAGGCGTACAACCCCGAGACGATGGACCCTCTGCACGAGGAGGGGGCTAGTCACAACGGTATCGGCCCGAGGCCCACCGACTTCGTCATCGGTCCGGACACCGAAGTCATCGCGGGCAAGGGGAGGATCCTCACCGCCGGCGGCATTGACACACACGTCCACTTCATCTGCCCCGACCAGGTACATGAGGCGCTGGCCGCGGGGGTCACCACGCTCATCGGCGGCGGTACGGGGCCGGCGGAGGGCAGCACGGCCACCACCGTCACACCGGGCTCGTGGCACATCGACCGGATGTTTGAGGCGCTGGACGGCTTTCCGGTGAACATCGGACTCCTCGGCAAGGGCGCCACCATGTCGAAGGAGTCCATGCTCGACCAGGTGGACGCCGGCGTCATCGGACTCAAGATCCATGAGGACTGGGGCGCGACCCCGGCCGTCATCAAGAAGTGCCTGGAGGTCTGCAAGGAGACCGGGGTTCAGCTCGCGCTCCACGCCGACTCGTTGAACGAGGCCGGCTTCGTCCAGGACACCATCGACGCAATCGACGGCCGCTCCATCCACATCTTCCATGTCGAAGGTGCCGGCGGTGGCCACGCCCCGGACATGATCAAGATGGTGAGCGAGCCGAACGTGCTGCCCGCCTCCACCAACCCCACCCGGCCACTGACCGTCAACACGGTCAAGGAGCACTTCGACATGGTGATGGTCTGCCATCACCTCAACCCGAAGGTCGAGGAGGATCTGGCCTTCGCGGACTCCCGGATCAGGCCCTCCACGATGGCCGCCGAGGACATCCTCCATGATCTCGGAGCCATCTCGATCATGTCCTCGGACGCCCAGGCCATGGGCCGCATCGGCGAGATGATCATGCGTACCTGGCAGACCGCCCACGTCATGAAGGTCCGCCGCGGCTTCCTGGAAGAAGACCAGCCTCTGGACAAGCCGGAGGCCGAGCCGAAGAGCAAGAAGGCCAAGGACAAGACGCCGGCGGTTACGACTCCGCCGGCCGAACCGCCGGTGGCTGACAATCGGCGCGCCCGCCGGTACGTCGCGAAGTACACCATCAACCCGGCCCTCGCGCAGGGCATCGACGCTGTCGTCGGGTCGGTGGAGACCGGCAAGCTGGCCGACTTGGTGCTGTGGGAGCCGAAGTTCTTCGGGGTGAAGCCGCACGTGGTCATCAAGGGCGGGCAGATCGCCTACGCGCAGGTGGGCGACGCCAACGCGTCCATCCCCACCCCCCAGCCGGTGCTGCCTCGCCCGATGTGGGGTGCTACCGGTCTGGCCCCCGGCTCTCTCTCCTACAACTTCGTCACCGAGCGGGCCATCAAGAACGGTGTGGCCAAGGGCCGCAAGCTGACCAAACAGTTCAAGGCCATCACGGACACACGTCCCGTCAAGAAGGCCGACATGAAGGAGAACAGTGCCACCCCCCACGTCCGGATCGACCCCGACACCTACGAGGTCATCGTCGGCGGAGCGAAGGTGACAGACGTGACGACCTTCGTCGACGGCCAGATCGTCGACCGCGCCTACGTCTCCGAGCTTCCCATGGCACAGCGCTACTTCCTCTTCTGACCGACGACCCCGGCCCCCGCAGGACCTGAGCTGTGAAGAGGAACGAACAATGAACTGTGCCGCGCTGCTCATTCTGGCCGACGGCCGCTTCCCCGCCGGAGGCCACGCACACTCCGGCGGCGCCGAAGCGGCCGTGGCGGCGGGCCGGATCAAGGATGCCGGCTCGCTGGAGAATTTCTGCCGGGGCCGGTTGCACACTGCGGGCCTGGTCGCGGCGGCGCTGGCCGCCGCGACCGCCGCAGGGCATGATCCACTGGCGCTGGACGGGGCCGCTGACGCCCGCACCCCGGTGGCAGCGCTGCGGACCACAGCCCGCAAGCTGGGCCGGCAGATGATGCGGGCGGCCCGCGCCACCTGGCCGTCGCCCGAACTCGACGCCCTGGCCGCAGCCCGGCCCCGGGGCGCCCACCAGCCAGTGGTGCTGGGCCTGGCCGCCCGGTCGGCCGGCCTCACCCCCCTGGACGCCGCGTATGCAGCCGCATACGAAACCGTCAGCGGGCCGGCCACGGCGACAGTCCGGCTGCTGAGCTTGGATCCGTTCGACGCCACCGCGGTGCTGGCCCGCCTGGTCCCGGACATCGACCGTGTCGCGGCTGCCGCCGCAACGGCGGCCCAGCGCATCCCCGAAGAGGGCATCGACGCACTGCCCGCTGCCTCCGCGCCGCTGCTCGACATCACCGCACAGCAGCACGCCGCCTGGCCGGTACGCCTCTTCGCCTCCTGACCACCCGCCACGAGACACGACGCAAGGAGCCTGTATGCACCTCGGCCACGAACTCGACGAAGAGTTCCCCCGCCGGCACACCTACCGCGCCGCCGACCCTGCGCGCCCCGACGGAAGCCGACGCGCCCTGCGCATCGGACTGGGCGGACCGGTCGGCTCGGGCAAGACCGCCACCGTCGCCGCCCTGTGCCGGGCACTGCGCACCGAAGTGTCCATCGCCGTCGTCACCAACGACATCTATACCCGCGAGGACGCCGATTTCCTGCTCCGGGAGGCGGTCCTGCCACCCGAGCGGATCAAGGCCGTCGAAACCGGTGCCTGCCCGCACACCGCCATCCGCGACGACATCTCCGCAAACCTCGAAGCAGTCGAGGACCTGGAAGAGGAGGTCGGCTCCCTCGACCTGGTCCTGGTGGAATCCGGTGGCGACAACCTCACCGCCACCTTCTCCAAAGGACTGGTGGACAGCCAGATCTTCGTCATCGACGTGGCCGGCGGCGACGACATCCCCCGCAAGGGGGGACCCGGCGTCACCACCGCAGACCTCCTCGTCATCAACAAGACCGACCTCGCCCCCTACGTCGGCTCCGACCTTGATGCCATGGCCCACGACGCGAAGGCCCAGCGCGGTGACCTCCCCGTCGCCTTCACCTGCCTCAAGGAGGAAGGCGGCGTCAAACCGGTCGCCGACTGGATCCGCGAACGCCTCACCGACTGGACCGCGGGCCCCGCATGACCCTCACCACCGAGCACGCCCAGCCGACCGACCGCCACACACCTGTCACAGGCGTACGGGCCACGGCCCGCATCACGGCAGCAGCCAGGGGCGGCACCACCACCCTGCCCGTCCTCGACGGCGATGGCCCCTTCGAACTCCGGCGCCTTCGTTCCCGCGGCACGGAGGCCCGCGTATGCATCGTCGGCGCGATGAGCGCCCCCCTCGGCGGCGACCGGCTCCGCATCGAAGCCATCGCCCAGCAGCACTCGCAGCTCCACATCACCTCGACCGCCGCAACCCTCGCCCTCAAAGGGCCCACCACGGCACACGCCACCTACGACGTGCACCTGACCGTGGAAGAGCACGCGGAGCTCCACTGGCTGCCCAAGCCGCTGATCTGCGCGGCCGGCAGCAACCTTCGCCAGACGTGGACCATCGATCTCGCTCCCACCGCACGGCTCCTCCTGCGCGAAGAGCAGGTACTCGGACGCACCGGTGAACTTCCGGGCCACGTGGTTACCCGGCTCACCGTCCGACACGGAGAACACGTACTCCTTGACCAGGAAACCGAATACGGCCCAAGCGCACCAGGCTGGGACGGGCCTGCCGTCCTGGGCCACCACCGAGCGACCGGACAAATCCTCAGCGTCGATCCCGCCTTCGAGAACAAGCCACCCAAGATCCAGGTGCTCAGGGACGCGCCGGAAGACGGCCAAGCCATCCTCACCCCACTGGCAGGGCCTGCCGCACTCGTCACCGCCGTCGCCCCAGACGGCCTCCGCCTGCGCCACCTCATGAACACGGTCCATAGCACCCATCGACGCCCTGCCACGGCGGACCACACCCTCGCAGAAGGCCCTCCCACAGAGGCACCTCCCGGCATACCGGCGAACCTATAGACCGGTCAGACGAACGAGGCACCGGGACTGCTCGTTCACGCTGCCTCTCGTCCTTCCCACGTGTCGCTGCGGGCGGCCCGGCCCCGAGCAGGTCGCGGAAGTCAGCGCTGACACCGGCATCGACCGCGGGGCGTGGCGGCGCCCGCTCCACTTCGTACGGTTGCGTCTGGACGTGACCGGGGCGTGCCGACGTGCCGAAGTTCGGGGAAGGCGTACAGCCCTCAAGCGGCTGACCTGCCACAGCCCGCGCGCGATGGCGCGGGCTGGTTGGATGCGGCCGTACGGCAGCTGCTGAATCGTGTATCCATATCGTCGCGTCCGAGGCACGGGCCTTCCCCCGTGAAGGTGGGCACGCGGTTATTGGTCATGCGGCAAGCGTGAGTTTAGCGGTGTGGTGTCGGCGTTCGTATGCGTTGGGGCTGAGGTGGCCGTTGGCGGAGTGCCGGCGGCGGGTGTTGTAGCGGGTCAGCCAGGCGAAGACGGTCCGGCGGCAGCTGGCGGCGTCGCCGTAGTCGTGGGCGCCCTGGAGAGTCTCGCGTTTCAGGGATGCGTGGAAGCCTTCGCAGGCGGCATTGTCGGCGCTGGTGTCGACCGCGCCCATCGACCGGGTGACCCCGAGTTGGTCGCAGAGGCCGGCGAAGGCCCGGGAACCGTATTGCGCCCCGTGGTCGGAGTGGAATACGGCGCCGTCCAGGCCGCCGCGGGTCGCGGCAGCCATCCACAGTGCGTCGGCTACCAGGCCGGTGCGCATGTGGTCGGCGATGGACCAGCCGACGACTTTGCGGCTGAAGCAGTCCAGCACGGTCGCGAGGTAGAGGAACTCTGAGGCTGATCCTTTGGAGTGGACACCCCGACAATGGATCTCGATGGTCCAGGGAGGGATGTCCAGGTGGGACGCAAGTCTCCGTATCCGGAGGAGTTCAGGAACGACACTGTCGCGCTCTACCGCGCCGCGGCCGGGAAGCGGACGTACGCGGCGGTGGCCGCGGATCTCGGCATCACCGCGGAGTCGCTCCGGACGTGGGTCCGCAAGGACGAGGCCCAGGCCGTGCCTACGGGCCGCGACGGCAGCGTGAGTGCGGCGCAGGAGCTTGCCCGGCTGCGGGCTGAGTACGCCAGGCTGCTCAAAGCCGAGCAGGAGTGGCGGCTGGAGCGCGAGATCCTGCGCCGGGCAGCCGCCTATTTCGCCCGGGAGGTGAAGTGAGCACCCGCCGCTGGGCCTTCATCTCCGACCACCGTGCCGACTTCGGCGTCAAGCGGATCTGCCGGGTGCTCGGGACGTCCCGCGCCAGCTACTGCCGGCACTTGGCCACCGAACAGGCCCGCGCCGAGCGCCAGGCCGAGGAGAAGCAGACCGTGAGCGAGATCCGCGCCATCCACACCGAACACCATGGCGCCTATGGTGCCCCGCGCGTCCATGCTGAGCTGCGGGCGAGAGGGCGCAGGATCAACCGCAAGCGCGTCACCCGGCTGATGCGGATCAACCACATCGTCGGCCGGCACCTGCGGAAGAAGAAACGGACGACGATCGCGGACAGGACCGCGCCGCCCGCGCCGGACCTGGTGATGCGCGACTTCACCGCGGACGCCCTGAACACCAGGTGGTGCGGCGACATCACCTACATAGCCGTCGGCCCGACCTGGCTCTGCCACGGTGATCGACATCTGCTCGAGGAAGGTCGTGGGCTGGTCAATCGCGGACCACATGCGCACCTCGCTGGTCACCGACGCGATCGAGATGGCAGTCGCCGCCCGCGGCGGCCGGGTCCACGGCGTCGTCTTCCATACCGACAGGGGCGCCCAGTACAGCGCGGCCGCTTTCGTTGAGGTCTGCCGCCTGCATGGCATACGCCGCAGCATGGGCCGGGTCGGCTCAAGTTACGACAACGCCCTCGCCGAGTCGTTTTTCCAGGGCCTCAAGCGCGAGTTGCTCCACGGACGCCGCTGGACCTCGAAGGCACATACCCGGCTCGAGCTGTTCTGCTGGCTGTCCTACTACAACCCGCGCCGTCGCCACTCCGCGCTCGGATACCGCACACCAGCCGAGTTCGAACAACAACTGATCACGACACGTACGCTGTCGCTCGTCGCATGAAACCCGGTGTCCACTCCCAGGGATCAACCTCAACTCCCCCAAGAAGCTGGGCTTCTCCTAAAGCTTGAGAACGGTGCCTGAACTGCGTAAACGCCCCGTCAGGCACCGTTCCCTGGTCAGTACAGCTACCGAAGTCGGGTGCTTCCAGGGTTCATTCGCCTCCGATATCCCGCTTCATAGAGAAGATCCGGGCCATGCACGGCCGCGCTCCATCGCATGCACCTCCGCTTCCACCCGCACGCCGCCCAGTCGATGACGGCCAACCCGGGCCAGGATGGCGAGGAGGCCGAAGGGTCCACCAGTGACACACGGCCCGGTGTGTGCCGATCACCCGTGCAGGGGGCGTGAGTGCGACGGGATACGAGACGAAGATCCGGGCATAGGAGGTCAGTTCGGGCCCAGGCTGCACAACCCGTCGGCAACTGGACCCGTCACGCATCAAGGCCTCCGCATCGCCGAGTCGTCATCCTCAGGCGGAGCGGATTCCTCACTGCTCGTAACAGGAGGAATTCGGCCGGTAGTAAATAGGTGAATCACTGACTGAATTACCGTCAACAAGCCTCATCAATTATCTCGATTCCATAACGACGCCATCGAAAAAGCCTGGACCTTTCCTGGTCTACACGAATAACTAGCTTACTTTTAAACAGAGTTGACAGATCATCAGATTTGACCGCCAAGGTAACGGTCAGATACCTCAAAGCCAATTCCTGTTTGTCCGAATTCTCCACCTCGCCCGTCTGGCAGGGTTTCGTGCACCCACTCCTCCGACCAAGGATTTGAGGTGCGCATGACGGGTAGCCGTCGAAAGAAACGTGAACACCGGCGCAAACCCCGCCGGTTGATACTCCTCACTGCCGCCATGGCATCGGCGGCAGTGATAGCGGGGGGCATCGCCTACTCCGGACTGGGCGACAACGCCCAGGCGGGGACCACCACTCAGACCGACGCAGCCGCGGACACCCTCGTACCGGCCGCCGCACCAGTCCGCGATGCGGAGCCCGCGGCCATCGCGGACGCGCCCGCCAACGACACCGCGCGCGGCATGGTCTTCGACGGCCTCAAGGCCGCGCCGAAGGGCGACAAGTGCGTCGGCGTCTACCGCACGGAAGCCGGGCTCTGCAGCCACGGCCCCGACGCCCCGCCGAAGGACGTCGACATCAAGGCCGACGTCGCCCCTGCGGTCAAGACGAAGGCCGTGGCGGCCGATCCGGCCCGCCCGGAGTCCGGCGAAGCAGCTGCCGCCGGAGGCAGCGGGCGTCCTCAGGACGCGCCCGCCGCCGACGCGGCCACCGCCAAGGCCCCGGCGTCGAAGGCCCCGGCACCCGCTGGCGGCAGCGGCCAGACCGTGGCCGCCGGGCCCTCGGGGCAGACCGTCCAGTGCGACGGCGACGGCAGCAGCGGCAACCGCGTCCAGGTCGTGTACGTCCACGGCCCCGACCGCGACCGGTACTCCGAATACGTCGCTTCGTTCCGCAAGTGGGCCGCCGACGCCGACCTCATCTACTCCACGAGCGCCCAGGAGACCGGCGGCGTCCGGCACATCCGCTACGTGACGGCCGCCGACTGCACGCCGACCGTGCTCAACATGGAGCTCCCCGCCTCGGCGCTCGCTGAGTTCAGCGCCACCAACAACGCGCTGGCCGCCAAGGGCCTCGACCGCCGCGACCGCAAGTACATGATCTTCTCGGACACTCAGGTCTACTGCGGCATCGGCACCTTCGCCGGCGACGAGCGTCCGGGTCAGAACAACCAGAGCAACTTCGGCCCCTCCTACGGCCGTACGGACTCCGGCTGCTGGGGCGGCCACACCGCCGCGCACGAACTCGGCCACAACCTCGGCGCGGTGAACAACAGCGCCCCCAACACCAGCCGCGGCGCCCACTGCACTGACGAGTGGGACGTCATGTGCTACTCGGACACCCCGTACTACCCGCAGATGCGCAACGTGTGCACCAACCAGGCCGCCGAGAACATCCTGGACTGCAACCACGACGACTACTTCCACACCAACCCCAAGGCCGGAAGCTACCTGGCCACGCACTGGAACATCGCCGACAACCAGTTCCTGATGAAGGGCAAGGGCGGCAACCCGAACCCCGACCCCAACCCGCAGCCCACCACGAAGCCCACCCCCACCCCGACCAAGAAGCCCGGTGGCGGGCCGGCCGTGACCGTCGGCCAGGTCCGGTCCGACTCCGCGGTGGCAAGCTGGCCCAAGGTCGACGGCGCCGCCTGGTACCAGGTGCTCCTCAACGGCAAGCACCTCACCTGGGTCCAGTCCCAGACGCTGAACATCTACAACCTCCAGTCCGGCACGGAGTACAAGGTCGCTGTCTCGGTGCGCGACGCAGCCGGCCGTGACAGCGGCCCCGGCAGCGTCACCACCTTCCGCACCACCAGCGCCGGCGGCGGCACCACGACCCCCGGCACCCGCTACACCTTCGGCAACGGCAGTACCGGCATGGCCGCCGAGCTGTGGGGCGGCCGCGCCGCCGACGGCACCCTCCTCGTGGGCGCGCGGGCCAACGGCTACGCGCAGCAGCAGTGGCTGTTCGAGGACGCGGGCGGCGGCCTGGTCCGTATCAAGTCCGCGGTCTCGGGCAAGTGCCTGCAGGCGGGCGGCGCCCCCACCGCTGGCATGTGGATCGCCCAGCAGGCGTGCGGCAACGCCCCCACCCAGCAGTGGAAGCTGAACTCACGCTCCGGCACCACCCCCATTACCGACGCGAGCGGCGGCTACGCCCTCACCGTGAGCAACCGGCCGTACTACGGGGACTGGCTGCTCGACCTCCAGCGTGCCGACGGGCGCGCGTCCCAGGTCTGGACGGTCCAGAAGGTCGGCTGACCTTCGACCGTCTGATCAACCGTCGGCGGACGGCTGTATTCCCCATGCGGCCGTCCGCCGGCTCCCTCACGGCACCGCACCTCCGCCGCACCGCAGCGGTGGCGGCCACTCGCATCCCACCGCACCAGGGAGCACCACAACGATGCGTACACGCCACAGCTTCCCCGCCCGTACCGGACGCGGGGTCCTGTTCCTCCTCCTCGCCCAGGCCGTGGCCCTGGCGACCCCGGCCCAGGCCCACGGCGACACCGTCAAGGTCGTGATCAACGGGCAGCGGGAGGGCCACCTCACCACCGACATCACCTGGGAGAACGACGGGGACGCCATCGAGGAGGCGGTCGCCGCCACGGTGAACGCGACCAGCGCGGACGGCAGCCGCGCGATGGGCCCCTGGAAGCTGGTCCGGGACGCGGGCACGCGCACCGGCTGGAGCACGGCCGAGGTCCTGCCGGCCGGTACCTGGAAGGTGCACGTCCACGTCGGGTTCCCCTCACTGGGACACGCCGAACGCGAGGTCTCCGTACCGGTCGTCGACCCGGCGCCACCCAGTACTTCCGCCGCGCCCACCGCTCGCACTCCTGCGAGCCCCTCGGCCACGGCCGTGCCCTCGGCCGCCACATCCGCATCGCCCGCCCTGGCCGGCGGCGGCAGCACCTTCTCGTGGACCACGGCGGGCGTGGCCGTGGCCGCCCTAGCGGGGGCCGCTGGCGGGATGCTGCTGGTCCGCCGGGCCCGAGCCCGCAGGCAGGCGCGGGGCGACGGGTGAAGCGGTCGGTAACCAGGCCGTCGTGTGGCCCAGGCCTGCGTTCCACCAGCCCGTACGTGGCCGACTCCTCCGTCAGCGGCAACACCAGCGGCATCCAGCCGTACGCAGGCTACTGGCATATCGGGCGACGAGCTCTACTGGTGGCCGGACCGTCCGACGAGCAACTTCTTCGCCGGCCAGATCGACGAGACAGCCGTCTACCCGTCGGCGCTGACCCAGGCCCAGATCCCAGAACCACTACAACGTGGTCAAGGCCCCTCGGCCACGCTCACCAAGGTCACCGTGGCCGAGAACACCTATACCGACCAGGGCACCCCGAGCGCCACTAACGGCACGTCCCCTCGCTTGCCGTGCGCGGCAACCCGGCGTACGAGACCTACCTGCGCTTCAACCTGCCGGCCGCCCCGGCCGGCCAGGCCCTGAAGGCCGCCGCACTCCAGGTCAAGACCTCGACCCAGACGGGCGTCGGCACGGCCGACACCGTCTCCCCAGTCCGGTCACCGGCACCTGGAGCAGCGCGGGCACGACATTCACCACCAAGCCCACCCTAGGCACCACGCCGCTCGGCACGTTCGCGGCCATCCCCGACGGCTCAGCCGTCCACAGCGCCCAGCTGGCCACCGCCACACTCTCCGCGTCGCTGGGCACCAGCTACAGCATGGCCCTGACCAGCACGGGCACCGACCCGCTGTGGATCTGGTCCAAGGAATCAACGGCTACGGACGCCACGCCGCAGCTCCTCCTCACCTTCGGCCCGAAGTAACCACCCGACGGAGTGCGGGGCCGCCGAGCCAGGGGCCGCAGCCGCGCCCCCGGTATGTGTCCCGCACACCGGACGACCAGGTTGCCGGTCAAGCAAGTTCCCGCATTTCTCAGACCAAGGAGCATGATGCACAAACGTCGCTTGTCCCGCCGCAAGAAAGCTCTGATGGCCGCGAGCACCGCCTCACTCGCCGGCGGTCTGCTGTTCGGTTTCAATGCCCTCGCCCAGGCCGATGCGGTCAGCGGCACGGTCATCGGCGGGCAGAGCAACTACAAGACCGTCAACCACCGGGCCAAGCCGTCCCTCTCGGCCCAGGTGAACGGCTCCTCAAAGGTAGGCGACAAGATCCAGATGTCCTGCCGGACCACCGGCGACACCGTGGAGAACAACCCGCGGTGGATCTTCACCGGCTCGTACTACATCGCCGACACCTTCATCAACGAGAACACCACCGCCCTGCCGGTCTGCGGTTCGAGCCCGAACCCGAACCCGAAACCCACCCCCACCCCTGCCCCGACGACCGCGAAGACGCTCAAGATCGACATGCAGAAGCAGGTCAGGACCCAGTGGTGCTGGGACGCCTCCGGCGTGACCATCGCCAAACACTGGGGCCGCTCCGTCAGCCAGGAGCAGTTCTGCCAACTCGCCGCCCAGGGCTCCTGGGTGGACTGCAACAACCAGCCCGCGACGCTGGAAGACATGGCCAACGGCCTGGCCAGGCTGGGGCTGAGCAACAGCGGCCGCAGCCTGTATCGCAACGCCTCGTTCAGCGAGTCGGCCGCCGAGATAGCCGCAGGCCGGCCGTTCGCCGTCCGGATCGGCTGGCGCACCGGCGGTGGTCACATGAACGTCATCTACGGCTACGACAGCGCCACCAACATGGTCGCGGTCGGGGACCCGTGGCAGACCACCCAGACCTACACCTGGTGGAACCACGCCACTTACGTGAACAACAACTCGTTCCAGTGGACCCACTCCCGCATCGGGATCCAGGGCTGAGGAGAAGACCGACCATGCAGACCACGCGACACACCAAGCACACGGCAGTCCGGGCCGCCGTCCTCGCCACGGCCGCGCTCGCCGCCGCCCTGAGCGGAGTCGTTCCCGCACAGGCTGCGGAGGGCGACGGCATCGCGGGCTACCCGTCCGCCCAGCAGGCCGTCCGGAGCGGCCAACTCCGCGACACGGTCTCCCGCTTCCTGGTTTCGGCCCGGCAGCACGGCACGAGCCCCGGCGCGGACGGCGGCACCGTCGGCACCCCCGGCAACGCACCCGCCGCGGTCGCCGCGCCGCCCGGGTTCGATCTCAAGGACCCGGTGCCGATGTTCGAGATCAGCCCCGAGTTCGTGACCGGCAAGACCCAGGCGACCGCGCAGACCGCGATCCGGCTCTCCTACCTGGCCTCCCGGGTGACCGCCTCCGACGGCAAGAACGCCGCCGTACTGCTCGCACCCAAGGGGAACACCCCTACCACCGGAAGCAGCCCGCAGAACGTCGGCGCCGAGGGCTGGCAGCTGGCCGGCATCCGGGACGGGGACGCCGACGTCGGCTTCGCCGAGCGCGGCACTCCACAGGCCCGTACCTTCACGGAGCCACAGATCCACGCCTGGTACCGGCTCACCGCCGAAGGCATGGTCGAGCCGCTCAACGAGGAGGCGAACAGCGGCCTCGGCGGAAAGCGCGGCATCACCCTCGCCGCCTACCAGAAGCTGGTCACCGCCCGCTACGGCGACAAGATGCCCGGCTCGGAGTACGACCGCAAGGGCCTGGCCGGCGGGTACGGCGGCCTCGTGGAGGACCAGCCGGAGCAGGTCGCCGCCGCATCCGGGAAACCGGCGACGGAGGCGTCCTGGCAGCCGATCTCCGCCACCGGGGCCGCAGCCCTGGCGGCAATCGCCGGTGCGGTGGTGTACGCGCGCCGCCGACGGCCGGCCGCCGCCGTGCGCTAACCGCACAGATCCACCCGGCGTCGGTCCACAGGGATACGTGGGCCGGCGCCGGTGCAACTTCCGGGGGCGCGGCGCGCTGCCGAGGGCCTGTTCCGCCGAGGAGATCGTGCGCCACGTAAGCGGTGGCGCCGTGTCTCTAGTGGTGAGGGGCGGAGCGAGTGCCGCGGCGCAGGGGGAGGCGCATGCTACGTCGCTCTCGGGTACGCGGAGATGTGATCACAAGCGGGGCAACGTTTCGCTTCGCATCACCCACCGGAGATGTGGTCGGTCCTGACCTCAAGGTCTCGAACGGCCGTGCCGGGCCGGGATGCTCCAGTCTCGGTGGTAGCGGCAACCTTCGACCGCGCAATCCCGGACCGTACGAATCCGACGTCCAGGCTCTGCAGTTCGCGGACGATCTGGTAGAGGCTCAGGCCGACGCCGTTTCTTTGGGGGCTGCCAGCCGCTGGAGGGTGCAGAAGGCGTGTGCGACGGACACGAGGGTGCCGTGGTGGTGCCAGCCGCCCCAGGTGCGGCCCTCGAAGTGGGCCAGTCCCAGGGCCTGTTTCATCTCGCGGTAGTCGTGCTCGATGCGCGACCGGAGTTTCGCCAGGCGGGCCAGGGTGGTCAGCGGGGTGTTGGCGGGCAGGTCGGAGAGCCAGAACTGGACAGGTTCGCCCTGGTCGGCGGGCTACTCGGCCGGGAGCCCTCACGCCATTGCACCGGCTTCGCCGCGTTCCTGCCTGCCTCGATGACCAGCTGTTTCACCGACCGCGGCTTGTCCGGGCACTTCGCCACGGGTGGCCGTCCGCTCTCGGAGTAGGGCTCGGCCACCGGCACTGCCTCGCCCGACCGAGCCGAGAGGGTGGTGGAGATCCCCACCACGTAGTCCGCCAAGGCGTCCCGGACCGCATCGCGCCCACGCGAACGCGAACGGGGACGGGGACGGGGACGGGGACGGAGGAGCTTGGCGCAGTCCCAGTGCTCGCGGAACCCACCCACACCACGGACGAGCAGTCAGTGCACGTGAGGGAGCCTTCCGATACGGGCCGGGAGGCCATCGGACCAGCCCCCGCCGTCAGGCCCGTAGGTCAGCATCGGCGGGACACGGTCCGGTCCGATGCTGAGTTTTTGCTGACCCGGGCACCCACAGCAGCCGTGTGACCTGCGGAAACGCCCAGATGTCAGGTGTTGGACTTGAACATGGTTCGAAACATGAAGAAACTCCCGATTCGTCTGCTCCCTGCCTGCTCTCTCCAGGTCAAGGGCGTTCTCGGCAGACTACAAGCATTCGCATGTTCGGTCAGCTTTCCCCAGGTCTCTCAGGACTCATGCTGACAGATTGCCAACTTTTCCGACGCACCGTCAGGGCGGTTCGGCAGCTCTCTCGCGCCCTCTGACTCGCTGCCGCGAAGACGGCCGTTCCGGAACGTTCTGCGGGACGGGAAGACGCCGACCGGACCATTTCCGCGCAGGGGGCCTGCAATGCATAGAGCGGTCGACCGAACGGGTCGGTGAGGACCCGGACGTTCAGGCTGTACCGCTTGTGCTTGCTCAAGCAGCACGGGTGCCGGCGGCGATCCGGTCGATCGGCAGCAGCGCACCGTCCGGGGCGGTCTACAGATCTCGGGCGAGCTGCTCCGTCAGGTGCCACAGGGCACGGCTGGACAAATCGATCGACGACGGGTGGATAGGCACACGAAGCTCCTGGCGGAGATGGATGAGCTACCCAGGTGACTGCCGGGGCTCGTGCAGAGCGGTCCCGGGCCGGTGACGCGTTCCCTCCTATCGTGGAACTGCACACCATGACGCTCAGCGCCGAGGCGGACAGCAACATGAGGAAACCGGAAATCGACTACGCAGCGGTCTTCCGTGCCCTCCCCGGCATGGTGGCGCTGCTCACCCCGGACCTCGTGTACGCCGACGCCAACGACGACTTCCTGCGGCTGGCCGGGCGCACCCGCGAGGAGCTGTTGGGCCACTACATCTTCGACGTGTTCCCCGAGAACCCCAACGACCAAGCGGCGGCCGGCATGCGGGAAACCCGGGCGTCGATGCTGCGCGTGGTGGTCACCGGTGAGCGCGACACCATGGCGCTGCTGCGCTACGACATCGAGGATCCCGAGCGGCCCGGCCATTGGGTGGAACACTTCTGGAGCCCGGTCAACGCACCCGTGCTGGGCCAGGACGGTCAGGTGGTGCTGATCGTGCACCGGGTCGAGGAGGTCACCGAACTCATCCGAGCGCGCGGCGGGCCGGGCAGCGACAGCCGGGCACGTGTGCTGGAGGCTGAGCTCTACACCCGCGCCCGCGAACTGCAGGATGTCAACGAAGGCCTGCGCCGGGCTCAAGCGCGCGATCGCGAGGTCGCCCTGGCCCTGCAGGAGGCGATGCTGCCCGCCCCCACGCCGATCGGACACCACCAGGCAGCCGTTCGCCACCGGCCCGCTATCGGCACCCTGAACGTGTGCGGCGACTCGTATCACCTAGTCGACCTGCCCGCCGACCGCATCGCGGTCGCCGTCGGCGACGTCGTCGGCCACGGCCTGGCAGCGGCCTGCGTCATGGGACAACTGCGCAGCGCGCTGAGCGCGGCGGCCCGTGTGGCCGACGGCCCTGCCCAGGCACTTGAGGCCCTCGGCCTGTATGCCCGCCATGTCGACGGGGCCGAGTCGACCACTGTGGTGAAGGCCTTCATCGACTGGGACACCCACACCATCACGTACAGCAGCGCGGGCCATCCTCCACCCGCCCTGCTCAGCCCCGACGACACCGTGACCTTTCTCGACCAGGCGACCGACCGCCTCTCGGCGCGCGCCCCGAACACGTCCCGAGGCCGGAGGCCAGTACGGCCTTCACCGCGGGCGTCACTCTGGTCCTCTACACCGACGGCCTGATCGAACGCCGCACCGAGGACATCGACACCGGCCTGGCCCGCCTCGGCGACGCCCTCGCCCGCCATGGGCAAGCTGACCCCGAGGCCCTGGCCGACGCCCTCCTGGCAGACCTCCTCCCACCCACCGGCAACACCGACGACACGGCGCTGGTCATCATCCGCCTGTGACCCGCAACGTCCGCAGCCACGCCGGTGAGAATGGCACGGCCACCAGCCCCCGCCACTCGCGGGAACCGTTGAGGCCGTGGATGAGACGCCGTATCCAGGGGGTGTCTGGCTTCCCTCGGCGTTCGGCGAGCAGTACCGGGATGCGGCGAGCACTTTGCCGGTGGCGGCGTCGCGCCATTGGTACTGCTCGGTGAAGTTCGCTCCCGACAGCCCGTAGTTGTATGTGGTGGGGTCTGACTCCGTGGACGGCTTCATGCTCGTGGCGACGAACACGCGCCTGCCCGGAGGGCCGATGAGCGAAGTGGCAGCTTGGGTGCGCATGTCCGCCTTCCAGGCGAGGGAGAGCTTGCGCCGACGTAGGTCGATGGCCCTCCTGGAACGTGGCGTACTTCTCCCACCCCCCGGGGCGGCCCCGAGGTAGATCCGCAGTCGTCCACGCGCCATCGACCGGCTCCCGCCCGCCCGTCACACCCCTCGGCCAAGGCTGCGGACCGGCCCGTCGCGGGAGAGGACACCCGTCGTAGTCCTGGGACCCGTCCGCCCCATATCGCTGCCCGCGACCCAGACCAGGGACGCGATCAGTGCAGCCACGGCGGCGACAAGCACGGTCAGCGGGAGCCGGCGGCCACGCAGCCGGCCACAAGACCGATCAACATGATCCACAGCAGCGGCATGAAGGCCATCCAGGCCCAGCCACCGCCATTCCAGTACATCACCGCACCCACCTCTTCGAATGGAGGGCCAGAGGAACACGGATCCGCCCTCACCACCCGACAGACAGGTGACGTACGACGACGCCAACGCCGAGCCTGCAAAGGCGTCCTCGGTCCATGGCACGCACGGGCCTAGAGGCGGCGGAGGCCAGAGCCGAAAGCCATGAACAGCAAGCTGCTGGATGCGGTCGATTCCATGCATTTGCAGCGTGCGTCATGGCGGTGATCGATCAACTATGGGTCCGGATTGATCAACGGAGATTTCCGTTCCAGTCAGGGCCACTTGGCGTACCCGAACTGACTATGCTCGCCCCGCGTGTTGCGCTGCACTCACCGCGAGTCAAACGTCGCATTGCGCGCAGACGGAGCCTGGCACAGAGAGGCGTGACCACCTATCCGATCACGAACCGGCCCGTCGGGCGCACCCATTGGAACATCTTTGCGCGGCCGAGCGAAGTCCCGACCGTTCTTGTCGGCGCACCGCATCACGCCCAATCGACCAATTCCAGACTGTTTAGGGACCCTTCGATGGTTCGTGCAGGTTCAACCCCTAGAGCGCTGCCACGTGCAGTGGCTTCGGCATGGCTAATCCCCACTGGTGTCCTGGCTGGGGCCTGCGTCGTGGCGCTGATCTGTGTTTCCGCGCAGATACGCACGCCAGTTGCCTGGTGCGGCCTCGTCGCGGTCGTCCTGACGGCCATCACGTCGGCTGAGACGGCGCGCCGGGCGCGCTCGGCAGAGGCGGCCCGCTACGCGCGGGCGAATGCCGAGGTACAGCGGTACTACGCGCAACGCGAGACCGCACTGTTCGCGCGTTTGTCCGATCAGCGGGCCACCACTGTATGGCTCGCCGAAGAGCTCCTCCCCGCAGCTGTCGCCCGCCTGCAGAAGGGTGAGCCCACTTCGGAGATCCTGCAGTCCGTCCCGTTCGGGGAACATCTCGACAGCGAGTTCGCCGAAGCGCTCCGGGCAGCTCTGCGGACGCTCCTGGAAGCCGTGGATGCCGAGGAACGCACCCGGGACTCGTCGCAGCGGGCACTGGTGGCGATCGCCCGGCGGGTCCAGGCGATCGTGCATCAACTCGCCAAGGACCTGCGCGACATGCAGATCCTGCATGGTACGGATGTAGTGGTCTCCCATGGCCTGCAGGACATCGACCATCGCAATGCCCTGATCGGGCGCCTTGCGGCCAGCATCGCGGTACTCGGTGACGCCCGGCCCGGGCGCCAGTGGTCGAAAGCGATCCCGCTCTACGACGTCGTGCGAGGGGCCATGTCACGCATCGTGGATTATCCCCGCGTAAAGCTGCAGTCGGTGACAGAGGTGGCTGTGATCGGCCAGGGAGCCGAGCCGCTGATCCACCTGCTCGCCGAGTTGCTCGACAACGCCACGACCTTCTCGCCTCCGCACGCCCCGGTCGAGGTGACCGCGAACGAGGTGCCCTCTGGTATCGCGATCGAGATCGAGGATCGCGGGGTCGGGCTCACCGAAGAGGTCCGCCAGCGCATCGATCGCGTCATGGCTCAGGCATCATCCGGCATCGATCTGGCCGACCTGGGCGAGGCGACGCAGCTCGGCCTGCCCGTCGTCAGCAGGCTGGCCCGCGAGAACGGCCTCGACGTCGACTTGCGCACCTCCGCGTACGGAGGAGTGCGGGCCGTCGTGCTCGTTCCGCGGCGCCTGATCACCACAGTTCAGCCGCCTGCCCCGAAAGTCCGACAGTTCACGCCGAGGCCCACGGGCGCACCGACCATGCCGAAGCCGACGATGACGCGCGTTGCCTCAGCAGATTCCGTCGAGGTCGAACAGACCGCCAACGGACTGCCGCAACGGCGACGCGAGTCGCCCGTCCCGACACCGGTCGTCCGCACGACCCCTCATCCCCCCGCCGCTCCGGCCGCCACCCCGGGAACGGCCGGCGCACCCCGGCAGCCGGGCCTGATGTGGGAGGCGTTCAGCGGCGAAAAGAGGCCGGTCACGGGTCCTTCCATCCAAACCAGCGAGCCATCAGACGAGGGTGAGTAACCGTGCCGCCACTGCCCAACATGGACTGGATGCTCAAGGAGCTTGCAGCCAGCGTCCCGTACGTGCGACACGTGGTCGCGTTGTCATCGGACGGTCTGTGCATCGGTCAAGCGAACACGGAGCCCGACACCGCTGACGCGATCGCCGCTGCCTGCTCGGGCATCCAAAGCCTGGCGAAGGCCATCGCCCAGAAGTTCCCGCACGGAAACGGCTCGACCCACATGGTCGGGATCGAAGTCGACGGCGGATACTTCTCCCTCATGGCGGCCGGACCCGGGGCCTATCTCGCGGTGCTGGCCGATGAGGAGGTGGACGCAGGGTTGCTGGGCGACCGTATGCGTACGCTGGTGTTCCGGATCGGTCAGCACATGACCAGCCCACCTCGTGATGACATCGGGCAGGCGATGTGACGTCACAGAACCAGGACGCATGGGATGAAGGCAGTCCCGTGCCGCTTTATGTCATCTCCGGTGGCCCAGGTTCCTCGGCCAAAGCCTTCAACCTGGTCACCCTCGTCGCATCGAGGTCCGCACCCGAACCCGGTATGCAGCCCGAGCAGGCAGCCATTCTCGCCATGTGCCAATACCCGCTGTCGGTGGCCGAGATTTCCGCGTATCTCAGCCTGCCGTTCAGCGTCATCACGGTGCTGCTCTCCAAGCTCGTGGACCACGGGCGAGTTGAGGCCACTGCTCCCGTTCCTGTCGCAGCGATCCCCGAACTTGGCCTTCTGGAGGCGGTGATCCATGGACTACGCAGGCTCTGACGCACCCGCCGCCGGCCCTCGCCGCTCGGACGTGCTGCTGCCGCACGGCGCCAGGGGAGTCAAGGTCGTGATTGTCGGCGGCTTCGGGGTGGGCAAGACGACCATGGTCGGGGCGGTGAGCGAGATCCCGCCCCTGACCACCGAAGAAACCATGACTCAGGCCGGCGTCGGGATCGATCACAATCCCGGCGCGGAAGGCAAGAGCACCACGACCGTTGCTCTGGACTTCGGCCGCATCAGCATCAACGAGGAGCTGATCCTCTATCTCTTCGGCACGCCGGGACAGGAGCGCTTCTGGTTCCTCTGGAACGGCATCTTCGAGGGCGCGCTCGGTGCCGTGGTCCTCGTCGACACCCGGAGGATCGAAGTCTGTTTCGAGATCATCACCCGTCTGGAAGACCGCCGCGTCCCCTTCGTCGTGGCCGTCAACACCTTCCCCGAGGCGCCGCAGCACCCGACACCAGCCCTGCGCACTGCTCTGGCGCTCAACGAATCGGTGCCCATCATCACCTGTGACGCACGCGACCGGTCGTCCAGCCGCGACGCGCTGCTCTCGCTGATGGGCTATCTGTGCACCCTCGCCGCCGCTCAGGAGTCCGTATGACCGTCCCACCCGCTGACCACACCACCACGGAACCAGGGCTCGCCCCGCCCCCGGGTTGCCCGGCCCACGCCGCCACGGGACTCGACGCAGTGACCCGGCTCTGGGGCGCCGCTGCCGAGACCGACCCCATGGGCCTGTACGAAAAGTTGCGTGCCGTCCACGGCCCGGTGGCCCCCGTCCTGCTCGACGGGGACGTACGGGCGTGGCTCGTCCTGGGGTACCTCGAGAACCGTGATGTGGCCAGCCGCTCCACCCAGTTCTCCCGCGACCCCCGCACCTGGCACGGCTGGAAGAGTGGCGAGATCGACGCCACCACCTCGCCGCTGGTGCCGATGATCGGCTGGCGACCCGACTGCGTATGTGCGGACGGCGAAGAGCACCAGCGCCTGCGCGGCGCGGTCACCGCCGGCCTCGACCAGTTCGACCAACGCGGAATCCGCCGCCGCATCACCCGCTTCGCGCACCAGCTGGTCGATGAGTTCTGCGAAATGGGTAACGCGGAGCTGGTCGGTCAGTTCACCGAGCACCTGCCCATGCTCGTTCTCACCCACCTGCTCGGAATGCCGGACGAGTACGGTCCCAAGCTCGTGCACGCCGCCCGGGACCTCTTCAAGGGCACCGAAACGTCGCTCGCGAGCAACACCTACGTGCTGGAGACCCTCGAGCAGCTCGTCGTCGCGAAGCGCGCCCTGCCCGGGCAGGACATCGCATCCGTACTGATGGCCCACCCGGCCGGCCTCACGGACGAGGAGGTGCAACACCACCTGCGTCTCATCCTGCTTGCGGGCTATGAGACGACCGCCAACCTCATGTCCAACGTGCTGCGCATGGTGGTCACCGACCCGCGGTTCCGCGGGTCGTTGGCCGGCGGACAGATGACCTTGCCGGAAGCAGTGGAGCAAGTGCTCTGGGACGAGCCACCGCTGATGGTGTGCCCGGGCCGCTGGGCCACCGGTGACACCTCCCTCGGAGGACAGGAGATCAAGGCGGGAGACATGCTCCTGTTGGGCCTGGCCGCCGGGAACGTCGACCAAGCGGTCCGCCCGGACCCCTCGACCCGCGTGCACCACAACCGCGCGCACCTGTCCTTCAGCGCCGGCGCCCATGAGTGCCCCGGCCAGGACATCGGCCGTGTCATCGCCGACACCGGCATCGACATCCTGCTCACCCGGCTTCCCGACATCAGCCTGGCCGTGCCCGAGGGCGAGCTCACCTGGCGCTCCTCCACCTGGTCGCGGCATCTGACGGCGCTGCCCGTGAGGTTCGCGTCCCGCAGTCCGGAAGCGCATGATGTGCTGCCACCACCGCTGCCGGCCGCGCCCCCGCCGAGTACCGGTATGCCGAGGACGCCCCAATGGCCTCTCTCCGAACCGGAGTTGTTGCGCCCAACCGAACCCCGCACCTCGTGGCGAGCGCGGCTGAGGCAGTTTCTGCGGAGGCTGTAGGACTCGCAGCTCACATCAGAGCCGAGCACGACAGCCGAGGAGACTGCCGGACGGCACGGGTCGGCAGCCTCCTCACAGCTGGACGGGCACCAACCGAGTGCTCGTGCCGTCTGGCGTGACTCCTGAGTCGGAACGGCTGTGCAGGAAGAGCAGGTCGTCCGCAGTCTCCGGCCCAGGCGTTCGGCGTCTGCGGCCGGGCCGGACCTTCTCCGCGGTGCAGCGCCCGGTGGACAGCGCCCGGTCGGAGTTGCCGCGCATCGAGTGCCGACAGGTGGACCACGGTGAACCACTCGGCGCCCACGTCGGGCTCGTCGTACGACGCCCATCACGTGTGCGTCGACGTCGTGAGGCCTCATGACGCGGAGACGCACTGCTCGTCGGCGGGCACAGCCGCCTTGGAGGTCCGTTGCTCTTGGAACGGACCGTCTGCGGGAGCGTAGCGGGGCGCCCCGGTGTACCACGCATGGAGGCCGGACAGGAAACTGCAAGCTCCCCGGAGCCACGCCTCCAGCTCGATCCGTTCGCCGTGGTTCAACCCGGCTCGCTGGACGACCGGGGGCAGTTCGCTCCGCGTGAGGTGCTCGAAGTGGCGCAGTCGGGCGGTCACCAGATCGGCGGCCGCATGCATCGCCTCCTGGACGGTGATGCGCAGGGATGTTTGGAGGACTATGACGAGGTTGTTGACGTCGTGTTCGTCATGGATTTCCCGCTGATAGGAAGCAATGTCGTTCGCCATTCCCATGTAGTCCATGAAGGCGTCGAGCAATGCGCAGAAGGCTCGGCTGTGCCGGATCTGCTCAGGGATCCGTGCGCCAGTGGAGAGTTCGACGGAGTATGGGGCTGTATAGGCGGCAAAGCTTTCACGGCGGAACTGGGCATACTCTATGAGGTCCGGGACACGGCCGGCGCGGCTGTTGGCCAGTTCCTGAACTCCCGCGTCGATGTACCTTGCCAGGGCACGGTTGAGCCCCTGCTGCCAGTGCGCCATTCTCGGAGGGAACAGCCGTTGCTGGAGG
This sequence comes from Streptomyces sp. NPDC051364, assembly GCF_040682115.1. Classification (NCBI taxonomy): domain Bacteria; kingdom Bacillati; phylum Actinomycetota; class Actinomycetes; order Kitasatosporales; family Streptomycetaceae; genus Streptomyces; species Streptomyces sp. NPDC051364. The sequence continues at coordinate 583,939 of NZ_JBFBAH010000002.1, read as the reverse complement.
TCGGCCATGCCCCTTTCGACGGCATTGGTCGGCTCCGGCAACCGAGCGCCCGGCTCCGCCGGCAGGAAGGCATGGAGGCGGGCGGTGAAGGCTTTTGCGCCTGTGAGGTCGCCCTTCCGTTTGAAGGCGGAGGCGAAGTAGTCGTCCCAGGCCAGAGCCCAGAGGTTGAACCGGTGATTGAGCCGGAGGTCGGTGAGTGAGGCGTCAGGAAGAGCCCAGGCGGTCAGCTGGTCAACGGCCATGGCGTGGAACTGGGGCAAGGTCCAGATCGCCCGGCGCGCCGACGGTGCTTCGTCGCTGTCCAGCATGCCCATCTCCCGCGCCCACGTCTCGGTCTCCTCGCGCAGGACCGGCAGGTACGGATTCAGCCGCACGGGGTACGGCATCCGCAGTATGGGCAGCTTGATGGCCTGCGCTGTCATGAGATCCCTGCTTCCCTTTCGGCGCGCATCGGTGTTGCGTGTCGCCCGGCACGCCCTGAGCAGTTACAGGGGCCGGCATAAGCCGCGCGCAGTGGGCGAGGAAGCGAACGTGCTGCACAGGGGAATTCGTGAGGGCGCATTGCGCATCGCCGATGCCTCCTTGGTTCCCATGTACTCGCCACGTCCGCAGCAGCTCTGCGGCGTACATGCCCATGGTCACGCGGCGGCGTCTGCGTGACCATGACATGCGGATGCCGCGTGAGCACGGCGGGCAGACCACCGGAGTCCCGGCACCGCAGCGATGCGCGGTGACGCCCCGTCACGAGCTCGAGATCATCCCGTGGCGGGTCTCCGGCGCGTCCGGGTCATACCCCTTGATCAGGGACTGGACGAGGATCGCGAATGTCGGTTCCTGGGGCATGGCTTCTCCCTCCGAGACGGCCTATGGGCTGACGATCCGCTGCTGCCGCGGGGACGGACGCCGAACCGTTCCCACCCTTTGGTGCTCCAAAACGTGCGCCCACCCCGGCCAATCCGCAACCCCGCGTAGCCGACCTCGCCCCGCGATTGAGGCCGGTTTGCGGGGAATGAAACGATCCTTCCGGGTCAACTTGGCTCAAATTCGATCCCAAAGCTAGCCGTGATCAACCAATGTTCGTCAGTCGGACTGCGCGAGCGTGCGGTCCCGATATGGCTCCGCGCAGTGCGGGGGACCGCCGCCCGTCCGTTCACGGCGAGCGGTATCGACCCAAAGTGGCTGCGGCCTTGCGCGCCTGGTGGACACCGAAACCTTGCCGAGACTGGCAGCCGCCCTGGTGAGGGTCGAGCTGTCCAAGAACGCCGTCGACGACCTTCTGAAGACCGGCTGACACGGCGGCGGAGCACCCGGGGCCGAGCGAGTTCGAGCCGCAGCGCGTGGGCGGTTCACGGGCTCTCCGCGGGCGGGATGCCCACCGCGTTCAGCCCCGGGCGGCCTCCACCGTGGGGCGAACGTGATGAGACTGTCGGTACCGGTCAGCCAGAGCAGTTTCTGCAACTGCTCGGACATCGGGCCGGCCAAGATCTGTAAGCCGCGGCTCCGAGCAGCACACCTTCGGGCTGGCGCAGGTAGCGGGCACGGCCGTCCCGGACGAGGAGCGGCGGCTGGTGCGCGGCCTGGCCCGGAGACGGGGACCGGACGAGACGCGCACGGAGCCTGCGGGCCCGTCGGTTCATCGGGCATCCACGAGCGACCTGCGGACCAAGGTCCGGGCCGATTCCGATCCTGCCACCAGTACACGAGGAGTCTGCTGTGACCAGCAGCGCAAGAGCCAACCCTCCGGGCAGGGCGGGAGTCCGCCGACTTCCGTACTGCCGTCTCCGAGGTCAGCAACGGCGGGACTTGATCGGGACCGATGCTGAGCGTTCGCTGACCCAGCCCCTCACAGAACGGGTCTGACCTGCAGAAATGCTCAGATGTCAGATGTAGGGCTTGAACATGGTACGAAACATGAGGAAGCTCCCGAAATGTCTGCTCCCTGCCTGCTTCCCGCAGGTCAAGGGCGGTCCCGGCAGCCTACAAGCGTTAGCAAGTTCGGTCAGCCTTCCCCAGGTATTTGAGGACTCATGCTGACCGATTGCCGACTTCTCCGAGTCACCATCAGGCCGGTCCCGAGATCACGCGACTCGCGCGCCTACATCTACTTCAACGCTGCCTGCACCGACTCAGCGGGGCGTTGTCCAACCGCCGCTTCGGCACGTTCGGCCGGGTCGGAGTCGCTCGGTACAGGGGCAAGATCCGCTCCAGCGCCTACCCCGCCCAGCCGGTCGCTCGTGGGTCGGCGATCTGCGACGGGTGAGCGCACATCGACCGGCTTCGGACTCCTCGCACCCGACTTCGCCGCGATGCTCCGCAACGGCAGCGGCGAGTGGCTCGACGCATGCTCGGTCACGCCGACGCCAGCGGATGCCGCCCTCACTCCGCCCTGGGGCTACGGGGTAGTCGAGGGCGCCGAGACACGTTCATGCCCGGCATTCCGCAGTCGGGGAGCGTGTCGGCTCCCGCGTCGGCCAGTGCGCGGCACTCTGAGCGCCAGTCGGCCAACCACCCGCACCCCCGCCCTGGCGCAACGTCAGTGGCGGGGCGGTGGGTCAGCGGCCGTCGGGGGACCGAGGCGACCTGTCGGATTCCGCCCCTTGCTCTCGCCGCTGCTCCGGCCGAGCGGAGTGCAAGGCCAGTTGTGGGACACGGCGTGCTCTCGCGATGGCTTGGATACGTCTGGCTGCTACAACAATCTTCGGCCGGATCTCAGATGATGCCGACAAGAGTGCTTTGCGGGTCGGGACTCCTGGTCGCGACCCACAGCCGGTGAGTACGTGCTGCCGGCATTGGCACACTCGTCGGCACGTGGAGGCGGTTCATGGGTGGACCGAGCGGCGCACAACCAGATCCGCCGGTGATCAGGCAGGTGCGGTACGACAGCGACGTCCTGACCGTCTCCTGGAGCGGGCCCGGACGGCCGAATCCCGCGCCGACGTACGTGGTGCAGGTGGTGAACGGCGACCACACGGTCGCAGAGGCCTGGGCCGGGGCGGCGACCAATGCCGCGCTGCCGCTCGACGCGGCGCCTGGTCAGGCCTACCACGCCCGAATCGGGATGTTCGTCGGCAATTCGGGGCCGGAGCTCTCGCCGGAGGTCGCGATCGTCACCGGCACCTTCGCGGTCGAGCGGGCCGAGACGGACCCGGTGAGCGGCGCCCTGACGCTGTCCTGGAAGGCCGCGGACACCGACGACTTCCTGGTCCGGCTCGTGGTCAACGGCACCGCACCGGACCCGGATGTCCCGGTCGCCGGCGGATCCTTCGTCGTCAAGCAGCCACCGCCGGCGGGCTCGACCGTAGCGGCCACGCTCGCCCGGGTCCGGACCGGCGAGGACGTGGTGTCCATCGGCCCGCACGGCCCCGGGTTCGCGGCGCCGACCGAGCGGCCCGAACTTCTCGCCGTCGAGTTCGACGCCGGTCTGCTCTCGGTGGCCTGGGCCGCCGTCCCCGCCGCGGACGCCTACTGGATCAGCGTGCTGAACGACCACGGCGTGTTCTTCCCGGCCACCGAGATTCACGCGCCCGCGACGACGGCCGAGCTGGAGCCCGGAATCGCCGACGACGGCGCGTACCGCGTCGTCGTCCAAGCCGTCAACAAGGCGGGCTCCGGGCCGCCGTCGGCACCGCTCCAGATCCGGCGCACACCGCCGGGCGTCACGCGGGTGACGTCGGACGCCGCGACGGTCTCGATCGACGTGGTGCCGCCGGACTTCGCACCGACCGCATACGACGCCGTGCTGTTTCGCGACGGCGTGCCGGTCCGCCGGGAGACCGTGAGCCCCGCGCCGACGCTGTCGCTCGCCGTTCCCGAGCCGCTGCCGCGCAGCGCGGCGTACGCGGTGTCGGTGCGCGGGCGGGTCGGGCGCTCGGTCGGCCCGACGGTGACGGCCCCGGTCGTGCCGGCCACGCCGACCGTCGCGTCGGTGGTATGCGACGCGGACCTCGTCGTGACCGCGACAGCCGGCGAGCTGCCCGAGGGGGTGCCGATCGAGGCGGTGCTGTACGTCGACGGGGTTCCGGGCACGCCTCAGCGGGTGGACCCGGATGGCATCGCCGTATTCACCGTGCCGGTCGGCGACGTCGTCGCCGTCGCCGTCGCCGTCCGCGGTGTCGACGGCGTGGCGACCGGGCCGTGGTCCGTGCCGCTCCCGGTGCCCACCAGGCCGGCCGATTTCACCCTCGCCCGCGCCGACGGAGGCCGGGCCGCCCTGGCCTGGAGCGGGCCTACGGACGGGATGTTCCGCGTCGCCGTCGGCGCCACCGCACTCCTGACACGGGGCCAGTCCGCCGACCTGCCGCTCACCTCCGACCGGGCCACGGTCGCCCAGGTCGCCGGCGTGGCGAGGGGACCGGTGGTGCCGCTCGACCTGGTCACGGCCGGTCCACGGCTCACCCGCGTGGCCGTCGGCGCCGGCCGGAGCGTGACGCTGGCGTGTACGCCACCGAAGTCGCCTCCGTTGACCGGCGTACGGCCCGTGGTGCGCTGGGACGGCGCCGAGGTCGAGCTCGACGCCCATCCGGTCACCGGTGATCCGATCGTCCTGACGCTGCCGGACGGCATCCCCAACACCGCCGTGATCGCCCTGCGGGGACTGGCCGGCGTCGCCGTCGGCCCACCCGGCAACGCCGCCGCACTGCTCACCGTCGCACCGACCGGCGTCAGGGTGGCGTACGACGGCGCCGACCTGCGCGTGTCCTGGGAGGCGCTGCCCTCGCCGCTCGTGGACGGGTACCGGGTCAGCACGGTCGTCGACAAGACCGTGACCACGCTCGGCGACACGACGACGGCCTCGGGCAGCTGGCCGGTGGAGATCGAGGACACCTCCACCACGGTCGTCGTACAGGCGCTCGCGTCTCTGGCGGTCGGGGCACCGTCGGAGCCCGTCCCGGTGTTCACTGAGGCACTGTTCGTCGGCCCTTCGTACGTCGCGCCGCAGCTCGGTCCGGTGCTGACGGCGGCCGACATCACGCTCGGACTGCCGGAGCTGTTCCTGACCCGGCAGGCCCACGACATCGAGCTGCCGCTCGGCTTCGTCCTGACGCCGGCCGAACACGGGCCGTACGTGTACACATTGCTGATCCCGGCGACCAGCCCGGTGTGGAACTTCACCGACCGCCCCGACGTGATCGCCAAGTGGGCCGCGCTGCTCGCCCAGCTGCAGCCGTTCGGCATCACCCCGTATGGAGTCGCGGCGCTCACCGAGGCGGTGTCGCGGTCGATGCCGCAGACGTTCGACGAAACGCTGTACTTCGCCTACGGGCTGCGGTTCGACCGCGGCTACTTCGACCTGCGCCCAGGCATCGTGATGCGCGTCGAGTACGAGGGCTACCAGATCGCGTCGGGCGCCCAGGGCAACCCGTTGTCCGGGTTCGTCACGGCCGGCGTCGCCGACTACGAGGTGGCGTCCTACGACAACTCGGGCACCTGGACCAACGGCCTGGACGCCTTCCTCGCCGAGCTCGCGCAGCAGAACGGCGTCGACGTGCCGAATCCGTCGGGGCCGGCCACGGGGCAAGGGCAGCTGTACGGCAGCGCCGGCGCGTTCGACCTGTTCGCGAAGGCACTACGGCTGCCGTACGCGCGCCTGGTCTACCCGAGGACGCTGCTGCCGACGACCACGCCGGGTTCGCTGTGGCCCCAGCAGAACGCCGTCCTGCTGGCGGCCACCACGCTCGGTGCGCTGAACGCGGCCACCGAGAACGTCCGCCGGCAGGACCCGCCCGGCGGTGGCGTCGCCGCGGCCTACCTGCGCGGTCGCGCGGTGGTCCGCGCGATGGTGCGGATCAGTGTGAACGGCGCATCCCGGCTGGTGCCGGTGGGGACCACGCTCGGCAACGTGCTCGCGAGCGGGGGCCGAAGGCCGTCGGCCGTCCCCGTGCCGCTGAGCGGTGTGACGATGCACCGGCCGCGTACGGCGGCGGCGCCGGCCGACGGGCCGGCCGGCGACTGGCTGGTCGTCCCGGGCTGGCAGCCGCGCGACCCGGCCGTACTCGAGTTGCCGCTGCTGCACGGTGATCGTCTCGATCTCGCCACGGGCCTCGGCTGATGACCGAGCCCACGTTCACCCGTGCCGGGGACACACCGCTCCACTGGGCGGATCCGACGGACCGCGTGGCGGCCTTCCTCGCCTCCGACCCGGGAACGCTCGGCGACCGGCCGACGCTGACCCGGACGTGGGCGGACAGCCGTGGTGCGTACGTCTTCCTCGGCATGCCGGCCACGGACTCGGCGGACTTCCTGGTGGCGCTGCGGACCTGGCTCGACTACTACGCGCCCCAGGGCCCGCCGCGCTTCCTCTGGGTCGCCGACCCGACGGCAGCGCCGACCGCGTGGGTGACGACCGCGCTGACCGTCCGGGAGGACCCGGACGGGACCTGGCTGGTGGACGGGGCGACCTTCCAGCTCGCGGACTACCGACTCGCGTTGCCCGAGGGCGGGGTGGTCGCTCCCGCGGACACGGCGGCGGGCTGGGGCTTCGCCGTCGCCGACGGGGCCGACTGGTCCGCCGTCACGCTGTACTCGCCGACGGCCCGGTTCCCCGCTCGGCGCACGACCACGCTGCTGTGCATGGCGGCGGGGCACACCGGTGCGTGGCGGTTCGTCATCGACGCGCCGGCCGGCAGCGGGGACGCGTTCACCGGGCTCGGGGCCGGGCTGCGCTTCTTCACCCCCGGGGACGAGGGCGTCGTCAGGACCATCCGGTTCGGCGTCGTACGCCAACCGGACGACGTCGGCCTGGAGTTCCATGCCCAGATCGATCCGCTGCGGCCGCTGGACGGTGAGCGCACCTCGCTGGGCTTCTTCGCGTGCACGACGGGCGAGGGCGATCCGCCGGCGCTGCCGTCGGGGTACGCCACGGTGCTCGGCCACGGCGTGGACCTGCGTCCGCTCAAGGCCGGAACGAGCGCGGCGAGCCCGGCCCGGCTGGTGTTCGGCCTCGCGCCGTACCTCTCCGACGAGAAGGGGAACGTCGGCTACTACCTGGTCCCGGACGGGCCGTTCGCCGTCGAGGCCGCGACCACGGGGTCTCGCGTCATCTGCGGCATGTCCGGTCTGGAATACCTCGGTCTGCCCGATGAGGGCTGCACGCTGGCGTTCCTGCCCGGGCAACCGGCATACGCGCCGCTCGGCCCGGACCGGACCGGCGCCGACTCGCTCACCCCGCACGGGACGACGTCATGGGTGTCGGTCGAGCAGGCCGCGGACACCGGCGTCATCACGTACTACAGCCAGCCGGAGGACGCGCCGCTGTACACGGCCGGCGCGGCGGCCGCGGCAGGCGGGGTCGACCTGCTGGACTTCTGCGAGGTGCCGGCCGCGACCGCGCCCCGGACTCCCTTCCCGATGGCGCCGTTCCACGGGCTCGCCGACGACGCCGTCCCCGACGCGGTCGCCGTCGAGCAACTGGCGATCGCGCCGACCCGCCGCGCGGTGCTGTTGCCCGGCGAGGACGGCGAACCGGCGCCGGAGGCCGAACCGACCGTGGCCGTGACGCCGCAGGGGCTGGCCGTGGGGCTGGCATCCGACTTCACCTGGAGCTGGCTCGGCATCGGTCACGACGGCGGCGCGGCGGCGAAGCCGGACCTGCGCTTCACCACGGTCACCGGCCGGTTCCGGAAGGCGATGCAGACCAACAACCTCTTCCTGGTCCTCGGCGACCCGGCAGAGTTCCACCGGTTCGGCTCGGTCGCGTACGAGCTCACCACGGCGACCCTGGACGTCGTCGCCACCATCCCCGTGGACCACGGCGGCGTGCCCGAGAACGTCCTCAACGCGGTACGCAGCGCGATGCACGACACCGAGTACGACACCCGGAACGCGTTCATCACCGCACTGGTCGGCGCGTGTCCCGAGATCACCGAGGCGGAGCGGCTCGTCTTCCTGCGCTACGGCGGCCGGCTGACGCCGGTCGCCGGGGGCTGGCCGTTCCGGCTCTCCCCGGACAGCTGGCGGGAGTCGACGTACCTCATCGTCAAGTTCGCCCTGGGCCGCAGCATCGCCGACCTGGTGGAGGACGTGTCGACCTGGGCCTGGCCCGAGGCCGCCTCCCGTACCGGCCGGCCGGCCGACGCCCGCAAGGCGATCCGCGATGTCATCAAAGCGGCGCGCAACGCGCCGTCCGGGTCGCCCTACGCGTCGTTTCTGCAGGTCGTCCAGGACCCGAACTGGACGGGTGTGCTGGCCCTTTCGGCGGAGGTCCCGCTCGACGAGCTGCCGGACGAGCTCCAGGTGCTCGCGGCGGGGATCGACCCGGCGCAGTTCGCCGCGCACCACTTCGGGCTGTCGCTCACCCCGTACCGGCGCGCGGACGGGCAGTTGGTCTTCGAACGCTCCGCGATGTTCGGGCTGATCGACTACCAGAACCCCGAGGACCAGTACTTCAGCGAGAACGTCCACTACGCCTTCCGCGTGCTGCAGTTGACGGTCGGTGTGCGCAACTCCGTCGTCACGACGTTCACCAGCAGGGCCGAACTGCTCGTCAACCGCCTGTTCGGCACGCCCGCCAGGCTTCTGCCGACGACACGCGGGAACAACATGGTCCTCGACGGCGCGCTCCAGCGGCAGCGGCTGCCCGACGGCACGACGCACGACACGTACGTGTTCTCGATGGCCGGGCAGAACACCTTCCAGCTCGACGGACTCGTGCTGCAGAGTGCGGAGTTGCTGTCGACGCAACTGGTCACGGCGAAGGCGTCGGACCCCGGCTCGGGCAAGGCGACGGTCGACGCCGTCTTCCAGCTGGCGGGCAACCTGCGGTTCCAGGAGCCGGAGAAGTTCGACCCGTTCTGCTGGGGCGTGGACGCAGCCGGGGAGGACGGCTACCTCCGCTTCGGCGGCCTGGCGATCGCCATGTCGTTCGACCTCGGCGATCCGGCCGGAACCACCAGGTTCACGCTGAAGGACGGCAACCTGTCGTTCGACCAGGCGAACAGCAGGGCGCGCGCGCAGTCGCTGGCCGCCCGCTTCCCGATCCGGCTGAACGGACTCGTCTCCACGCCCGATCCGCAGCTCGCGGCGGGCGCGCCGCCACCACCGCAGACACCTGCCGACATGGGCTACGTCGCGGTCACCGCGCCGCTCGACCAGTCGGCGCTCACCCAGCCGTGGTACGGGCTGGACTACACCGTGGACCTCGGCTCGCTCGGCGCGCTCGCCGGGAGCAAGGCGTTCGCCATCCAGGTGCTCGTCGCGTGGAGCCCGGGCACGGCCGACACCGACCCGGGGATCTACCTGGGTGTGCGGCTGCCGGGGGCCGAGGGGCTGCTCGGGGTCAACCTGCCGCTGCAAGGCGTGGTGACGATGGGCTTCAAGTCGGTGGAGTTCCTGGTCGCCGAGGAGCCGGAGCTGCCGCGGACGTACACGTTGCGGCTGCGGGACTTCGCACTGCGGCTGCTGGGCCTGGCGTTCCCGCCCGGGCACAACGACGTGATCCTGTTCGGCAACCCGGACCAGGGCGGCGCCTCGAAGGTGGGCTGGTACCTCGCGTACGCGTCGGCCGCCGACCCGAAGCGCCTGCCGCCACCGCCGGTCCGGGCAGTGCTGCGTTCCGGCAGAGGAGACTGACCGTGCCGAGTCTGACGCTGGTGAAACTGCTGTGGTGCGGTCAGGGCATGACCACCCTCGTCGAGATCTACGACGACGGTGTCGAGAAGGGCGCGGCCGACTACCTCGCGCTGATCGACTGCGGCGGCAGCCCCACCTACGGGAAGGATGCCGTCAACCACATCAAAGACAAGGTCGCGAAGAGGACGACAACGCCCAATAAAATGCTCGATCTGGTCGTCATCTCGCACCAGGACGACGACCACAACGGCCTGCTCGGCGCATTGGGCAAAGAGCTCAAGACGATCGACGCCCGCGTGGGTAGCGTGCACATCGGCGGGCTCTCCTGGATCCAAGGCAACAAGGATACGGTGAACGAGTTCCTCACAGCCGTCAAATACGCCGTGGGCACCGTCGTTTTCGATGCGCCGGCACAGAGCGACTATCCTGGCGGGGGCGCCGCGCCCACACATTTCGCCGTGCACAAGGACGTGAAGTTTCGTCTCCTGATCTCGAACCTGGACGTCCCCGGCGCGACGGCCGACATCGTGAGGAACGGGTCGTCCGCAGTGGTGGTCGTGGACAACGGGGTCAACACGGTCGTACTTCCCGGCGACGCGACATTCCAGACGATGCTCGAGATCAACACGAAACTGGGCGGGGCACAGTTGACGCCCCAGGTCCTGGCACTCGAGATCCCGCACCACGGAGCGCTGCGCACGGCGGTCGAGAACTATGCCAAGTCCGGGAAGAAGAAGACGGACTTCACCTGGACGATCATCGAGGATTTCGCCACCAAGGTGATGAAGCCGAAGAACGTGGGGGCGAGCGCCGGCCCGTGGAACACTGACAATCACCCCGTGCAGGAGGTGATCGATGTGTTCATCGGGACGACTGACACCGTCCCGTCGCACACCTACGTGGCTTTCGTCTTCTTCCAGAAGAAGACCATGGTCCAGTGGGCCACCGTCACAACCCTTCGCGCGGTGGAAACCACCATCCGGCAGCTGATTTTGCACCAGAAGAAGAGGAAGCTCAACGCACCGCCCGCGGCGCCGCCGGCCGATTTCGTTGTCGGCCACATCGTGTACCGGCTCACGGGTACTCCGGGCCTGCGGCCGGAGGAGATGGTGGAATTCCGCCCGTGCCGGACGTTCGGAATGCACGGGCCGGATGAGGACGTCGTCCAGGCTCCGGAACCCTAGGCAGGCCACATGTCACTCGACGGCATCTACGACGCGTTCCGAAACGCCGCATCGTCCGGCCGGCTCCGCGGCGACGCACCCACCGGGCTCTCCGGTCTGCTGGCTTCGCTCGGCGTCGACCAGCTCGAGGTCCGTGGCGGCCAGGTGTCCATGGGGCCGGACAGCGTCTGGCTGACGGCCACCACGGAGTATCTCAACACTCCGTGGACCATGCGGCTCACCGGGTCTCCGCAGCCCGGGACCGACGTGGCGGCCCTGAGGCTCGAACTCGGCAGCACGACGGGGACCACGACCTGGACGTTCGAGGATGCCTTCGGCGAACTGCCGGGCAGCCGCCGTCCCGCCAAGGGCACCACCGGCGGACTGATCCTCGGGGCCGCCGTGCTCGGCCCGCTCGTCATGGAGCAGCCCGCAGTCACGGCCACGAACGTACCGACCGGCACGCAACCGCGGCTGTCCGGCACCCTGCTGATGCGCGGCAGCGTCTCGGTACCCGGCAGCGACATCCTCGCCGGGTACGCCGCCTTCCTGGGCGACCGGCTCTACGTCGACGGTTTCGTGACGTTCCTGGCCGACGGGCCACCGGTTCTCGAACTGCGTGCCGTCGCACCGGGCGTGCGCCTGCAACTCGCCCAGTTGGACGTCTCCGCGGTCGGTCTGATGCTGACCACGGACTACCCGGACCCGTGCCCACTGCCCGCCGCGGGGGCGCGCCGCTCAGCGGTCCTGATGTTCGCCGACGTCACCTTGCCGACCGAGCCGGAGGAGATCGTCACCATCAGCGGCCCGCTGGTCTTCGGAGACCACGTCTGGCCGCTGTCCATCGATTTCGCCACCCCGCTCGGGCTGGAACAGGGAATCCAGGCGCTGATCGCGATGACGGGCGCAGAGGGCACGGACTTCACGCTGCCCAGTGGCATCGCGCCGATCGACGTGTTCGGCCTGAAGGGCCTCGGCTTCGGCATCGTGCCAGCTTCCGGCGACCCCGGCCCAGGCCCCGGCACCGGCCTCGGCCTGTCGTCCACCACGGTTCGCATCGAGTCGAAGGAGCCGTGGGACCCACCGGTGCCCTTCCTGACCATCGAGCAGGTCGGCACCAGCTGGGTGTTCAGCTTCGATCCGGCCGGCCGGACGCTGGTCACCGGTGCGGTCTTCGGAACGATGCGGTTCGGCGAGAAGAACCGCTCCTCGCTGGGCGCCGCGGGGCCGTACGTCGTGGCGGCGGAACGTGGCGGCGCGACGGGAGCCGGCCTGGACGACATCGTGGTGGCCGTCCAGCTGACCCTGCCCGAGCTGGCGTTCACGGCAACAACCAAGGAGCCGTTCGACATCCCGATCTCGGAGGTGTTCCGCGCCTTCTTCGGCGGTGACGGACCGCCCGTGGGCGCCGGTCTGACCTGCGATTCACTGAACGTCTACGCTTCGCTGCTGCGCCACGAGTACTCGGCCGCGCTGGCCGTCAGCGGCGACTGGCCCATCAAGGCCGGCAACGTCACCCTTGCGCTGCTCGGGTTGCAGCTGCAGGTCCAGGTGTCGCAGAACAGCGTCTCCGGCCTGATCATCGGCAAGGGCGAGATCGCGGTTCCGGACGCCGCGCCGATCGAGCTGCTGGCTCAAGCGGAGTACCCGGGCGACGGTTCCTGGGTCTTCAGTGCCATGATGGCCGGCGCCGTCGACCTCCCGCGTCTGGTCTACGGCCTGCTGGGCCAGAAGCCGGCCCCGTGGGTGAACCAGATCGCGATCGAACTCGCCGACCTCGGCGTCCGGTTCAGCACGGCACCCGGCTACCCTTACACCGCCTCCGGCACCCTTCGGGTGACGGTCGGCGAGACGCTGCTCGGTATGTCCTTGCGGCTGCTGCTGACTGCCGACATCGAGCGCAGCCTGCGCGCCACGCCCGCTGACGAGCACCTGGCGATCGCCCTCCGCGGCACCACGCTCGTGGACCCGCTGACGGTGCTGACCGGAAGCCTGTCCGGATCCTTCACGCTCAACAAGCTGGAGATCACCGCCTCGGTGTCGGTCACCGACGCGGGCAAGGACTACACCTTCCAAGTCGCCTACGACCAGCTCTCCTTGAGCGCGGCGACGTCCTGGATCGGCGAGGGGACCGACCGACACCAGATCCTCACCCTCCGCCTCACCGGCACGCTCGGCGAGCTGGTCACGTCCCTCGTCTCGCTGGCCAACCCGAACGCGACGTTCCGGCTCGATCCACCCTGGGACTTCCTCAACAGCATCAACCTCACCGGTCTGGAACTGACCATCGACCCGGCCAAGCAGAGGGTCGCCGTCAAGCACGACCTGAAGCTGGACCTCGGATTCGTCAAGGTCCGGTCCATCGGCCTGAGTTACGACCGATCGACCGGAAGCCCCGCGGTGAACATCGCGCTCGACGCCCAACTGCTCGGGGACAGCACCGCCAAGCCGCTGACATGGGATCCGGTCACCCAGGCACCACCCCAACCAGCCGGCCTGGGACAGAAGCTGTTCTCGCTGCGCTACCTGGGCCTGGGGCAGCACGTCTCGCCGAAGAACCTCACCCAGTACACCAGTATCTCCGCCGTGGTCGACGCGATGGTCGCGGCGATGCGACCGGTCAGTCCCGCAGCCGGCAAGCCGCCGATCGACCCGGCAACGATGGTGTTCGACGCGTCCAGCCAATGGCTGTTCGGTATCGATGCCACCTTCATGGACACGGTCGCGGTCAAGCTGGTGATGCACGACCCGGACCTGTACGGAATCCTGGTGGCGCTGAGCGGTCCGCGGGCCGGCTCGCTCGCCGGGCTGAGCTTCGAGCTGCTGTACAAGAAGGTCACCGACGACATCGGCGTCTTCCATGCCCAGCTGCAGATCCCCGATGCCTACCGGCAGTTGCAGTTCGGCGCGGTGTCCGTGACGCTCGGCGTGATCACCGTGGACATCTTCACCAACGGCAACTTCCGGATCGACCTCGGATTCCCGACGAATCGCAACTTCGCCAACTCGTTCGCGATCGAGGCCGGCATCTTCAACGGCCGGGGCGGCATCTACTTCGGCGTGCTGAACGGCGCCACCTCCAGCCGGGTTCCGCGCATCACCAACGGGACGTTCAGCCCAGTCCTCGAACTCGGTGTCGGCCTGTCCATCGGCGTCGGACGCACCTTCCAACGCGGCCCACTCCAGGCCGAGATGTACGTCAACCTCGTGGTGATCTTCGAGGGCGTGCTGGCGTGGTTCCACCCGGACGAGGACGGCGGGGGCACCGAGCTCTACTACGCGTGCCGGGGCACGGTCGGCATCGTCGGCCGGCTGTACGCGACGGTCGACTTCAAGGTCGTCCGGCTCGACCTCAACCTGCAGATCTCCGCGATGGCAACCGTCGAACTGGCCGCGTACCGGGCGACCGTCGTGGCGCTGAAGCTCTCGGTGCGGGCCAGCGCCAGCGTGAAGATCCTGTTCATCACGGTCTCGTTCTCGTTCTCGCTGACGCTGGAGACCTCGTTCACGATCGGCTCCGACAGCACAGCGCCGTGGCGGCTCGCCCCCGGTGTCGCCCGTCGCGGCCTCACGGCCCGGAGAGCACGCGCCGCGCGCGCGGCAGGGGAACAACCGCCGTACCGACTGCACTTCGACCCGGACGTGCACGTCTTCCCCGACGGCCGGCCGCGGACCGCGGACCTCACGCTCGTCCCCGCCTACACCATCGCCAACGTCCCGGTCGACTGGACCGGCCGCACGCCGCCGTCGAACGACGAGCCCGACTACCGCCTCGTCGTCATGCTGCTCGCCGACAACGCCGTCCCGGTGGACGCGGTCACCATCGCCCACACCGAGCGGCCCGACGTGTCGCGCAACCCGCGCGCGGACACAGCCGCCGACACGTCGTTCAACCTGCTCGCCGACGGCCTGTTGCGCTGGTCCCTCGACGCGCTCGGCGTCTCCTCGCCGACGGTCACGCTCGACGAGCTGATGCAGCTGGTCGAGCAGTTGGCCCTGGCCGAGGCCGAGAACGACGGTTTCACCTGGGCCAACATCCAGGGTTTCCTCGCCAACAACATCCACCTCCGGATCAGCGGCACCCCGGCGGGTGACACCGCCGACGACGTCTCCGGGACGCCGTTCCCGATGATCCCGGTGCTGAAGTGGACCTCGACCGGCCTGCCCGACCCGGCCGACCGGGACCGCGACTTCGCGACCTACCGGCAGATCGACGCGACGTACGAGGCCGAGGCGATCGCGTACTTCACCGAGCTCGACCCGGTCCCGCCGGGCGACTGCGCCGCCTCCCCCGCTGGGGCGGACGAGCCCAGCGAGTCCATGGCGACGTTCGTGCTGCGCGACTACCTGCGCATGGTCGCCCGCGCCGCCGCGCAGGCCGCCGTGAACCTGCTGACCGCGTTCCCCCACGAGGTGGAGGAGAAGGACTCGCTCCACTCCATCGCGGCGAGCTTCGGGACGGCCACCACGTCGTACGAGGTCGCCGCCCGGGACGCCGCGGACCACCTCGCCTCGTCCCTCGGCATCTCGGCGGCCGAGCTGCTGGCGCTGAACCCGGGCCTGCCGGACCGGCTGACCGCCGCGCAGGCCGGCGACACGCTCACGGTCGTGCTCGGCGTCACGGCGCAGTCGATCGCCGTCGCCAACCCCGACTGGCCCGTCGCCGCGGACGTCCCGGTCACCCTGGGCACGCTGCCGGTGCAGCTCGGCGCGGGCCAGTCGCTCGGTCAGCTGGCCCACGCCTACCGGGCCGACCCGACCGCGCTGCTCGACCACCTGCGCGACGCCACCCCGCTGCTGCGCGCCGGCGCGACCGTGCCGCTGCCGGGGTTCGTGCACGCAGGGCTGTCCGTCGACGACACCGCGGCGGTCTTCTACGTCCGGCTCGGGCTGACGCACCCGAGCGAGGTGCCGCTCGCCGACTGGTACCAGCAGGCGATCGACCGGCTCAACGGCAACCCGGCGCAACCGCTGCCCGCGACCCTCAAGGTGCCCGACGCCTACCAGAGCACCGCCACCCTCACCTGGACCACCCTGCCGGGCGATACCGTCCTCGATGTCGCCGCGTACGCCGCGCTGATCCAGAACGTCGTGCCCGGCACGCCGTTCGCCGACTGGCTGGAGGCGGTCCGCACGGCGAACGCGCCGGTGGACCCGGAGGGCGTCCGCCTTCCGGCCGACGCCGCGGCCGTGGTTCTGCCGAACGACACGCTCCGCGCGCTCCAGGACCGGCTCCTGCTGCCCGGGGATCGGTTCGACACCTACGCCGCCGCCGCGGACGCGCTCGTACCGCTGGTCACCGTCGAGGTGCCGGGCGCGGTCGGCACGACGGCCTCCGGCCTCACCCTGCTGACGCTGGCCCAGCGGTACGGGCTCGGGCTCGCGGACCTCGCCGAGCGGATGGCCTTGGACACGGGCGTGCTGGCCGCCCAGCCCAAGCGGCGGCTCACCGTGCCCGACGTGCCCGCGATGGCCGTGGACGAGCTCGTCGCCGCGATGCACGACGGCCCGGCCATGTCCACCGTGAGCGGCCAGGTCGCGCGGTTCGCGCTGGGCGGGTTGCGTCTGCCCGCGCCGGTCCGGGTCGACGGCGCATACCAGGCCGTCGGGCCGATGACCGGTGGCTACGAGCTGATCGGCCAGCAGGTCACCGGTCCGCCGCCACCCCCGGCCGGATCCAAGGACCCGGTCGTGACCATCACCGTCGACAAGGCTCAACCCGCCGACTGGCTGACCTTCGCCGACTCGGCCGTACACGACGGCGTGATCCGGCTCGACGCCGCCGAGGCCGACAACGCGGTCATCTCGATCACCGCCGCCGACCTGCGGGACAAGTACCCGGCGACCGGGCTGGTGCCCGTCGTCGAAAGCCCGCTCGCCGCCCTGCCCCTCTCGCACGAGATCGGCGCGCGCCACACCGTCACCCAGGTGATCCCGTGGCAGACGACCACCACCGTCCAACTGCCCGCCGAGCCCTCCGGCCCGCCCTCGCTGTGGCCGCTGCCGAACGACCTGATCGCGCGTGCCGGGTCGGACCGCAGCGGCTCGGAGTTCCTGCTGGAGCAGACGACACCACAGACCGGCGCGGACGCCCGCTACACGGAGCTCGGCTGCTACGCGTGGGCGACGCTCGTCTCGTTCACCGCCCGCCGCGTTCCGGGCCTTCCGGGGACGGTCGAGGTACTCGGCGCGGACACCGCCGACCGGCAGCGGATCGCGCAGCTCCTGGAGTACCTGCGGAGCATCCCCGAGAAGCCGGCGACCGGCGACTTCCCGCCGGCGCCGCCCGGCGAGCGCCCGCTGCTCACCCTGCTCTGGCAGCTGCCGCCGTCACCCGGCCTCAGCCCGGGTCTGACCTCGAAACCACTCGTCTCCGACCGGACCTTCATCGTCCAGACGAACCTGTCCACCGAGACGCGCAGCGGTCCCACGGCCCAAAGCTCCACCGCGGGAAAGCATTTCGCGGCCATCTCCGACTGCGAGCGGTTCCTGACGCTGCTGTGGGAGTGCAGCGTCGTGGGCGGTGGCGGCTACTGGATGCAGTACCGCGGCGAAGTTCCCGACTCGATC
Source organism: Streptomyces sp. NPDC051364 (assembly GCF_040682115.1). Taxonomy (NCBI): domain Bacteria; kingdom Bacillati; phylum Actinomycetota; class Actinomycetes; order Kitasatosporales; family Streptomycetaceae; genus Streptomyces; species Streptomyces sp. NPDC051364. Next base: position 566,639 of record NZ_JBFBAH010000002.1, on the reverse strand, counting down.
TTCGACCAGGACGGGCTCGCCCAGCTGTCGCTGCTGGTGCAGCTCTCGTCGCAGTGCGGTGCCTCACCGGACCGGCACCTGTTCGCCTTCACCAACGTCGCGGTGGTCGGCGACGGGGTGGATCCGGCGTCGGTCGCGCTCGCCGCGCGTGCGGTGAACCCGCCCGAGCTGCGGCCCGTCGCCTCGGTCGACCCCGGTCAGGTCGGGTTCACCGCGCGGTTCGCCAACCCGCTGGCCGACGACACCCCGCAGGGCCGGCTGCGCCGTCTGTACGGGCTGCTCGGTTTCCAGCTGGACCCGACGACGGACTTCCGCGGCAGCGTCGAGGGCCGGGCGGTGTCACCGAAGCCTGCGGACGGTACCGACGAACTCGGGTTCCTGGTGGCGAGCGAGGCTGCCGAAGAGGTCTGGGACCTGACCCGGATCGTCGACATCAGCCGGTTCGCCGTGCGGCAGGCCCCGGCCGTGCCCACGGCACCGCCCTCCGTGGGCAACCCGTACGCCGGCGTCACCGCCGGCGCGGAGAGCCAGGTCTCGGTGTGGTTCCAGGACGTTTTCGGCAACCGGTCGGGCAGTCCGAGCCAGACCCCCGTGCCCGTCCGCTACACCGACCCGGTCATCGGCGTCGGCGCCTGGCCGTCGACCACCCTCCACTACACCGTCGAGCCGTCCGGCGTCCTGGCGGACCTCGCCGTCGCCGTCGACCTCCAGGCCGTCGCCTACCAGCCGGGCGCGGCCGACCCCGGCAGCGCGGCCGCCGAAGCGGCGACGCGCGACCGGGACCGCCTGGTGCCGGTCTACTACCAGGTCGTCCAGCCCGACGTCCGGGCCGCGCTGCTCACCTCGCTCCAGCAGAAGCCCGGAGCGGAGCCCACCCCGCTCCTCGTCGACGTGGCCGTGCTGACCCGGTACGTCATCGGTGCCCACGCGCTGCTCGGCTCGCTCGCGGCGATCGCTTCCGCGCCCGCCACCGACGCCGCGACCCTCGACGGCCTCTGCACCACCTATGGCGTCGGCTTCGACGAGCTGGGCACGGCGAACGCGGACGCGGCCATCAGCGCTATGCTCGACGCCGATGAACTCGCGGTACCGGTGAGCGCGGCGTTCCGCAACCAGGACACGATCGCCGGGTTGTGCGACGCGGTCGACCCCTCGCTCGACCCGGTACAGGTGCTGCTCGACGAGGACAACACCGTGCTGCCGCTCAACCCGTCCGTCGAGCTCGTCACCCCGCCGCGCGAGGCGCTGGTGCCGCCCGACTCGCCGTCGGCGGACGAGCTCGCGACGGCGCTCCACTGCACCCTCAGGGCGCTCGTGACGGCCAATCAGAACCGCCCGGGACTGCTCACCCCGGGGTTCGTCTTCGACTGCAACGGTGTCAAGGTCCAGGTCTCGTTCGACCGGCCGGCCAGCGAAGCGACGCTGGCGGGCGTCGAGTCGGCGTTCCGGGGCCTCGGTGTCCCGTTCGACGCCGCGCAGGTGGTGTCGCTGAACGCGGACAAGCCGGGCATGTTCCGTGCCGGCGCGTCCCTGAACGTCACCGACTACCTCGTCGAGAGCGGCGACACCCTGCACGACAACCGGGCAGGCCTCACACCCGGCCAGCTCGCGCCGCTGAACACCACGACCGTCGACCTCTTCACCCCCGGCACGCCGGTGTTCCTCACCACGACGCCGACGCCCGTACCGGCGGGCGACACGCTCGGGCACTTCGCCGCCGTCAACGCCACCACGCCCGGGGCGCTGTTGCGGCACAACGGCTCGGTCGCCCTCTCCGCCGGCTCTCCCCCGGTCGTGCCCGGGATGTGGGCCTGGCCTTCGGACCCCGACGCTCTGCGGGTGCCGTACACCGTGCGCGAGGGCGACTCGCTCGACGGCATCGCCGCACACTTCCCCGGTGCCCACCTGGTCGAGGTCAACGCGGGGATGCCGGCGACCATCGCGTCCGGTGTCACCGTCACGGTCGGCGGCGAGTCGGTGACGACGGCGGCGCCCGCCTCGTTCGCCGAGGTCTGCGCGCTGTTCAGCCCGCCGGCCGGCCTCGCCGCACTCGCCGCGGCGATCGGCGAGCGGACCGGCGTGCTCGCGACCGGAGCTCTGCTGGTCTGCCCGCCCGGCGTGCTCCCCACGCAGTCGGCAGCGGTCGGAGTGACACCGCAGGAGGCCGCCCGGCCGTTCGGCGTCACCGCGGTCGCGCTGCTCGCCGCGAACGCCGGCACACCGGGCCTGCTGCTGCCCGGGCACGTGCTGCGCGGGCAGCAGCCGGGCACGGACGGCACCGCGCCCACCGAGACCACCGGGGCCTGCGACACGCTGACCGCCGTGGTCGCGAGGTTCCGTCGCCGCGGCGTGACGACCGGCATCGAGGCCGTCGTGGCGGCGAACGCCGATACCGGATTCCTGCGACCCGGCGCCCGCGTGGTCGTCCCGCCGGCCACCGCCCGCCTTACCGGCCGGCTCGGCAGGTCGACGCAGGACGGCGTCCAGTGGTCGTTCCCCGAGCCCGTCTTCCCGGTCACCGTGGCGCTGGACCTCTTCCGCGAGCCCGCACTGGTCGACCCGGCACTCGCCGCGACCGCGACCCGCGAGGCGACCGCCGTCCCCGCCGGCCGCAGCACCGACCCCGCCCAGGACGACGCGCTCACCCTGGCGGCCTTCGCCGAGCAGGTCCAGCGCGCGGTGCCGGTCCTGCGGCTGGCCACGGCGCCGGGCCGGACATCCGACACCGACGTCTGGGCCGTCGTCTTCGGCACCGGCGGTATCGAGAGCGTCAGCATCCAGCCCCCTCTCGAGGTCGCCGGCACCCTGCAGCCGCGCACCTTCGCGATCCGCCCGCTCACCACCACCCTCATCGCACGGCAGCACGTGTACACCCCCGGGTTCGACGTCCGGACAGGGCTGCTGACGGAGGGCCAGAACCGCGACTACCAGGGCATCGACCTCGAGCTCTGGGCGCAGGGGTTCCTCGCGGACGTCGAGCTGCTGCTGTCGGCCGCGTACGTCCAAGGTGCGTACGAGCTGGGCCGAGACATGCTCGACGGGATCATCGGCATCAAGAAGACGCTCGCCGGGGCCGTCGCGGCGGGCCTGGACCACGTGCTCGCCGGGGAGGCGCCGGATGCTGGAACCGATCCCAAGCGCGCTGCGGCTGTCGAACGGCTGCGCCAGGAGCTGCTCGTCTCACTGACCCGCGGGTACGCGACCTCGGCCGTGGTCCAGTACGACACGAGTGCGGCGTCCCCGTGGACCGATCAGTACGCGCGGCTGAGCGGTAACCCAGTCGTCGGCTACGAGGACGTCCCGGCACACCTGCGGACCGCGACGGTGTCGAACGGCAAGGTCTCGCTCGCCGACGGCGACTCGCAGATCAACTTCCTGATCACCGTCCCCGACGTGGTCGCGCACGCCGCGCTCAACCTCACCCTCGACTTCGGCGGCGTCGAGCTCGAGTTCGGGATCGCGCGGGAGGTCGAGGGCTACGACCGTTCCGACTGGCTCACCTTCGTCACGCCGCTCGCCTCCGGCTCACCGCCCGCTCTGGACTTCGGCCTCGGGGCTCCGCGCGTGCCGATCCCGCTGCGCGCGTACCCGCCGATGCCGATCCTGCTCGACCAGCACGCCGACGTCCCCACCTCGGCCGACACCCTCGGCGACGCGCTGTACTGGCAGTACGGGTTCTCGGTGCAGCACCAGTCGGCCGAGCAGGACAGCGTCGAGCTCCGGGTCACATACAACCAGGCGCCCCTCACGTCCGCCGTCGCACCGGCCGACGACCTGTTCGGTGCCCTGGCGCAGTACGCCGCGGTCTGCGCTCCGCTGTTCGGCCTGCTCGCCGGGCTGACCGACTGGGAAGGCGCCGACCCCGACGAACGCACCGCCATCACCAACGCGCTGGGCACGTACCGGACGCTCGCCACCGCCGTCGCGCAGGCCTGGACCGCGCACTGGGCAGAGGGTCCTGCGCCGGTGCCGGTGGTCGCCGCCGCGGCCGGCGGGCCGGTCCCGGACGTCTACCGGTACGGACTCGGTCTCGACGCCGAGAACGGCTGGTACGCAACGCTGCGGCTGACCCGCGAGGTGGAGTCCGGCCCGGGCGAGGTGGGCTGGCCGGAGAAGATCGTGTGCGTCACGGCAGCCGGTGAGCGCCACGAGCTCACGCCCGTCGATCCGGAGGTGTGCGGCTGCACCGACGCCGGCCACTGCCTGTGCTACGCGTTCCCGCTCCAGGAGGTCGAGGCGTTCACGCTGCTCACCTTCGAGCTCACCTTCCCGCGCGTCCACATCTCGGCCTACCAGAGCGCGTCGGCCAGTGCCCGGGTCACCCGCAACGCGCGACTGCTCGGCGAGGGCTGGCCGGACACCGTGCCGTCCTTCGTCTACCGGACGCCGGAGGTCGGCTACCGCGAACCGGTCGTGCCGTTCATCGACCTCACCGGCGCCATCGCCATCGGCCCCTGGGATCCGCCCGCCCACAATCCGCTCGCGCCGATGTTCGACGCGGTCTTCGACGGCGACCCGTCCGACCGGACGATCGTGATCGGCGCGCGGTACGAGTACACCCTCGTCGCCGGCGACCCGCCGGTGTCGGCGCTGCTGCCGGTCGTGCAGTCGACCACGGGCACGTACGACACGGCAACGGTCCCGACGCTCACGCAGGCAGTCGTCGAGTGGAGCGAGCGCGAGCAGCCCGCAACGGAGGGCGGGGCCTGGGCCTTCCGGGTCAGCCTCTACTCCTCCGTCGACCCGTCACTTCAACGGCCCGTGTTGCAGCTCAAGCACTTGTCGTCCGAGCTCCGGGACCGCTGAGTCAATGGCAGTCCACGTGCCGTCCCGCGCCGCTGCAAGGAGCAATCACGCCCGTGGGTCAGCATCCGCGTAACACAGTCCGGTCCCATGCTGAGTGTTTGCTGACCTGCGACCCCATCGGAACACGGGACGTGACCGCGGTCACGATGACGATCGACGGGGCGGTGGTACGCCTGGTTCCGGCGAAGGGATTTCTCACCCGGCATTCGTACCGCGTCGATGCCGACCGGTACCGGCTGGTGCCCTTCTCCCTCAGCGAGAGCAGCCTGCTGCTGGACGGGGAGCGGATCGGTGTCTTCACTTCGGTCGGCGACGGCCGTGTGTGGGCCGAGTGGCACGACGAGACCCGGCGTACGCCCGATGACGCCGCGGTGGGGTACGCGCTCGCCGCCGCCTTCGGAACCGGGGCCGAACCGATGTGGAAACTGACCCTCGACGCGGCCCTCTCCCTGTTTGGGTGAGATCACTCCAGGGGACGGGAGCAGGTCGACTTCGCCACGAACGCGAGCCCGTCGTACTCCTCGGCGGGTACGAGCGGTGCGAGGTGGAAGCGGTAGGTGAACCGGGGGACGTTGGCGCCGAAGCTGCGCTGGAAGCCGGGGCCGCGTAGCCATTCCTGCACGGCTGGTGCTGCTTTCGCTGCCGCACTCCGCAGGTCGACCAGGTAGTCGCCCGGTGCGGCGGCCGCGAGCCGGGACTCGACCGACCGGCCTGCGCCGCCGATCCGATGCCGGACCGCCGGGCCGGTGGCGTCGCTCCCCCGGCGGGCCCGGAACTGCCCCTTGCCGAAGAGCAGGCCCAGCGCGTAGTAGGCCTCGCCGTGGCGGCGGCGCAGCAGGCTGCCGAGTGCAGGCACCCCGGCAGCGTAAGTGCCAGTTGCGATGTGCCCGTTGTGCGCCCATACGGCGACACGGCCGGCCGCGCCGTCCACCAGCGCGGTGACGGCCTCGGCCATGTAGCGGTCCCGGACGGCGAAGAGGCTATCCACTCCGGGGTTCGGCTGCAGCGGCCGGGTGATCAGGTCGGCGCAGCGGACCAGGATGCGGGCGTGCCGGATCGCGTCCGCGGCCGCCCCGGGACTCGTACGGGCGGCGAGGCCCACGCGCTGCTCCTCGAGGAGTCCGGCCAACTCGACGGCCTCTTTGTACAGGCCGCGTCCGGAGTCCGGCCGTGAGCCGGGCCGGGATGTGGCGAGGAGGGCAAGGCTCTCCCGTACGGACTCGGCGGTGCCCGGTGCGGCCTGCTCCAAGAACGCGCCGACCGCGGCGGCCGAGTCCGCACAGCGCTGCGGGTCGATGCCGACGAAACGCACCCGCTCGGTCCTCGGGACGGTGCGGTTGTACTTCCGCATCCACTCGACCATGGCGAGGATCTCCTGGGTCCGCCAGGTCCAGAAGTCCAGCCGTGAGACCAGTCGCGCGGCATCGCCCGGGGCGCCGCCCACGTAGGCGTCCACGGCCAGCGCCGCCGATTCGCTGGCCTCCATCGCCAGCGCCCTGCATCCCATCTCACGGACGAGGAACTCCAGCAGCCGGTGCTTGAGCAGGAAGAACTCCCGCGTACCGTGCGTGGATTCCCCCAAGCCCACGATCCGCACGTCCCGCAGCGTCTCGCGCAAAGGCTGGAGGTCTCCGTACGGTTGACCCGCGGAAAGGGTGCTGAGGACCAGCGCGTTCACGGATAACCAGCGCGTGATGTCGTCGGGCACGGCAGTCTCCTCGGCCAATACGTCTGCCCCGTCGTCGTGTGATCGTAGTCGAGCACCGTCAGCCTGCGTGAAATGCCGTGAGGGTCTCCCGGAGGTCCTCGACGGCAGCGGCGTAACCGAGTTCGGCTCCCACTCCCGCGAGGTTGAGGACGAGTTCGTCTCCACTCCCGCCCGGTCGTATTCGGCCATTCCCGCCGCGACTTCCCCAAGCGTGCCGTAGAGGAAAGTTCCCGAGTCGACCAGCGTGCGAGCCCCCAGATTCGGCTGGGCGGGGTGACCGCGCAGGCCGGCCCGGCGCAGCATGTCGGTGTGGTGCGCCGTGCCGAGGTGGGCGCGCGCCGCCGCTGTAGGCGATGCGGTACGGGTTCCGGCCGGGGCGGGCGAGTGCCGCGTGGGCGACGGTGACCAGGCGGGGTCCGCCGCGCGGGTCGTCGTGGCGGCCTGCTTCGGCGGCGCCCTCGGCGAGGGCCGGCACGAGGACGTCCCGGAGGTATCCGGGAGGGGTCATCCAGCCGATCGCCACATCGGCGACCCGGCCCGCGGCGCGTGCCGGGACGGGGCGCAGCACGCCCAGTCCCAGCTCCACCCCGGGGTGGTCCATGCCGGGCAGGGCGAGCGCGCCTGCCCCACCGTGTTCGGCGGAGCGAAGCAGCCCCCGTACTTCTTCCAGGTATCCCACGCACGCGTCGCGCGGGCTCTTGTACGGCTCCCCGTGCAGCGCGGTGACGAAGTCGGGGGTGGCGGGGCCCAGCCCGAGAACAGCGCTGTGGCCCGTGAGCCGGGCCAGGGAGCGGGCCTGCACCGCCGCGCCCAGGGGAAGCGCAGGGGCATGAGGACGACGCTCGTGCCCACCGGGATCCTGTAGCCCATGCCGGTCAGGTGGGCGAAGAGCTGGTGGGTCACCGGCCGGGAAGCACTCCGGCCCACCTTCGCGGTCACGCCCACGGGGGCGCTCGCGGGGTGGTCAGCTGATCTGGGTGCCGAGTTTCCGACAAGCTCATCAGCCCGGACCTCGACAGGTCGCGGAAGTACCACAGTTCCAGCAGTCCCCTTCGTCCGTACGGGGCTGAGGACGCCCGCCCGTGCGCCGACACGCCGCCTTTGGCGCAATCGGTTCGATGCCGGGTTGACGGTGCCAGCCTGGGGCGGCACATCGGTGCCGCCCCAGGGAGATTTCCCGGAGACGGCTGCCTAGTCGATTACCCCGAACGGTGGGACGAAGGGACACAGGCGGCGACGATGGAAGGTGGGCAAAAGCCGAGCAGGGGCGAGGTGGACCGGTCGGAGGGGTTCGGCGAGCGGTTGCTGGGTGTCCTGCTGGACCGGGCTCACGAAATGCCGCCCCATCTGATCGCCCCGCTCGTCGCGGAGGAGGTGGCCAGAGTCGGTGGCCGGGACCTCTCGATCCTCCTGCAGGACTACGAACAGATGCTGCTGGTGCCGCTGCCGGGCCGACGGCTGCTGGTCGGCAACCCCGAACCGGTCGAGGGCTCCCCGGCCGGAGAGTCGTTCCTGAGCCGCAGAACGGTGGAGGTGCCACAGGACGGCAGTGTGCGGATGTATCTGCCGCTGCTGGACGGCAGTGACCAGATCGGGGTGATGGCCGTCACGCTGGACGGGGTCGATGACGACGGCCGGCGGTTGTTGCGTCGGCTCGCCGGTCTGGTCGCAGACATGATCGTCACCAAGGACGCCTACACCGACCTGTTCTTCCAGGCCCGCCGCCGCGGCCCGATGAGCGTGGCCGCCGAGATCCAGTGGTCGCTGCTGCCCCCGCTGTCGATGACGGTCCCGCAGGTCGAGGTGGCCGGAATCCTGGAGCCCGCCTACAAGGCGGCAGGAGACAGTTTCGACTACGCCCTCAACGGCGACATCCTCCATGTGGCCATGATCGATGCGATGGGCCACGGCCTGGACGCGGCGACCATGGCGACGGTGGCCATCGGCGCCTATCGTCACACACGACGGACCGACACCGGTCTGGCCCAGGTGTATGCGTTCATGGACAAGGCCATCAATGAGCAGTTCGGCCACGAACACTTCGTCACCGCGCAGATGATGTGTCTGAACATCGCCACGGGCCGGCTGCAATGGGTCAATGCCGGCCACCCGGCACCGCTGCTGATCCGCGACCGCGCCGTGGTGGACCGGCTGGAGAGTCCGACCACATTGCCGGTCGGCTTCGGCGGCGAGCAGCCACAAGTCAGCGAACGGATGCTGCAACCCGGAGACCGGTTGCTGTGTTTCACCGACGGCCTGATCGAAGAGCGCCAAGCCGACGGGGAACAGTTCGGTGAGGAACAACTCATCGAGTGCACCAACCGCGTCGTCCGTGACCACACTGCGGTACGGGCCGTGGTGCGAGCACTGTCCCACTCACTGAAGCGGGAACGAGGTGGCGTCACCAGCGACGATGCCACCATCTTCCTCATCGAGTGGCGCGGCGGCGACGCCGATCATCTCGCCACCCTCGACTGAGCCCACGAGCCGGCCGGGAGGACCAAAGACGGGCGGAACTGCTGCTCAGCGCCTGCTCCTGCCACCGCATGCTGGGTACCGAGGCCGAGTGCGCGACCTACCTGGCCGCCCTGCGCGCCGACCAGAAACGCAAGCGGAAGCTGATGGCGACGCTTGACCAGCACGGGCTTTGAGTGGTTCCCGGCCGTCTCGTGGCGAGGCGGGAATACGGCGTCCTCCGTGTCCGCGCCCCGGCCCGCCTCCGGAGTCGCCTTCCGCCGTGCGTCACCCGTGGCGGAAAACCCTTCACCCCGGACGGGGACGGCCGGTGTGGGAGGTGGCGACGCCGGGTAGGGCGGGATCATGCCCGACATCCCCCTGGCCGGAGAGGCCCTGCGAAGGGTGCTGACGGTCGTCGACCGGACGGCGGAGTTGGCTACAGAGGTGGCGACCGCCCTCCGGATCCGCCCGAATGACGCCGCGATCCGCACGGCGGCGACATCGCTCGGCGTCGACGTACTGGTCTTCGAGCCTGCCGACTTCAAGGCGGTGGCCCGCCATCTGGAACCGCTGGAGCAACTGATCGAAGCCGTCCCGCCCGATGCCGACGGAATGCGTTGGCGTTACCCGGACGAAGCCGTCCTGTTCCGATGCGAGTCGGAAGTGCCCGTGCCGTTCGACGAGTTCACCGCGCGCGTCGACATCAGCCGGGTGATCGGTCTGACCAGCGGCTACCTTGCAGGTTGTACGGACGTCCGGGCCCGCGATGAGGCCGGAAGACCGATCCGGCAGCTGGAGCGCAGCATCAGCCGGGCCCAGCCCGCTTACCTCGCGCTGTCCGGCGCCGATGTACTCGACGTCTGCAAGCTGGAGACCATCGACTACGGCTGGGACGAGCAGCTGCTGCGTTGGCGGCAGGTCAACAGCGCGAACGCCTCCGCTCTTCAGGACGACGGCTCGGTGTCCTTCGCCCGGACCCCGGAGGGCACCAGAGTGACCATCTGCACCCATCAGGAGTTCGCCCTCCCCCCGTTGTGGCAGGCGATCACCCCCGCGCTGTGGCCCGCGGTCCGGCGCGCTCTGGTGGAGGAGGCCTACCGCAGGTCCTTTCACATCACCCTGAGCGCCATCGCCGCACGCGGGCAGGGCAGCGGCGCCGTGCCGGCAGAGGAGCCGGCTGGTGCCGCCTTCTCGCTCTGGGACGCCCTCGCCTGGGTGGCCGAGCCGTTGAACCCATGGACCCCGTCGGTCCTGCGGCGACCGACCCGGCCCGATTTCACCGACAGTTCCGGCTTCCGCCACTTCAGGCCCGAGAGGCAGCCCCGTTGACGCCGCCCGCCACTCCTCCGCACGAGTACCCGTACGCCTTCCACATCGCCCTCGACGGCAACGGCCTCAACGGACTCGAAGGCCGGGCGGGAGTGTGCGTCTTCCGCTACGACCCGGCCACCGGCCGGTACGCGTACAAGCTCCAGTACTACGACGGCATCGCCGGCGGTCATGCCGTCAGCGTCAGCCCGGACCACACGCTCGGCTTCCTTGGCAATACCGGCCACCACCTGCTCTTCTACGACACCGCCACCCTCGCCGAGGCCGACCGCCTGTCAACCCTGCGGATCGAGCCCACCGACTCGTCCGTCAAAGGCACCACGCACATCGTCTGGCTCAGTGACCGGCAGATCGTCGGCGCGATCGGCGAGCACCTGTGGCGGTTCGACATCGACAAGCTCGATGCTCCCGAACGCCTGGGCCCGCACGGCCTCAAGCTGCCCCACGCCATGAAGGCCACGGCCTCCGGCCGCTACCTCGTCTACGGCGGCATGGACCACCCCGGCCGCGGCGAAGCCCGCGAGGTCGGCATCTTCGACCTGCACACCGGCACCGCCCGCCGCGTCGAATTGCCCGCCACCTGCTGGCACGTGGCCGTCCACCCCCGAGAGGACCGGTTCTACGCCCTCTCCTTCCGCGTCCTGCCCCAGGACGGACACGACTGGCACGAATGGGCCATGGCCTACCTCAAGGAATACGTCTTCGAGATCGACGCCGAACACGGGCAGGTCCTGCGCCACTGGACGGCCCCCCGCGAGACCCCGGCGCACATCAACTCGGACGTCTGCGTCTCCCACCGTGAACTGATCTACTGCAACGGCGGCAGCGGCACCATCGTCATGATCGACCTGGACGGCTTCTCCACCCACCGCATCATCGACGAACGCCCCGGCCTGCCCGAGCAACTGCTCGCCGGACGCCAATCACTCCACCAGGTGACCGACGCCTTCACGCGCGGCTCCCCGGCCGCGAGCAGCAGGCATTTCCTCGGCGCCCTGCGGGTCTCGCGCGGAACCCTGCTCGATTCGGTGTACGCCTGCCAGCTGTCGGCCGACCAGACCCTGCTGTTCACCGCCAACCGCGGGCTCAACACCATCACCGTCTACGACTACCCCGCCAACACGGTCCGCCAGCGGGTGCGCATGCCACAGCTGCGGCAGTACGTCGACGGCCTCCCCTGGTGGCACGACCCGCGCCTCGGCTTCCACCACAGCACGCTGGTCTCCCCTCCGTGAAGGGACTTTCCCCCCGCGACCCGCCAGAAGGCCGCCCGCGGTTCCCGCTGGCCCGGGCGCCCGATTCCAGCTGCCTACGGCTCACTCAAGGGTGACGAGATGATCGGCGTTGCCCCGCGCCACTCGATGAGGAAAATAGTCGCATCGTCGCTGGTGACCCGCGGTCGGCTGTGGCGCCGGGTTGGCCCCGCTTGCCGTCACTCGCGTCCATCGGGACACCTCCGCGCGCTCACACATGCCGGGCGCTTGGTCATCGATCACCGGGGGAGAACATCCGGGGGTAGCGAAGCCGTTCTACGGCTGGAACATGGACGTCATTGGCGACTGCGGTGGGACCAGGCCCGGAAGCAGCCAGGGCTGGAAGGGAGCCAGTACCGCAAGGGCGAGGAAGGCGATGCCGATGGCCGCCGAGAAGACGGGGCCCAGTCGCCACAGCTTCTCCACGAAGATCACCACGGCCACCGCGGCCATGGCCAGGACGTTCATGACGCCGAGCGGGATGAGGACGATCATCAGTCCCCAGCAGCAGCCGACGCAGTACGCACCGTGGTGGGCCCCGACCCTCAGATCCCGGACCACGGGCCGGAAGCCGGCGTAGCGCACGAGCTGGCCCATGGGACTGCGGCAGTGCCGCAGACAGAAGTTCTTCAGCGGGCTGAACTGGTACAGCCCGGCGATCAGGAAGGCTCCGGCACCGATCCAGCGCCCGGCGCCCGGGTGGTCGTCGACCACGGCCCCGGTCACGGCGAGGAGCCCGTAGGCGATCAGGCCGAAGACCGTCCAGGCCAGGAGGTAACCGGCAACGAACTGGGCGGTACGGGCCGCGCGGACGGCTCCGGCCGACTGGCGGCCGATGGCCCGGGCCCAGGTGATGGCCACCGGGGCCACGGACGGGAACATCATGGCGATCATCATGATCAGCCACAACAGCAGGAACAGCGGGATGCCCATGCCCATGGTCCCCGGCTCAACCCCCATGTCACGGGCCTGGTCGACGACCAGCACCCAGGCAATCAGCGCGATCAGTCCCATCACGGACCATGCGAGCGCCAGCTGCCGAGCCGACAGCAGGTTTGCCGGACGCAAGGGTGGTGACAGGGCCTTCCGGTCGAGGCGCACGCTTCCAGCACACCACAGCAGACGTGCGCGTGCGGAATCAGACCCCGCCGGGCGGCCACGGCGGGCGGATAATCGATGTGCAGACCTGTACGACCCGGGCGTGGGCCGGTGATGTGTTCCAGGCTCTGCCGCCCTCCCGAGACCACGTCCGGTACGCGGTCACGAGGAGGCAGGGAGATGTCCGAGACAACGGCGACTGTGCCGAGGTGGCACGCGGCGGGCGACTGGTTCGACACCTGTAAGTGCAACGTGCCATGCCCCTGCTCGTTCGCGCAGCTTCCCACATACGGCGATTGCGAGGGCATCCTCGTGTGGCACATCCGCGAGGGCAGATACGGAGACGTACAGCTGGATGGCCTCAACGTGCTGATGCTGGGCTCCTTCGTGGGCAACATATGGGCCGAGCACTCCGACACGTACGCAGCGGTCTTCGTCGACGAGCGCGCCGACGACGCGCAGCGCGAAGCGCTCCAGATGATCTTCGGTGGCCAGGCGGGCAGCTGGCCGGCAGAGATGGTGAGCATGATGGGCGCGGAGATGCGCGGCATGGAGTTCGCCCCCATCGAGGTGGAGGTCGCCGATGACCTCTCGAGCTGGCGGGCCGTGGTTCCCGGCCGGGTCGAGGCGGGCGCGCAGGCACTCACCGGACCCAACACGCCGGAGGGCGCTCGCGTGCAGTCGACCAATCTGCCGGGTGCCGAGACCGGACCGGGCCAGGTCGCGACCTGGGGCCGCTCGACAGCGGACCGCGCCGATGCCTACGGCTTCCAGTGGAGCAGGGAAGGCCAGTCCAGCAAGCACATCACCTTCGACTGGACCGGGCCCGACTAGGCTCAGCCCGGCAGGCTCCCGAGGACCTGCGCGCCGAGGCGCTCGGCGCCGGTTTGACCGACGGTCTCGCCAAGGACGTCCGGGCCCCGGTCGGCCCAATGGCGTGTTACGCGCCCCCGTCGAGGACGGTCTTGACCGGCTTTCCTCCGCTCGGCGGCGTGACGTTCAGCGTCAGGGGGTGAGCCTCCAGCTTGCGCACCTGCTCGGTCAGCATGCGGGGGAGGTCCGGGTACCGGTCCTTGCAGGCGGGCTGCGCCGCGCACGCCTCGAAGATGTTGTGGATTCCCTCGGCGGTGCTGCCCCATGTCCACGGCAGGGTCACAACCTGGGGAGGTGCGATCGAGTCGATCGCCGCAGCTCGGATTCCCTCGGGGTGCAGGCGCAGGTACGTGAGAGCCAGGTTGCTGCCGTACGAGTACCCGTAGACGTTCCACCGGGGGATGTCCAGCGCCTTGCGCAGGTCGGCGAAGTCCGCGGCGTTCTCGGTGCTGTTGTAGGCGCTCAGGTCCACGCCGTCGGCCGTCAGGCGGCGCCGGCAGTCCTTCACCGCCTTCAGCATGAGCTGCTCGGCCTGCTGTGCGTCGTAGCCCAGGCCCACGGCCTGCGCGTTGAACCGGTCGACCTCCGGGCAGGCGAGGTTCGGCTGGTCGTACAGGTTGCCGCGCTGGGCCATGATGATCAGCTCGCGGTCCTTGTTCAGGCCGGAGTCGACGAGGAAGGGGATGTCGTCGGACGTGTCGGCACCGGGGCCGCCCGCCATGAACACCACCGGCTCCGCGGCGGGTTTCTCCGCAGCGGCCGGAATGACGGCCACGGCCAGCTTGATCGTCCGGCCGCCGGGGCGGGAGCGGTTCTCGGGGACCTCCAGAAAGCCGCACCGTGCCTTGCTCAGCGCTTCGATGGGCTCGGGCGGCTTCGGGCAGGCGCCGGGCACGAACCGGGGGGCTGTCGGGCTGGGCCCGGCGACCCGGGCAGATGCTGATGAGGCGCTGCTCGGTGTGGGGCCGAATGCTGCCAGGCAGGCCAGAGCGGTCGCGGCAGTCACCGCGTGGATGCAGTGCATTGGCATGCGGTCTCGTTCCCCTGCCGACAGCGGCGGCGGCCACTGACGGCACCAGACCGCAATGGTGTGGTCGGAACGCGCGTTTTCGACGCTACCGGGTGGCGTTCGGGTGCCCGCGGAGCGGTCACAACCCGTAACCCCCGGCCCGTCCGACACGATGGGACGCGCGCCGCATCACACGGCCCGACCCGCACGAATCGCCAGACCGCCCCGTGCCGGCGCGTGGTCCGCTCCCGGCGTCGGGTCGGACGAGTCCGCTCCCCTTCCCACCTCGTCGGAGTCACCATGGCCGCACCGCCGGACCCACCTCGCCCACGCCGCTCCGGCGGGTCGATCCTGCCGGTCCTGCTGCCCATCGCGGTCCTGATCGTGGTGGCGGTAGCCGTGGGCTCGTGGCTGCAGTTCACCGAGCGGCAGGCGGGCGACACGGTCCACACCGTCGGATCCTCGGCCGCCGACCGGGTGGACGTGGAGGCCGTCGTCCAACGCGTCGACGCCACGGCCAGAGAGCTGGTACTGCGCGTCTGGGTCACCCCACGCGGGACCCTCGGCGAGGCGGAGGGGGCAGCCCCGGTGGCCGATCTCAGCCTCCAGACCTCCGGGGCCACCCTCGGTGACCTGGAGTTCACGGCGCACGAGCGGCTCGCGACCAGGGACGTGCAGGTCGCACTCAGCGGTGGGTCGATCAGCGACTACCCGTTCGACACCTACGAGACCGACATCGGGTTCCGGGCGCAGCTGGGCGGCAAGCAGGTGCCGGTGCGCTTGCTGTTCTCGAACAACGACACGCTCTTCTCGATCTCCGCGGAACCCACGCCCTCGCGGCAGGAGGCCGTCGTGGCGCTGAGGGTGTCCCGATCGGGCAGCCTGCTCGTCTTCGCGGTCTTCATGATGGTCGTGATGTGGGCGCTGGCGGCGTCCGTGCTCCTCGGGGCCTGGTACCTGACGACCCGCACCAAGGGCCTGGTCTGGCCTGCCCTCGCCTGGATGGCCGCCACCCTGTTCGCCCTCTCGGCGTTCCGCAACACCGCCCCCGGCACACCCCCGATCGGCTGCGTGCTGGACTGGTTCGCCTTCCTGTGGGCAGAGACCATCATCGCCCTCTGCCTGATCACCGTGGTCATCACCGGCGTCCACACCGCCCTCCACCCGGACGACACCCAGCCCATCCGGTGAGGCGATGCACAGTCCGCCGGCTGCGGCAAGGCCTGTGAGCGCCGCTCTGACGCTCGCGGACCGCTCGAACATCCGGCTCACGCCGCATCTCCGGCCCGTCGCCACCCGCTGCCGACGGGCCGTAGAGGTTAGAAGATGGACTATGAGCAACTATCGGGGAGACCTCCGGCGCTGGCTGCTCGGCTCGGGCACGAGCGCCTCCGCTCCCCCTCCGCGTCCCCGCTCAGGACACCACCAGGAGCACCAGGAGCACCAGGAGCACGCACCGCCCCCCAAGGCAGGGGCGCAGCGGCCACAGCGTCTTTCCTCCCTCCTGAGCGCGCGCAGCGTGGCCGGCGAGGTGTTCCTCCTCCAGCTGGCCGTCGTGGTCCTTCTCGTCGCCGCCGCGGTCGTGGCCCTCGTTGTGCAGGCCCGGAGCTCCGCCATGCTGGACGCCCGGCACCGTACCCTCGCCGCCGCCGGAACGTTCGCGGAGTCTCCGGGGATCGTCGCCGCCCTGCGCAGCCCCCACCCCAGCGCAGTGCTTCAGCCGAGCGCCGAGGCGGCCCGGAAGATCGCCGGGGTCGACGGCATCAACGTGTACACGCTCGACGGCGTCACCCTCGCCCACAGCGACCCGCGGCAGATCGGCAAGCGCGTCGTCGGCCCCTTCTCCAAGGCAGCGGCCGGCAAGTCCTTCACCGAGACGCTCGCCGGATCCCTGGGGCAGTCCGTGGTCTCGGTGGTCCCCGTCAAGGACGCCGACGGCAGGGTCATCGCCGTCGTCTCCTCCCCGGTCACGGTCCAGAACGTCCAGAGCATGGTGAACGGGCAGCTGCCGGTCGTCCTCGGCAGCGCAGCCGCGGTGCTCGCCCTGTCCGCGGGCGG
Source organism: Streptomyces sp. NPDC051364 (assembly GCF_040682115.1). Taxonomy (NCBI): domain Bacteria; kingdom Bacillati; phylum Actinomycetota; class Actinomycetes; order Kitasatosporales; family Streptomycetaceae; genus Streptomyces; species Streptomyces sp. NPDC051364. Next base: position 550,048 of record NZ_JBFBAH010000002.1, on the reverse strand, counting down.
GACGGCCCTGGTGAGCCGTCGGCTGCTGCGCCGGACCCACGGCCTGGGGCCGGCCGAGATGACGAGGATGTACGAGCACCACGACGCGGTGCTGCACGCGGTGCGAGAGGGCGTACTGATCGTCGGCGCCGGCGGACGGCTGCTGCTCGCCAATGACGAGGCGCGGCGGCTGCTGGATCTGCCGGCAGCCGCGGAAGGGCTCCCCGTCACCGACCTGGGGCTGGAGAAGGCGATCGCCGAGCTGATCGCATCGGGCCGTTCCGCGACCGACGAGTTGCACATGGCAGGCGATCGGCTGCTGGCGGTGAACATCCGGCCCACCGCCCCCTACGGGCAGGCCGGGACCGTCGTCACGCTGCGGGACACCACCGAGCTGCGGGCGCTCTCCGGCAGGGCCGAGGTGGCCCGCGAGCGGCTGAAGTTGCTCTACGACGCGGGGGTGCAGGTCGGAACGACGCTGAACGTGGAGCGCACCGCGGAGGAACTGGCGGAGGTGGCGGTCCCGCGGTTCGCCGACGTGGTCACCGTCGACCTGCTGGACCCGGTGCTGCGCGGCGAGGAGCCTCCCGAAGCGAACACCGAGATGCGCCGCACCGCTGTCGTCGGCCTTCAGGGCAACCACCCGCTCAGCCCCGTCGGCGAGCTGATCCGGTTCGCTCCCACTGGTCCCATGGCCGCCGGGCTGGCCGGAGGCCGTGCGGTCCTGGAGGCGGACCTGCGCGCCACCCACCGCTGGCGGGCCCAGCACCAGGCCAACGCCCGGCAGATCCTGGACCGCGGCATCCACTCGCTGATCGTCGTACCCCTGCAGGCCCGGGGCGTGGTGCTGGGGATGGCCGGCTACTGGCGGGGGCAGGACTCCCCGCCCTTCGACGAGGAGGACGTGTCCTTCGCCGAGGAGCTGACCGCCCGGGCGGCCGTGTCCGTCGACAATGCCCGCCGCTTCACCCGCGAGCACACCATGGCCGTCACCCTGCAGCGCAGCCTGTTGCCCCGGGTCGTACCGGAGCAGTCCGCCGTCGAGGTCGCGCACCGCTATCTGGCCGCACAGGCCGGGGTGGGCGGTGACTGGTTCGATGTCATCCCGCTGCCCGGCACCCGGGTGGCCCTGGTGGTGGGCGACGTCGTCGGCCACGGTCTCCATGCCGCCGCCACCATGGGCCGCCTGCGCACCGCCGTGTACAACTTCTCCACCCTCGACCTGCCCCCGGACGAACTCCTGAGCCACCTGGACGAGCTGGTCACCCATATCGACACCGACGATCAGGAGTGGCAGGGGATCACCGGAGCCACCTGCCTGTGCGCCATCTACGATCCCGTCTCGGGGCAGGTGACCGCCGCCACCGCCGGGCATCCGGGCCCCGCTCTGGTCGGCCCCGACGGGACCGTGTCCTTCCCCGAGGTGCCGGTCTCCCCGCCGCTGGGCCTGGGCGCGGGTACGCCCGTGGAGACCATGACGCTCACCCTGCCCGAGGGCTCCCGGCTGGCGCTCTTCACCGACGGGCTGATCGAGAGCCGCGACCGCGATCCGGACGCGGGCCTGGCAGCGCTGCGTGCCGCCCTGTCCGGGCCCGCCCGCACCCCGGAGGAAACCTGCACCGCGGTGATCGACGCGATGCTGCCCACCAGGCCCAGCGACGACGTCGCGCTGCTGGTCGCCCGCACCCGCCTGCTGGACCCGGCGCGGATCGCCGAATGGGACGTGGCCCCCGACCCTGCGGCGGTGTCCCCGATGCGCAACGCCTGCGCCCGCCAACTGGCGGAGTGGGGTCTGGAGGACATCTCGTTCACCACGGAACTCATCCTCAGCGAGCTGATGACCAACGCCATCCGCTACGGCACCGAGCCCATCCGGGTGAGGCTGCTGTACGACCGCTGCCTGGTCTGCGAGGTCTCCGACGGGTCCAGCACCTCCCCGCACCTGCGCCGGGCCGCGGACACCGACGAGGGCGGCCGCGGCCTTTTCCTCGTCGCGCAGTTCGCCGTGCGCTGGGGCACCCGCTACACCGCCCGCGGCAAGATCATCTGGAGCGAGCAGGCGCTCCACGAGGGGGCCGCACCGGCCGCGATGGATCCCGGGGAGGCGCTCCTGGCCGCGTGGGACGACGAGGGGTTCTGAGAAGGCGCCGCTACGGCAGCCGCGGGGAAGATGGCGGACACCACCCTCCGGGACTGCGCCGCCGAGGCTGCCGAACGTACGCTGACCCCGATCGGTACGCGACCGCCCGTTATGGAGCCTTTGTGCCCGCACCCCGTCTCCGGACAGCCTTCGTCGCCTCCTTCCTGGCCCTCGCGGCGGCGCCCCTCGGCGCCTGTGGAGACAAGCCCGTCGCCGCGCCCAGGGCACCCGCGGTGGCCACCTCCGCCGCGGACGCCGGCGGCATGGCGGCACTGACCGCGGCGGCGAAGAAGGAGGGCTCGCTCAACACGATCGCGCTCCCGCGCGACTGGGCCAATTACGGCGCACTGATCGACGGCTTCGAGAAGAAGTACGGGATCAAGGTCAGGGTGGAGAACCCGGAAGGTACCAGCCAGGACGAGATCAACGCCCTGATGGAGCACAGGCGCGACGGCCGCGCCCCCGACGTGATCGACGTGGGGGGCTCGTTCGCCCAGTCCGCGGCCCGGAAGGGCCTGCTCGCTCCGTACGAGGTCGCCGCCTTCGACCAGATCCCCGAGGAACAGAAGGACAAGCACGCCCGCTGGTACAACGACTACGGCGGCTACATCTCGATCGGCTGTGACGCCAAGCGGGTGAAGACCTGCCCCTCGACCTTCGCCGATCTGCGCAAGCCCGAGTACAAGGGCCAGGTCTCGCTCAACGGCGACCCCACCAAGTCCGGCTCCGCCTTCGCCGGCGTGTATGCGGCGGCCCTGGCGAACGGGGGGTCCTTCGACGACATCCAGCCCGGAATCGACTTCTTCGCCGAGCTCAGAAAGAACGGCAACTTCATCCCGGTCGAATCCTCACAGGACACGATCGCGAAGGGCCAGACCCCGATCAGCATCGACTGGGACTTCCTCAACCTCGGATACGCCGACCAATTCCGTGAGGAGGGCGCGGACGTCGACTGGCGGACCGCCATCCCCTTCGACGGCAGCTTCGCCGAGTACTACGCGAACGGGGTGAACAAGGACGCCCCGCACCCCGCAGCGGCACGTCTGTGGCAGGAGTACGCCTTCAGCCCGGAGGGCCAGAACATCCGGCTCGGCGCCTATGCACGCCCCGTCCTCATGGACGCCATGGAGAAGGACGGCACCCTCGACAAAGCTGCCGCGGAGAATCTGCCGACGGTCGAGGGCACGCCGATGTTTCCGACGGAGGCGCAGCGGGAGAAGGCGAAAGAGACCGTCAACCGCAACTGGGCCGCGGCCGTCTCGGGCTGAGGGCCAGGGCGGCCCCGGCCGGGCGTTGGCCCGCTTGCCTACGGCGGCCGTCCCGGCGCCGATGTCCGGACGAGGTCCCGCAGCGGCAACGCCGCGTGAGTGGTGGCGCCCGAGGAGATCGAGGCCGCCGCCGAGGGTCACGCCTCCTTCGAGGGCCGGCCCGTACGCGATTTCGTGCCCGTCCTCGTCGACCGCAAGGTCCGCGCCGTCCTGGACGGGGGTTCGGCCCGCGCCGAGTGACACCGCGACAGGTCGACGACCGGCGCGAGACGTGTGCATCCGTACGGGGCATGCGTGCATGGCAGTCGGTCCTACATGTCTCCTTCTGCATTGAGGCGTCGGAGCAGGTCGAGCAGGGTCGCCCGGTCCGCGTGGGGCAGGGTGGAGAAGCAGGCGGCGAGCACCTCGTCGGCGACCCTGTGGCCGGCCGCCAGGAGTTGCTCGCCGGCCGGCGTGAGGTGGTGCTCGATGCGCCGGCCGTGTCCCGGTCGGCGCTCGACCGTGCCCTGGGTCGTCAGACGGGTGACGAGCGTTCCGAAGGCCTGCTCCGTCTGGAACGTCGCCGCAGCCAACTCGCGGGCCGATGCTCCGGGTGAGCGGCTGATCGCGCGCAGGGCATCCCACTGAGCCAACGTGGTGCCGACGGCCGAGAGCGCGCTGTCGAGCGCCCGGTGCTGCCGGTATTGGGCCTGCTTGACCGCCCTGCCGAGTTCCTGCAGCTCACGATGCATGGGCCAAGCCTACGCCATAACCAAGCTAGCTTATATAAAGATGTTTAGTTACTATCGCGGCATGCCTACAGACGACACAGACAACACAGCAGCCGTGTACACCGACCCGACCCTGACCATGGCCGAGGCCGGGAACGGCAGGCCCGTCCTCCTCCTGCACGGCGGCGGGGGCCCGGCCACAGTGGCCAACCTCGCCGAGCACCTCTCCCGCGTGGCGCACACCATCACGCCCGTGCACCCCGGCTGGGACGGCACCCCCCGCCCCGATTGGCTCACCGGCATCGACGACCTGGCCCTCGCCTACCTGCACCGGCTGCACGACCGCCGACTGCGCGACGTCCTCGTCATCGGCTCCTCACTGGGCGGCTGGATCGCCGCCGAGATGGCCGTGCGTGACCACGCCGGAACCATCACCGGCCTCGTCCTGATCGACGCCGTCGGCGTGCACGTCGAAACGGAACCGATCACCGACATCTTCGCCCTGGACGCCCGCGGCATCGCGGAGCACTCCTGGCACGACCCGGACCGGTACTACGCCGACCCCGCCGGCTTCCCGCCCGCCGAACTCGCTCGCCGGCAGGCCAACATGGCCGCCGTGCGCACCCTCGCAGGCGCCCCCTACATGAACGACCCCAAACTGCTGCGCCGGCTCCGCCGGGTTCAGGCACCGACCCTCGCGCTCTGGGGCGAGAGCGACCGCATCGTCACCCCCGCCTACGGTGCCGCGTACGCCGAGGCCTTCGGCAACGGCCGGCTGGAGGTCATCCCGCGAGCGGGCCATCTTCCGCAGATCGAACAGCCGGAGGCCACCGTCGCCCTGATCGACACCCACCTCCGCCAGACGGGCACCCGTTCCCACGGCATTGAGTGACCACGTAGCGATGTCGCCGCCGGGCATGTTCCAGTGGTCGGCGTGCCGGGGGGTGCCTTGGCTCAGTTCTTGCTGCCTGCGCGGAGCCACGCGATGTAGTCGGCGGCGGCACGCTCGGTGTCGTACGCGGCCCGGTAGCCGGTGTCCTCCTGGAGACGGCTGATGTCGAGGACCATGTGGTGCGCCTCGCCTCCGGTGGGCAGTTCGACCTGGGCGTCGGGGACCACCTTCCTGATCGCTTCAATGAGCTCGGCGTGGGTCGTGGCCCGGCCGGAGCCGACGTTGTACGTGGGGTGGTTCAGCTTGTCCGCGAGCTGGAGCAGGGCGATCGCCCGTCCGGTGTCCTTCACGTAGTTGAGGTCGATCCCGTCCTCGGCGCAGGCGGGCCGCACGAGGTGGGAGAGGTCCGGGGCGGTGCCGTGGGCGGCCGCGTGGATGAGGGCGGGCGCGGCGAAGAACGGATCGGGATGGCCGAGGGGGCCCCAGGTCCCGGAGATGCGGTAGTTGACGATGTCGATGCCCGTGGTGTCGGCGAGGAATCCGCCCAGCATCTCGCCGACCTTCTTGAAGGTCGGGATCGAGACGGGGGCGGTCAGCGGCAGCGGAGCGTCCTCGCGGAGCGGTCCACGGTTCTGCACGCCGAAGTAGACCCCGATCGTGCTGGCGACGCCGAGGCGCCGCACGCCCCACTCCTGCGCCGCCTGCACGATGTTCAGCAGTCCGCCGAGCGCCCGCCGTGTCGCCTCGACCGGAGCGTCGGGGACGGGGGGCCAGGGGTGGGACCCGGCCAGGTGCACGATGCCCGTGCTGTCGTGGCGGTCGCCGATCGCGAGCAAAGCATCGCGATCGGCGATGTCCGCCCGCTCCACCGCCACCTGCGCTCCGGCGAGTACGGCCGAGGGTTCACGTGCACTGCGCCGGACCACGACGCAGTCCTCGCCCAGGTCGAGCAGTGCACGCACGGTGTGGGATCCGATGAAACCGAGACCGCCGCTGACGAGGATCATTGTCTGTCCTTTCCGGGCCCGGGTTCTTACTTGCTCTGCAGGTTTCCCAGCGGGTCCGGGTCGTTCTCCAGGGCGGTGGCCGCCGTCTTCCAGCTGGTGTCCCCGGGGAAGAGTGCGCTGCGCAGGAAGGCCGTGGTGAGCTGCTGGATCAGGGCGACGCGGGCGGGGTTCTCGTCGGTCGTCTCGGCGACCTCGTAGCCGGGGATGCCGCCGAGCGAGTGTGTCGGCCCGAACCGCTGCCGGCTCGTCCTCGGCTCGTGGTCCTGGCCCGGCCTGGCCGCCACTCTCGGCAGGTTCGACACCGACATCGAGGTCGTCGGCCCGGCCGAGCTCAAGGACGCCTTCGCCCACCTGGCCCGCCGCTACGCCAACGCCGCAGCCGCCGTACCCGGCCCTGCACTCCCGAAGCTACCGCGAAGCGACATGTAGCCCAGCGTGATGTCCCGCCCCGCTCGGCGGCCCGCAGGAGCCGCGCCGAGCCTTTGCTGACCCGCCTGCTGTGTGCAGGTCGAGGGCGGGTCCCGACCCATGCTGCACAAGAGGTGACACAGAGCGATAATTGCACGGGTAGGGCAGGAGTCGTTCCGCAGATCCGGAAGTGGGGCGCAGCGATGCACGACCCGGTGTTCCACGATGCCTCCGGCGTGCCTTCGGATACGGACGACGACACCTACGCGCTCCTCGACGCGCGCGGGGTGGTCATCGGCTGGGGCCCGGGGGCGGAGCGGCTGCTCGGCTACACGGCCCGGGAGGTGCACGGGTGGCGCGGGTCGGAGCTGCTGGTCAGGCGTACGGAGCTCGGGCACGCGGTCCTGCGGCACCGGAGCGGGCTCGGGGTCGAGGTGGCGCTGCACGCACGTCCCATGGTGTCCACGGCCGGTGACCGGCAGTGGCTGATCCAGGCGACCGACACCGACGCCACACGCCGGCACGAGCTCAGTGAGGCCCTGATCAGGGGGCTGTTCACCGAGTCCCCTTTCCTCATCGACGTCTTCGACACGCAGCTGCGCTTCATCGCGCAGAACGACGCCCTGCGGCGCGGCGCGGGCTTCGCGAACGAGGAGTTCGTCGGGCGCACGATGTCCGAGGTGGCGCCGCCCGATCTGCTGGACATGGCGGCCCTCGAGGCGCGGCAGCGCCATGTCCTGGAGACCGGTGAGGCACTGGTCCAGACCGAGGTGCGGGGCCTGCTGCGGGGTGATGCCGACCGGCAGCACGTCTGGTCCGAGACGATCCTGCCGCTGCGCAGCAGCTCCGGCGAGCTGATCGCGCTCGCGCACGCGGTGGCCGACGTGACCGAACGGGCCCGGGCCCGCGAGCGGTTGGCGCTGATCAACGATGCGAGCACGCGCATCGGCACCACGCTGGACGTCCTGCACACCGCGCAGGAGCTCGTCGACGTGGCCGTCCCGGAGTTCGCCGACCACGCCTACGTCAACCTGCCCGCCCAGGTCCTCGGCGGCGGGGAGCCGCTCGTCGGCCCGGTGGGCGAGGCCGAGACCCTGCTGCGCGCGGCGACTTCCTCCGCGCCCGGAATGCCGGTGAAGGCGGCGGTCGCGACGGGCGAGCCCGACCCTTTCACCGCCGGGCCGGGCTCCCTGTTCACCCGGGCCATGGCCAGTGGCGAACCGCTGCTGCTCACGGGCGAGGAGCTGATCGCGGAGCTCACCCCCGTCGACCCCCGGCAGGCCGAGCGGGTGCGTGCGTACGGGGTCCACTCCTGGCTGCTCGTACCGATGTCCGCCCGCGGGGCGGTGCTGGGCGCCGCGGTCTTCGTACGCCACGCACGCGCCCACGGGTTCGAGCCGGACGATGTGCTGCTGGCCGAGGAGATCGCGGCGCGTGCGGCGGTGTGCATCGACAACGCGAGCCGCTACACGCGGGAGCGGACGGCGGCCCTGGCTCTGCGGCGCAGCCTGCTGCCCCAGCGGCTGCCCGTCCTCGGAGCCTTGGAGGCGGTGACCCGCTACCTGCCCGCGCACGGCCACGCGGAGCTGGGCGGGGCCTGGTACGACGTGATCCCGCTGTCGGGAGCACGGGTGGCGCTGGTCGTGGGCGACGCACAGGGGTACGGCCTGAACGCCGCGGTGACCATGGGCCGGCTGCGTACCGCCGTACGTACCCTCGCGGACCTCGACCTCTCCCCCGACGAGCTGCTCTCGTACATGGACGACCAGATCCACCGGTTCGTGGACGAGCACGGCCAGGACGAGCTCAGCGGCCCGCGCCCCGGCGGGGCGGCCGGGACGACGTGTGTGTACGCGGTCTTCGATCCGATCTCGCGGCAGTGCGCCGTGGCCTGCGCGGGTCATCCGCCGCCGGTGCTCGCCCCGGTGGGCGGGGAGCCCGCCATCGTCGCGCTGCCTGCCGGGCCTCCCCTGGGCTTCGGCGGATCGCCGTTCGAGAGCGCCGAGCTGACGCTTGACGACGGGGATGTGCTGGTGTTGTACACGCACGGCCTGGTCGCGGCGCCCGACCGGAGCGTCGACCTCGGCCTCGAACGGATCCCGGAGGCGCTGTCGGGCATCCCGCTCGCCGCGCCGTCCGGACCCGGGCGCCGCGGGAACGGGCTGGACGAGGCCTGCGACGCGGTGATCGGCCGGCTGCTGCCGGTGCTCCCGCAGGACGACGTGGCGGTGCTGATGGTGCGCCTCCACGAGCTGGACGCGGGCCACCACGTCACATGGGACCTGCCCGCCGAGCCCGAGGTCGTCGGCCGCGCCCGTATGCTCGCGACACGGCAGCTGGCCGTATGGGGCCTGGAGGAGCTGGAGTTCACGACGGAGCTGGTGGTGAGCGAGCTGGTCACCAATGCGATCCGCTACGGGAGTCCGCCGATCCAGCTGCGGATGATCCGCGACCGCGAGCTGATCTGCGAGGTTTCCGACGGCAGCAGCACCACCCCGCACGTCCGGCGCGCGGAGGAGACCGACGAGGGAGGGCGCGGGCTGTTCATGGTGGCGCAGCTCGCCCAGCTCTGGGGCACCCGCTACCACGACCGCGGCAAGACCATCTGGACCGAACAGCCCTTCCCCGAGGGGTTCCTGGAGGAGGCGGACGCCGCCGGCCCCGGCTGACGGGTGCACCTGCGACCCTGCCCCCGGCCGCGGTGGCGGCCGGGGGCAGGAGTGCCTGCTAGCCCGACAGGGCCTGCTGGTACGCCGCCACCGGGACGGGGGCGTAGCCCGTGGGGCGGGTGGTGAACGTGCCCCGGCCCTGGGTGCGGCTGCGCAGCCGGGACGCGTAGCCGAACAGTTCGGCCAGCGGCACGGTGGCGGTGAGCGCCGTGGTCCCCGTCCTCGCAGCCGAGCCCGAGACCCGTCCGCGCCGCGCGGCCAGATCGCCCAGCACCCCGCCGACGGCGTCGTCGGGCACGCTCACCACGACCTCGACCACCGGCTCCAGCAGCTCCATATCGGCGGCGCGCAGGGCCTCGCGCAGCGCGAACCTGCCCGCCGCCCGGAACGCCATCTCCGAGGAGTCCTTGGAGTGCGTGGCCCCGTCGGTCAGGGTGACCCGCAGCCCGGTCACCGGATGGCCGCCGAGGGGTCCCTCGGCGAGCGCGTCGCGGCAGCCCGCCTCCACCGCGCGGACGTACTCCTGCGGCACCCGCCCGCCGGCGACGGTCGATCGGAACTCGAACACGCCGTCGCCGCCGACCGTGCCCCCGCCGGCATCTCCGGCATCTCCGGCGTCCCGGTCCTCCAGGGGCTCGAGGTCGAGGACCACATGGGCGAACTGACCCGCGCCACCGTCCTGCTTGACGTGCCGGTACACCAGTCCCGACACGCCGCGCGCCACCGTCTCCCGGTACGCGACCCGCGGGCGGCCCACGGCGATGTGCAGCCCGTGGCTGCGGCGGATCTTCTCCACCGCCACCTCCAGGTGCAGCTCGCCCATCCCCGACAGAACCGTCTGGCCCGTCTCGGGATCCGTCCGGACCACCAGCGACGGGTCCTCCTCGACCAATCCGGCCAGTGCCGACGACAGGCGCGCCGTCTCGGTGCTGTTGCCCGCCTCGACCGCCACGGACACCACTGGTGCGGCGGCCTTCGGCGGTTCGAGGACGAGCGGAGCGTCCGGTGCGCACAGCGTGGACCCGGCGCGCGTGCCCTTGAGGCCGACCACGGCGACGATGTCCCCGGCCACGGCCCGGTCCGCCTCGGCGTGCCGGTCGGCCTGCACGTGCAGGATCCGTCCGATCCGCTCGGTCCGGCCGGTGCCCGCGTCCAGCACGGTGTCCCCCTTCCTCATCGTTCCCGAATAGACCCGCAGGCAGGTCAGCCGGCCGGTCGCCGTCGCGCTCACCTTGAAGGCCAGCGCGACGAAGGGCGCCGACGGATCGGCGGCCCGTTCCTCCAACGCCGAGCCACTGGTTCCCCGTACCGGCGGCATGTCGGCCGGCGAGGGGAGGTAGGACACGACGGCGTCGAGCAGCGGCTCGATCCCGCGGTTGCGGTACGCCGAGCCGCACAGCACGACGACGCCTTCACCACTGCGCGTCAGGTCGCGCAGCGCGGCGGTCAGCGTGGCGGTGGAGAGCGCAGACGTGGCGCAGTACTCCTCCAGGGCGGCCGGATGGAGTTCCGCCACCCGCTCCTCGAGCAGCCGCCGGCGGCGGCGTGCCTCGTCGTGCAGGGCATCGGGTACGGCACCCGTCGCGAACGAGTCGGCCCCCGCACCCCAGACCAGCGCACGCATGTGGACGAGGTCCACCGTCCCGGTGAAGCCGTCCTCCTGCCCGATGGGCAGCTGGACGACCAGCGGAACCACGTGGAGCCGCTCCTGTACGGACGCGACCGCCTGGTCGAGATCGGCGCCGACACGGTCCATCTTGTTGACGAACACGATGCGTGGCACGCCGTGGCGGTCGGCTTGTCGCCATACCGACTCGCTCTGCGGTTCGACGCCCGCGACGGCGTCGAACACCGCGACCGCGCCGTCGAGTACGCGCAGCGAGCGCTCCACCTCGTCGGAGAAGTCGACGTGTCCGGGTGTGTCGATCAGGTTGATGCGGTGGTCGTCCCACGTACAGCTGACGGCGGCGGCGAAGATGGTGATGCCACGGTCTCGCTCCTGGGGGTCGTAGTCGGTGACGGTCGTGCCCTTGTGGACCTCGCCGCGTTTGTGGGTTGCCCCGGTGGCGTAGAGGATCCGCTCGGTGACGGTGGTCTTGCCGGCGTCGACGTGCGCGAGGATGCCGAGATTGCGGACGGTGGTCGAGGTGTTGAGGTCGGTGCGCATGGCCCGAGGTCTTTCTGGTGGGTCGTGAAGAGGGCAGCGCGATTTTGCGGACGAGAGGGGACCAGGCTCAGGGCAGGCAGGCGTTACAGGGCTCGACCGCGGTCCGGTGACACCCGGGTACGCGAGGTCGGCTCGCCTGCCTGAAGGAAGAGGTCGGATCTTCGTCGCGGGCATCCGATGGCGGCCGCGCAGCCGTCACCGGGAAGACGAAGACACCAGGATCACGTCGTACCGCGACCGGGGAACGAAGACGGCGATGCGGTGACACATGGCCTGGCTCCCTTCACTCGGATCACACGAGCCGCTCGACTCGCTCGACGGCGTGCACACACCACATCCCGTGGCGGCACGAGAGTGAGTGTAGTGAAACGGCAGCGGCCCGGCACCGCAATTGACTGCGGGCCGGGCCGGACGCCCCCTCAGGAGGCGGCGGGACTCGGGGAGTCGTGCCCGCCGGTGTGGGAGGAGCCGTGGGAGGCGTCGTGGGGGGCATCGGGGGAGGCGCCGGGATCGGCGCCGGGGCCGGCAGCAGGGCCTGCGTCGTGCGCGGCGGAACCGTGGCCGGGGGTGGTCTCGATGGTTCCGCCGAGGCGGGTGTGCGCGGGGGCCAGCGCCTCGGCGGATGCCGCCGTGATGACCCAGGTGGGCCCGACGAGGTAGGTGCCGCCGTACATCTGCGCCTCCGTCAGCCAGGTCTGCCGGCCCTGCTCGGTGGTGAACGTGGCCATCCGGAAGCCCTCGGCGCCCGCCCCGCACGCCCCCTCCCGGAGTTCCTCCGCGTCGACCGTGATCTCGGGCGTGCAGCCGAGGGCGGCGGCGATCTCCTGGAGTGGGGCGGGGCGGGCGGACGAGGCCGGGGCGGACGAGCTCGCGGCGGGATCCTGCGGACCGGCGGCCACCCGGGCGGCGCAGCCGCCGCACAGCAGCGTCGCGAGCAGCGCGGCGGCGGCGATACGGGGTGAACGGGGCATGACTGGCTGCCTCACAGGGGTCGGGGCGGGATCGGGGCCTGCGGCTCGGGACACGGTGATCGCTGCGCAGGGCTCGGGCGCGCTACGCCGTCGGGGGGACCTTCTTGCCCTCGGGGGTGACCGCGAACCAGAGCCCCTGCTTGTTGTGGCCGTTCGTCTGGCCGGGCTCGGTGTCACCGGTGAACGTGTAGACCGGCCAGCAGTCGATCGTCAGCTGCTCGCTGCCGTCGGGCCGCTTCACCGATCCGACCAGCTTGCCGGCAATTCCCTCGGCCTTCGCCTTGTCCACGGCCGGGGCGGGCTTCCAGGTGTCCAGGCAGGCACCGAGGCAGCCGAACTTCATGGGCCACGCACTGTCCTTGTCGAATCGGTAGAGCGTGCGCCACTTCCCGTCCACCAGGATCTTGCCGAGTTTTTCATTGTCGGCCACGGAGAGTTCCGTGCCCGCCTTCATTTCCATCCCTCCCATTCCGCCGCCGCCGTCCGCCTTCTGTTTCTTGTCGATCGCCTTCTTGCCGTCCGGTGCAAGTGCGTGCCAGGTACCGCCGACGCCTTCGCCCTTCGCCTCGCCCGCCTTGGTGTCCTTCGCGTAGCGGTACACGGGCCAGCCGCCGAGGGTCAGCTGCTTGCTGCCGTCGGCCCGGGCGACCGACCCGAGGAGGGCGGCGTCTATACCGGCGGCGGCCGACGCATCGTCCGCCGGGACGGCGGGCCACACGGCGGCGCAGTCCCCCTCGCAGTTGGACTTGGGAGGCTGGGGCGTGTCCTTGTCGAAGCGGTAGAGGGCCATTCCGGCGCTGTCGGTGACCACGCTGCCCACGCTCGCGATGTCGCGTACGGACAGTTGCCCCGCCGGCTCGGCCTTGCCGGAACCGGAGCCGACGTCCGAGCCCGACCCTGAGCCGGCGACGGCGGCGCCCGACCCGTAGCCGCCTGCCCCGTAGCCCGTGTCGTATGCGCCTCCGAGGGGTTTGCCGGCCCCCGCCGGCTGTACGGAGTTCGAGTTGCGCGCGCCATTTTCGCTGCTTCCGCATCCCGTGGCCGCCAGCAACAGAACCGCGGCCACCGATCCGACAGTTGTCATACGACGCATCTTGTTCACGATCACTCCTTCGGGTTGAACCCGGGGGGTTCGTCTACTGCCTTATTCATAAGGCCTGAGAAGGGCACCGAATTCGAATGAACGGGAATTTGTCAGATGACGCTAACGCTTGAACTCCCGCCGCCGGGGGCCGTTTACTGCCGGCTCATTCCTGAATGCGCAGCGCGAGCGCGGGACAGCGCCGCACCGCCCGGAGCGCCTTCGGCCGCAGCCTTCCGGGGACCGACATGACGGCCTCGGCCGGGTAGCCGTCCCGGTCGAGGCGCACCACGTCGGGCAGCACGTCCACGCAGAGCCCGTGGCCCTTGCACAGCGTCCAGTCCACGACGAGCCGTTCGGGGTTCTCGTCCTTGGGCAGGGGCAGCGCCCCGAGGACACGGCGCCCGCAGCCGCTGCCGAGGGCGTGGTCGCGCATCTCGTCGGGGAAGACGGCGAGTGCGGAGGCCATGAAGGCCGAGGTGCCGTCGGGATGGCTGCACGCACCGCGGCGCAGCACTCCCCGCATCCGCACCTCGACCGCCTCCAGGGCGGACCGGCCTCCCCCGGCCACCAGGGCCTCCACGGCGTCGGCGAGCGAGGGCAGTCCTCTGACGCACGGGCCGCACTGGCCCGCGGTCTCGTCCGCCATCCAGCGCATCACGCGGGCCACTTCGCCGGCCGGGCAGGTGTCCTCGGGCAGCGGCAGGATCGCGCCCGCCCCCAGCGTGGCCTTGTACGAGGTCAGGGACTCCCGGGAGAGCAGTGCCGTCCGCGCCGCCGCCGCCGTCAGCCATTTGCCGTGGTACCCGCCGACCAGGACGCCCTGGCCGGGGGACGAGCCGCACAGCTCCAGGACGTACGCCAGGGACGTCCCGAGCGGCGCCTCGACGACCGTCGAACCGCTGATCGTCAACATGACGGTTCCCGGCTCGGTCGGCAGGCCGACCGAGCGGAATCCCAGTACCCCGAGCCTGGCCGCGACGGCGAGTTGGGCGTACGTCTCGGTGTTGGAGAGCAGGGTCGGCAGGCCGCTCAGGCCCCGCTCGCTGGTCCGGACCTTCTGCCCGTTCGGGACGGCGGCCCCCCCGTTGAGGCCGTTCACGAGGGAGGTCCCCTCTCCGCTGACGAAGCGCTCGGGGAGCCTGCCGACGCGGACGCGGCTGCCGGCCAGGCCGCGCTCGGCGACTGCGGCCCGCAGTGACTGCTCCACGTCGTCCCTGGTCACTCCGATGGCCACCTCCTCGGCGCCGATCGCGTCGGCCGCCAGCAGCGCGCCGTCGAGCACGAGGTGCGGGGAGTGCAGCAGCATGGCGGCGTCCTTGAGACAGCTCGGCTCGCCCTCGGTGCCGTTCACGACGACGGCGGTCCGCCCCTCCTTGGTCCGGGCGGAGCGGATGACGGCTTTGAGCTTGCGGGCGAACGGAAAACCCGCTCCCCCGCGGCCCTTCAGGTCTATGCCCTCGGCGAGCTCCACGAGATCGTCCGAGTTGTACTGCGGCAGCGGGCCGTGCACCACCAGGTGGTTGGCGCGATCGAGCCGCGACAGCGCGTCGAGTCCTGCCAGCAGCCTGGGCTGGCCGACGCACCCGAGGGCGGGATCGACGATTGAGGTCACTGTCGGCCCCGCATCCCGTCGAGCGGCTCACCGAACCGGTCCGCGGCCGGCCCGGCCCCGATGCCGCTGGGGATGAACACCGATTCGTACGGCTCGGCGCCGTACGCCGTGCCGTATGACGCCGAGCCGTACGGCGGGAGGATCTCGGTCGTGGGCTCCAGGGCCTGCCGGGGCGAGGGCACGGGGCCGAGGCCCGCCGGGGCACGGACCGGGTCCGGCTCCCGCCCGACGGCCCGCCGGTCCGACTGCCGCGCCAGCCGCGCCGTCAGCCGTTCGGCTGCCCATTCGGCGGGCTGCCGGACGAACCGCTGCGGCGCCCTCTTGGGCCGGGGCGGCGCAGCCTGGGGAGCGGACGCCGGTGTGGCGGCCGGGCGCAGCGGCGTCGCGCGCAGCCTGGCCCGGAGCCGGATGGCGAGCACGCCGGCGACCCCGATCAGGCAGAGGGCGTACGCCACGGTCACCCAGCCGCTGGCGGCGCGGCCGGACTTCAGCCCGTGCACCAGGGACGCGCCCCACGCCGGGTACGCGCCCACGTGCAGGGCCCGCCACCACACGGAGCGGCCCTTGGTGGCGAAGGCGCTGCGGACCGCGCCGGATACCGCCGTGGAGACGAAGACGTATCCGGCCAGGGTGCCGAGGCCGATGAGGACCGGCCGGTCCCGGTCCGCGAACGGCACGAAGGCGGAGGCGACCCCCGTCTGCGCCTCGGCGACCTTGACCCATATGTGCAGGAGGAGGAAGCCCAGCCCCGCGACGGCGAGGCCGCGGTGGGCTCCCTGGGCGACGAGCCGGTGCCCGGAGGTGAGCACCGTGCGGTCGGTGGCCGCGAGCCCCCACAGGACGGCGGAGGTGAGCGAGACGAGCGAGAGGACGCCCGCCCCGAAGTCGAGGAAGTCCCAGAAGTTGGTCAGGGTGACGCCGGCCCGGGCCGCCACGGCCAGGGCGAGCAGGCCCGCGAGGGCGGCTGTGACGAGGGTGGTGGGGCGCACGCCTCCGGCGGGGGACAGCAGGGGCGGCCTCCGGACGGCCCGCCGGCCGGCTGCCGCGGCAGCGGCCACGCCGGCATGGCGTCTGGTGCGGCGGGCCCGGTGTGAGCGGGGCGTACGGGCTTGGTACAGGGGCATCTAGTTCTCCCATACGCCCAGGCCCGAGGCACACCACCGCGCACTCGGCGCCCGGGGTAGTCGACGGAACTGCTCCGCGGCGGGCGGGAGATGAGGTCTCAGGTCTCACCGACCGGGAGCGGGGGCCGGAGTGCAGAAGCATCGTGGAGGTTCGCAAGGCCTCCACAGTATTTATCTAATCGTGACAAGTTCTTGCGCGCGTGGCATCGTCACACCGAACGTCCGCGGAAGATTCCCTTCCAACCGGTGCGGTGGCACCCCCTAGACACTTCGTCCGCCACCACACCTCCCCGACGGCAAAATTGAGGCAAAGCCGCGGGACTGCAAGTGGATGGCACTCTCCTGGAGGGTGTACGAGGTGCTCAACTCCCCTGGCCGCACTGGCGCGGAGGGGGGAGGAGGACCGCCTCGGCAGGCTTGCCACCCTCCCACGAGGCAGGCCGTACCCCGGCATGAACGAGGTAACAATGTGCGAACTTCTGAACCGCATCTGGGCCCGTCCCCGAGGCGAATGGACCCGGGTCCTGCGAAGGGAACTCCCCGCGCTGAGCGCGGGAATGGTGGAGGAGCTGAGGGAGGAGCTCCCCGGGTTCTCCGCCCTGGTCGACGACCTTGACGAGGAGGTGGTCAGACAAAGGCTCGAAGTGGCCCTGCTCACCGCCCTCGGATACCGCGAGCCCGCGCCGCAGAAACAGACCCGGCCGGCGGACCCGCATTCCGCCCCCGGTCCTGACGGCGACCTGGACTCCGTCCCGGATCCCGACCTCGACTCCGACGCGGACCCGATCCGGGACGAGGAGGAGGACGAGCACGACTACGCAGCCGGGCTCGACCACCCCGACGAAGAGGTGGAAGAGGAAGACGAGGAGCTCCGCGACCCGCCCCGGCTCCGGGACCCCCGCCGCCGAAGGCAGCTGGCCCCCCTGACGGTCGTCCCCCGCGAAGGGCTCGGAACCCCCTCCGAACGTGCTCGGCGTGAGCTGTTCTCCGCTCTTACGAGTGACATGCCCATGGCTGAAATCGCCCTCTCCGAACTGGCCGCCGCTGCCGGCTGGCCCCTCCCGGCCGAGATACGCGCCATCGCCCTGGCCACACCGGGCGAAACCCAGCAGCTCGCGGCCGTCCTGGACGACGGACTCGCCGGCATGGTCGGCGGCCAGCCGTGCCTGCTGGTCCCGAGTCCGGACCCGGAGACCCGCGCCTCGCTGGAGGCCCTGCTCCGCGGCCGGTTCGCCGCGGTGGGCCACCCCGTCGCCCCCCGCGACACCGCCTCCTCCCTGCGGTGGGCCCTGCGGCTGCTGTCCCTGACCCCCAACCGCGCAGGCCTGGAGGCGCGGGCCCTCTTTGTCGACGACCACCTCTCCACCCTCCTGCTGCTCCAGGACGAGCCCCTGGCGCACGCACTGGCCGCACGCTGGCTGCGGCCGCTGGCCAACCTGACCCCGCGCCAGAGCGAACGGCTCGAAGTGACCCTGCTGGCCTGGCTGGAGGGCGGCGGCGCCCCCGAGGCGGCGAAGGCGCTGAGCGTGCACCCCCAGACCGTGCGCTACCGCATGCGGCAACTCGAGAAGCTCTTCGGCCCCGGACTGCGGGACCCGCGTACGCGCTTCGAGCTCGAGATGGCCCTGCGCAGCAGGCGCCTGATGGCCCAGGTACGCCGCCAGAACTCCCGGGTGAGCCGCAAGGTACGGGTCGCCACGACGGACTTCCGGCCGCTGGGCGTGGGCCGCATGGCCCGCGTCAACGGCCTGTAACCCCGGCCTCCCGACCCCCGAACCCTCAAACCCCCTCAACCCCCCGTACCCCCGGAACCCCCGCACCCAAGGATTCGGCCCCGGTCCCCTCCCCGCCCAGGCGGAGCAGGGGAACCGGGGCCGCCGCGTGTCACAGGCCGACGAGCACCGCCGACGCACCGGCCCGCAGCGCGGCATTGAGGTCCAGCAGTTCGGCGTACGCGCGGGAACAGGACCGGCAGGCCGCAAGATGACGGGCGAGGCCGCGGCCGCGGGGCGCTCCGCGGCGCCGGATCACCGCCCCGAGCACGCGGCCGTAGTGGCGGCACCGCTCGTCGGCGGCCGTGTCCAGGTGGGCGCGCAGGTACGCCTCGCGCAGTCCTTCACGGGCCCGGAAGGCCAGCGAGGTCACGGCGCTGGGGGTGATGCCGAGCAGCAGGGGGACGTGGTGCGGGCAGTCGTCCTCGACGAGGGTGTGCCAGAGGACGGCTTTCCAGCGTTCGGGCAGGCCCTGGAAGGAGCGGGCGACGAGCCGGCGGTCCTCGCTGTCCAGGAGCCGGCGCTGCGGGTCGTCCCCGTCGGGGCCGGGGCTGCACCACGCCTCGACGTCGGGGGTCAGGAGGGTCCGGCCGGCGCCGTCGCGCCACTCGATGGCCGTGTGGCGGACGACCGACAGGAGGTACGGGCGCCAGCGGTCCCGGGGCCCGGCGCCGGAGCGGACGGCCTGCAGGGTGCGGATGAACGCCTCCGAGACGAGGTCCTCGGCGTCCTGCGGGGCCCGGCAGCAGCGGCGCGCACATGCAAAAGCGGCGGCACTGTGCCGCCGGTACAGGAGCTCGCAGACGGCCGGATCCCCGTCGCCGGCTGCGTATGCCGCTCTGAGCTGCTGTATGAGGTCCTGGTCGGAAGGCTCTGGCTCGGGCCCGGGTTTGCGTAGCGGACCGGGCGTGGTGTGACGAGAGCCGGACATGGCACTCCTCGTGTGGGTCTCAGGGCCCGCGGGCCCCTTCGGGCAGTGGCACAAGCGCGAACGCGGTGCCGGCCCGAAGTCGACTTCGGTCCGGCACCGCTCTCGGGGCGACGCTGGGGAGGTGGGAGGGGGAGCGTCGCCCCGAGGGTCTCAGCGGCAGGCGCGCCCGTCGTTGATGCAGCGCACTGCACCGGCCATCAGGCCGTTCGACATGACGTTGATGAAGTCTCCGTGGTCGGTCACCGGCTTGTGCAGCTGCTCGGGGAAGCTGTCCACGGCGAACCGGGAGCCGGGCGGAACGCTGTAGACGATCCGCTGCACCAGCTGCGGGATGGCCTTGAAGCCCTTCTTGCAGTTGCCGTTGGCGTCGGCGAACGCCACGTGGGTGCGGTGGTTGGCGCTGTCGATGTTCTTGCCGTCCCAGCAGCTCTGGAAGTTGAACGTCCGTACGACGTCACTGCCCTTGGGGCATACCGGATACTTGTCCTTCAGCTGGCGGTTCTCGAAGCCGGTGCAGCTCCACGACGCGTTCGCGTTGGCATTGCCGTTGGTGAGGGCCTTGGCGTCGCCGGTGATGATCCGCATGAAGCGGGGCATCGCCGCGACCTTGCTCACGGGGCTGCCCTTGAACTCGATGGTCACCTGCTTCGGCTTCAGGATCGTGCCGACGTTCGCGTCCTGGCCGCCGCCGGGCGCCTTGGCGTCCTTCTCCGCCTTGCCGTCGCGCAGCCGCAGCACCGGCCAGTAGTACGTGGACTGGTCGCCGTTGGTGCAGGTGGTCCCGGACTGGGCGAGGCTGTTGTTGGTGGAGAAGGCGTCGGTGGTCTTGTTGCCGACGTAGTCGTGCATGTGGTGGGCGCCGTTGCTCACACCGGGCGCGACGATGACGTTGTCCGGGTTGAAGTGGCCCTCCTGGTTGGTCCCGCACTGCACGGCGAATGATCCGGTGGAAGCGCCCCCGCGGGCCGCGGGCTTCTTCACGTTGGGCTTCACATTGCCGATGGCGACGAAGTCGCTGCGGGCCGGTCCGCCCTTGGCCTGCTGCTGTTGCTGCTGCGGTGCGCTCTGCTTCGCGGCCCCCTGCTCGGCGGCGCCCTGGGCGGCGGCGCCCTGCTCTGCGGCGCCCTGGGCGCCGTTGTCTGCGGCCGGCTCGTCCGCCGGGTCGGCGGCCGCCGCCTCCTTCATCACGCACCCGCTGAGCGCTTCCAGTCCGGCGGGCTTCTGGCCCGCCTTCCCGAGCGTGTCGGACAGGTTGGTGATGGTCTTGTCGCGCTGCTGCTTCAGCCCGCCGAGCAGGGCCTTGTCCTTGGCCCGGCCGGAGGAGAGCTGCTTGTAGGCGTCGGCGACCTGGGTGTCGAGCTGCGCGAGCTTCGCGTCCACCTCGTTCCTGGCCTGGTCGGGGACGTTGTCGAGCTTGTCGCCCACGTCCGGGCAGTCGATGGTGGCGGTCACGGGCGCCGTACGGGCGTCCTGACCCGCGAAGGCGCCCTGGGAGACGAGCACGACCCCGCCGCCGCCCAGGACCAGGGCGGACATCCCGGCAAGGATCTTGTGCTTCGGCCGCAGACGGCGTTTGTGGCCCTTTTGACTCATGCGATCACTTCACTTCGTCGGTCGGGAATTGGGGGAGAAGGCGGGGGGCGGTGCGGAGGGGGTGCCCGGCGGGGTGTCCGAAAGGCCGTCGAAGTCGACCAGCCCACTGGCCTCGAGGACCGAAATATGGTCCAGGACGGTGTTGTTGGCGTCCGTGGCCAGGGCCCGGACCATGGAATTTCGGGTCTGCGCCCGGATTTGGGCCACGAGGGTGAACACTTTCCCGTGGGCCCTGCGCAGCAGCTGGATGAACAGCTGC
Source organism: Streptomyces sp. NPDC051364 (assembly GCF_040682115.1). Taxonomy (NCBI): domain Bacteria; kingdom Bacillati; phylum Actinomycetota; class Actinomycetes; order Kitasatosporales; family Streptomycetaceae; genus Streptomyces; species Streptomyces sp. NPDC051364. Next base: position 529,462 of record NZ_JBFBAH010000002.1, on the reverse strand, counting down.
TCGTACTGGGGTCCTTGGGCCCGGTCCATTTGGTCGAGCCAGCCCTGCTGCTGTGCGCTGGGCATGCTGGGGAGCTCCATGCCGAGGGCCTGGCCCACCTCCAGGACCCTGCGGTCCAGTTCGGTGTGGCCGTCGATGAGATGCTCCCCGGCGGTGCGGATCGCGGGCCGTGTGCCGCGCTGCAGGGCCTGCCGCCCTGCGGGCAGCTCCCACAGGCCGGCGAGCCGCACCTTGCGGACGAAGTCCCGGTCCTGGGGGGTGAGCGGCCCGAAGGCCGTGCTCTGGATACCGGCGCCGTCGTCCTCGGCCGCCGGAGCTGTGGCGGCCGCGGCGTTCCTCCCGCCGAACTTCTGCACGGGGATCAGCAACGCGATCAGGGTGAAGGCGAGGGCGCCGATGACGACGCCCGTTGCCATCACGTGTCTCGAAGCTACCGACATGCTGCCGACGGCCGACCGACGGAAAGACAGCACTGTGCCTCCTTGCTGCGTGGACCGGGAGGGGCTGCGGCCGCTCGGGCTCCGGCAGTTGTCCGTGCCGTGGCAATCGCGCTCCCCGGGTGCCACGGGACGCTAGTGCCAGTTGTGGTACCTGTTTGGAAGGACCATCACGAATGGACAAACATCCGGGCAACATCTCGAAAGGCTGGTACCGTGCGCGGGCTACTGCCCCGGCGCCTCGGACAGCGGGCGGGTCCGGGCGATGAGCAGGGCCACGTCGTCGCGGTCGTCCGGCTGGCGCAGTTCGCCCAGCAGCAGGTCGCAGGTCTCCTCGAGGGGACGGACCGGGCCGCCGAGCAGTGCGGTGAGCGCCTGCAGGCGGGTGTCGATGTCCTGATCGCGGGTCTCGACGAGCCCGTCGGTGTAGAGGACGAGCTCGTCACCTACACCCAGGTCGAGGGCGATGGCCTCGAAGGGTACGCCGCCGACCCCCAGGGGCGCGCCGGTCGGCAGGTCGAGGAGCTCGGGCGGGCGCCCGGGGCTCGTCCGTACGGGCGGCAGGTGGCCGGCGGTCGCGATGCGGCACCGGTTGCGGTGGGGGTCGTAGACGACGATCACGCAGGTGGCCATGGTGTGCCCGAGCCCGGTGGTGGTGTGGTCGAGCCGGGCCAGGACGGTGGCCGGGTCGAGGTCGAGTTCGGCCAGCGTACGGGCGGCGGTGCGCAGTTGGCCCATGGTGGCGGCGGCGTTGATGCCGCTCCCCATGACGTCCCCGACCACGAGGGCCGTCTTGTCGTCGGGCAGCGGGATGACGTCGAACCAGTCGCCGCCGACTTCCCCGGCGGCCCCGGCGGGCTGGTAGCGGTAGGCGATCTCCAGGCCCGGGGTGGGGGTGGGGTGGTGGGGCAGCAGATGGCGCTGGAGGGTGAGGGCGGTGCGGCGCTGCTTCTGGTACCAGCGGGCGTTGTCGATGCAGACGGCAGCGCGGGCCGCCAGCTCGCCGGCGAGCAGGACGTCGTCGTGGTCGAACGGCAGCGGGTTGTCGGTGCGTTGGAGGCCGAGGGCGCCGATGACCTCGCCGCGGGCGATCAGCGGCACCGCGAGGTACGAGTGGAGCCCGGCCTCGGCGAGCAGGGCGGCGGCCTCGGCGTCCCGGGCGACGCCGGCGAGGTCGGCCTCCGTGAGTTCCGCCAGGAGCACGGGGCGGGCGGACTGTACGCACCGGGTGACCACCCGGGTGGCGTCGTAGCGGGCGATCGAGCCGACCGGGTCGGCCGCGCGGGTGGCGGGGGTGGGGCGCGCGGCCTTGACCGCGAGGGCGCGGAACTGCACGGTCTCGTCGGTCGGGGCCCCGGGCGGGTGGTCGCCCGTCAGCACGGCGTCGAGGACGTCGACCGTGGCCAGGTCGGCCAGGTGCGGCACGGCGATGTCGCCGAGCTCGCGCGCCGTGACCCAGAGGTCGAGGGTGGTGCCGATGCGTACGGAGGCATCGGCGATCAGGGCGAGCCGCTGGCGGGCCTGGGCGACGGCCATCGAGGTCTTGTGCTGTTCGGTGACGTCGACGACGGACGCGGCGACCCCGATCGGCCGCCCGGCCGGGTCGTCGAGCCGGTAGAGGGAGAGCGACCAGGCGTGGTCCTGGTCGGGGTCGGCGGGCGTACGGCCGACGGTGAAACGGTCCAGCTGGGGCCGGCCGGTGGTCAGGACCGTCCGCATCGCCGCCTCGATGGACGCGGCGTCCAAACGGGGCAGGACCTCGTGGACGTGGTGGCCGATATGCCGGTCGGCGGGCAGGCCGTTGATGCTCTCCAGGGCAGGATTGACCAGGACGTAGCGCAGCTCCGGGTCCAGTACGGCCAGGCCGATCGGGGACTGGGCGACCAGCCGCATCGACAGGGCCAGGTCGCGCTCCAGGCGCCGCAGGGTGGCCTGGTCGGAGGCGATACCGAGGGCGTAGAGCCGGCCCTGGCCGTCCTCGAGGCGCATGTTGCGGAACTCCGCCAGCCGGCTGCTGCCGTCCTTGTGCACCACGGGAAACGCCCCGGCCCACGGCTCTCCGCCGGCCATGACCTTCTCGAAGAGGGAGAGGACCATCCCCAGGTGCTCGTCGTCGACGAGGAGCTGCGCCGCGAACCGGCCGAGCGCCTCCCCGGCGGTGTAGCCGAACAGTTCCTCGGCCTGCGGGCTCCAGAGCGCGATCCGGCCCTCCGCGTCGAGGACCACCGCCGCGACCCCGAGCACGTCGAGGAGGCCCGGCCCGGTGGAGGGACCGGTGTGCGCCGGTTCCGCGTCTGCAGGGAAGGCATCCGCCGTACTCATGCCGGCCGCTCCTTCCCGTCCGCTGCCGCAGGGGCGGTGCATCGGCCGTTCGCTCTCCGCGCCCGGGGTCCGCGCCCGGGTCGTCTCCCATCCTCTCTCCACTCCCCCGCACCGGCAGCACAGCCGCGTCCCGATGGGGCCGTACGAGACGGAGCGCGCCGCCGGGCGGACGTACAGGGGTAGGGGGACGGAACGCGCGCCCATCGCAATCCGGCCGGTGCGCGGGAAGATCGGGCGCGGTGTATTCAGGAGTCATGGAGCACCGGCCGCCGCATCCGAGCCTTCGCCACGTCGGCGAACCGCGCCTGCCCCTGCTGGCGGTTCCCTTCGCGCTGATCGCGGTCGTCACGGTGGTCGACGTCCTGGCGCCGCCCGATGTCCACCTGGGTCCGTTCCTGGTCGCGGCCCCGGCCCTCACCGCCTCCTTCGCCGGGCCGCGGATGACGGGGTTCGTCGGCGCGGTGGCCGTGCTGGCCCAGGTGACGGTGGCGGTGACGCGGACCACCGTCACCGATCTGAACCACACCTTCCAGATCATTGCCCTGGTCCTGATCTCGGTCTCCGTGACGCTTTTCGCACATCTGCGCGAGGTGCACGAGAAACAGCTGATCCAGTTGCGCTCGGTCGCCGAGGCCGCGCAGGAGGTGGTCCTGCGGCCGCTCCGCGACCGGATGGGCCCGCTGCGGCTGGCCTCCGTCTACCTGGCCGCGGAGGCCGAGGCCCAGATCGGCGGGGACCTGTACGCCGCCACCCGCACCCCGCACGGCACCCGGCTGATCATCGGCGACGTCCGCGGCAAGGGTCTGGCGGCCGTCGGGGACGCCGCGCTGGTGCTCGGCGCGTTCCGGGCCGCCGCCCACCAGGCGGCGGACCTGCCCACGCTGGTCGCCCACCTGGAGGCCGCCGTGGCCGCGGACCCGGACGGAACGGGTGAGGCGACCGACGAACCCGGCGAGGCGTTCACCACGGCGGCGGTACTGGACATCCCCGACCAGGAGATGACCGTACGGCTCATCAGCTGCGGGCATCCGCCGCCGCTGCTGCTGCGCGGCGGCCGGGTCGTCCCCCTCGAGGTGGACCACCCGGCGCCGCCGCTGGGCCTGACGCAGTACGTGGACACCGGCTTCGCCGCGCAGTCCTTCTCCTTCGAGCCCGGCGACGTCATCCTCCTGTACACGGACGGCGTCATCGAGGCCCGCGACGCCGTCGGCGAGTTCTACCCCCTGCCGGAGCGCGCCGCCGACTGGCCGGGCGACGGCCCGGACGCCCTGCTGGGCCATCTGTGCGCGGACCTGCTGGCCCACTCCCCGGGCGGCGTCCTGGGCGACGACGCGGCGATGGTCGCCATCGAGCGCGTCACCAGCCGCCCCTCCTGACCCGGTAGCCCCTCCCCGCCCGGCTCTGCTCCCGCTGCTGCGCGGTGCGGCTGCGTGCTGCGGCCGCGCGCTGCCCGCGGACGGGCCCGCCGAAGGGTGCGCCGTTGTCCGGGAGCGTGCACCGCTACCCGAGCCCGGCGCCAACTCCTTCCGCGTGTCGGCCAGTTGTCCGGATTTGAGCTCGTTCGCGAGGAGCATACGGACCGACCCTTCGGGATGATTCGCCCGGAGCCCGCGTGCAACAAGGTGATGAGGCCATCGAATTCACGGAAGGAAACCGCTCTTCGTGAACATGAAACGCCTCGCACCGATGCTCGCCGCCGCCGGTCTGATCGCGACCACGATCCCCCTGCTCTCCGCGACCGGGGCCGCCGCCGCCACGGCCGCGGAGTACACCCCGCAGAAGCCCGCGTGGCAGCGCTGCAGCACCGACCAGCCGGCCTCGTACGAGTGCGCGACCATCAAGGTCCCGCTCGACTACCGGCGCCCCCAGGGCGCCACGATCGACCTCGCGATATCGCGGATGAAGAGCGAGAACCCGGCCAAGCGGCACGGTGCCATGCTGCTCAACCCGGGTGGGCCGGGCGGTTCAGGGCTCGATCTGCCGCTGATGATGAACGAGCTGATGCCCAAGGACGTACGCGACCAGTACGACCTGATCGGCTTCGACCCGCGCGGCGTCGGCGCCTCCAGCCCGATCACCTGCGGGCTGACCGACGCCGAGCAGAACATCGACCGGCCGTACAAGGAGGAGACGTTCCAGGCGGACGTGACCTGGGCGCGTACGGTCGCCGAGAAGTGCCGCGAGAAGGCGGGCCCGGTGCTGCCGTTCATCACCACCCGCAACACCGCGCGCGACATGGACGCGATCCGCTCCGCGCTGGGCGAGAAGAAGATCTCGTACGTCGGCTACTCGTACGGCACGTACCTGGGCGCGGTGTACACGCAGATGTTCCCGAACCGCAGCGACCGCTTCGTGCTCGACAGCGGCGTGGACCCGCAGCGCATCTGGCGCGGCATGATCCAGGTGTGGGCGACCGAGGCGGAGCCGGCGTTCGAGCGGTGGACGCAGTGGACGGCCGAGCGGGCGGCCGAGTACCAGCTCGGCGACACCCCGGACGCGGTCTCCAAGACCTTCTGGGACCTGGTGGCCCGGGCGGACAAGCAGCCGATCGAGTTCGACGGCATCAAGCTCACGGGTGACGACATCCGTACCGCGCGGGGCGTGTTCTTCTACCCCTCGCAGGCGGCGCCCCTCGTCAAGGCGCTCAAGGACGCGGCCGACGGAAAGCCGGTCAAGGCGACCGCGCCCCAGCTGAAGCTGCTGAAGCCCGCCGCCGAGCCGGCGTCGGACAACGGCACGGCCGTGTTCCTGGCCGTGGTGTGCGGGGACACGGAGTGGCCCCGCTACCCGGAGCAGTATGCGCGGGAGGCCGCCAAGGACAAGGCCAAATACCCGCTGTACGGGGACTTCGCCTCCAACATCAAGCCCTGCTCCGACTGGCGGCGGCCGATCGAGCCCGCTACGCCGATGAAGACGAAGACCGACGTGCTGACCGTGCAGAACGAGTGGGACTCGCAGACCCCGCTGGCCAGCGGCCAGGGCCTGCACAAGGCGCTCAAGGGCTCGCGGATGGTGCTCGCGATGGGCGGTGAGGGACACGGCGTGTACCTCGCGGACCCGAACTCCTGCGCCAACGCCACGGTCAACTCCTACCTGACGACGGGCAAGCTGCCCGCCCAGGACGTGACGTGCCGGACGACGCCGGGCTCGCAGGAGCGCCGCTCGGAGATCGCCCCTCAGTCGCCGCAGCGCTTCCCGGTCCTCACCAACGGGAGGTTCTGACCCCCAGGCTTCGGCCGCCGCTCAGGACGCTCAGGACGCCTCCACGGCGGCCTTGATCCGGCGGCCGAAGTCGGGGGCGTCCTTGCGTGCCGCGCCCAGCGCGAGGCCCACCAGCAGTTTTCCGAGCCCGTGCCCTTCGAGGGTGTTGAAGATGCGGACCCGGGTGCGGTCGCCGGGCAGGGCTTCGAAGTCGTACCCGCCCTCCGCCGTGACCAGGTTCTTGCTCTGCTCCGTCCAGCGGACCAGCCGCTGCGGCTCGAAGCCGGTGATGCGGAATTCACGGCCGGTCTTCATGCCGGCGTCCTTCACCGTGCTGCGGAAGACCGTGCCCACTCCGGTCGGGCCGTCCGGCGTCCGGGTGATCTCCTGGACCCGTGGGCTGAACTGCGGGTCGTTGCGGCCGTCGGCCAGGTAGGCGAAGACCGCCGCGACGGGCCGGTCGATCTCGACGGTCGCCTCGAACTGTCCGGACATGGCTGCTCCTCCGTACGCTTCCCCGCGACCCACGATCGCAGAACCGCACCCTACGCGCGCGCCGCGTGGGCCGCACGGGCCGGCAGCCCGGCCAGCAGCACCTCCAGCGTCTCGCGCAGCGTGGCGGCGAAATCCAGGCGCAGCGCGGCGAGCGACGGGTCCTCCTCGTAGGCGGCGAGCATGGCGGCGGACGGGTGCGCATGGGCCCGGACGGCGCCGGTGACCATGATCGTGCTCGCGATGAAGCGGAAGGCGTCCTCCGCCCCCGGTTCCGGCAGGTGCGCGGCGCACGCGGCCGCCCAGAGCCTCCACGTTGGCGATGGCGGCCCGCTTGTCCTGCGCGGCGACCGGCGGGGAGACGTTCCGCTCCAGGACGGCCGCCTGGGCGCTGATCAGATCGCACAGGACGGGGCGCTCGGCCAGGGCCCCACCACGGCCCCGGCGGCCGGTTCGGCCTGGTCGGCCCGACCGCCGGGGCCCGCATCACCCGCCGGGCCCTGGACCGCGCGGCCAACGCCCGGCTGTGGGACGTGACGGGGCAGCTCACCGGCGTCACGGCCGCCGCGGCCGCCGGCCGCTGACCGGCTGCCGTGCCGCGGGTCCGGCGACCGCGTCCCCGACCGGGGCGCCCGCGATCCGGCTGCCGCGCAGCGGGGTCAGCAGCCCCGCGCCGAGGATCAGCAGGCAGAAGACCCCGGCGGCCACGCTGACCGCCGGGACCCCGTGCCGGGCGGCCAGCACCGTGAGGGCGCCCGCGCCCACCGGGCCCGAGGCGTTGTGCACGGTCCAGAAGGCGGAGGTGACGCGGCCGAGCAGCGGGTCCGGGGTCACCTCCTGGCGCAGGGTCATGGAGCAGACCCCGCCGAGGGTCATCCCGAACATGAACACGGCGGCCAGAACGGCGATCACCGGCAGGCTGCGGCTGACGCCGGTCCCCGCCACCGCCACGCCGATCATGGCGACCGAGCCCAGCCAGCAGGCGCCGAACCCGAAGGTCCGGCGCAGCGGCCCGGCGGCGAAGGCCGCGCCGACGACGCCGAGCCCGCTCACGGCGATGACGAAGCCGACAGTGGTCTCACTCCGACCGAGCTCCTCATGGATCCGGTAGACCAGCAGGTCGGTGGCGCCCATGGTGACGAAGGTCAGCAGCGTGAGCAGCACGGTCAGCGGGCGCAGCACCGGGTGGGCCCACAGGAAGCGGAAGCCCACCACGAACATCTCCCGCAGCTTCCCGGACTCGGCGGCACGCGGCTTCGAGGCACGCGGCTTCGAGGCACGCGACTCGTCGGTACCGTCCCGCCCGAAGGCCACCCATCGCAGGCTCACGGCCGAGACCAGGAAGGTCGCGCCGTCCACCCCCAGGGCCCAGTCCGCGCCCACCCCGCCGGCGATGAGCCCCGCCGCCGCCGGCCCGCACAGGGTCCCGACGGCGAAGGTTCCCATCAGCCGCCCGTTGGCAGCGGTCAGGTCCTCGCCGCGCACCAGGTTCGGCACCGCCGTCACGTACGCCACGTCGAACAGCGTCTTCAGGGCGGTGACCAGCGCCGTCACCACGTACAGCACCCAGATCCGCGGCCCGGCCAGCCAGATGAGCGGTACCGCGCCCAGCAGCAGCGCCCGTACGAGATCGCAGGTGATCATCAGGCGGCGCCGGTCCGTCCGGTCCACCACGTGCCCGGCGAACATCCCGGTCGCAATGCCGGCGACCCCCGTCACGACCGTGATCAGGCCCATCTGGACCACGTCCCCGGTGGCGTCGAGCACCAGCAGGGGCAGCGCGAGCAGTGAGATCGATCCGCCGAGGACGGACAGCGCCTGACCGAGCCAGAACACGTTGAAGTCCCGGTTCCGCCAGAGCGAGGGGTCCTGGTCCGGCACCCGCGCTCAGCCCAGCAGGGCGTAGACGGTCGACGCCGTGGCGGCCGGCTCCGGGGCGCCCTCGGGGGTCATGGTGATGTCGGCGAAGGCCATCCGCTTGCCGAGCTTGGTCACCCGTACCTCGATCAGCACGTCCGTACCGAGCACCGGCCGCTGGAAGCTGGTCGACTGCTGGACGGTGGTCATCGGCCCGTACCCCCCGCGCGCGGCGGAGATCGCGATGACGGTGGCGGTGTCGGCGGCGGCCATCAGGGCCTGCCCGGACAGGCCGCCGCCGTCCCGGGCCAGCGCCTCGGACCAGGGCAGCCGCAGTACGGCGTGCCGCTCGCCCGTCTCCTGGACGGTCAGCCCGAGGGCGAGCACCCAGGGGGCGAAGTTGTCGGCGAGGATCTTGTCTGCGTCTGCGGGTGTCAGAGTCACCCGGAGATTGTGGCGGCCCGGCCCGGGCCACACAACACCATTGATCCGTCAGGGCAGTACGCGCTCCAACCGGGCCGGCAGGTCGGTGACGACCTGCCGGCCCGGCGGGCGGGATCAGAGGGTCGCCGCCAGTTCCGTACCCTGGCGGATCGCCCGCTTGGCGTCCAGTTCGGCGGCCACGTCGGCACCGCCGATCAGGTGCGGCCGGCCGCCGGCCGCGAGCAGCGCCTCGTACAGATCGCGGCGCGGCTCCTGGCCGGTGCAGAGCACCACCGTGTCGGCGGGGACGAGCCGCCGCTCCTCGCCGACGGTGATGTGCAGGCCCTCGTCGTCGATCCGGTCGTACGTGGCCCCCGCGACCGAGACGACACCGCGGTGCTTGAGCTCCGCGCGGTGGATCCAGCCGGTGGTGGTGCCGAGGCCGGCGCCGACCTTGGTGGTCTTGCGCTGGAGGAGGTGGACCTGGCGCGGGGGCGCGGGCCGGTCGGGGGCGGTGAGGCCGCCGGGGCCGGTGTACGAGGTGTCGACGCCCCAGTGGCGGAAGTACGTCTCGGGGTCCTGGGAGGCGCCCTCGCCGCTGTCGGTGAGGAACTCGGCGACGTCGAAGCCGATGCCGCCGGCGCCGACGACGGCGACGCGCTCGCCGACGGGGGCTCCGTCGCGCAGTACGTCGAGGTAGTTCACGACGTTGGCGTGGTCGACGCCCTCGATGTCGGGGGTGCGCGGGGTGACGCCGGTGGCGACGACGACCTCGTCGTAGCCCTCGAGGGTCTCGACGTCGGCGCGGGTGTTCAGCCGGACGTCGACGGCGCGGGCGGCGAGCTGGGTGCCGAAGTAGCGGATGGTCTCCTCGAACTCCTCCTTGCCCGGGATGCGGCGGGCGATGTCGAGCTGTCCGCCGATGTGGCCGGAGGCCTCGAACAGGGTGACGGAGTGGCCGCGTTCGGCGGCGGAGACGGCGCAGGCGAGTCCGGCCGGGCCGGCGCCGACGACGGCGACGCGCTTCTTCAGCTGCGTGGGCGAGAGCACGAGCTCGGTCTCGTGGCAGGCGCGCGGGTTGACCAGGCAGCTGGTGATCTTGCCGCTGAAGGTGTGGTCGAGGCAGGCCTGGTTGCAGCCGATGCAGGTGTTGATGGTCTCGGAGCGGCCGGCGGCGGCCTTGGCCACGAAGTCGGCGTCGGCGAGGAAGGGGCGGGCCAGTGAGACCAGGTCGGCGCGGCCGTCCGCGAGCAGTTCCTCGGCGATCTCCGGGGTGTTGATGCGGTTGCTGGTGACGAGCGGTACGGAGACCGCGCCCATCAGCCGCTTGGTGACCCAGGTGTAGGCGCCGCGGGGGACGGAGGTGGCGATGGTGGGGATGCGCGCCTCGTGCCAGCCGATGCCGGTGTTGATGATGGTGGCGCCGGCGGCCTCGATCTCCTTGGCGAGGTGGACCACCTCGTCGAGGGTGGAGCCGCCGGGGATCAGGTCCAGCATGGAGAGCCGGTAGATGAGGATGAAGTCCTCGCCGACGGCCGCTCGGGTGCGCCGGACGATCTCCAGCGGGAAGCGCACGCGGTTCTCGTACGCGCCGCCCCAGCGGTCGGTGCGCTTGTTGGTGGCGGCGGCGATGAACTCGTTGATCAGGTAGCCCTCGGAGCCCATGATCTCGACGCCGTCGTAGCCGGCGAGCTTCGCGAGGCGGGCGGCGCGGACGAAGTCCTCGACGGTGCGCTCGACCTGGACGTCGCTCAGCTCGTTCGGGACGAAGGGGCTGATGGGGGCCTGGAGGGCGCTGGGGGCGACCAGGTCCTTGTGGTAGGCGTAGCGGCCGAAGTGGAGGATCTGCATGGCGATCTTCCCGCCCTCGGCGTGCACCGCCTCGGTGATCACCCGGTGCTCGGCGGCCTCCTCCTCGGTGGTGAGGCGGGATCCCCCCTCGAAGGGGCGGCCGGCGTCGTTCGGGGCGATGCCGCCGGTGACGATCAGCCCGGCGCCACCGCGGGCGCGCTCGGCGTAGAAAGCGGCGAGGCGCTCGAAGCCGCCCTCGTGCTCCTCGAGGCCGGTGTGCATCGAGCCCATGATCACGCGGTTCGGCAGGGTGGTGAAGCCGAGGTCCAGGGGGCTCAGCAGGTGCGGGTACCGGCTCTGGGAACTCATGAGGGGCGCCTCCTCGCGCGGGGGTGATGCACCTGTTCTAGCGAGGAGGGGAGGCTTTTGCAACTAAGTGCATAACCGGGCGGGGGCTTGCGGGGGGCCTGCCGGGCCGGAATTTCCCGGGGTCAGGGGCCCGGCCGGGCGAGGGCTGTGGCGGAGTTCACGCCCGCGACTGCATCGCCGAGAGCCTCCGTACGAAGACGACGGCAAGACCGGCCGCCACGGCGTAGACGAGGTCCGACGCCATGCCGACCAGCACGGCGTCGCGCAGCCCGGCCTCCGTCAGGGCCTTGTCGCCGATCCGGTTGGAGGCCAGCGAGAGCAGCATCGCCGCGCCGAACGCGCCGGACCAGGCGGTGACGGGAACCGGGGAGACGGACGCACCGACGCCGCGGGGCGGCTTCGGCGCACTGGCCGTCCACACGCGCGTGGCGATCCCGTGGGCGAGGACGGTCCAGCCGACGAACGGGACGAACCAGATGCCGATCGCCCAGCCCGCGCCCCGGCGGAACAGCTCGGGAGCGAAGACACCCGCGTTCACCCGGACCCGGTGGAACCAGACGATGAACACCACGGCCGTGGGCACCATCACCAGCAGCGCCAGGCTCATCGCCATCGAGAACAGGCGCCAGGACGGCTCCGGATCCACGGCGCCGCCGAGCGCCTCGTACCGGTTGAGCCCGGCGGCCAGCATGAGCGTGCGGGTCGCTGCGCACACGCCCAGCAGCACGGTCAGCGCGGTGGCCAGGCCCTTGGGCGAGCGGAGCAGCGAGCGCACCGGGGGCGCGCCGAGCGGGGGCAGCGATCTGGTACCGAAGGACATGACGAGGAACCCCCACGGGCGCACGGTGACATGAAGAAGCCCGCCGACGGGGGCGGGCAGCCAGGAACATACTTCACCCGCGCGACCCCGTCCACGCCGTTCCGCGCGGCTGCCCGTACGCTCGGCCGGATGGCAGAAGACCTCACCGTGACGGTGAACGGAGCCCGGCCGGCGGACCACGCAGGAAGCAGACTTCGCCCGGCGCCGACTGCCCTGACCGCTGCCGCCCCACGCACTCGACGTGCCTTGGGACGGCTTCCGGCGTCGGCTGGAGGCCGTCGGGGAGCCCGAGGCAGCCGGGCCCCGGTCCGGGTGACCGGACCGGGGGCTGCCGGGGATCAGCGGCGGTGGAGGCGGACCGTGACGATCTGGAACGGGCGCAGGGTCAGGGGGACCGCGCCCGCCCGGGTGGGGGCGCCGACCGCCGTGCCCGACAGCGGGCGTTCCAGGAGGTCGCTCTCGACCGCCGCCGAGAGCGGGAAGCCCGCCGTCAGGACGGCCGTCGCGCGGCCCCCGCGGGACTCGTAGAGGCGGACGACCACGTCGCCGCTGCGGTCCTCCGCCAGTTTGACCGCCTCGACCACCACCGCGTCGTTGTCCAGTGTGAGCAGCGGGGCGACCGGAGCCGCCCCGGACACCACCCGTTCCGGCAGGTTGAGCGCGTGGCCCTCGCGCACCGCGTCCCCGATCCCCGCGCCCGGCGCGAGCGAGAACCGCAGGGTGTGGGCGCCCTGGTCGGTCTCCGGGTCGGGGTAGCGCGGGGCCCGCAGGAGGGAGAGGCGGACCGTGGTGGTCTGGCCCCCGTCCGGCCGCATGTCGCGGGTCACGTCGTGGCCGTAGGTGGAGTCGTTGAGGACCGCCGTCCCCCACCCCGGCTCCTCCACGTGGATCCACCGGTGCGCGCAGATCTCGAACTTGGCGGCCTCCCACGAGGTGTTGGTGTGGGTGGCGCGGTGGACGTGCCCGAACTGGGTCTCCGAGGCGGACCGTTCGGCCTTCACGTCCAACGGGAAGGCGGCCTTGAGGAACTTCTCCGTCTCGTGCCAGTCCACCTCGGTGACCATGTCCACCGTCTTGACCCCCGCCCGCAGTGTGATCGACTGGACCACCGTCGACCGGCCGAAGGAGCGGGCGACGCGGACCGTCACCGCGTCCGGCCCGGTCTGCGTCACCTCCAACGCGTCCAACTCCACCAAATCCGTCACGCTGTTGCGGTAGAACGCATCGATGTCCCACGCGTCCCACATGTTCGGGAAGTCGGGGTGGATCTGGAGCAGGTTAGCGGCCTGCCCCGGGGCCAGCGCCTCCCGGCGCGCCTCCAGGTCGTACGCCGACACGATCAGCCCGCGGCCGTCGATCTCCACCAGCAGCCGCCCGTTGGCGAGGACGTGCCCGCCGCCGTGCCGCTCCTCCACGGTGACGGGCTGCCCCGCCCCCTCCGGCAGGCCCGCGCCGCCCGCCGGGATGCCGCGCCGGGCGTGCGGGGCGCAGTTGAAGACGAGCTCCGCGGTGCCCTTCCCCGCCAGGGCCAGCTGCGCCGCCAGGGTGATCCCGCGCAGCTCCTCGCGTACGGCCGTGTACGTCGCGCGCGCCTCCCGGTGCACCCAGGCGATGGACGATCCGGGCAGGATGTCGTGGAACTGATGCAGCAGCACGGTCTTCCAGATCCGCTCCAGGTCCTCGTACGGGTACCCGTACCCCGACACCCGGACCGCGGCGGTGGCCGCCCACAGCTCGGCCTCGCGCAGCAGCGATTCGCTGTGCCGGTTGCCCTGCTTGGTCTTGGCCTGCGAGGTGTAGGTGCCACGGTGCAGCTCCAGGTACAGCTCGCCGGCCCAGACGGGCGCGTCCGCGTACTCGGCGTGCGCCTTCTCGAAGAAGGCGTCGGGCCGCTCGATCTCGACGCGCGGGGAGCCTTCCAGGTCCCGCTGCCGCCTGGCCCGGGCCAGGTGCTCGCGGGTGGGGCCGCCGCCGCCGTCGCCCCAGCCGAAGGGGGCCAGGGAGCGCGAACCCCGCCCCTTCTCCTGGTAGTTGCGGGCCGCGTGGGCCAGCTGGGTGCCGCCGAGGTCGCTGTTGTAGGTGTCGACGGGCGGGAAGTGGGTGAAGACACGGGTGCCGTCGATGCCCTCCCACCAGAAGGTGTGGTGCGGGAACTTGTTCACCTGCGACCAGGAGATCTTCTGCGTCAGGAACCACTTCGAACCGGAGAGCTTGACGATCTGCGGCATCGCGGCGGTGTAGCCGAAGGAGTCGGGCAGCCAGACGTTGTGGGTCTCGATGCCGAACTCGTCCAGGAAGAACTTCTTCCCGTACAGGAACTGGCGGGCCATGGCCTCGCCGCCGACCATGTTGGTGTCGGACTCCACCCACATGCTGCCGACCGGTACGAACTGCCCGTCCGCGATCTTCTTCTTGACCCGCTCGAAGAGCTCGGGCCGGTGGGTCTTGATCCAGTCGAGCTGCTGCGCCTGCGACATGGCGAAGACGAACTCGGGGTGCCCGTCCATCAGGTTGACCATGTTGGACGCGGTGCGGGAGACCTTGCGGACCGTCTCGCGCAGCGGCCACAGCCAGGCGGAGTCGATGTGGGCGTGGCCGACCGCGCTGATCCGGTGCGCGGAGGCGTTGGCCGGGGCGGCGAGCACCCCGGCGAGCCGTGCGCGTGCGGCGGCCGCCGTCCCGGGGACGTCGCCCAGGTCCACCGCGTCGAGGGCGGCGTCGATGGCGCGCAGGATCTCGTACCGCCGGGCGTCGGCCTCGCCGAGCTGCATCATCAGGTCGTAGAGGACTTCCAGGTCCTGGACGAGTTCCCAGACCTCGGTCTCGAAGACGGTGAGGTCCATCCGGGCGAGCCGGTAGAGGGGCTGGTTGCCGCTGGTCTGCCGGTCGCCCTCGTACGTCACGGAGTGGTCGACCAGGACGGGGTTGGAGGCCGCCTCGACGTACCACTCGACCTGTTCGCCGCCGGCGGCGGAGTCGGCGACGCGCACCCAGTCGTTGTAGGGGTTGAGGGCCTTGACCTCGCTTCCGTCGGCCCGGTGGACGAGTCCCTCGCACTGGAAGCCGGGCATCATCCGGTCGAAGCCGAGGTCGAGGACGGCCTCGACCGTGCGGCCCGCCCAGCCGGCCGGGACGGTACCGGTGACCTTGAACCAGGTGGTGCCCCAGGCCGGGCCCCACGTCTCGCCGATCGCGCAGGGCCCGTACGGAGCCGCCAGACCCGCGGCGACCGGCACGGGCTCACCCGGAGCCTCCCAGCGCCCGATCTCCAGCGGGACCGGGCGGGAGTGGACGGCGGGCTTGATGCGCTCCTTGAGGACCCTGCGCAGGCGGTGTTCGGTGATGCTGCGGTCGTCGTGCATGACGGCTGCTCCAAGGGAGGGAGGTCGGGTGACGGCAGGAGGAGGTGCGGGAGGGCTCAGGTCTTGACGGCTCCCTCGCCCACTCCCTTGAAGAAGAAACGCTGGAGGGCGAAGAAGAGCAGCATCATCGGGAGGAGCGCCGCCATCGCGCCGGCGGCGATGATCCGCTGGTCGTTGGTGGTGCTGGCGCCGGCCAGGGTCTTCAGGCCGAGCTGGAGCGTGTAGTGGTCGCTGTTGGTGAGGACCAGGAGGGGCCAGAGGAAGTCGTCCCAGGCGCCCATGAAGCTGGTGATGCAGACGACGGCCAGGGCCCCCTTGGCGGCGGGGAGGAAGAGACGGGTGAACCGGGTCCACTCGTTGGCGCCGTCCAGGACCGCGGACTCCTCCACCTCCTTGGGCACGGCGAGGAACGCCGAGCGCATGATCATGATGTTGAGGACGGATACCGCGCCGGGGAGCCACACGCCGACGAGGGTGTCGACCAGGCCCATCTCGCGGACGGTCAGGAACATCGAGATCATCACGGACTCGAAGGGGAACATGAGGGTGGCCACGAGCACCGTGAAGACGCTCTTGCGGCCCTTCCACCCGGCCCGGGAGAGGGCGTACCCGCCCATCGCGGCGAACAGCATGTTCGAGGTGATGGCGAGGACGGCCACCACGAGCGTGTTGCCGACGTACTGGAGCAGCGGGAACGAGTCGGCGACGAGGGCGTAGTTGTCGAGGGTGGGCTGCGAGGGCAGCACGCCGTCGTACACGTTCTCGGTGCGGCCGCGGATCGAGGTGAGGAACTGCCAGACGATCGGGCCGAGCATCACGACGAGCATCAGGATCAGCGTGGCGTACCGGGCGGCGAGCCCGATCCGGCGGCGCCTGCGGTCGGCGCCGGCGCGCGTCGCGGTACGTGCTGAGGCCGAGGCAGGTGGCGCGGTACGTGTCGCGGTGCTCACCTCTCGTCCCCCTTCGACAGGCGGCGGCCCAGCAGGCTGAAGACCAGGGTCAGCAGGAACAGCAGGATCGAGATCGCGGAGGCGTAACCCGTCTCGCCGGAGAATCCGAGGCCTACCTGCCGGATGAGGAACGGCAGGGTGCGTGCCCCGCCGCCGGGGCCGCCGCTCTCGCCGCCGAGGATGTAGATCTCGGTGAAGACGCGCAGCGCGGAGATGGCGGAGAGCGTGCCGACCAGCAGCATCATCGGCTTCACCTGCGGGACGGTGATGCTGAAGAAGCGGCGCACAGGGCCGGCCCCGTCGAGTGCGGCCGCCTCGTAGAGGGAGGCAGGCACGTTCCCGAGGGCGGCGAGGTAGAACACCATGTAGTAGCCGAGGCCCTTCCACACGGTCACGATCATCGCGGAGACCAGCAGCATGGTGCTGTCCGTCAGGAACGGGATCGGCTCCGAGACGATGCTCAGCCTCCGGAACACGGTGTTGACGAGCCCGTCGCTGCGCAGCACCCACTGCCAGATCAGGCCGACGACCACGGCGGAGGCGATCACCGGGGTGTAGAAGGCGGAGCGGAAGAACCCGATGCCGGGGATCTCCGCCCGGACGAGCACGGCGAGGGCCAGCGGGAGGAGGACCAGGCACGGTACGACGACCACCAGGTACAGCACGCTGTTGCCGGTGGCGGTCCAGAAGTCGGGGTCGGCGAAGGCGCGGGTGTAGTTGCCGAAGCCGACGAAGGTGCCGCCGCGCAGGATCTGAGCGTCGGTGAAGGAGAGGATGACGGTGTTGACGAACGGCCAGAGGCTGAACAGCGCCACCATCAGCAGGCCGGGGGCGAGGAAGAGGTAGGGGGTCCACCACCTGCGGTGGACCAGCCCGGTCTCGACCTCCATGGCCGCGAGGGCCTTGCGGCGCCGTCTGGCGGCGCGCGTCATTTCTGCGCCGACTTGGCGAGCAGCTGGTTCGCCTCCTCCTGGGCCTTGCGCACGGCCGTCTTCGGGTCCTGCTCGCCCTGGATCGCCTTCTGCATCTCGCGGACGACCGCGTCGCCGACCTGGTTCGTCCACTGGACGGGGGTGTTGGCGTCGAGTGCGGCGCTCTTCAGCTGCTCGGCGCCGACCGCGCGGGCGACCGTCTCGGCGTCCTTGCCGTCGCCCCGGTCCGCGAAGCGCGGATCGGCGAGGCCCTGGGCGTTGGACGGGTAGATGGTCGCGTTCTTGGAGAACTCCACCTGGTTGGGGCCGTTGGTGACCCACTTGGCGAACTCGCTCGCTGCGTCGAGGTGCTTGGTGTCCTTCTTGATGCCGAGCGACTGGGCGTAGATGCCGATGTGGCCGAGCTTGCCGGTGACGGCCCCCGCGACCTGGGTGCCGGCGTAGATCTGCGGAGCGTTCTGCTTGATGTCCTTGACGAAGCCCGGGGAGCCGGGTCCGAAGACGAGCTTGCCGCCGCCGTAGAGCTGGTTGATGTCATCGGACTTGAGGAGGGACTCCTTGGGCATGGCGCCCTTGGCGTACAGGTCCTTCATCCGCTCGACCCACTCGACGGCCTTGGGGGTGTCGAAGACGAACCGGTCCTGCTTCTCGTTCAGAATCGGCACGCCCATCTTCTGCCAGTCCCCGGGCAGCCGGCCCTTGGGGTCGGCCATGAAGGCGGAGTACCGGCCGCCCGACGAGGCGGCGATCTTGTCGGCGTAGTCGAAGAACTGCTCCACGCTGGTCGGCGGTTGCGCCGGGTCCAGGCCGGACTTCTCGAAGAGCTCCTTGTTGTACGTGAGGATCTCCGGGGTCACGTACCAGGGGTAGGCGTACACGCCGTCGCCCTTGCCGGGGAGCTTGAACTGCTCCCAGGAGCCCGGGACGTACTCCTTGGCGACCTCGGGGTCGAGCTTGGCGACGTCGGCGAGCAGGCCGCGGTCGCCGAGGAGCTGGAAGGAGTCGGTGGACAGGTTGACCACGTCGGGGAGGGCTCCGGCCTGGGCGTCGGCGACGAGCTTCTCGTTGTAGCCGTCGCCGGGAACGTCCTCCCATCTGACCTTGGCCTCAGGGTACTTCTTCTCGAAGGCGTCGATGACGCCTTGGACGTACGCCGTGAACTTGGGCTTGAGCTGGAGGGTGCGGAAGGTGATCTCGCCGGCCACCTTGCCGCTCTTCTTCGCCTCCGGCACATCTGCGGCGCCCCCGCTCACTCCGCAGGCGGAGACCGAGAGGAGCGTGCCGGCCACGAGCGTGGCGATGGCTGTACGGGTCGCGTTCGAACGGGTCATCGTCGCCACCTTCAGGGGGAGTTCCGGCCTCACTGCCGGAGCGCGCAGCCCACGCTGACCCCACATCGCGATCGCGTCAATGCGGCCGAAGTCCCGATGGGCGGGTACCCGTAGGTCCCCAATCGCGGCAGCGGGCCGACAGGCAGAAGAAACTCGCGGAGTCAACACCGCAGCGACCTGTACTAATGCGCTTTAGTTGTTAACCGGTCCGAGGTGATATCGATTCCATAACAAACCTGCTCCGACGTCAGACGTTGACTTCTTATGGGCGGTTCGAGAGGCGACGCACTAATGCGGTTTATCTGGGGGCCCTTGCCTGCGCGGCCGTTACTTCATGCGGTACTCGACCTTCTCCGCGAGCTTGCCGTCCTTGAAGCAGAAGCGGAACACGGTCTCTTCGCCGTCCTTGCCGTCCGCGGCGGATATGTACCAGGAGCAGACGGTGCCCTCGGGTTCGGCCGGGCCGCCCGACTTCAGGGCGCCCTTGATGAAGCTCTCGCCGGACGGCATCTTGGCGCGGACCGCGTCCTGCGGGTCGCCGACGTTCACCGACTGGTAGACGCCCGGTTCGAGCATGGTCTTGCCGGCTGCGTCGACGACCTTCCCGACGCCGAAGACGAGTGCCGCAACGGCCGCGAGGCCGAGCACCAGCACCACTCCGCAGCCGATCAGACAGCCCTTGCGCTGTGCCACGTCCGTTCCTCCGTACCGTGCCGATCCTCGTTGACACCCAGACCTTCGCAAGCCACGGGGACCGTGCGCTGTCCTCCAAAGTCTTCGGCGCCCGCAACGATCGTCGCTCGAGGTCAGGCCCCCTCACCCGTGTATACAAGAGGAAAGGACGATAGGGACGAAACGAGAGGAACCCACCGTGAGTGAGACCATCGAGCCTCTGATCGTCGTCGGCGTGGACGGTTCGAACCACTCGAAGGAAGCCCTGCGCTGGGCCGTCGCCCAGGCCAAGGCCATCGGCGGGCGGGTACACGCCGTCATGAGCTGGGAGTGGAACACCAATCCGTTCGCCCTGGGCACGGGCACGGGCGCGACCACGGGCATGCAGGGCGATCCGGTCGGCGCCGAGGAGACGGCCCGCCAGAAGCTGGCGGACACCGTGGCCTCGGCGGTCGGCACCTCGCCCGGCGTCCCCCTCTTCCGTCGTGTCGAACAGGGCTCGCCCGCCCAGGTGCTGGTGGACGCCTCCGCGGAGGCGGACCTGACGGTGGTCGGCACCCGGGGCTACGGCGGCTTCAAGGGCGCCCTGCTCGGCTCGGTGAGCCAGCAGGTGGTGCAGTACGCGGCGAGCACCGTGGTCGTCGTACGCGAGGGCGCGGACGAAGACTGACGCCCAGCCCCTCGCCGGCCGTCAGTCTCCGGGGCCGTCACTCCCCGGGGACCGCCAGGTCCCCGGGGTCGGTGTTCGCGCCGCACAGGACGACGGCCACCCGCTCGCCCAGCGGCTCGGGCGAATTCCGCACGGCCGCCAGGGCCGTGGCCGCTCCCGCCTCCACCACGATCCGGTGCTCCTCCCACAGAGCGCGCCGGGCTGCGGTGATCGCGGCGTCCGGGACCAGGACGGACCGTACGTTCTTCTCCTGCGCGGCGGCCAGCGCAGCAGCCGAGACCCGGGTGGCGCCCAGCGAGTCGGCGGCGACCGAGTCCACGGCCACATCGACGAGCCGGCCCGCCTCCAATGCCGCGTTCAGGGCCCGGCAGTTCTCCGGCTCGGCCGCGATCACCCGTACGCCGTGCTCGCGGGCCGCGGCGGCGACACCGGCGAACAGCCCGCCGCCGCCGACCGCGACGACCACGGTGTCCAGACCGGGCAGCCCGGCCCGGATCTCGTCCAGCAGGGTGCCCGCGCCCGCCGCGATGAGCGGGTGGTCGTACGCGTGGCTGCTCAGCGCGCCGCCGGCCGCCGCGAACTCCTCGCACGCGGCCAGCGCTTCGGCGTACCGGTCGCCGACGAGCCGTACGTCGGCGCCGTAGCCGCGCAGCCTCTCCACCTTCACGCGGGGCGCGTTGGCGGGCAGGAAGACCGTGGCGGCAACGGACTGCGCTCGGGCCGCCCAGGCGCAGGCGAGGCCCGCATTGCCGCCGGAGGCGATGGTGACGCCCGCGTCCGGGAGGGTGCCGGCCTCGCGGTGGGCGGCCAGGAAGTTGCGGGCACCGCGGGCCTTGAAGGACCCGGTGTGCTGGAGGTACTCCAACGCGTACCAGAGGCCCTCGGCGGCGGGCACCACCGCAACCGGGCGGACCGACCCGGATATCCGGTCGGCGGCGGCGCGTACGGCGGCGTAGTCGAGCTGCTGTTCCATGACGTCCATGACGGGGTCCCTTCGAGCGGCTTCGGGCGGCTTCAGGCGGCGGCAGGCCGGTTGGCCTCGATCAGCTGGCGCAGGGCGCCGTAGTACACCTCGTGGTCGGTCAGGGCCGGCAGTACGTCGGCCAGCCCGCCCGAGAGCACGGGGAACCGCTCCGGATCCAGCGCGGCGAGGGCCGCCCGCGAGGCGGCGGTGGCTCCGGCCGGATCCCGGTGATCCACGAAGGCGGCGCTGCCGAGGGTGAGCAGGTACATACGGCGGTAGGCGGTCATCGCCTCGGCGGCGGTCATCCCGGCGGCCACGCTGTCGGCGAGCGCGGGCTCGACCAGCCGGGCCAGCAGCTGGCGGCCGAGCCAGGGGCGGCCGCCGCGGAGCACCAGCAGCCCGGGGTGGGCGGTGAGCAGCCGGTAGAGGGCGGTGAACCGCAGCTCGGTGGCCTCGGCCCAGCCGGTCCCGGCCGGGATCTCGGGCAGCTGCCCGGCGAGGTGCTCGGTGCACAGGTCGAGCAGTCCGGCGAGGTCGGTGCAGCGGCGCTGGACGGTGGCGTGGGAGACCTCGAGCCGGTCGGCGAGGGCGCGGAAGCTCAGCGCGTTCGGCCCCTCCTCGTCGACGAGGCGCAGGGCGGCGACGGCGATCGCATCGGGCGTCGCGCGGTCCAGGGCGGCTGATCTCCTCGGCATGAGATACACCGTATCAGACGATGGAACATACGACGTATCGCCACCGCCCCTCCCCGATCGTGTGACGCCGACTACGGCCATATTGCTGGTCATTGAGCCATAACCATCGACTTATGTTGACAGCGGGTAGTCGCACCGCTGCACTGAGCGCACTGCAGCCCCACCTCAAGGAGTCTCCGTGCCGCCTCGCCTGCGTGCGTCGCTCCCCTGCCTGACCGCGGCCGCCCTGCTCGCCCTCTGCCTCGCCCCCGCCCCCGCGGCGGCCGAGCCCTACGCGACCTCGGACAGCCCGCTCGCGCTCACCCCGCCCATGGGCTGGAACAACTGGGCGCACTACATGTGCGACATCGACGAGGCCAAGGTGGTCGCGAACGCCGACGCACTGGTGTCCAGCGGCCTCGCCGCCAAGGGCTACGACACGGTGACCGTCGACGACTGCTGGATGACCAGGAGCAGGGACGCGGACGGCAGCCTGGTCGTCGACACGCAGAAGTTCCCGCACGGCATGGCCTGGCTCGGCGAGTACCTGCACGCCAAGGGCCTGAAGTTCGGCATCTACGAGGACGCCGGCTCCCTCACCTGCGAGCGCTACCCCGGCAGCGGCTCCCCCGACGGCGGCGGCCCGGACCACTACGCCCAGGACGCCCGGCAGTTCGCGTCGTGGCAGGTCGACTACGTCAAGATGGACGGCTGCAACCTGTGGGTGCCGCCCGAGAAGACGAAGGAGCAGGCGTACCGCGACGCGTACAACGCCGTCGCCGAAGGCCTGCGGGAGAGCGGCCGCGACATGGTGCTCTCGGCTTCCGCCCCCGCCTACTTCCAGCAGGGCGAGTGGGGCGGCTCCGACTGGCACAAGGTCCTCGGCTGGGTCGGCGAGACCGGCCAGCTGTGGCGCGAGGGCAAGGACATCAAGGTCTACAACGCGACCGCGCCCGCAACCTCCCGGTGGAGCTCGGTGCTGGGCAACTACGGCTACAACCGCTGGCTCGGCCGGTACGCGAGCCCCGGCAACTGGAACGACCCCGACTTCCTGATCGCGGGCGCCCCCGGGCTCACCGCGGCCGAGAGCCGCAGCCAGGTGGGCCTGTGGGCGATGATGGCGGCCCCGTTCATCCTGTCCTCCGACGTCTCGAAGCTCACCCCGGCCGGGCTGGCCGCCCTGGGCAACACCGACCTGATCGCGCTGGACCAGGACCCGATGGGCCGCCAGGGCGCGGTGCTCTCCGCCAACGCCACCTTCGAGGTGCTCGCCCGGCCGCTGGCGAACGGCGACCGCGCCGTCGCCGTGCTCAACCGGTCCGCCGGCACGCGGGACATCTCCGTACCGCTCTCCGACATCGGGCTGTACTCCTGCACGGTCGACGCCAAGGACCTGTGGAGCGGCAAGAGCACCGAGGTCTCGACCTCCCTGACGGGGAAGGTGGCGGCGCACGACACGGCGGTCTTCCGGCTCACCCCGCGCGAGGGGTGCGGCGCGGCCGTCCCGACCGGGCAGATCACCGGGAACGGCGCCCAGTGCGTGGACGGGGTCAACACCTCCGGGGTGGGCGCGGTGGTCCTTTCGCCGTGCACTGCGGCCGCCGACCAGCGCTGGGTCCTGGGGCCGGAGGCGAGCGTACGCCTGACCGGCAAGTGCCTGTCGGCGGGTGAGGACGGAGTCGTGGAACTGGCCGCCTGCGCGCCCGGCGAGCCGGGCCGGCGCTGGACGCACCGCCGGGACGGGGCGCTGGTCGAGGACGTGAGCGGGCTGTGCCTGACGGCTCCCGCCGCGGCCGCCGCCCCGGACGCCCCGGCCGAGCGGCTGCGGCTGACCGACTGCGGCGAGCACCGGGTCGACCAGGCCTGGTCCCTGCCGGTCTGACGACCCGCCGGGGCTGCCGACCGGGCGCCGTCCGGAGCCGGCCCCGGACGGCGCACGGTCGGCAGCCCCGATCGCGCATCGGGCCACCGGCCCACGACGCAGCACGCAGCACGCAGCACGCAGCACGACCAGACCGGACCCACGGGCCCCGGCACGGGACGGGGTCCGGATCAGACCGGGATCAGACCACGGATCGGTGACTCATCGGATGACGAACTCCCCGCCCCGGCGCCGGCGGCGCGCGCAGCTGCGCCGCCAGGCAGCCCTCGCCACGCTGCTGGCCCTGCTCTGCGCCGGCTCCCCCGCACTGGCCGACATGGCCGACGCGGACCACGTACGAGGCCCCGCGCTCGCGCCCGTACGGGACCACGCGCGCGGCCCGGCACACCGCGGCTCCCCCGGCGCGCCGAAGCCCCGGGCCTTCGACGCCGGGCCCGCGCGGGCCGCGCTGGAGCGGCTGCTGCCGCGCCATGCCGCCCAGTTCACCCTCGTACCCGATCCGGCCGCCGGGGCCGACACGTTCACGGTGTCCGGCTCGGCCGGCGCCATCACCGTGCGCGGGTCCACCGGCGCCACCCTGCTCACCGGCGTCGGCTGGTACCTCCAGCACATCGCCGGGGCCGACATCGGCTGGCCCGGCGACAGCATCGGCATGCTGCCCGCGCGGCTGCCCGCCGTGCCCGCGCCGGTCACCCGCAGCGCGCTCGTCCCGCACCGCTACGCCCTCAACGACACCGACGACGGCTACTCGGGCCCGTACCGCACCTTCGAGCAGCACCAGCGGCAGATCGACCTGCTCGCCCTGCACGGCATCAACGAGGTGTTCGTCCAGGCCGGCGCCGAGTACCCCTACTACCGGGCGCTCCAGGGCTTCGGCTACTCCGCCGCCGAGCTGCGCGAGTGGATCCCCGGCCCCGGCCACCAGAGCTGGTGGCTGCTGCAGAACCTGAGCGGTTTCGGCGGCCCGGTCTCCGAGCGGCTGATGCAGGAGCGCGCCGAGCTCGGCGGGCGGATCGCCGAGCAGCTGCGCGGGCTCGGCATGACCCCGGTGCTGCCGGGCTACTTCGGCACGGTGCCGCCGGGGTTCGCCGCCCGCAACCCGGGCGGGACGACGGTGGCGCAGGGCGACTGGGCGGGCTTCGACCGGCCCGACTGGCTGGACCCGTCCTCGCCGGTGTTCGGGAAGCTGGCCGCCGCGTACTACGCGGAGCAGCGCGCCGTGTTCGGGGACAGCACGATGTACCGGATGAGCCCGCTGCACGAGGGCGGGAAGGCGGGCACTGTCGACGTGAAGGCGGCCGCCGGCGCCGTCCAGTCGGCGCTGCACGCCGCGCACCCGGGCGCGATGTGGGCGGTGCTGGGCTGGCAGGACAGCCCGAAGGCGGAGCTGCTCGCCGGGGTGGACACCTCGAAGCTGCTCATCCTCGACGGGCTGTCGGACCGCTACAACCGCCTGGACCGCGAGGCGCGCTGGGGCGGGGCCCCGTACGCGATGGGCACGATCTACAACTTCGGCGGGCACACCACGATCGGCGCCAACTCCTCGGTGTGGATCGAGCGGTTCGGCCCCTGGCGGGCCAAGACCAAGAGTGCGCTGAAGGGCATCGCCTACCTGCCGGAGGCGACCGGCACCAACCCGGCCGCCTTCGACCTGTTCACCGATCTCGCCTGGGAGCCCGGGACGATCGACCAGCGCAAGTGGTTCGCCGATTTCGCGGGCCGCCGGTACGGGCGGCCCGACAAGGAGGCGGCGGCCGCCTGGGAGGAGCTGCGCACGGGCCCGTACAGCACCTCCTCGGGCCTGTGGTCGGAGTCCCAGGACAGCCTGTTCACCGCCCGGCCCGGCCTGACCGCGGTGGGCTCGGCGTACTGGAGCCCCAAGTCGATGCGCTACCCGGCCGATGCGGTCCGCCGGGCCCTGGACCACCTGCTCAAGGTGGATCCGGAGCTGCGCGGCTCCAGCGCCTACCGCTTCGACCTGGTGGACACCGCCCGGCAGGCCCTCGCCAACCACTCGCGGGTGCTGTTGCCGAAGATCAAGGCGGCCTACGAGGCCAAGGACCTGACCCGGTTCCGCGAGCTGACCGGGCAATGGGCGGACGGGGAGCGGCAGTTGGATGCGATCACCGGTTCCGACCCGAACTTCCTGCTCGGCAACTGGCTCTCCGCGGCCCGCTCCTGGGGCGCGGACGAGGCCGAGCAGGACCGGTACGAGTACGACGCCCGCTCGATCCTGAGCGTGTGGGGCCGGCGCAGCACCAGCGAGGGCGGCTTCCTGCACGACTATGCAAACCGCGAATGGAGCGGGCTGGTCGGGGAGCTGTACGCGCCCCGCTGGGCGGCCTACTTCGAGACGCTCGAGGAGTCACTGGTCCGGCGGGCGGCGCCCCGGGAGATCGACTGGCACGCGTACGAGGAGGACTGGGCCCGGCGCACCACCCGGCATCCGAGCGGGGCGAACGGCCCGAGCGGGGATCCGCACACCCTGGCCACGGCCGTCGCCACGGCCCTGAAGTCCTGGGAGGGGGCCGCCCGCTGACCTTCTACACCACCCGGCACGGCGGCGGTCGGATCATGCTCTGATCATCACCCGCCCGTGGGAATCCCGGTACTCGTGCGAGGGAGAAAACCTCCTGCGGTTCGACGCACGGGACGGGCACTCGGTTGACTGTCCGGAGCGATCAGGGGCGGCCGTCGGAGCATCCGGCGGCCGCCCCTTCCGACGCCGTGACGGCCCGACGCCAGCAGGAGTGCACCGAGCATGTCCCAGACCGGACACGAACGGCCCGGACAGCCCGGGCATCCCGCACAGCCCGGGCCGGAGGGCGCCGCGCAGGACGCCCCGCCGACCGGGGACCACGGGCCCACCGGGGACCGCAAGCCCGCCGTGACCCTGGAGCTGCTGACGCTCCTCGCCGCCGGGGTCGCCGATCTGGCCCTCGACCAGTTACGGCAGTCCGCCGACCGGGCCCAGGACGTACTGCGCCGCCCCGACCTGCGGGACCTGCTCACGGACGGGGTCGTGGAACTGCGCAAGCGCGGCGAGCTGGCCACCCGCCGGTCGGGAGCGGGAGCGGAGAACCACCTGGAGACCATGGCCCGGCGGGCCGCCGAGCGCGTCGCGGGCGAGGGCCACCCCCGTGCATGACCACACCGGCTTCAAGGAGCGCATCGACGAGGTGCTGGTCCGGCTGGCCGACGAGGAGGAGCAGGCGCTGCTCGGGCTGCACGTCGAACTCTTCCCGCTGTCCGAGCAGTTGCGCCGCTCGCTGGCGAGCGGGAAGCGGATCCGGGCCGCGTACCTGTACTGGGGCTGGCGGGCGGCGGGGCAGCCCGA
Source organism: Streptomyces sp. NPDC051364 (assembly GCF_040682115.1). NCBI lineage: Bacteria > Bacillati > Actinomycetota > Actinomycetes > Kitasatosporales > Streptomycetaceae > Streptomyces > Streptomyces sp. NPDC051364. The sequence goes on along the minus strand of NZ_JBFBAH010000002.1, from coordinate 502,976 downwards.
CTGCGAGGGCGTGATCCGGGCCGCGGCCGCGATGGAGCTCGTCCACGCGGCCGCCTGCACCCACGACGACATCATCGACGACAGCCGGATGCGGCACGGCCGGCTCACCGCGCACGCCGCCTTCGCCGCCGCCGGACAGCGCTCCACCGCCCTCGCGATGATCCTCGGCGACCTGCTGATGGGGTACGCCGGACACGTCTTCAGCTCCTGCGGGCTGCCCGGCGCCTATCTGGCCCGGACCGTCCCCCTCTGGTCCACGCTGCTGCGCGAGACGATGGCGGGCGAGTTTCTGGAGGTGCTGCGCACCCGGGCGCAGCCGGCCCGGGAGCCTCAGCTGGCGGAGTCGCTGGAGGTGGCCCGCTTCAAGACGGCCAAGTACACCGTCGAGCGGCCGCTGCACCTGGGCGCCACCCTCGGCGGGGGATCCCGCGCCCTGCTGGACGCCTTCTCCGCGTACGGGCTCCCGCTCGGCGAGGCCTTCCAGCTGCGCGACGACCTGCTGGGCACCTTCGGCGACCCGGCCAGGACCGGCAAGTCGAACGTGGACGACCTGCGGGACGGCAAACCGACCGCGCTGCTCGCCCTGACCGTCGCGGCGGCCGGCGCCGACGACCGGCGGCTGCTCGCCAAGCTGGTCGGCCGGCCCGACCTCGGCGAGGAAGAGGCCGCGGCCGTACGTGAGTTGATGGAGCGCTGCGGGGCCCGGCAGCAGGTCGAGGACATGATCCGGGAGCGCATCGCCCGGGCCGCCGCCGGGCTGGACGCCGTACCGATGCCCGCGGAGGCGCGGTCCGCGCTGTGCGAGCTCGCCGGAAACGCAGCCGAGCGCTCGCTGTAGCCGCGGGCGGCGCCCGGCCCACGGCCGCCGGCCCCCGGCCCGCTCCGGCCTCCGGATCCCGCACCCCCGCCCCCGCCTCCGCTCGCGCGCCCGCGCGCGCTCCCGAACAGACGAGAAGGACGAGTGAAGTGACCACCGCCAACACCGCCTCACCACGCCCCCGTTACGACGACGCCGCCCTCGACGCCCTGTCCGCCCAGGGTGATCCGCTCGCCGACGAGACCGTCGCCGCGCTGTTCCACCGCAACGAGGTGGGCGACTTCAACACGCTCATGCGGTTCTTCACCACCGCCGGGGACCCGCTCCCCGAGCGTCTCCCGGCCTCCGCGCGCGCCTACTTCGAGGCCACCGCCGTGCCCCCGGCCTGGGTCGACTGGGACGTCATGGAACAGGCCCGGCTGTTCTTCATGGACAACGCCGCCCACATCAACACCGGCCTGTCCTTCGCCGCGATGCCCGTCAGCTACGCCGTCCCCCGGATGGCCCGGCTGCTCTCCTCGACGCACTCGCTCGCGTACCCCTCCCGGCGGATGGCCAACACCGGCCAGTTCGTCACGTACCTCATGCGGACCGACTCCTTCGCGGAGGGCAGCAAGTTCATCCCGGCCGCGCAGAAGGTCCGGCTGCTGCACGCGGCGGTGCGCCACCACCTGCGCCACGGCGGCCACTGGGACGTCGAGCGGGACGGCCTGCCGATCTGCCAGGAGGACATGATCGCCGGGCAGACCTTCTTCTCGCTGCTGGTGCTCGACGCCATGCACCGGCTCGGCGTCCACATGAGCGAGGAGGGCGCGGAGGCCTACTACTACGCCTGGCGGGTCGTGGCCGCCCTGCTGGGCTGCGACATGTCGGCCGTACCGGAGAACCTCGCCGAGGCCCGCGCGTACTGCGACCTCTACCTGCTGCGCCATCTCGGCCCCTCGCCGGAGGGAGTCGGCCTGGGCGCGCAGCTGCTGCGGCTGTACGAGGACGTGGTCCCCGGCACGCTCTTCGACCCCATGGTCCCGGCCACCGTCCGCTACCTGGTCGGCGACACCATCGGCGACTGGCTGGAGATCCCGCGCAGCCCCTGGGACTCGGCGGCCAAGGCCGTCCCCGTGTTCCTGGGGCTGCTGGAGACCATCGAGGACAGCAGCCCCTTCGCGGAGTGGGCGCTGGACAAGGCGGGCTCGCTGCTCGCCGGCTTCGAGCTGTCCGCGCTGACCCGGGGCCGGGTCATGCACCACGCCATCCCGGCGGAGCTGAAGGCCGAGTACGGGGTGAAGGCCCCGCGCACCGGGCGCTGGGTGCCGCCGGCGCCGGTGCACTGACCCGAACGGGGCCGAACGGGCGCGGCCGGGCGCAGGCCCGCCCGGGTCGGAGTGACACTGGAACCGGCGGGCGGGTCCCCTCCCGTACCGGCGCCCGACACCTGGCATCCGGTGTCCGGCACCCGGTATCCGGCTTCGCGGCGGACGGTGACTGCGCATGACCCGTGTGAAGGCAGACCTGGGGCGGCGGCGCCGCATCCTGGGCGGTGCCGTCTGCGGGCTGGTCGCCGCCTGCGCGGGACTGGCCGTGGCGGAGCTGGCTTCGGCGGCCGTCCGGCCGGAATCCTCCCCGATCACCGCGGTCGGCGGAGCCGTCGTCGACCGTACGCCGGTCGGCGTCAAGGAATGGGCGATCCGGGAGTTCGGCACCGCCGACAAGCTGCTGCTGGCCCTCGGGATCATCGTCGTGCTGGGTGCGGTCGCCGTCGCGGCAGGGGTGCTCGCCGTACGGCACCTGCCCGCCGGGATCGTGCTCGCCGGCTGTTTCGGGCTGGTCGGGGCGGTGGCCGCGCTCAGCCGGCCGGAGGCGACCTGGCGCGACGCGCTGCCGTCGCTGGTGGGCGGGCTGGCCGCCGCCGGGGTGCTGTTCCTGCTGGTCCGCGCGCTGGCCAGGCCCCGCCCGGTGGGCGCGCCGCCGGGCGGGGCCTGGTCGGTGGACCGGCGCGGCTTCGGCCGGCTGGTCGCCGCGGCCCTCGTGGCCTCGGCTGGGATCGGGTACGCGGGGCGCCGGCTCGGCGCGTACGGCTCGGCGGGGGCCACGGCCTCCCGGGCGGATCTGGTCCTGCCGAAGCCGGCCGTGCCCGCGCCGCCCGTCCCGCCCGGCGCCGACCTGCGGGTGCACGGGATCTCCCGGTTCATCACGCCCAACCGGGACTTCTACCGGGTGGACACCGCCCTGGTCGTCCCCCGGGTGGACGCGGACACCTGGCGGCTGCGCATCCACGGCGAGGGCGTCTCGAACCCGCTTGAATTCGGGCTGCGCGAGCTGCTGGCCCGGCCGCTCGTCGAGCACGACATCACCCTCTGCTGCGTGTCGAACGAGGTCGGGGGACCGTACGCGGGCAATGCCCGCTGGCTCGGCGTGCGCCTGGCCGACCTGCTGCGCGAGGCGGGGGTCCGGCCGCCCTCGCAGGGCGGTCCGGCGGACCAGCTGGTGGCGCGCTCGGTGGACGGGATGACGATCGGCACGCCCGTCGAGACGGTGATGGACGGCCGGGACGCGCTGCTGGCCGTCGGGATGAACGGCGAGCCGCTGCCCTTCGCGCACGGCTTCCCCGTACGGATGGTCGTACCGGGCCTGTACGGGTACGTCTCGGCGTGCAAATGGCTGCGCGAGCTGCAGCTGACGACCTTCGCGGCGTACGACGCGTACTGGGTGCGCCGGTCCTGGGCGCAGCAGGGCCCGGTCAAGACGCAGTCCCGGATCGACACCCCGCGCCCGTCCGCCGAGCCGGAGGAGGGCCGGGTGGCGGTGGCCGGGGTGGCATGGGCGCAGCACCGCGGGATTTCCCGGGTCGAGGTACGGGTCGACGCGGGCCCGTGGCACGAGGCCCGGCTGGGGGCCGCGGACGGCAACGACACCTGGCGGCAGTGGGTGTGGGAGTGGGAGGCGACCCCCGGCGCGCACAGGCTGGAGGTCCGCGCCACGGACGGCACGGGCGCCGTCCAGACGGGCGTGCGCACCGGGACCGTCCCCGACGGGGCGACCGGGTGGCACTCGGTGTCGGTGCGTGTCCGCCCCGCCTCCCGGAGGAAGGCATGATGCGGACACCCTGGGAAACCGACCCGCACGTCAGGAGCCGGCCCTCGTGGAGCTGACCAGTACGTCGTTCCTCGTCACACTGATCGCCGTCACCGCGCTCGCCATGCTCGCCGCCCTGCTGCTGTGGAACCGGATCCCGGGACCCGGGTGGGTGCGGTGGCCCGTGCGGGTGCTGATGATCGGGCTGTGCCAGCTGACGTCCATCGCGGTGATCGCGACCTGGATCAACGGCAGCTACGGGCTCTACTCCTCCTGGAACGACCTGCTGGGCACGGAGTACGTGCAGAACTCCTCGGCGATGACGGGGCGGCCGCTGGGCCGGGCCAAGTTCACGCAGGGCGGCGACGGAACGCAGACCACCTATTTCCGCGGCTCGCATTCGAAACTCGCCGGGCAGGTGATCGTGTGGACTCCGCCCGAGTACCGGGCCCCTGGCGCGGAGAAGACCCGGTTCCCGGTGCTGATGCTGCTGCACGGGTATCCGGGCTCGCCCCGGACCTGGATCGACCTGGGCAACATGCCCGGCGCGCTGGAGCAGCTGGTCCGGCTGGGCGCGGCGCACCCGTTCATCCTCGTGATCCCGGAGATCTACCCGGGCGGGGTGAACACGGACTGCAGCAACACGCCGACGCGGAAGGTGGCCGGCTGGCTCGCGGAGGACGTGCCGGACCTGGTCGCCAAGAACTTCCGTACCCTGCACGAGCCCAGCGGCTGGGGGGTGATGGGCGTGTCGACCGGGGCGTTCTGCGCGGCCAAGCTGCCGTTGCAGTACCCGAAGGTGTTCCGGGCGGGCGCGGCCCTGGACCCGGACCCGCTGGCCGGGGACCCGGAGGTGCTGGCCGACCCGGCCCTGCGCGAGCGCAACAGCCCCCTGTGGCTGGTCCGGCAGGCCAAGCGGGCCGACGTCGGGCTGTTCCTGGCCACTTCGGCGCAGGACAAGGACAGCCCGCCGCAGCAGCTGGAGGCCTTCAGCCGGGCCGCGGCGGGCAGCGGGGTCCGGGTGAGGACCCTCGTCCGCCCGGCCGGCGGCCACAACTTCCAGACCTGGACCGGGATGTACCCGGAGGCGCTGGGCTGGCTGAGCACGGAGCTCCAGCCGCCCGGAGACGGCCGGTAGCTACGGCCGGGTCAAGCGGACGGGCAGGGAGTCGACGCTGTTGCCGATGAAGCTGCGCTGGTGCGGGAGTTCGGGCTCGGGGACGGCGAGGTCGAGGTCCGGGAAGCGGGTGAAGAGCCGCTCCAGGGCGATGACGGCCTCGAGGCGGGCGAGCGGGGCGCCGACGCAGTAGTGCGCGCCGTGCCCGAAGGAGAGGTTGCGGGCGGCGGTGGGGCGGGTGATGTCGAAGCGGTCGGCGTCCGGGCCGTGGAAGGCCTCGTCGCGGCCGGCCGCGGTGTAGCCGGCGAGGACCGGGGTGCCCTGCGGGATCACGGTCCCGTCGACGGTCAGGTCGCGGGTGGGGTACCGGAACGGGAACCAGCTGACCGGTCCGTCCCAGCGCAGGGTCTCGTCGACCACGTCGGACCAGGTGGCCTTGGAATCCTGCACCAGGGCGAGCTGGTCGCGGTGGGTGCACAGGGCGCGGACGGCGTTGCTGATCAGGTTGAGGGTGGTCTCGTGGCCGGCGACGAGCATCAGGCGCATGGTGCCGATGAGTTCGGCCTCGCTGAGCCGGTCGCCGTCGCCCTCGCGGGCGGCGATCAGCGCGCTGGTCAGGTCGTCGCCCGGCTTCTCGCGGCGGGCGGCGGCTATCGTGCCCATCAGCTCGACGAGCTCCCGTACGGCGGCCATCGCCTCGGCGGGGGTGGTGTCGGTGGCGATGATCACCGTGTGGGACAGGTGGTGCAGCCGGCTCCGGTGCTCGGGGTCCACGCCGAGCAGCTCGCAGATGACGCTCATCGGCAGTGGCAGGGCGAAGTGGGTGCGCAGGTCCGCGACACCGTCGGGGGTCTCGGCCGCGGCCCGGCCGAGGTCGTCGAGGAGCCCGGCGGTCAGCTCCTCGATGCGCGGCCGCAGCCGCTCCACCTGGCGGGCGGTGAAGGCGTTGCCGACGAGGGAGCGCAGCCTGCGGTGGTCGGCGCCGTCGGAGGTGTGCATGCCCTGGGCGTTGGCGAACGCCCGCAGCGGCCAGTCCGGCGGGATGGTGCCGTCGTGCAGGGACGGGAAGTGCCGGGCGTCCTTGGCCGCGTCGGGGTGGGCGAGCAACTCCTTCAGCGCTTCGTGCCCGAGGACGACCGCCCCAGGGACCCCGCCGGGCAGGACGACGTCCGCCACGGAGCCCTGGGCGCGCAGCCGGGCATTGAGGGCGTGCGGGCAGCCGCCGGCGGGGTCGATGACGTACGCGGGCGCGGGTGCGTTGTCGGGTGACAAGCGGGTTCTCCTGACCGTATGGACGAAACTCGGCCAACAGTGCGGCCTGGAGGCCGGGTTGTACAAGTCCGCCCAGTCCGGGGTCAGAACCAGGTGAGGGCGAGGGGGAAGGCGGTGCTCGCGGTGGCCCCGGTGGAGTCGGTGGCGGTCACCGTGACCTGCACGGTGCCGCTGCCCCAGGGCTTGCCGGTGATCCGGCCGGAGGCGGTGTCGAGGGCCAGGCCGAACGGCAGGCCGGCGGCGGCGAAGCGGACGGGCGGCTTGCCGCCGGTGGCGGTGAGCCGGATGGTGCAGGACTGGTTGAACTTGCAGGTCTGCGGGCCGGGGTCGGCGACCTTCAGATCGCCCGGGCCGGGTGTGGGGCTGGGGGTGGGCGTGGGGGTGGGCGTGGGGGTGGGCGTCGGCGTGGTGCCGCAGCCCGGGGTGGCTTCCGGGGGCAGCGGGACCCGCCAGATCTGGGTGTCGTTCTCCGATCCGACGAGCAGGCTGGTGCAGTCCGCGTACGCGACGGTCTCGCCCTGGGACTGGGCGGGCAGGGCGACCTCCGCGAGCTTGGTGCCCGCGGTGTCGTACACGGTGGCGGTGTTGGCGCCGAGCGGCCCGCCGCTGCGCAGGGTGTACGAGGCGCCGGACGGCGAGAACGCGCCGTCGGTGGCGAAGACCGGACCCGGGCGGACCGCGGTGAGGGTGTTGACCTGCCCGGTCAGCGGGGGAAGCGGGGCCTTGTACAACTGACCGGCCGCGCCGATGAGTTTGCTCGCGACGTAGAGCTGCCCGGTGACGGGGTCGGCGAGCAGGGACTCGGCGTCGTGCCGGCCGTCCGCGTAGGCGAAGCGGTACGTCACCGGCGTGACGGTGGCATCGGCGAGCTGCTCGGGCTCGGCGAAGGCGTGCACGGTGATCTCGGCGCGCCCGCTGAAGTTGTCGCCGATGTCGCCGACCAGGATGGCCGGAAGGCCGGCCGCGTCCTTGCCGAGGGCCAGCCCCTCCCAGTCGGTGTTGCCGACACCGGAGACGGTGTACGTGGCCCGGAGCCGGCCGGTCGCCGTGGTGCAGTCGATGGCGAAGACCTGGTTGGTGTTGCCGCTGTCGTTGACGGCGTAGAACACGCCGGGGTGCTTTCGGCTCATGGCGAGTCCGCTGAGCTCGGCCAGGCCGCCGGGGAGCGTGCACCTCTTCTCCGGTGCCAGGGCCGCGGCGGGAGCGGGCGCGGAGGTGGGCAGGCCGGCCGGGGCGGCGGTGGCACTGGCCATCCAGACGGCCGCCGGGAGGAGTGTGGCAAGGGCCGCGGTCGCGAGGGCGGCGGCCCGTGGGGGCGTGAGGAGTCGGGACATGCACACAATGTGATGGCACGTCAGGTGCCGTCGCCAGGGCCGGCGGACACCTCTTTGAACATGGTTCAATGCCGTGCGGGCATGGCTGCCGCGACCTGCCGGTGGTTTTCGGTCAGCGCGCCGGCTCCCGTACGGGTGCGTTGTGCCGGGCGTGCGCGATGAACGCCCGGGCCGCGCGGCTCAGCGGCCGCCGGGCGTGCGCGATCCCCACCGGGCGCAGCAGGGGCGGGGAGAAGGAGCGGATCTCCGCGCGGTCACCGAAGGCGCGCGCGGCCACGTCCCGGTACCAGATGACCGAGCCGCGGCCGTCCGTCACGCCCGTCACCCAGGCGAGCCGTTCGTCGGCCTCGAGGGAGGGCACGGGGCGCACTCCCAGGCAGCTGAACATGGCTTCCATCTCGGTGCGCCGGCCGGCGCCCGGGGTCGGCAGCACCATCGGAAGGCCGTCGAGCAGTCTGAAGGGCATCGGGTCGGGCAGTTTGCAGCCGTTCGGGGAGATCAGCACCACCTCGCGCTCCTGGATGTGGTGCGTGGACAGCTCCTTGTCCACCGGCAGGTCCACCAGGGCCAACTCGGCTCTGCCCGTAGTGAGTTCCTGCACGAGGGACTCCCGGCTGTCGTGCTGCTGGAGCCGGATGTCCACTCCGGTGTGCCGTTCGGTGAAGGCCGGCACCAGGTCGGCGGCCAGGTCCAGGGCCAGGGTGGGGGTCGTGACGAGGGTCAGGACGACCCGGACGCCACTGCCGTGCGCGGTCCCGATGTCGTCGATCGCCTCCACCGCGTCGAGGACGGTACGGGCGAGCCGGACGGCCCGGGCCCCTTCCGGCGTGAGGTCCACGCCCCTGCCCCGGCGGGCGAGGAGTTCGACTCCGAGGTCGCGTTCCATGGCCTGGATGGCCCGCGACAGGGCGGACTGGGCGACGAAGACCGAGGCGGCAGCGCCGGTGATGGAACGGCAGTCCGCGACGGCCACCAAGTAGCGAAGCTGCGCCAGGGTGGGGGTCATGACCGGACGGTAACCTCGCCATGCCGCACCCGTAAGGGCCGCAGGGGTGACCAAATACCCACCCCCTGAGCGGAGTTCATGCCCGATGGGCGACAAGGTATGCCGGTGCGGCATGAGCCCGGCCCGGTGCGGTACGCCCACCGGCGCGCCGGGGCGGACCCGCCCGGGCGGGATCGGCGCAGGCCACCGGCCCCGGTGGGGCCGCAGCGGGCCCGCCGGGGCGCATTCCGGGGCGGCCGCCGGCGCCCAAGGGGCGAAACGGCGTACTCCGCATGACCGTTGACAGTGCAGGGCGGCCACCGCACGATGCATCGCGGCATCAGGGAAGTTGACCACTGTTCAAACCCGCCCGAGGCGGTACTCGGGTCGCCCGGGCGGCCCGAGCACCGCCTCCCGGCGGGAGACCACGCCCGCGCACGCCCCCCACGGCACGACCAGCGCACGCGCCCCGCACCCTCCGCCCTCCCTGCACCCCCCGCACTCCCCCGTACAGCCGCGTCCGGCCCCGTCCGGCTTCCGTGCGCCCCCGGTACGCGCCGGGGTGCGCCAGCTTGCGCCGGGGTGCGCCGGATGCGCTGTCACGCATTGCGACATGTCACACAGCACCGACCAGAGGAGCGCTCGTGACCCCCCAGCCCCCGCGATCCGCCGCCATCCGTGACCTGGTCGTCGCGGTCAGCCCGTTCGAGGAACCGCATCCGCGGATCGTGATCGCCGCCGAACGGGCCGGGGCCCTCGGGCTGCTCGACCTGGGCCGGGATCCCGCGGCCGCCCGCCACGGCTTCGCGGAGCTCGCCCGCCGGCTCGGCGGCCGGCGCCGGTACGGGGTGCGGGTGCCCGCCGGATGCCCGCTCGGGCCCGAGGACCTGCCGCCCGAGGTGGACACGGTGCTCGTCGCCGACCCCGCGGAGCACACCCCGGAGCAGATGGCCGCCTGGGCCGGGGGCGGGCGGCGGCGTGCCTGGGCCGAGGTCACCGGCCGGGCAGAGGCCCTGATCGCGGTGGCCGCCGGGGCGGTGGCGCTCGTCGCGAAGGGGCACGAGGCCGGCGGCCGGGTGGGCGGCGCCACCACCTTCGTACTGCTCCAGCAGCTGCTGGCCGGGCCCGGACTCGGGGTGCCCGTGCTCGCCCGGGGCGGGATCGGGCCGCACACGGCGGCCGCGGCCGTCGCGGGCGGAGCCGCCGGGGTGCTGGTCGACGTACAACTGGCCCTGACCGCGGAGGGCGAGGCGGCCCTGCCTGCCGAAGTGGCCGCCGCGCTCCGGGCGATGGACGGCTCCGAGACCCGGCTGCACGACGGTCACCGGGTGTACGCGCGGCCCGACCTGACCCCGCCCGAGGGTCCGGCCGATGCGCTGCTCGGAGCCCGGGACCTGCGGACCCAGCTGCTGCCGGTCGGGCAGGACGGCGCCTCGGCGGCCCGGCTGGCCGCGCGGTACCGGACGACGGGCGGGGTGCTCCAGGCCGTACGGGCGGCCGTCACCGGGCATCTGGAGGCCGCGGTGCGCACCCGGCCGCTGCTGCGGCCGCTCCCCGTCGCCCAGGGGCCGATGACCCGGGTCAGCGACCAGGCCGCCTTCGCCGAGGCGGTGGCCGCCGGGGGCGGGGTCCCGTACCTGGCGCTCGCGGTGATGGACGGCGCGGACGTACGCAAACTGCTCGCCGAGACGGCCGAGCGGCTCGGGGACCGCCCCTGGGGCGTGGGACTGCTCGGCTTCGCCCCGCCCGAGCTGCGCCGGGAGCAGCTGGCGGCCGTGGCCGAGGTCCGGCCGCCGCACGCGATCATCGCCGGCGGCACCCCGGCCCAGGCGGCGCCGCTGGAGGCGGCCGGGACCGCGACGCACCTGCACGTGCCCTCGCCGGGGCTGCTGCAACGGTATCTCGCCGAAGGGGCGCGGCGGTTCGTGTTCGAGGGGCTGGAATGCGGCGGCCACGTCGGGCCGCGCACCTCGTTCGCGCTGTGGGAGGAGCAGATCGAGCTGCTCCTGGGATGTCCCGAACCGGCCGCCCTGGACGTCCTGTTCGCGGGCGGCATCCACGACGCACGCTCCGCCGCGATGGCGGTGGCGGCCGCCGCGCCGCTGGCCGGGCGGGGCGCGCGGATCGGGGTGCTGATGGGGACCGCGTACCTGTTCACGCAGGAGGCGGTGGCCGCGGGCGCGGTGCTGCCGGGCTTCCAGCAGGCGGCGGTCGAGTGCACGGAGACGGTCCTGCTGCACACGGCTCCCGGGCACGCCACGCGCTGCGCGGCCACTCCGTACGCCGAGGCGTTCGAGGCGACCCGGCAGCGGCTCGTGGAGGGCGGGACCGAGGCGCGCACCGTGTGGGAGGAGCTGGAGCGGCTGAACCTGGGGCGGCTGCGGATCGCGAGCAAGGGGCTGCGGCGGGGTGCGGCGGCGCCGGCACCGCTGGAGCGGGTGGACGAGCAACAGCAGTACGCAGAGGGTCTGTTCATGCTGGGCCAGGCCGCGACCCTCCGTACCGGGACCACCACGGTCGCCGCCCTGCACGCCCAGGTCACCGAGGGGGCGACCGGGCTGCTGGACCGGCGCGCCGCCGAGCTGGCGGCCGCCGGGCAGGACGGGCCGGCCCCCGGGGAGCCCGTGGCCGACCCGCTGGACATCGCCATCGTCGGCATGGCCTGCGCCTACCCGGGCGCGCCCGATCTCGCCGCCTACTGGGCCCGGATCCTCGCCGGGACGGACGCCGTGACCGAGGTGCCGCCCGAGCGCTGGGACCCGGCGCTCTACTACGACGCCGACCCGGCGCGGGCCGGCGAGCGCACCCCCTCGCGCTGGGGCGGCTTCCTCGACCCGGTACCGTTCGACGCGCTCGCGCACGGCATCCCGCCGGCCTCGCTCGCCGCCGTCGAGCCGGTCCAGCTGCTGGCCCTGGAGATCTCGGCGCGGGCCCTCGGGGACGCGGGGTACGGCCGGGACCGGGAGTTCGACCGCTCCCGTACCTCGGTGGTCTTCGGCGCCGAGGCCGGTACCGAGCTGGCCGGGGCGTACGGGCTGCGCGCGCTGCACCCCGCCTACCTGGGCGAGCTCCCGCCCGGGCTGGACGAGCAGCTGCCCCGGCTCACCGAGGACTCCTTCCCCGGCATCCTCGCCAATGTGATCGCGGGCCGGGTCGCCAACCGGCTCGACCTCGGCGGCGCCAACTGCACCGTCGACGCCGCCTGCGCCTCCTCGCTGGCCGCACTGGACCTGGCCTGCCGCCAACTGCGCGACGGGGACAGCGACATGGTGCTGTGCGGCGGCGCCGACGTGCACAACGGGATCAACGACTACCTGATGTTCTCCTCGGTGCGGGCACTGTCCCCGAGCGGGCGCTGCCGGCCCTTCGACGCGGCGGCCGACGGGATCGCGCTCGGCGAGGGCGTGGGCGCACTGGTCCTCAAACGGCTCGCGGACGCGGAGCGGGACGGCGACCGGGTCTACGCCGTGATCAAGGCGGTGGGGGCGGCCAGCGACGGGCGGTCCCTCGGCCTGACCGCGCCCCGGCCGGAGGGGCAGCGGCGGGCCCTGGAGCGGGCCTACGCGCGGGCGGGCATCACCCCCGGCGAGGTGGGGCTGATCGAGGCGCACGGCACCGGCACGGTGGTCGGGGACAGCACCGAACTGACCGTGCTGACCGAGCTGTTCGCCGGATCCGGGGCTACTCCGGGGTCGTGCGCGCTGGGCTCGGTGAAATCGCAGCTCGGGCACACCAAGTGCGCGGCCGGGCTGGCCGGGCTGATCAAGGCCGCCCGGGCGGTCCACACGGGTGTCCGGCCGCCGACCCTGCACATCGAGACGCCGAACCCGGCCTGGCAGGCGGAGACCAGCCCGTTCGCCTTCCCCACCGAGGCGCGGCCGTGGGCGGTCCCCGCCGAGCGGCGGATCGCCGGGGTCAGCGCCTTCGGCTTCGGCGGCACCAACTACCACGCGGTGCTGGCCGGTTACGGGGGCGCCGAGGAGGCTGCGCACGGGCTGGAGGAGTGGCCCGCCGAATTGTTCTGCTTCCGCGGCGAGGACCGGCGGGCGGCGGGGCGGGCGATGGCCCGGCTCGCGGCCCGGCTGGAGGAGAACGAGGCGGCCGGGCGGCCGTGGGCCCTGCGTGATCTCGCGGCGGAGGCCGCCGCCGAGGGGCAGGGCTCGGGCCCGGTGCGGGTGGCGGTCGTGGCCGGGGATCCGGACGAACTCGCGGCCCGGCTGGAGCGGGCCCGGGGCTTCACCGCGGGCGAGGGGGTCCACGTACGGGAGGATGCGGCCGATCCCGGGAAGGTGGCGTTCCTGTTCCCCGGGCAGGGCAGTCAACGCCCCGGAATGCTGGGCGAGTTGTTCATCGCGTTCCCGGCGCTTCGGGGGCTGCTGGAGACGGCTCCGCGGGCCGTGGTCTCGGCGGTGTTCCCGCCGGGCGCCTTCAGCGCCGCGGATCGGGCGGCGCAGCGGGCAGCGGTCACCGACACCCGGATCGCCCAGCCGGCCCTCGGGCTGGCCGGCGCGGCAGCGCATCTGCTGCTCGGGGAGCTCGGCGTACGGCCGGACTGCGTGGCCGGGCACTCGTACGGGGAGCTCACCGCGCTGTGGGCGGCCGGCGTGTACGACACGGAGAGCCTGCTGCGGCTGAGCGCGCGCCGGGCCGAGGCGATCCTCGCGGCCGCGGGAGTGGATCCGGGGTCCATGGCGGCGGTGACGGGCGCGCCGGAGGAGGTACGGGAGATCGCGGCGCGGTCCGGGTGCGTGGTCGCGAACCACAACGCGCCGCGGCAGTGCGCGATATCGGGCCCGGCGGCCTCCGTGGCCGAGGCGGTGGCGGCGCTGCGGGCGGCGGGGCTCTCGGCGGAGCCGATCGAGGTGGCGTGCGCGTTCCACAGCCCGGTGGTCGCGGGGGCGGCCGCCGCGCTGGCCGAGGAGCTGGCCGGGACGGCGGTTGCCGACGCCGCCGTCCCGGTCTGGTCGAACACCACGGCCGGTCCGTACCCCGCCGGCGCCGAGGCGGTACGAAGCCTTGCCGCGCGCCAGGTCGCGGAGCCGGTCCGGTTCGTGGAGCAGGTGGAGGCCATGTACGCGTCCGGTGTCCGGACGTTCGTGGAAGCGGGGCCCGGGCGGGTCCTCTCCGGCCTGCTGGGCCGGATCCTGCGAGACCGGCCGCACACGGTGGTCCCGCTGGACGTGCCGGGCGAGCACGGCCTGTTCCGGCTGGTCACCGCACTGGCGGAACTGGCTGCGGCAGGCGTGCCGGTGGCCCCCGAGGCCCTGTTCCGCGGCCGCGGCACCCGGCTGCCGGAGCGGGCCCCGCGGCGGCCGGGCTGGCTGGTCGACGGCCACCTGGTCCGCACCGCGGACGGCACCCCGGTGCCGGGTGGCCTCCAGCCGGCCCGCCGGGTGGCCCCGGCGGCGCCGGCGGTGGCGTCTGCGGTGTCTGCGGCGTCGGCGCCGGCGGACCGCCGCGAGGAGGCGGTCCTCGCGTACCTGCGCGGCTCCCGGGAACTGATCGAGGCCCAACGGGACGTCCTGCTGGGGTTCCTGGGCGCCGGTTCGCCTGCGCCACGGCCGTCGGCCGAAGCCCCCGACCGCCCGTGGCCCACCCCGGCGGACGCGCTTCCCGCCCACGGCACGGAGCTGCCCGGCCGGGCCGGCCCAGGGCAGCTCTGGGCCGACGCGGGCGGACAGCCCGCCCATGACACCGGATCAGACGGTGGACCCAGGTCCGCCGACGAGGTGATGGACATCGTCCTGGACATCGTGCACACCCGCACCGGATACCCGCACGACATGCTCGGCCCCGAGCTGGACCTGGAGGCGGACCTGTCCATCGACTCCATCAAGCGCGTCGAGATCATCGGCGCCCTGGCCGACCGCATCGGGCTCCCGCAGGACCCCGACGGCTCCGCCGAGTCCGCGGTCGAGGAGCTCTCCCGCCTCAAGACCCTGAGCGGCATCGTCGACTGGGTCACGTCCCGCACGGCAGCCCCGGCCGCCGATACGGCGCCGGCGCCGGCGCCGGCCGCACGACCTACCGCATCCCCCCGGGCCGACGCCCTGCCGCCACCGGAGCCAACGCCGCTCCCGGCCCACGGCCTCGCAGGCGGTACGGCCGACCGGGCCGGCAGGAACGGCGGCGGGTATTCGGCGACGGCATCCGAGCCGGCCGGATCCACAGCCGGCGCCCTCTCCGGCGCGGCCGGGTCGGCCGGGTCGGCCGCCCACGGGCTCGGGGCCGGCTCAGCCGAGCCGGCTGGGCCCGCGGGCCGCGGGCTCGGGGTGCGGCGGTTGCGTTTGCAGGACGTGGTCGTGGCGGGCGTGGTCGCGGAGGCAGAAGGGGTTCGGGGGCTGCAGGTCGGGGTGGTCGACGACGGGCAGGGGGTGTCGGCCGCGCTCGCCACGGCGTTGCGGGGGCACGGCGCCGAGGTGCGCGTCCTCGCCGAGGCGGATGCCGAGGGCGCTGCCGGGTTCGACGGGATCGTCGACCTCTCCGGGCTGCGGGCCGGCGCCGAGCCGGTGCTGCCCGGCGCGTTCCCCGCACTGCAGCGCGCACTCACCGGCGGAGTCCGCCGGCTCCTGCTCGCCACCACACCCGGCGGAGCCCCCGGCGCCGGTCTGCACGGCTTCGCCCGCAGCGCAGCCCTCGAGTTCCCGGGCAGCCTGATCCGCGCCGTGGAGGTCAGCGCCAAGGAGGATCCCGAGCGGGTCGCGGCGCAGCTGCTGGCCGAGCTGGGCGACCTGCACGGGGACGGCTCCTCCGTGGGGTACACCGCCGAGGGGGTCCGGATCGCCCGCCGCCCGGTGCCCGCTCCCCTGCCCGCCGCCGCCGTCGGCGACGGGACGCCACCGCTCGACGCCCGCTCCGTGGTCCTGCTGACCGGCGGGGCCCGCGGGATCACCGCCCGGACCGCCCTCGCGCTGGCCCGCGCCACCGGATGCCACGTCGAGCTGGTCGGACGTACGCCCCGGCCCGCCGCCGAGGCGGACCGCTTCGCCCAGGCCACCGACCGCGTTGCACTGCGCGCCGCCCTCATCGCCGACGGCCTCCGCAAGCCCGCCGAGATCGAGGCCGCGGCCTCGCGGATCCTCGCCGAGCGCGAAGTACGGGCCACCCTGTCCGCGCTCACCGCGGTGGCGGCCTCCGTGCGCTACCACCGCGCCGACGTCACCGACGAGCAGGCCGTACGGGCCGTCGTGGCCGACGTACGGGAGCGGCACGGCCGGCTCGACGGCATCGTGCACGGCGCCGGGGTGCTGCGCGACGGGCTGGTGCGGGACAAGCAACCGGCGGCTTTCGCCGAGGTGTTCACCACGAAGGTGACCGGAGCCCGCAACCTCGCGGCCGCGGCCGCCGAGCACGGACCGGGGCCCGCGCCGCGGTTCCTGGCCCTGTTCGCCAGCGTCTCCGGGGTGTACGGAAACCGCGGCCAGACGGACTACGCCGCGGCCAACGACGCCCTCGACTCCCTGGCGCACACCTGGTCGGCGTTCCTGCCGGGCCGGGTGCTGTCCGTCGACTGGGGCCCCTGGGCCGCGGAGGGGGGCGGGATGGTCACACCGGAGCTGGAGCGCGCGTACGCCCGGCGCGGGGTCCCGCTGCTCTCCGCCGAGGCCGCCACCGCCGCGTTCCTCGACGAGCTCGCGTACGGAACCGACGTCCAGGTGGTCCTGACGGCCCGGGAGGACGAGGGCGATGAGTGAGCGCGGGCACGGGGCGGGGCGGGGCCCGCGGCCGGCCGACGCGGCGATCGTCGGGATGGGCGCGGTGTTCCCCGGGGCACCGGACCTGGCCGCGTACCGCCGCAACCTGCTGGCCGGCACCGATGCCATCGGCGAGGTACCGCCCGGGCGTTGGGATCCGGAGGTGTACTACGACCCGGGCAGCGCGGCCGGTCCCGCGGCCGGCGACCGGTTCTACTGCCGACGGGGCGGTTTCATCGACGGCCTGGCGGTCTTCGACCCGACCCGGTTCGGGATCATGCCGGCGGCGGTGGAGGGGGCCGAGCCGGACCAGATGCTGGCCCTGCACGCGACGGCCGAGGCGATCGCCGACGCGGGCGGCGAGGACCGGCTCCCCGCCGACCGCTCGCGGATCGGGGTGGTGCTGGGGCGCGGCGGGTTCATGGGCGTGGCCACCGCCCGGCTGGACCAACGGGTGCGTACGGCCCACCAGTTGGCGCAGACCCTGCGCGAGCTGGCGCCCGAGCTCGGCGAGCGGCGGATCGCCGCGGTGCGCGCCGCCTTCCAGGACGCTTTGGGGCCGGAGCGGCCCGACGCCTCGATCGGGCTGGTGCCGAGCTTCACCGCCGCCCGGACGGCGAACAGGCTGGACTTCAGCGGTCCCGCCTACACGCTGGACGCGGCCTGCGCCTCCTCGCTGCTGGCGGTGGACCAGGCGGTGGGGCTGCTGGCGGGCGGGCGCTGCGACGCGGTGGTCGCGGGGGCCGTGCACCACTGCCACATCGCCACGCTGTGGAGCGTGTTCACCCAGCTGCGGGCGCTCAGCCCGAGCGAGCGGATCCGGCCGTTCGACCGGCTGGCCGACGGGACGCTGCTCTCCGAGGGGACCGGGGTGGTGCTGCTGAAGCGGCTGGCGGACGCGGAACGGGACGGCGACCGGATCTACGCGGTGATCCGCGGGACGGGCGTGGCCGGGGACGGCCGGGCCGCGAGCCTGATGAGCCCGCTGGTCGCCGGCCAGGTACGGGCCCTGGAGCGGGCCTGGCGGGAGGCCGGTCTGGACCCGCGGGCGCCCGGCGCGCTGGGCCTGCTGGAGGCGCACGGTACCGGGACCCCGGTCGGCGATGCCGCCGAACTGGACACCCTGGCACAGGTGTTCGGCCCGGCGGGGGACGCCGAGCCGGGCGGTATCGGTTTCGGCTCGGTGAAGTCGATGCTCGGGCACACGATGCAGGCCTCGGGCATGGCCGGGCTCATCAAGGCGGCGCTCGCGGTGTACGAGGGGACGCTGCCGCCGACCCTGCACCTGACGGATCCGCACCCGGACCTGGCCCGGACCCGGATGCGGCCGATCACGCAGGCGGAGCCGTGGGAGCGCGGGCCGGCGCCGCGCCGGGCGGGCGTCAACGCGTTCGGCTTCGGCGGGATCAACGCGCACGTGGTGCTGGAGGAGGCCCCGGGAGCCGCCCGCCCGGCGCCTCCGGTACGCCGCTTCCTGCCCCTGGGGGCCGCGGCCGCGCCGGTGGCCGCCCCGGGCGGGCGGGACGACGTACTCCTGCTCGCGGCGGACGGTCCGGCGGAGCTGGCCGAGCTGCTCGCCGAACGGACAGCCGGACCGGGCGCCGGTCCCGGGTCCGCGGGCGACGGGCCGTGCCGGCTGGCGGTGGCCGGGCCGACTCCGCAGCGGCTCGCGCTGGCCGCGAAGGCGGTGGCTCGCGGCCGGGCCTGGCGGGGCCGCGGGGACGTCTGGTTCACGCCGGAGCCGCTGGGCGGCCGGGTGGCCTTCCTGTTCCCGGGCCTGGAACCGGAGTTCGCGCCGGTGGTGGACGACGTCGCGGACCGGCTCGGCCTCCCCGCGCCACGGCTGAGCCGGGGCGGGGAGCTGATGGAACGGGCCCTCGACGCGATCGCCGCGGGACGGTTCTTCGCCCGGGTCCTGGCCGAACTGGGCATCGAGGCCGATGCGTTGGCGGGCCACAGCCTGGGCGAGTGGGCGGCGATGGTGGCCGCCGGCATGTATCCGCAGGGCGCGGCGGACTCCTTCCTGGATTCGCTGCGGCCGGATTCACTCAAGGTCCCCGATCTCGTCTACGCGGCGCTCGGGTGCGGGGCGGCGCGGGCGGAGGCGGCGCTGCACGGTGTGTCGGGGGTGGTGG
The DNA here is from genome assembly GCF_040682115.1 of Streptomyces sp. NPDC051364. Classification (NCBI taxonomy): domain Bacteria; kingdom Bacillati; phylum Actinomycetota; class Actinomycetes; order Kitasatosporales; family Streptomycetaceae; genus Streptomyces; species Streptomyces sp. NPDC051364. The sequence goes on along the minus strand of NZ_JBFBAH010000002.1, from coordinate 484,550 downwards.
TCAGCCATGACAACTGCCCGCACCAGTCGGTGGTCTGCGGGGAACCTGCCGGGGTGGGCCGGGTCCTGGAGCGGCTGCGCTCGGAGGGGGTGCTCGGGCAGGAGCTGCCGTTCCGTTCGGGCTTCCACACGCCGATGTGGGAGCCGTACCTCGGGCAGGTGCGCTCCGCGTTCGACCGGCTGCCGGTGCGGGCGGGGGCGGTGCCGGTGTGGTCGGCGACGACGCTCGCGCCCTTCCCCGCCGCCGCGGATGCCGTCCGGGACCTGGTGGTGCGGCACCTCCTGGAGCCGGTCCGCTTCAGGGAGCTGACGCTGCGGCTTTACGAGGACGCGGGCGTCCGGAGTTTCGTCGCGCTGGGCCCGGGCAGCCTGCCCGGCTTCGTCGAGGACACCCTCCGGGACCGCCCCCACCTCTCGGTGGCCACCTCGTCCCCCCGACTCGCGGGCCTGCCCGCCCTGCGCCGCACGTGCGCCGCGCTCTGGACCGAGGGCCACGCCCCGAACTGGGCCCGCCTGTCGCCGAACCCCTCCCCCGCCACGCCGACCGCCGCGGGCCACGCCGTCCCCGACCGGGCCGTCGCGCTGGACCTCGGGTCGCCTCTGGTTCGCCTGGGCGAGAGGGCCCGCACCGCGTTGGGGGGACTGGCTCCCCAGCAGGAGGTGGGCGATCAGCCGGGGCTGCTGTCCGCGCTGGACACCGTCCTCGCCGATACCCGCGCGGCCGCGCAGGCCGTCACCGAGGCCTGGTCGACCGTCCGCGGGGGGCCCGAAGCGGGTGCGGACCGTGCTGGTTCGGGGAGGGCCACGGGGACGTACCGGCTGCGGGTGTCCCTCGACGCCATGCCCTACGTACGCGACCACTGCGTCTACCTGCAGCCCGACGGCTGGCCCGAGGACTCCGACCGGTTCCCCGTCGTGCCCATGACGACCATGCTGGAGCTGGCCGCCGACGCGGCCCGCCGGCACGCCCCGCCCGGCGCTGACCTCATCGGCTACGACGACGTGCGGGCCCTGCGGTGGCTCCCCGCCGCGCCCGCCGTCGACGTCGAGGTCAGCGCCCGCAGCGACGGGCCCGGGCGGATCCGGATCGGACTCGGCCCGTACGCCTCCGTCGTCGTCCTGCTCGGACCGGGCCACGGGCAGCCGCCCGCGCCCGACACCGCTCCGCTGCGGCATCCTCGCCCCGCCCCCGTCAGCGCCGAGGCCCTGTACCGGGACCGGTGGATGTTCCACGGCCCCCGCTTCGCCGGCGTCCACGAGGTACGGACCGTAGGCGCGGACGGTATCCGCGGAGTCCTGCGGGCCCTGCCCGACCCGGGGGCGCTGCTGGACGCCGCCGGGCAGCTGTTCGGGCACTGGATGCAGCTCGAACTGCCCGTCGACCGGCTGGTGTTCCCGGCCACCGTCGACCGCATCCGGTTCTTCGGGCCACCGCCCGCCGCCGGGGAGCTGGTCGCCGCCACCGCCCGTATCCGCGAGATACGCGAGGTCACCGTGCGCGGCGACCTCGAGCTCAGCCGCACCACCGGCGAGGTGTGGGCCCGGATCGAGGGCTGGACGTACCGCCGCTTCGGCGCCGACGAGCGGGTCTGGCCGATGAAGTTCACCCCGGAGGTGTGCGGCATCGGCGAACCGCAGCCCGCCGGCTGGTGCCTGGCCCGGCGCCGGTGGACCGACCCCGCGTCGCAGGAGCTGGTCATGCGCCGCTACCTCGGGGCCGCCGAGCGGGCGGTGTACGAACAACTGCCTCCCCGCGCCCGGGCGCCGTGGCTGCTGGGCCGGATCGCGGCCAAGGACGCGCTGCGGCAGCAGCTGTGGGACGGCGGTGCCGGGCCGGTGTTCCCGGCGGAGGTCCCCGTCGCAAACGATCCCCACGGGCGGCCCGTGCCCGGGGGCGCACTGGCCTGCGGCTTCCGGCTCTCCCTCGCCCACAAGGACCGGATCGCCGTCGCCGTCGCCCACCGGTCCCTGGCGGTCGGGATCGACGTCGAGCCGGTGACCGCCGACCCCGACGCGCTGATCCGGATCGCCCTTACCCCGGACGAACTCTCCCTGGCCGAAGCCCTGTCCGCCCGCGAGGGCACGGGCCTGCCGGACGCGCTCACCGCTCTGTGGTGCGCCAAGGAGGCCGCAGCCAAGGCGGCGGGCACCGGCCTCGGCGGCCGCCCGCGCGCCTGGCGGGCGGTGGACGACCCCGGCTCCGGCGGGCTGCGGGTGCTGTCCCCCGACGGGCACCCGTACGCCCTCCGTACGTCCTTCCTGCCCAACGCTCACGTCGTCGCCTGGACCGCCCGCCCTGCGGCGCCGGACCGCACCCCCGTCCCCTTCACCCTCACGGAGACCAGCCATGGCCACTGACATCCTCGCCGAGATCACCGGCATGCTCGTGGAGATCGTCGGCGACGAGTTCCTGCTTGCGGAGGAGGTCACGATGAAGACCAGGTTCAACGAGGATCTCGCCCTGGAGAGCATCGAGTTCGTCGCCCTCGCCGAGCTGCTCCACCATCGCTACGGCGCCGAGGTGGACCTCATGGGCTTCCTCGCCGAGAAGGACATGGACGCCATTCTCGCGATGTCCGTCGGTGAACTGGTCACGCACATCGGCCGGGTCACCCATGCCTCCCTCGCCCGGGCGGCGGCCACGCCGACCGCCTCGGCCGGCTGAGCCCGCCATGGCCTTCGTCCACGCGAACTCGCTCCGCTTCCACGTCCAGCGGCTCCCGGCCGCCGTCCCCGACCGCCAGGACCTGCCCGACGGGACCGAAGAGACCGGCCGCGCCGATCAGCCGGTCGTCGTGTTCCTGCACGGACTGGTCGTCGACAACCTCTCCTCCTTCTACTGCCCCCTCGCCCTGCCCACGGCGCGCGCCGGCCACGAGGCGGTCCTCTACGATCTGCGCGGCCACGGCCGCACCGAACGCCCCGCCACCGGCTACGACAGCCGCACGGCCGTACGGGACCTCCTCGCGCTGCTCGGCGCGCTGGGACTCGGGCACCGCCGGGTGCACCTGGTCGGCAACAGCCACGGCGGCACCCTCGCCCTGCACGCCGCGCTCGCCCGGCCGGATCTGGTCGCCGGGCTGACCCTGCTCGAACCCCCGCTCAGCGGGGCCTGGGTGGAGAACATGGTGGACACGCTGTCCGCAGCCGCCCTGAGCCTGGAGGGCAGTCCCGTACCCGCCGAGCTGCTCGGCCTCCGGCTGCGCAAGGCCGCCCATCTGACGGCGATCGCCGACGAGCTCCTCAACCGGACCAGCCTGATCGACGACATCGCGGCGAGCCGCACCTTCACCCCCGCCGACTATGCCCGGCTGCGCTGCCCGCTCCTGATCGTGTGCGGGGAGCACTCCGAACTCGTTCCAGGAGCACGGGAATTGGCCCGGCACGCAACGCAGGCGAGCACGACGCTGCGGATCCTGCCAGGCCTCGGGCACGACGTACTGAAGGAGAGCAGTGGCGCCCTGCGGGAGGCCGTGCTGGCCCATCTCGAAGCGACGGCCGCGGTGACGGCCGCGCGGGCGGGAGCGCTGGTGCGATGAGGGTGCTCTTCACGGTGCCGCCGCTGGCCGGGCACGTCAATCCGACCGTGGCCGTCGGGGCCGAACTCGCCGCCCGGGGCCACCAGGTCGCCTGGACCGGGCCGGCCGGGGCGCTGACCCGGCTGCTGCCCGCGCACGCCCGGATCCTGCCGGCCGGCGAGGAGGCGGGCGGCGGTTACGCGGCGCTGCACGACCGCTGGCGCGATCTGCGCGGGGCCGGGGCGCTGCGCTTCCTGTGGGAGGAGGCGCTGGTGCCGCTGGCCCGGGCGATGGTGCCGGGGGTGACGGATGCGGTCCGCGGCTTCGCGCCGGACCTGATGGTCGCCGATCAACAGGCCCTCGCCGGGCCGGTGGTCGCCCGCCGGCTCGGGATTCCCTGGGCCACCTCCGCAAGCACGTCCGCCGAGCTGACCCGGCCGTTCGCGGACTTCCCGAAGGTCGGGGAGTGGGTCGAGGAGCAGATCTCCGGGTTCCTCGCCGAGTGCGGGACGGACGGGACGGCGGGAGGGAAGGGGGCGGACGGGACCGGCTGGGATCCGCGGTTCTCCGAACGCCTCGTCCTGGTGTTCTCGACCCCCGAACTCATCGGCATGGAGGGCGACTTCCCGGCGCACTACACCTTCGTCGGCCCTGCCTTCGGTGCCCGCCCTCACCCGCCCGGTTTCCCCTGGCAGCGGCTCGACCCGGAACGCCGCCGGGTCCTGGTGTCGCTGGGCACCCTCAACCAGGAGGCCGGCGACCGGTTCTACGGAGCGGTGCTGGGCGCCGCCGAGCGGCTGGCCGACGAGATGCAGCTGGTGCTCGTGGCCCCCGCGGCCCTGATCGGGGCGGTGCCCGGGAACGTGCTGCTGCTGGAGCGGGTGCCGCAGGTGGAGCTGCTCCCCCACCTGGACGCGGTGGTCTGCCACGGCGGCCACAACACCGTCTGCGAGGCACTCGCGTACGGGCTGCCGCTGGTGGTCGCGCCGATCCGGGACGACCAGCCGATCGTGGCCCGGCAGGTCGTCGGGGCGGGGGCCGGGGTCCGGGTCCGGTTCGGCAGGACCCGGACCGAGGAACTGAGGGACGCGCTCACGGCCGTGCTGGACGACCCCGGCCCCCGCCGGGCCGCCCGGCGGATCCAGGCCTCCTTCGCCGCGGCGGGCGGAGCCTCCGCCGCGGCCGACCGGTTGGAGAAACTCCTGTGACACCCCAGACCCGCCCGACAACCCCGATGCCGACGGCACGGCTCGCCCTCCGCGAGGTCCCGTGGACCTCCGTCGTGCTGCTGGCCGCGCTCGGTGCGGGCACCGTACGCACGCGGCGGCGGCTGCGGGCCCTGCCCGTGCTGCCCGCGCCCCCGACCGCCCCGGCCGCATCGGCCGGTCTGCCGCGCGCCGCCGGGTGGCGGCTGCTGACCGCGCAGGGCGTGGAACCCGACGCGGCGACGTTCCTGACCGCCTGTGCGTACGCCGACCGGGAAGGCCTGCGGGTGCTCGACCTGCTCCCGGCCGACCTCGCCGCCGAGCGTGCTCTCGGGCTGCTGCGCCTGGTCGACCCGGCCGGCTACCGGCAGGACCGGCTCGGCGAGGGACGCGGCTCCGGGTATGCCGTGCTCGTGGCCGAGGAGGTGCTCTCGCGGGCCGGGGTGGATGCCGACACGCCCCCACGCGAACCGGCGGAACTCCTCGCGCTCGTGCGCCGCTTGAAGGAGTTCGCGGCCGATGCCACCGGTCTGGCCGTCGCCCCGGCGCTCAGCTCCGGGCGCGCCGGCCTCGGCACCACCGGGCCGGGCCGGGTCGCCGAGCTGCGGGCCCAGGGGCTGCCGCCGGGTGCACTGGCCGCCGCACAGCTCGCCGGGCTGGCGGTGCTGGCGGGTGCGGTACTGCGCCAGGGCCGGTGGGGCGCGGCGGCGGCCGGGCTGTACTGGCTCCAGCCGTACCTCGTCCTCGGCGGGCGCGGCGGCCCGCTGCGCCCCGCCGGCCTGGCCCGGGCGACCGCCGCCCGGCCGGTGCGCTCCCTCGGCGCCGGCCTGCGTACCGCCGCTGCGGCCGCCCGTACGCCCCGCGGCGCGGCGGACACCGCGCGGGCGGCCTCGTACCGGGCCGAACTGGCCGGCGGCACCGACCGGTTCCTCGAGCCTCACCGCCCGGACTGCCCCTGGTGCGGGTCCCGGCAGCTCACCGTCCGGGTCCGGGTCCCGGACCTGCTCCAGGGCAAGCCCGGCCGGTTCACCCTGGAGCAGTGCGGGAACTGCGGGCACGTCTTCCAGAACCCCCGGCTGACGCTGGAGGGACTGGAGTTCTACTACCGCGATTTCTACGACGGCCGCGGCGGGGAGGGCGCCGGGACGGTCTTCGGCCGGCTCGGCGCGGCGTACCGGGCGCGGGCCGAGATGCTCCGCCCGTACGGGACTCCTGCTTCCTGGCTGGACGTCGGCACCGGGCACGGCCACTTCTGCAATGCCGCGCGGGCCGTGTGGCCCGGTACCCGCTTCGACGGGCTGGACATGGGCGACGGGGTGCTCGATGCCGAGCGGCGCGGCTGGGTGGCCTCGGGATTCCAGGGCCAGTTCCCGGAGTTCGCGGCGAAGCTGGCCGGCCGGTACGAGGTGGTCAGCATGTACCACTACCTGGAGCACACGCGGGACCCGCTCGCCGAACTGGACACGGCGGCCGAGGTGCTGGCCCCCGGCGGGCATCTGGCCATCGAACTCCCCGATCCGGAGTCGCGGATGGCCCGGTTGCTGGGATCGGCCTGGCTGCCCTGGTTCCAGCCCCAGCACCAGCACCTGATCCCGGCCGCGAACCTGCGGGAGGCGCTGGCCGACCGGGGGTTCACCGTCCTGGCCGAGGAGCACGGCGCGGCCCATCAGGGCAACGACTTCTTCGGCGCGGTGGCGCTGACCGCGACGCGGCTGGCCCCGGATCCGGACCGCCCGTGGGGTCCCCCGGCCACGCCGCGCAGCCGGGCCCTGGCCGGTGCCGTACGGGTGGCGGCGCTGCCCTGCTTCGCCGGCGCGGCGCTGCTCGACGCGCTGCGCACGGCCGCGGTCCGGCGCACGGACGGCGGGAACGCCTACCGGATGCTGGCCCGCAAGGAGGGACCGTGACCGCGGCCCCCGCCGATGGGCAAGGCGCCCCCGCCGGGCAGGACATCGCCCGGCGGGCCACCGCCGACCCGCTGTTACGGCTCGTCGCCCATGCGCTGGAGGCCGCTCACGGCCGGCCCCCGGCGGCCGTCTGGAGCGCCCCGTACGCCTTCCACCTGGGATCGCCGGGGCTGGTGGCGGCGGCCGGCTGGCCGGTGGCGGCCGCCGCGGCGCCGCGCAGCGACGGCCTGGTGCGGCTCAGCTCCCTGGGGCACCCCGCCGACAGCTGTGACGTTCCGCTGGTGCTGTCCGGGCCGGCGCCCGCGATGCCCGCCTGGGCCGCCAGGCCGTACGCGGTGCTGCGGGCCCTGGCCCGAGCCGGGTACGGCCGCGGCGGGACCGATCTGCACGTGCAGGGCTCGCTCACGGCCGCCGCCGGGCTGGCCACGGCGGAGCCGGCCGACTGCGCGGTGGCGCTCGCGGTGGTCGACGCCCACACTCCGCGGGGCACGGACCCGGACCGTGCCGAGCTGGCCCGGCTGCTGGCCGGTGCGCTGCCGGACGGCGAGGAGGCGCTGCGCCGGGCGGTGCTCTTCGCCCGGCCGGGCGAGGCGCTGCTGGCGGACCGGGATCCGGCACGGCCGCACCGCTACGTCGCCTTCGATCCGGGGGCTTCGGGTGCGCGGCTGGTGCTGCTGGCCGTACGCACGGATCCGCGGCACCCGGATCTGCGGGCGGCGCTCGCGCGGGCGGTGGCCTGCGCCAGCCGGGCGGGGGCGCTGAGCGCCTGGCCGCCGGGGCCGCCCGGGCCGCGGCCGGGGCGGAGCGTCCTGGTGCTGCTGCCCGAAGCGCGTCTGGCGGCGGTGCGGGCCGCGGTCGCGGAGGACTTCCGCGATCGCGGCCGGCCGGTACCCCGCTTCCTGAACATCGCCGTGGCCGGTGCGGCCCGGCGGGAGGAATGAACCACCGATCCCGAGGAGGAACCGCTCATGCCCTCACCCAAGGCCGTCGCGAGACGAAGGACCCGTAGGTCCGCGCTCGTGGCAGCAGTCGGCGCGCTCGGCCTGCTGGGCGCCTTCACCGTGGCCAACTCGCAGGCAGCGGACGGCAGTACGCAGACGGCCCGGACGGCGGCCGCCGCCGCGGGGCTGCCTTCGTACGACCACGTGGTGGTCGTCGTCTACGAGAACAAGCAGTACGGCGAGATCATCGGCAGCGCGAACGCCCCGTACATCAACCAGCTGGCGAACGGCGGCGCGAGCCTGACCGGCATGAAGGCGCTGACCCACCCCAGCCAGCCGAACTACTTCAACCTGTTCTCCGGCGGCACCCAGGGCATCACCGGGGACGGCTGCTACGTCCCGCAGTCGATGACCGCCGCGAACCTCGGCCAGGAGCTGATCGCGGCCGGGAAGACGTTCGCGACGTACAACGAGGACCTGCCGGCCGAGGGGTCCACGGCCTGCACGAACGGCCAGTACGCGCAGAAGCACAATCCGTGGTTCGCCTTCAAGAACGTGCCGCTGGGCACCGGAAAGACCTGGGCGCAGTTCCCGCAGAGCAACTTCGCGGCGCTGCCGAACCTGTCGTTCGTCGTCCCGAACCAGTGCAACGACATGCACTCCTGCTCGGTCAGCACGGGAGACACCTGGACGAAGAACAACATCGACGCCTACGCGCAGTGGGCGAAGGCCAACAACAGCCTGCTGGTGCTGACGTGGGACGAGGACAACTACCTCGGCTCCAACCAGATCGCGACCGTGTTCTCCGGGGCGAACGTAAAGACCGGCAAGTACGCCACCGCCTACAGCCACCACCATCTGCTGCGCACCTTCGAGGACCTGTTCGGCACGGCGACGCATGCCGGGAACGCGGCGAACGTGCAGCCGATCGGCGAGGTGTTCGGCGGCTCCACGGACCCCACGCCCACACCGACACCGACGCCTACGCCTACGCCTACGCCTACGCCGACTCCCACTCCCACGCCGACCCCGACGCCCACTCCGACCGCCGGTGCTCTGCAGCTCGCCGACCCCGGCCCGCAGAGCTGCAAGTTCAACCAGTCCTGCACCATCCCGCTCACCGCGACCGGCGGCAGGCCGCCGATCCGGTACGCCGCCACCGGTCTGCCGTTCGGCCTGACGATCGACGCGGGCACCGGCCGCATCAGCGGCAAGCCGTGGGCGAGCGGGACCGTGCAGGTGACGGCCACCGCCACCGACTCGGCCGGGGCGAGCTCGAGCACCACGTTCGCGCTGACCCTCACCTGGTTCTGACCGGCGCGGACACCGGCCGGGCCAGGTGCAGGCGGGTGTGGAAACTGCCCGCCGACTCCTTCCCGGCCGGGTCCTCGCCCAGCGCGGTGACGGTGGCGACCGCGCGCTGCTGTTCTCCGGGATCCGTGAAGCGCCGCTGGGGGTTCGTTCCTTCGGCGCGCTCCACGGTGAGCCCGTAGGACTCCAGGCAGCGGGCGATCGCCCGGTAGTCGTGGGTGCGCAGGACGAAGGCGGCCACCGGCACCGGCCGGCCGACGGCGGTGAGCAGCCGGGCGAACGTGCGCTCGGTGAGGAAGCTGGTGCCTCCGGTGATGGTGATCAGGCCGACGCCGGCTGCGGAGCGCCGCAGCCGGTCCCCGGGCTCGGCGGTCTCGAGGTTCACGCAGTACCCCTCGTCGAGCAGGCCGGCGGCCACCGCGTAGTCCACGGCGGGGCCCGAGACGTCGACGCCGATGGCCCGTACGGCCTCGGGCCGGCGCCGGGCGGCGTAGAAGTCGCGGTCGCGGCGGATCAGTTCGGCGGTGGTCAGCCCGGCCGCCTCGGGCGAGGTGTAGTGCGCGTACAGCTCGTGCAGGGTCACGTCGTGGTTCACGAGTGCGGCGTTGATCCCGTACGAGCAGCACAGGTCGAGCATCGTCCGCCGTCCGGGTGCCAGTTCGCCGGCCAGGGCACGGAACACCGGCTGGGCGTGGGCGGGTGTCTGGTACCCGTACGGCCCGAGGCCGGTGAAGTACCCGCGGGGGTCGGGGAGCATGTAGACGTCGTCGAAGCTGGTCATGTCTGCTGTGGTCATCGGTCGGACGTCTCCCTTGTCCAGGACGGGGTTCGGCCGCTCAGTCGTATCCCGCCGGACGAGGTGCCTGAAAGGCCGCCGATCCGGCCAGCGGCGCGCCTCCGTGCCCGGCTGGTTCCCGCGGCGTAGGGTCGGGCCATGGCGGAAGCACGGCGGCCCCTCGAAGGCAAGGTCGCCCTGGTGGCCGGGGCGACGCGGGGCGCTGGCCGGGGTATCGCGGCCCAGCTGGGCGCGCAGGGCGCGACGGTGTACGTGACGGGGCGCAGTACGCGCGGCAGCCGTTCGGAGTACGACCGGCCGGAGACGGTCGAGGAGACGGCGGAGCTGGTCACGGCGGCGGGCGGGCAGGGCATCGCCGTGGCCGCGGACCACCTGGTTCCGGCTCAGGTGGAGGCGCTGGTCGGGCGGATCGACGCCGAGCGGGGGCGCCTCGACGTGCTGGTGAACGACATCTGGGGCGGTGAGCGGCTCTTCGAGTGGGACAGCACGGTGTGGGAGCACGACCTGGACAACGGGCTGCGGATGCTGCGGCTCGCCGTGGACACCCATGCCGTCACCAGCCATTTCGCGCTGCCGCTGATGCTGCGCGAGCCGGGCGGGCTGGTGGTGGAGATGACGGACGGCACGGCCGATTACAACGCGGGCAACTACCGCGTGTCGTTCTTCTACGACCTCGCCAAGTCGGCGGTCCTGCGGATGGCGTTCGCGCTCGGGCACGAGCTGGGGACGCGCGGTGCGACGGCGGTGGCGCTGACGCCGGGCTGGCTGCGCTCGGAGATGATGCTGGACAACTTCGGGGTGACCGAGGCGAATTGGCGGGACGCGCTGGAGAAGGTCCCGCATTTCGCCATCTCCGAGACGCCCTCGTACGTCGGGCGGGCGGTCGCGGCGCTCGCCGCGGACCCGGAGGTGTCGCGCTGGAACGGGCAGTCGCTCTCCAGCGGGCAGCTGGCCCGGGTCTACGGGTTCACGGACCTCGACGGCAGCCGGCCGGACGCGTGGCGGTACATGGTCGAGGTCCAGGACCCGGGTCGCCCGGCCGATGTGACCGGCTACCGCTGAGCGGACCGACCGGTCGGGGCAACTCCGGCGGCCTTCAGGGCAGCCGGAGTTCGCGGGCTTCGCCGAGCGGGGCGAAGAACCGCTCCACGTCCGCGTCGGAGACATCGGCGAGCGCGGGCGGGGACCACCGGGGGTTGCGGTCCTTGTCGACGACCTGGGCCCGGATGCCCTCCACCAGGTCGGGCGCGCGCAGGGCGTGGCAGGACACCCGGTACTCCTGGACCAGCACCTGCTCCAGCGGGCCCAGGGCGCGGGCCCGGCGGACTGCGGCGAGGGTGACCTTGAGCGAGGTCGGGGACTTGGCCAGGAGCGTCTCGGCGGTCTCCTTGGCGGCCGGATCGCCCTCGGCCAGCAGCCGCTCGACGATCTCCTCGACGGTGTCCGCTGCGTAGCAGCGGTCGATCCAGGCGCGCTGCTCGGCCAGTTCCCCGGGGGTGGGGGTCCCGGCGAAGTGCGCCAGCACCTCGCCGGCGGGCGATCCGGCAAGGGCGGCGGTCAGTTCCGGGAGCCGGTCGGCGGGCACGAAGTGGTCGGCGAGTCCGCACAGCAGCGCGTCGGCGGCCCCCACGGCCGAGCCGGTGAGCGCGAGGTGGGTGCCGAGCAGGCCGGGGGCGCGGCCGAGCAGGTAGGTGCCGCCGACGTCCGGGACGAAGCCGATGCCCGTCTCCGGCATGGCGACACGGGAGCGCTCGGTGACGACGCGGACGCTGCCGTGGGCCGAGACGCCGACACCGCCGCCCATCACGATGCCGTCCATGAGGGCGACGTACGGCTTGGGGTAGCGGGCGATCCGGGCGTTGAGCCGGTACTCGTCGCGCCAGAAGCCGGCGGAGGATGCGGTTCCGGCCTTGGCGTCGTCGTGTATGGCGCGGATGTCCCCGCCGGCGCACAGGCCGCGTTCGCCGGCGCCGCGGATGAGGACCTGTTCGACGGCGGGGTCCTGCTCCCAGGCGCGCAGGGCCTCGTCGATCCGCAGCACCATGGGGTGGGTGAGGGCGTTGAGGGCCCTGGGACGGTTGAGGGTGATCAGCCCCGTCCGGCCATCGGTGGCGAGCAGGACCGTGTCGTCGACGTCTTCTTCGGTCTTCACACCGGCCAGTATGTAGCGTGGGTGGACATGCGGAAGATCACTCTGATGAGTGCGGTCTCCCTCGAAGGCTTCTTCGAGGGGCCCGAACGGCAGATCGACTGGCACCTCGTCGACGACGAGCTGCATCAGCACTTCAATGACGAGACCCGCACGATGGGCGGTTTCCTGGAGGGCCGCGTCACGTACGAGCTGATGGCGGGGGTCTGGCCGACCGCCGATGCCGATCCGGCCGTCGGCGGGCCGATGGCCGAGTTCGCGGGCATCTGGCGGGACATGCCGAAGTACGTGTACTCGCGCACGATGCAGCAGGCCGACCTCGGCTGGAACTCCACGCTCGTGCGGGACGTCGTCCCGGCGGAGGTCGCCGCGCTCAAGGCGGCGCCGGGCGGCGACCTGGCGCTGAGCGGAGCCGATCTCACCGCCTCGTTCCTGCGCCACGACCTGGTGGACGCGTACCGCATCTACGTGCACCCGGTGCGCATCGGCCGCGGTAGACCCCTGTTCCCGCCGACCCCCGCCCCGGTACCGCTCCGCCTCGAGGGCACCCGCACGTTCGGCAACGGCGTGGTCCAGCTGCGGTACGGACGGCCGTAGGACGCGCGGGCGCGGGTTACGGCAGCCGGCCGGGATGGGTCCCGGGGGTGTGGCCGAAGGCGCGGCGGAAGACGTCGATGAAGGCGCTCGCGGAGGACCAGCCGCAGCGGTGCGCGACGGCGGTGACCGGGGTGCCGACGGCCAGCAGCCGCAGTGCCTGGTGCAGCCGCAGCTGAGTGCGCCACTGCGGGAAGGTCATGCCCAGCTCGGCGCGGAAGAGGCGGCTCAGCGTCCGCTCGCCCGCCCCGGCGCCGGCGGCCGCGCTCAGCGCGGCCAGCCCGCGGGAATCCGCCGGATCGGCGTGCAGCAGGGCGCACACCGCCGCCAGCCGGGGGTCGGCGGGCGCGGGCAGGTGCAGCGGCTGCAGCGGCGAGGCCCGCAACTGGTCGAGCAGCACCCCGAGCATCCGGCGCCGCTGGGGGCTGTCGTCGTCGGGGGCCCGCGTGTAGGCCAGGATCAGCTCCCGCAGCAGCGGCCCGACGGCGATCACGGCGGGGGTGTCGAGGGACAGCGGGTTGAGGTGGGTCGGCAGGCCGACGGAGTGCAGGTCGGTACGCCCGTACGCGCGGTGCTCGTGCACCGTCCCGGCCGGGATCCACAGCGCGCGGGTCGTGGGCGCCACCCACGTACCGGCGTCGGTGGTGATGGACAGCACCCCGGAACCGGCGTAGGCGATCTGGTGGTCGTCGTGCCGGTGCGGGTCGATCCCGACGTCGGTGTCGAGCTCGCGGATGCTCGTCGCGGCCCGGGGAGTGTGGCGGATTTTCTGCATCACCCGGCAATTTATCGGAAGCGGGCCGCCCCCGACACCGGAGATCCTCGATCGGTGAACCCATCGAAGACCGCTGCAGAGCACCTCACCCCGACGAGGACACGTCCCGTGCGGCGCCGCCGCATCGCGGCCTACGCCGCCGGCCATTCCTGCGTGGACGTCTACCAGGGCGCCGTCGCCGCGCTGGTCCCCTTCCTGGTCTCGGAGCGTGCGTACGGCTACGCCGCCGCCTCCGGCATCGTGCTGGCCGCCTCGCTGCTGTCTTCCGTGATCCAGCCGCTGTTCGGAGCGCTGGCCGACCGCCGGCCGATGCCGTGGCTGATCCCGCTGAGCACGGCCGCCGCCGGCCTGGGCATCGCCCTCGTCGGCGCGGACGCCGGCTATCCGGCCACCGTCGCCGCTGTCGCCCTGTCCGGGCTGGGTGTCGCCGCCTACCACCCGGCGGCCGCCCGGCTGGTCCGCACGAGCGCGGGCGGCCCCGGGCACGCGGCGATGAGCTGGTTCGCGCTCGGCGGCAACATCGGCTTCGCGTGCGCGCCGCTGCTCGTCGTCGGGACCCTGTCGGTGTCCGGGCCGGCGGGCTGGTGGCTGCTGGCCCTGCCCGCGGCGCTCGGGGTCGTACTGAACCTCCCCCGGCCGGCGCCGGACCGGACGGCCGGACCGGAGGCAGCGCGGCCGACGGCAGACGCAGGAGCGGCGGCCGGACCCGAGGACCGCCGGGCGTTCCTGCGGCTCTCCCTCGTGGTGGTCGTCCGGTCCGTCGCGTTCATCGGGCTGAGCACCTTCATCGCCCTGTACGTACGCGAGCGCGGCGGCGGTGAAACCGCGGGAGCCGTGGCCCTGTTCGCGCTGTTCGCGGGCAGCGCGGGCGGCACCCTGCTCGGCGGCCGGCTGGCCTCCCGCTGGGGCCGGGTCACCACCGTCCACCGGGCGTACGCGGCGGCCGCCCCTGCCATCGCCGGCGTGCTCTTCCTGCCGCTGCCCCTGGTGTACGTCTGCGCGGCGCTGGCGGCCGCCGCCCTGTACGTGCCGTTCTCGCTCCAGGTCACGCTGGGCCAGGACTACCTGCCGGCCCGTATGGGCACGGCGAGCGGGGTCACCCTCGGCCTGACGGTCAGCGTGGGCGGCGTGGCGAGCCCCTTCATCGGCGCCGTCGCGGACGCCACTTCCGTGCGGACGGCCCTGCTCCCCCTGGCCGTTCTCCCCCTGCTGGCCTGGGCCCTGGCCCGGCGGCTGCCGGAGCCTGCCACCCCGGAGCCCGCACCGGGCGCCTGAGCGGCGGGTGGCCTGGGTCAGTCCTTCGGGAGGGCTCGGTGGGCCTGCCAGGCGGCCAGGGCCTGCTGCCGGGTGCCCTCCGGGTGGCGGGCGTGCCAGTCGCGCAGGAACCGGTTGAACTCGAACCGGGCGGCGACCTCCTGGGGTTCGGCCGCCCGGGCGCGGGTGCCGTGCCAGTGGGCGACGGCCTCGGCGAGGGTGTGTCCGGCGTGCTGGGCGACGTAGTCCCGCATGAAGTCGTCGAAGTGGAATCCGGGCCCGATCTCCCGGACGAAGTACTCCCGGAGCACCTGGCTGCACCGCTGGCCCTGCGGGATCACGGTGCCGCCGTCGACCGGGGCCGTGAGCTGCCGTCCTGCGCGGCGCGGGGCCCGGACCGGATCCGGTGGCCGGAGCCCGTCGAGTGCGGCGGCCAGCCGGGCCGTCAGCGCCACCTTTCCGCCGCCGGTGGACAGGTCCATCTCCCGTGCGAGCGCGGACAGTTCGGACAGCGTCCAGTACCAGCGCGTCAGCTCCGCCCCGGTCAGTGCCGGGGTCAGGTCGGGTCGGGACTCCCCCGCATTCGGACTCATGTTCCCATTTTAGGAGTGGAGGTCGTCCGGTCGCCGCCACGCCGGTCGGCACGGGCCGGGCGGCCGGCGAGGCGTGACCCGGGTTTCATGGGCATGGCCCGTGACGCCCGGATCCACCGGAGGAAACCCGATGAACGCCGCAGCCGACCGCACCCGCCTGACCCTCGACGACGGCACCGCCCTGGTCCTGATCGACCTCCAGCAGGGCATCCTGGCCCTGCCCACCACCAGGCCCGCCGCCGAGATCCTCGGGAACGGCATCGTCCTCGCCGAGGCGTTCCGCGCCCACAAGCTGCCGGTGGTGCTGGTCAGGGTCGCGTGGTCACCCGACGGCGGCGACCTGCCCACCACGGACGTCGACCGCCCGGGTCCGGCCGCCGCACCGCCCGCCGCGTTCTCGCAGATCCCGGCCGAGCTCGCCGCCCTCGGCGACGTCGTCGTGACCAAGCGCCACTGGGGCGCCTTCACCGGGACGGAGCTCGACCTCCAGCTGCGCCGCCGCGGCATCCACCGGATCGTCCTGGCCGGAATCTCGACCAGCGTCGGCGTCGAGTCCACCGCGCGCACGGCCTGGGAGCACAGCTATTCCCTGGTCTTCGCCGAGGACGCCACCGCCGACACGGACCCCGTGTCCCACGCCCATTCGTTCGGCAAGATCTTCCCGCGCATCGGCAGGGTCAGCACGACCGCCGAGATCATCTCCGCACTCGACGCCTGACGATATCCGGCCATTCACGAATGGCTTTATCTGACGTGACATCAAATGGCCTGAATTGATGCCGTTTCAGCTGTGGTTATGCTCATCACCCGAGTGAACGAGGACTTTTATCGATCACTTATGGGCAGAGTGGGGCGGCCGATTGACATCCCCACGCGACCGCAGGACCGGAGAACCGATGGACAGCAACCTTGTCATCCAGACCCCCGCTGGTGGCCAGGACTTCGACGACAGCCAAGTACCCCTCTATTACAGCGGCAAGACCGTGGAGATCCTCCACAAGTACGGCCCGGGACCCCGGGTCCATTTCCACATGGGCCTCTTCGTCCCGGGTGCCACACCGAACACCACGGTCGCCCAACGCGTGCTCAAGCGCCGCATCGTGGAGTCCCAGGAAGCCATCGTCGAGCACGCGGCCCGCAGTTGGGGGGCGTACTCCACTCCCCCCGGCAGCGTCCTCGACATCGGCTGCGGAGTCGGCGGCGGGTCGCTCTACTGGGCCCAGGAGCACGGTGCGACGGTCACCGGGCTCACCGTCGCGGCCGATCACATACCCGTGATCGAGGACTTCGCCCGCCAGGCCGGCGTGGGCGACCGCGTCACCCCCCTCCTGGCCGACGTGCACGCCTTCACCGCCGACCGGAAGTACGACGCCGCGTACGCCAACGAGAGCTCCGGCTACATGGACCGCGGGCGGCTCTTCCAGGTCGTGGCCGAATCCCTGAAGCCCGGCGGCTGGTTCGGGATCCAGGAGCACTTCATCTGCCGGCCCGAGTGGACCGAGTTCATCGACGGCTACTACAAGACGCGCCTCGGCACCCTCACCGAGTACCTCGCCGCCGCCGAGGCGGCCGGTTTCGAGCTGGAGCAGGACGAGGACGTCACCGACCGCGTCGCCGAGTTCTGGGTGCAGTCCATGGCCTGGAACACCGCCGAGCTGGACCGCGTGGAGGGCCCCGGCGCCCCGTCCCACTGGTCGCCCGAG
The DNA here is from genome assembly GCF_040682115.1 of Streptomyces sp. NPDC051364. Taxonomy (NCBI): domain Bacteria; kingdom Bacillati; phylum Actinomycetota; class Actinomycetes; order Kitasatosporales; family Streptomycetaceae; genus Streptomyces; species Streptomyces sp. NPDC051364. The sequence goes on along the minus strand of NZ_JBFBAH010000002.1, from coordinate 467,805 downwards.
CGGCTCCGGGAGTCCGCCATCACGCACGGCAAGCTGTTCCGCATCTGGCGCGACCACGCGCTGGAGACCCGGCTGCTGCTGTTCCGTCTCGGCGGGGGCGGCTGACCGATGCCACCCGCGTACGGCGACAACGCCCGACCCTCCCGCATCGGCTGGGAACTCCCGCCCTTCTACTGGCCGTTCGAGCGGGGGCTGATCCACCCCAAGGCGGCCGAGATCGAAGAGCGGTCCATCGCCTGGATCGACGCGTTCGGCCTCTACCCGGACGCCACCGAGCGCGCCTGGGGACTGGCCTCGCGCAGCGCCGACCTCGTCAGCCGGATCGTCCCCCACGGCGACGTGGAGACCATGCTGGTCTTCGCCCAGTGGTGCTACTGGGCCTTCGCCGCGGACGACTGGCAGGACTCCGACGCCGGCGCGACGCCCACCGCGTCCGTCGTCGCCCACGGGACCCGGCTGCTCCGCGTCCTCGAGGCGCCCGGCACCGGCCTGCTGCCGCCCGGGCCGCACAGCGCCGCGCTGGAGGACCTCGCGGCCCGCACCCGGGCCGTACTCACTCCGTTCCAGCTGCGCCGCTTCACGGAGGGCACACAGGAGTGGCTGCTCGGCGCCGCCTCGCAGGCCGCCCACGCCGAGCGGGGCACCATGCCGGGCCTGAACGACTTCGCGGCGACGCGGAGCTGGATCGGCGGCACGCGGTTCCTGCTGACCTGGTGCGAGGCGGCGGCCGGTATCGACGTGCCGGCCGACGTGCTGTACTCGCCGCCCGTCCAGGCCATGACCGAAGCCGCCGGGTTCATCGTCGCGTGCGACAACGACCTGTTCTCGTACAACAAGGACGACCACCACGAGCCGCTGGAGCAGAACCTGCTCAACGTGCTGGCCGAGGAGCACGGCTGTACGCCCGCCGAGGCGCTGCCCGCCGCGTACGCCCTGCGGGACCGGTCGTTGACCCTGTTCGTGCGGCTGGGCCGACAGCTGGCGCGGGGCGCCGACGAGCAGCTCGGCAGGTACCTCACCGCGCTGGAACACTGGATCGTGGGCGACACCGAGTACCACGACCGCGCGCCGCGCTACGCCAGTCCGCGCAACCGCAACAAGCTTCCGGTCGAGGGGGCCTCGTACGACATCACCTGGACCGACACGCCCAGTGACCCGAGCGTCGAGCCGCTGCCGGTCCAGGCTCTCGCCTGGTGGTGGCAGCAGCTCGACGCCACGTCGCGCTGAGGCGGCCGGGTCTCGCCGGCCTCAGCCGCGCCCGAGCAGACGCGACCACCACGAGGCCCGGCCCGCGGGCCGCTCCTCCGTGAACGGGGCGGCCGGCGGGGCCGGGGGCGCCGCCGCCGGCCGCTGCGCTGCGGGTACCGGCGTGGTGCCGGTGACGGTGGCGCCGCGCGGGGTGAACCGTACGGGCAGTGCCACCAGGTGACGCGACAGCAGCGAGGAGGTCCACCGGAGCTCGTCCTCGGGGACGGCGAGCTCCAGGTCGGGCAGGCGCGTCAGCAGGGTGTCGATGCCGGTGTCGGCGATGGCCCGGCCGATGTCCTGTCCGGGGCACTCGTGCGGACCGCTGCTGAAGGCCAGGTGGGAGCGGTTGCCGTGGACGGGCACGTTGAGATCGGGCCGGATCTCGGGGTCGACGTTGCCCGCCGCCAGCCCGAGCAGCAGCATGTCGCCCGCTTTGATCCGCGTTCCGGCCAGCTCCGTGTCACCGGTGGCCCAGCGTCCGAGCATCGTCATGAACGGGGGCTCGTCCCACAGGACCTGCTCCAGGGCGTCCGGGAGGGTCATGTGGCCGCCGGACAGGTTCGCGCGGAAACGGCGATCGGTGAGCACCATGCGCAGGGTGTTCGCGATCAGGTTGGCGGTCGTCTCGAAGGCCGCGATCAACACCAGCCGCAGGTGCTCCACGGCCTCGTCGTCGCTGAGTGCCGTGGGGTGCTCCACCAGCCAGGTGGTGAAGTCCCTGCCGGGCACCTCCCGCTTGCGTTCCACGAGCTCGCGGAGGGTGACCGAGACGTACTCGAAGCTGGCGACGGCCGTCTCGGTGCCCTGGATCATGTCGCGGGCCGCCTCTACGAGCCGGGGTCCGTAGGACTCCGGCGCCCCGACGAGCTGGGTCATCACCAGCATCGGCAGCGGCTCGGCGAAGTCCTCGACCAGGTCGGCCTTTCCGGACTGGGCGAAGGCGTCGATCAGCAGGTCGGCGAAGCGCTTGACGTACCGCCGGATGCCGCGTCGGTCGAAACGCTCCAGCGACTCGGTGATCGCCCCGCGCAGCCGCTCGTGCTCGACGCCTTCGACCAGGTGGCACACCGGCTGCCACGCGGTCATCGGCGTCAGGGGGTGGTCGGCGGGAACGTTTCCCTCCTGCTGGTCCCGCCAGTGGCGCGGGTCCCGGGCGAACCGGGACGGGGTGCGCACCACGTCCAGGTTCTCGCGGTGCCCGAGCACCAGCCAGGCCGGGAGGTCGCCCTGGACGAGGACGGGGGCCACCGCGCCGTGCTCGGCGCGCAGCTTCTCGTACAGGCCCATGGGGTCGGCCTCGGCCTCGGGGCCGTAGAGCCGGTGGGCCGGGCAGCCGGGTGGCGGGGCGGCCGGACCCGGCTGGGGGGTGGGGGTGGTGCTCACAGTGCCTCCGGGGTCGCGGCGAGGGAGTGCAGGTAGCGCATCAGCGTCATCAGGACGTCCCGGCTGGAGTCGCGCCGCCGGGCGTCACAGAAGACGAGCGGTACGGACGCGGGCAGGTCGAGGGCGGCGCGCAGGTCCTCCAGAGGGTGCTCGGGCGCGTCGGGGAAGGAGTTGACGGCGACCACGAACGGCACACCGCGCTCCTCCAGCCGGCCGAGCACGTCGAAGCTGACCTCCAGCCTGCGGGTGTCGACCAGGACCACCGCGCCGAGCGCGCCCTCGAACAGGCCGCGCCACAGGAACCAGAAGCGTTCCTGGCCGGGCGTGCCGAAGAGGTACAGCACCAGCTCCTCGTTGATGCTGATGCGGCCGAAGTCCATGGCCACGGTGGTGGAGGTCTTGCGTTCCACCCCCGCCGTGTCGTCGACGCCGACCCCGGCCTGGGTCATCGTCTCCTCGGTGGTGAGCGGCCGGATCTCGCTGACCGAGCCGACGAGGGTCGTCTTGCCGACCCCGAAGCCGCCCACGATCACCACCTTGACTGCGGCGGCGGCCGTGGCCGGCAGTGCGTCCTCGCGCCGGGGCGCGGTGGCCCGGTCAGAGCTTTCGAAGTCCATCGATGACTGCCTCAATCAGTGCCAGGTCCGGGAGTTTGGCGGGGGCGACGGGTGGGCGGGAGAGCACGTGTCCGGCGGCGAGCAGGTCACCGAGGAGTACGGTGACCACGCTCACCGGCAGGCCGAGATACGCGGAGATCTCGGCCACCGAGAGCGGCGACTGGCACAGCCGCATGATCGCCGCGTGCTCCGGCTGCATCCCGGGCTTGGGCCCCGACTTGGCGATGATCAGCGTGACGAGGTCGACGTGGGCGGGGACTAACCCGCCACTGCGGCCGCCGGTGATCACGTAGAGCCGCTCCGGGGTGCCGTCCTCCCAGTCGCCGCCGGGGTTGCTCACGCCGGCTGCCCGTCGCGGCGCGGCGGGCTGCTCAGGTGTTCTCCGATCCGGGCGACGAGGTCGCGCATGCGCTGGCCCATCAGGCCGGCGTCGACGCCTTCGTCGGCCAGTACGGCGAGGAAGGCGCCGGCGCCGGCCGCCATCAGGTAGAAGAAGCCGCCGTCCATCTCGATGACGACGAGCCGCATCCGCCCTCTGCTGCCCGGGAGTTCGGAGGCTACGGCGCCGGCGAGGCTCTGCAGTCCGGCGCAGGCGGCGGCGAGCCGGTCGGCGGTGTCGGTCTCCGCGCCGTACTGCGCCATGCGCAGGCCGTCGGCGGACAGGACGATGACGTGGCGGGTCTGCGGGACGCCCTCGGCCAGGTCCTTGAGCATCCAGTCCATATTGGTCTGCTGCTGGCTCATGGCTGTTCCCCCTTGCTCGCCGAGGCCGGCGAGGCGTCTGTGTTCTGGCTTGCTGCGCCGCTCCGGCTCGCGGCGGTCTGGCTCGCGGCCGGCTGGCTCTCCCCGGACAGGCCGCCCTGGAAGGCGGCCAGCCACATCCCGGGCTGGACCTCGGGCTGGGGATCGGACGCGGGCTCGGGCACGGCAACGTACCCGTATCCGGCGCGCTCGGCGGCCGCCTCGGCCGCTGCCGTGATCCGGTCGCCGGTGGCGATCGGCTCCGGTGCCACGGCGCGGGTCTTGCGGCGGCGCTGCGGCAGGCCGTTCGGGGACCGCTCGGTCACGGCGGGTACCTCGTCGGGGACTGCCGGCATCCGGGGGCCGGTGACCGGGCGGGCGGCCGGCACGCCGGCCTCTGCGGTGGCGGCGGCTGCCTGGGGCGTTGCCGTGCCGGCCGGCGGGAGGGCGGCGCGGGGGCCCGAGGCGGTGCCGATGCCGTGGGCGACGCCGGTCGCGGCGGACGCGGTCGTGATCAGCTGCTGCGGGATGACCAGCACGGCCCGTACGCCGCCGTACGCCGACGAGCGCAGCGAGACCTGGAAGTCGTACGCCTGCGAGAGCCGGCCGACCACGGCGAGGCCCAGGCGCGGGGTCTCCCCGAGGTCGGTGAGGTCGATGCCCTGCTGCGCCTGGCGGAGCATGCGCTCGGCCCGCTTGCGGGCCTCCTCGCTCATGCTCACGCCGCCGTCCTCGATCTCGACGGCGATGCCCGAGTTCACGTCGACGGCGGTCAGATGGACCTTGGTCTGCGGCGGCGAGTAGCGGGTGGCGTTGTCCAGCAGCTCGGCGAGCGCGTGGATGAGCGGTTCGACGGCCGGTCCGACGACGGCGACCTGCGAAACCGAGTGGAGCTCGACGCGCTGGTAGTCGATGATCCGCGACATGGCGCCGCGCAGCACGCTGTACAGCGGGACGGCCTTGCTCCACTGGCGGCCGGGCCGCGCCCCGCCGAGAACGGCGATGGAGTCGGCGAGACGGCCGATGAGGGCCGTGCCGTGGTCGAGCCGCAGCAGGTCGCCGAACACGTCCGGGCTGCGGCCGTGCCGGTCCTCCATCTCCCGCAGTTCCTGGGCCTGTTGGTGCACGATGGCCTGGACGCGGCGGGCGATGTTGACGAAGGCGCGCTGCGCGGAGTCGCGCAGGTCCTCCTCGGCGACGACGGCGTCGAGCACCGAGCGCAGCACGGCCTGGTGCGCCGCCCTGAACTCCGGTGTCAGGCCGGGCCCGTGGGTCTCGGGCTCCTCCAGGGAGGCGAGCACCTCCTCGGGGAACTCCCCCTTGCGCAGCCGCTCCACGACATCGGGCAGCAGCTCCTGCGCCAGCCGTACGGTCTCGGCCTGCTGCCGGTGCAGGGCCGCCTCGTGCGCGGCGACCGTCAGCCGCAGCGCGGCCACCGTTTTGCCGCGCCGGGCGGCCTCACCGCAGGAGAGGGCCACGGCCACGAAGGCCACGGCGCCGATCCAGGCGACGGGGGTGCGGGCAGGTGCGGACACCTGCGCCACGGCGATCGCCGCAGCGGCGGCGGTCAGCAGGGCAGGCAGCGCCCATGCGACGGGTGAGGTGGGCCCTGGACTTCCGGGCGACGATCCCACGCGAACCATCAGAACCCTCAAACGATCGAAAGCGAATGATCATATGACAACGGCCCGGAATCTTAGCGTCTATATGCAGGTCCCTTGACAGCAGGTCATGATCCGGACGCAGCAAGCGGGTTGAGGACTCCCGATCTGGCCGAAACCCGCAGGTTCCCCGGGGCGCCCGCGCATGCCGCGGAGCCCCCACGTGTTCAGCCACCGCCCGTCTTCCACCCCCCTCCACGCCTCGCCGGACACCCTCGGCCCCCGGCTCACGGATCGGCCGGATCCCGCCACCGGACGGCCGATTCCTCCGGGAGACAATCGCCCTCGGCCGGATCCGGCCCACTGACCCCACCAGCCCCACGACAGAACGGGAGCAACCGCGTTGAACCAGGAGAGGGCGTGAACAGGCGCAGCAGTTCCTGCACCCAGGCGAACCGCTCATCGCTGCCTGCCCCTACGAACTCGGTCCCGGCGTACCGCATCCACCCGAGGCCCTGCTCGCCCCGTCGGAGTCCTCGGCCCTCGCCCGCCAGATCACGGCCAAGGCCCCCGCCCCCTGCGGCAGCTACTGAAGGCGGGAGGTGTCCTCGACCCCCGGCACTCGAAGCCCGCCGCCGTCGCCGACGCGATCGACCGTGCACCGGACCTGGTGCATCAGCTCGGCTCGCGGCTGATGCACGGCAAGGGCATGGACGGCGGCTGGCAGAGCGCGGCCGGGCAGCTCCTCGTCAGCCGCGCCAGTGCCCGCGGCTCGGTCACGGGCGTACTCGCCGTCACCGACCGGCGCTGGTTCGACCTCTGCGACGTCTCCCCGCCGTGGCGGATGACGCCAGTGCTGAAGCAGCACTGGGAAGTCCCGCGCCAGGCCGTCGCCGCAGTGCGCGCCAACCCGACCGGGATCCTCCAGAAGGGCCGTATGGACATCCACTTCGCCGACGGCTCGTGGGTCGCCGCCCTCGCGTCCCTCCCGGCCCACGCAGCCCCCTTCGTGAACGAGGCTGCCGGCCCCCGCTGAGCGGTCCGCCGGGAATGTCCTAGGAAGCCGAGCGCTGGAGCTGCTGGGACATGACGAGCCTGACGTTGCGCAATCGCGCCTCGGCGTTCGTGTGCGCGGCCTTGGCCACGAGACGCCCGCCGTTCGCCGCCTGCCCGGATCCCAGGTTCGGCGGCGCTGGGTGGTGCTGTCCGGGGTAGGGCTGCGACCCGTGGTGCTGCCCTGGGTAATGCTGCGGGTATTGCTGCGGGAACGGTGGTACGCCCGGGGGCACCGGCGCCGGGCCGTGCGGCGGGACACCCGGCCCTGCCACACCCTGGGCCTCCTCCAGGAGGACGGCCTCCAGAGCCTCACCGAACCCGAGCCCCACCGCGTACGCGTCGGCCCGGAACTCGGCCCGCCGGTGCAGCCACGCAATGAGCAGCGGACCGGCCGCCACCGGCAGGACGAGCCACCACATCCCCTCCACGAAGGTGAACATGAACAGGAACTGAAAGATCGTCAGCGACAGGCAACCCCCGCAGGCGATGCCGGCCCAGTGCTTCGTGCGGAAGAGGAGGAAGAGCAGGGCGAGGATGGCCCGCCCTGCCGCCCGCGCGGGCAGGGCGTACCAGTCGGCCAGCATCGCCGCCCACGTGTGGCCGCCCACGTGGTGCCCGAGCTCGTGCGCGAGCACCGCTCCGAGACGCGAGTTGGGCAGCCGCTCCATCGCGTGCCGGGTGACTGCGACGATGTGCCCGGCGGCCGCCGTCGCGTTCAGCTCGGTGCGTTCCTGGATCCAGAGTTCGTACGTCTCCCGGTCCACCCCTGCCCGCCGCGTCACTTGCTCCCACACCGTGTCCAGCCGCTGGGCCTCCTCCGGCGTCGGCCTGCGCATCCCGAACAGATGCCGGGCGATGGCCGATTCGACCTTGCGATGGAAGACCAGGGGTCCGGAGAGCAGCCACAGCACCGGCACGATCAGCGCGAGAACCGGGTTGACCAGGCCGGATACGAAGGCAACCACGGCCAGGCTGATCAGCCCGACGGGCGCCGTCACCAGCAGATGGGACAACGCAGCGCCGTCGATGCCCCGCTGTACGGCCTTCACCATCCTGCGGCCCTGTTCCAGGGCGAGGTCGTCATGGTCGACGACGGGCCGGGCGGGCGGCGGCGGAGGCGTCTCAGGCCGCGGAGGCACCACGGGCGGCGGGGGCAGGGGGGCGGGGTGCGCGGTGACCGGTGGCGCGTCCGCGGCGGCCGGCGCCCGCGTCGCGTCGTCCCCGGCCCTCGGCGGAGGCACCGCCTCACCGTGGTGGCTCGGCGAGACCCCGCCGGGGCGCGCCGGGGGCGTCTCACCCTGTAGGGAGGCCCGTACGTCCACGGGGTACTCGGGGTACTCGGGCGGGACGCCACCAAGGCTTGAGAAGGCCGCATCACCCGGGTACACGGAAGGAGGGATCTCCCCCGGATACACGGGCGGCGCGTCCCCGGGGTACGTGGGCGATGCCCCTTCCGGGTACGCAGGAGGCAGCGCCTCACCCGGGTACGCGGGAGGAAGGATCTTCCCCGGACATGCGGGCGGGACCTCGCCGGGATACGCCGGCGCCGCCACCTCTCCCGGACGGGGCCGGGGCGGCCCCTGCTCGCCCGGATACGGCGGAGGAGCCTCCTCCCCCGGATACGGCGGAGGGGGGACGTCCTCGTGGTCGGACATGACGGTGTGTCTCCTGACGTTCCTGCATGCGAATCGTCGGCGGCGGCTCCGCCGACTCGACGGACCTATCCGACGAGCAGCGCGCCGGGCAGCAGCACCAGCGCCACTGTGAACCCGGCCATGCCCGTCCTGAGCCAGCCGTACTTCTGCGAGACGATCCGGCTGTTCTCCATGAGCGCAGCGAGGACGGCGGCCCCCGGGGCACGGTCGGTCTCCCGCAGCGCCGCCTCCAGGACCGCCTGCCCCTGGCGGGCGGCACCACGGATGTCCGCGAAGTGGGTAAGGGGGGCGCCCGGCTGCCAGTCGACCGTCCGGTAACGGGGCATGACGGTCATGAGCAGGGACACGAGCGAGACGAGGAAGCAGCAGACCCCCGCCCACCACATCACCTGGCCGGGCACCGAGAGACCGGAGGGGCGCCAGCCGCGCGCGGCGAGGACGCCGACGAGCGCGGCGGCAGCCATGCCCTGAGCGGCGACGAGGACCGACCCCTTGGTGTCGGCGCGGGCGGCCTCCTGGCGCAGTTCGCCCAGGAGCCGCTCCGCCGTGCGCTGCGCCTGCGGCCCGGTCCGAGTCGGCGCGGGCCCGGACCCGGGCCCGGGAGCGGCGGCGCTCATCGCGGCGGCTGCGCGGGAGAGGGATAGCCGAAGACCGGTCCGTCCGCGGGCGGGGGCGGCGGAGTGCTCTCGGGGACTCCACCCGGGGCGGGTTCGGGCTCCGCCTGCGTACCTCCTGTCTGCGGCACCGAAGGCTCGGATGGGGTACCGGCTGCGGGCGTCCGGCCCTCCGCCGGGTCCGCGGACGCGGGCCCCTCGACCGCGGGCAGCGGCTGTGCCGGGCCCTGAGGCCGCCTCGCGCTCAGGACCTCCTTGATGACGTTGGCCGCGAGTCGCCGCGGCTCGTCCATCTGGTGTTCCTCCAGGCCGCCGGGGCCGCCTCCGAGCGCCTGGAGGGCGACCGTGAGCTGGTTCTGCACGGTCAGCAGCTGGTCCTGGCGCAGGTTCTCCATCACGAGGCGGGTGTCTTCGGGGTGCCGGGCGAGCTGGAAGGCCATGGCGGCCGGGCCGCCTCGCTCGAGCCAGTACGCGTAGTACTCGATCTTCTTCGCCTCGATCTCCTGGAGCTCCAGCTCCTGGCGGCCACGGGCGAGACCGCGCTCGTGGTCGAGCGCCTGCTGCTGGAACTCGATGCGGTGCTGCTGCCGGCCCTGGACGAGGGCGCGCTCCGCCGCCAGTTCGTCCTCCCGCATGAGGAGTGCGTGCTGGGGTTCGAGCCTCTGGCGCTCGAACGCGATGTCGCGCAGCTGACGCTCCTGTTCGAGGGCTACCTCGTCACGCCGGATCTGCAGGCTGCAGCTGACGTCCAGCCCGGCCCGCACCCCCATCGGCTCGGCGGCCTCGAGGGCCTTGCGGGCGTGGAGTTCGGCCGCCGCGCTGTCCTCCATCGCGTAACCGCGGAGCACCGGCCCTACGGCCTGCTCGACGATCCGCTGCACCATGGCCGGCACGTTCCGCTCGCCGCTCGCGACGACGGCGGCCGGGTCGAGCACCTGCCAGGTGCAGCTCAGGGACACCTCGAAGAGGAAGGCGTCGTTCTGACTGGTAAGGGTGAGAACGGTGGCGCTCTCGTGCCGCCCCATGTCCACCTCGTACACGCTGGTCCAGCGCCGGGTGGCGAGATCGGTACGGCTCGGCCGGCTCGGGGGCAGGTAGGTGTCGAGGCCGCCCTGGGCCGTGGTGAACACGAGTGCGTGGTCGATGCGTGTGGCACGCAGCGGCTTGAAACGGGACAACTCCTGGATCGTGACCACGGGGTCGACGAGCACGGAGTGGCGGTTGGCGTCCTGCTGCCACTGGGGCGGCTGGCTCATCATGGTGACGTTGCTCCTTGGGAACGGTTCGAACGGCGTGTGCCCGGAGGGGCACACCCTGGGGTTCACCGAAATCGCCGGATTGGCCGGATTCACCGGGAGGGGGTGGCGGCGGAGGTACCGGCGTCCTCTCGCTGCGCGGACACCAGGGCGCGCAGTCGGAGGGCCACGGAGGGCGGCGGTGCGGAGTCGCCCTCGCCGCGCAGGTTCTCCAGGAGGTAGGCGAGCCGCCGGTGGTCCTCGCTGGAGACCATGAGGAGCGGCAGCAGCTCGCAGAGCGCGGTCTCGGCGCCCCGGTCGTCCTCGGCGGCCCGGACCCATTGGCGCATGGTGTTGAGTCCGGACGCGGAGCACACCGCGTCGTTGAGGACGCTGCGCCACAGCGCCGCGAGGGCGTGCCGCAGCACCGCTCCGTCCGTACCGGGCCGCGGGTCGGCTCGTGCGAACAGGTCGAGCAGGAGGGGGCGTCCCATGCCCGCGGCACCGTCCGTGGGCCCGCAGGCGTGGACCATGGCGCGCAGCACGAAATCCCTGGTGGCGCCGCGGGCGAGGCTCGGCAGGGTGTCCCACAGGCCGGCGGCGGCGGCCCAGTCCTCGCGTGCAGCCGCCTCCTGCCCGCCAGCGAGCAGCAGGGCCGCGGCGGACTGGGCGAGGTCCTCGCGCTCGTTCGACCAGCCGCGGGCGGGCCCGCCCCGGGCCTCCATGCCGCGTACGGCCTCGGTGAGCGCGGCGAGCGCCTCCTGGGGGAAGGCGTCGCCGACAAGGGCGTAACCGCGGACGGCGGTCCAGCGCAGCCGGTGGTCCGGGGCGGTGCACCACTCCGCAAGGATGCGGGAGACGTGCGGGGCGCCGAGGTGGTGGGCGAGGGCGAGCGCGTTGGCGGCGGCGAGCCGGGCGCGCAGCCGGCGGTCCGCCGCCCAGGAGCGGATGAGCAGGGCCATGGCCGACGGCAAGTCCGCCTCAGCCATGACGGCGGCCGTGGCGGCGGCGCGCGTGCGGACAACGGGCCGGGGGTCGTCGGCAAGGCGCCGCAGCCAGGCCACGAGTGCGGGCCGGGCGGACGGGTGGCCGGTCCAGACCTCGCGCAGCAGGGTGATGGCCGTGAGCCGGTCCCTGAACTGCACCTTGGTCTGGAGTACCGGGCCCCACTCGGTCTCCTCCGGCTCCTGGTAGCGGTCGGCGAGCGCCTGCTCGACCCGTTGGGCGCTGGAGGTGCCGAAGACGGGGATCCGAGCCGGCTCGCCCGGGTTCTCGATGCGCTGGAGCAGGCCGAAGAGCGCATCGCTCAGCTCGGCGGTGAGGGGGTAGGGGGCCTCGTCGAAGGTGGCGAGGGCGATGAGGAAGGCCTTGTCGTGGAGGGTGTGGTCCGCGCTGTCGAACCACTCCCGGACCTGTCGTTCGGCGGCGTAGTGGCCGAACGCGCCGAGCTCGGCCAGGGACACCGTGCCCCGGGCGTAGTCGGCGATGCGTTCGGCGAAGCGGGCGGTGTCGGCGACCGGCCGGTGGTGGGCGAGGACGGACCGTACCTCGTCGAGAGCGAGCAGCTCGTCCACGCTGCGCCCGCCCACGTCCTTGTTCCTGAGGTGTCCGGCGAGCAGGGCGGCGGGCGCCGGCGGCTGCCAGGGGACGGGGACGACACCGCCGTGGACGACGGGGTGGGGTCCCACGACGAGAACGAGGTGGCTCCTGGTCGCATGGAGCCGCTCGCTGAGGGCGCGGATGTGATGCTCGCGCAGGGGGCGTTCGGCACCGGTGGCGAAGTCGGCGACGAGGTGGCCGCAGCCTTCGCGCAGCTCTCCGGGGAGCCGGCCGAGCGGGAGCGCCGGGTCCAGGGCCCGGTAGGAGCGTGCACCGGCCGCGCGGAGCAGCATGAGGGCGGCTGCCCTGCGGCCGGTGGTGGCGGCTCCGTAGAGGATGGCCAGGCGGTGTTCCCTGAGCCCGGCGAGGGCGAGGGCGAACGGGCTCCCGGGCTCCCACGCTGCGTCCGGGTCGCCGCCGCGGTCGGCCGGGGCCGCGTCGTCGGGTACGGCTCCGTCCCGCTCTGCGGGCGGATGGACGAAGTTCCGTGCGAGCGCCTCGACTTCGGAGGCGGGGATCTCTCCGGACCGCTCCTCGGTGTCGGCGCCGAGGTGGTACTCCACCTTGCTGCCGCCGAGGATGACGTCACCGGTGACGTGGCCACCGCTGACACCGTGCTGGTCGCCGCCGACCAGTGAGCCGCCGATCCGGGCGGAGCGGCCGAGCATGATGCCGGGGCTGTGCCGGTAGAGGTCGCGGCGAGAGTCCCAGGCGTGTTCCGTCTCGTCCTCGGCGCTCGCTAACTCCTCACCGTCGGCGGTCGCGTCGCCGGTTCCGTCCGGCGCGTCCGGGGCGGCCTCGGGCCGCTCCGGGTGCGGGCCCTGCCCCTCCGGGCCGGTCGGGTGGTCCTGGGATGCGTTCACGGCCGGCCCCCGTCCGCGTCGCCGTCCTCGGTCCGGGTGCCGCCGAGTACGACGTCACCGGCGACGTGGCCGCCGCTCACGCCGTGGAGGTCGCCGCCGACGAGGGAGCCGTGGATCACGGGCGCGCCGTGGAAGTGGAAGACGGCTCCGGCCGACCGCTCCTGCACGGTGGGGGCAGGAGCCGGAGCGGGAGTCCGGTTCACGGCAGGAGCGGGCGCCGGTGCCCCGGCCGGCTGGGGGGCGTCCACGGGAGCGGGGGCGGGTTCCGGAACCGGTGTGGCGGCGGGGGCCGGAGTCCGGTCCGGCGCAGCGCCCTGATGGATCCAGGCGGGCAGCACACCGTCCTTCACGGTGACGCTCGCCTCCCGGAAGAGCTCCGGCCGTACCCCCCGGTGACCGTGCCGGACCACGCCCTCGTACACCGGCGCGCTCACCGCGAGGACGCTGTGTTCGTCCCGGCGCGCGGCGAGGGCCGACCTCAGCACGTCTGCGTCGAGCAGTCGACACGCCTGGTTGAGGTCGTGCCCGACGAGCCCCCCGGTGGTCCCCGCATGCGGGTCGTGGGCCACCTCGCCGGCGGCGAGGACGATCCTCACCCGCATCTGGGCGCTGTCCGAGGCGAGCAGGTTGTGCTCGTGGAGGAGTTCGGGAGTGGTGGTGAGCAGTGACCGCAGGAGAACGGTCTTCGCCACGTCGCCGCTGAGCAGCACGATCAGGCCGTCACCGCGGTCTTCGCGGTACTGCTGGGTGGCCTCGACGCCGGCGGCCTCCAGCGTCTGGTCCACGATCTTGTTCAGGGTGCGTCGCAGGACGGCCTGCACCACGTCGTCGCGACGGCTGAACCTCTCGATGTCGAGGAGCAGGATGGTCCGGTTGACAGGCTCTCGCATGGCCGCCTTCCGCTGGTAACACGGCCCGCACGGGGCCTTCTGGACATCCAGAAGATGCCAGGAACAGGGAGTTGGAGGCGACGGAACTTAGCACACTCGGAATGTGACCGTGTACACAGAACGAGGCCCGCGAGGGCGGCCCCGACAGCCCGGGTCAGCCGTTCCCGGCGCGCGCCATCTGCCGCAGTACATCAGGCCTTACGACGACGAGCCCGCGCCGCCCGGTCCGTACGATGCCCCGCTCCCGCAGCTGCTTGAGGAGCCGCGCGACTGCCTCGCGCGAAGCTCCGACCGAGCCTGCGAGCTCGCTCTGGGTGAGCCCGGCCGTGAGCTGGACGCCGTCCTCCGAGTCCTTGCCGTGGGTACGGATCAGTTCGAGGAGGAGCAGGGCGAGCCGCTCCTGCACGGTGAGGGAGGCGAACTGCACGCGCCGTCGGTCGCTGTCGCGGGTGCGGTCGGCTGTCAGGGCCAGCAGCTTGCGTGCGATGCCCGGGCGTTCGCTGAGGAGGGCGCCGAACCGGTCGGCGTCGATGGCGAGCGCCTCGACCCGTTCGAGCGCGGTGACGGTCGCCCCGCGCGGCCGCCCGCTGAGCATGGCCTGCTCGCCGACGACGTCCCCGGGCCCGCGGAGCGCGAGGAGCGCCTCATACCCGTTGGGCGCCGCCGAGGTCACCTTGGCCCAGCCGGAGAGGATGATCAGGACGTGTGTCGAGGGTTCGTGCTCCCGCAGCAGGACCTGTCTCGCAGGGTAGACCAGGGGGTTGCCGCTGTGTAGGAGCGCTTGCCGATCACCGGTGTCCAACCGGACCACGAACGGAACTTGGTCCTCGAACTGCGTCAACTGTATCTCCCTGGCTGCCCCTTCGGGCCGCACACGATTGCACGATCAGCCGCGAGGTTAGCGCATCCCGCTCCCCCTCCCCTGTCCGCGGCGCCGTCGGGGAAGACGGGAGTGGGGCGGGCGGAACGGGCGGTGATGCCGTCGGCGGCCCCCGTCGGGCCGGCCCGCCGCATGGCACATCAGGACCCCGAATACGAAGAAGGCCGTCCTCTCATGGATGAGAGAACGGCCTACGACCGGCGAAAAAACGCTGGTCGGGACGACAGGATTTGAACCTGCGACCCCTTGACCCCCAGTCAAGTGCGCTACCAAGCTGCGCCACGTCCCGTTGTGCTGTTGATCTGGGGTTTCCCCCGTCCCTGCGGCACATGCAGAACATTACCCCACGTAGAGGGGTGCGCATGCACGGGTTTCCTGCGGGAGGGAGGATGGCCGGGTGAACGGACGGGATCGGGACGGTGAGGGGCGGGCGCGGAGCGCGCGGCCGCGGGACGGGCTGGGGCGGCCGCTGCCCTACGGGGAGCCGGGGGTGGAGCGGCAGCCCGAGGGGATCGTGCGGACGCCCGCCGAGACACTGGCCGAGGCGCAGCGGCTGCTGGATGCCGGGATGCCGTTCCACGCGCACGAGGTGTTCGAGGACGCCTGGAAGTCCGGCCCGCCGGCCGAGGCCCCGCTGTGGCGGGCTCTCGCCCAGCTGGCGGTCGGCCTCACGCACGCCGCCCGCGGGAACGCCGTCGGCGGCGCCCGCCTGTTGCGCCGCGGGGCCGACGCACTCGCCCTGGCGGGGCGGGACACGGCGCCCGGGCCGGAGACGGCCACGGGGCCTGAGGCAGTCACCCATCCGGGCGGGACCGCCCGAACGTCCGAAGTCTCCGAGACCACCTCGGCCAGGCCTGACGCCGGGGGTGGGGCCGGCAGAGCGGGCAGCGCGGGCGGGCCCGACATCGCCGGCAGCGCGGGTGGAACGACCGGGGCGCAGTCTCCGTACGGGATCGATGTGCCGGGTCTGGTCCGCTGGGCCCGGGAGTTGGCCCCACGAGTGGAGGCCGGGCCTGCGGTCGACGCGGCGGCCGAGGCCCCGCGCCTCGTCTCCCGGCCGGATCAACCGAACCCCGCCTGACCGCGAGCGGGCCGGCGGCAGCCGACGCGACGGGCCGGGGCGGCAGCCGGTACGCCCGGGCCGGGGCTACGGCGACGCAGGTCCGCCGGCAGCGCCCCGCCCGGGCCGGGCCGGGGCAGCGGCGGCCCGCCTGAGCGCGCCGGCCGGGCCCGGCGGCGGCCGCCAGGCAGCCCGGGCTGCGGCGGCGGCCGATGCGGGTGGTCGCGGCAGTGGGCTACGCCGGCTCGAGGAGGTCCCAGCGGTTGCCGTAGAGGTCTTCGAAGACGGCCACCGAGCCGTACGCCTCGTGGCGCGGCTCCTCCAGGAAGCGGACGCCCTCCGCGGTCATCCGGGTGTGGTCCCGGGCGAAGTCGTCGGTGTACAGGAAGAAGCCGACCCGGCCGCCCGTCTGGTCCCCGACCCGGGAGCGCTGGGCCTCGTCCTTGGCGAGGGCCAGCAGCAGCGCCGCCTCGGTGGCGCCGTCCGGGCGGACCACGACCCAGCGGGAGCCGTCGGGGCGCGCGGTGTCCTCGACGAGGGTGAAGCCGAGGGCACGGGTGTAGAAGTCGATGGCCTCGTCGTAGTCGCGGACGACGAGGGCGGTGAGGGCGATGTATGCGGGCATGGGACTCATTCTGCTGGTCCGGTCAGCAGGACCACCTCCAGGGTGCGCGGGCCGTGCACACCCTCCACCCGGTCGAGTTCGATGTCGCTGGTGGCGGAGGGTCCGGAGATCCAGGTCAGCGGCCGCGCCGGGTCCAGCAGGGGCAGTGCCTGCGGGACCGAGTCCACCACCTGGTCCGGGACCCGGACCACGCAGATGTGGTGGTCCGGGATCAGGGTGATACGGCGCCGGCCCTGCCCGGGGCCGCCGTCGAGGACGATCGTGCCGGTCTCGGCGATCGCCAGGGCGCAGCCGGTCACGACGCTGTCCACCGCGTCCAGTTCGTACGGGGTGGAGGCGGCGCGGTCGTGGACGCGGGTGGCGTCCGCCGCCGCGAGCCAGTACGGGGGCAGGCCGGGCGGGACGAGGACCGTCCGCACGCCCCGCTCGGCCAGCAGACGCATGAGGAGCAGCGCGAGCCCGTCCTCGTCCGTGCGGTGCACCTTGGCGCGGTACTCGGACAGGTTGGCGGCGAGGAGGTCCGCCGTCTCGGCCGGGGTGCGGGTGCCGTGGACCGGGAGGTAGTCCCGGGGGATGGCGGGGTCGGGGTCGCTGTCCGCCACCGCCCGGCGGATCCGGCCCAGGATGCGGTCCCTGCTGCTCATTCCTGCCCTCCCCGCTCCCGGGACCACCAGTCGCGGAACGGTTCCGGCGGGGGCTCCGGGAGGTCCCGGGTGTCCGTCCACGCCCGGCCGGGACCCGGCAGGCGGCGGGGCCGGAGCCGGCGGGACCGGGCCAGGAGGCGCTCCCCCGCACGCAGCGCGCCCGGGTGGTCCAGGAGCAGCCGGGCGGCCCGCATCGCGGCCCGTTCGGCGGTGTGGCCGTGCGCGGGGCGGATCCGGACGCGGATGCCCTCGCGGGTCGCCGGGCCGCCCTGGGCCACCCGTTCGCGCAGGTGGACGAGGACCTCGGGGATGTCGATGGCGACCGGGCAGACCTCGTAGCAGGCCCCGCACAGGGTGGACGCGTACGGCAGCGAGGCGTCGATCTCACTGCCCGTACCCCGCAGTTGGGGGCTGAGGATGGCGCCGATCGGCCCGGGGTAGACCGAGCCGTACGCGTGGCCGCCGGCGCGCTCGTACACCGGGCAGACGTTCAGGCAGGCGGAGCAGCGGATGCAGCGCAGGGCCTGGCGACCCACCTCGTCGGCGAGGGTGTCGGTGCGGCCGTTGTCGAGGAGGACGAGGTGGAAGGCGGAGGGGCCGTCGCCGTCCGCCCCTTTCGATGGACCCAGCCCGGTCCACATCGTCGTGTACGGGTTCATCCGCTCGGCCGTCGACGAGCGCGGCAGCGTCTGGAGGAAGATCTCCAGGTCCCGGAAGGCCGGCACGACCTTCTCGATGCCCACCACCGAGATCAGGGTCTCGGGCAGTGTCAGGCACATCCGGCCGTTGCCCTCGGACTCGAAGACGACCATCGTGCCCGTCTCGGCGACCATGAAGTTGGCGCCGGAGACCCCGACCTTCGCGCGCAGGAACTTCTCGCGCAGGTGCAGGCGCGCCGCCTCGGCGAGTTCGCGCGGGTCGTCACCGAGCCCGTCCGGCGCCGGGAGGCCCCAACGGCCCATCTCCGCCTCGAAGATGTCCCGGATCTCGGCCCGGTTGCGATGGATGGCCGGGACCAGGATGTGCGAGGGGCGGTCGTGGCCGAGCTGGACGATGAGCTCGGCCAGGTCCGTCTCGTACGCGGCGATCCCGGCCGCCTCGAGGGCCTCGTTGAGGCCGATCTCCTGGGTGGCCATGGACTTGACCTTGACCACCTCTCGGTGGCCCGTGGCCAGCACCAGCCCGGTCACGATCCGGTTGGCCTCGTCCGCGTCGGCCGCCCAGTGGACGGTGCCGCCCGCGGCCGTCACGGACTCCTCCAGCCGGAGCAGGTAGCGGTCCAGGTGGCGGAGCGTGTGGTCCTTGACGGCCTTGCCCGCCGCGCGCAGCCGCTCCCAGTCGGCCAGCTCGGCGACGGCCCGGGCCCGTTTGTCGCGGATGGTGTGGGTGGCGCGGCGGAGGTTGGCGCGCAGCACCCCGTCCCCGACGGCCTGCCGCGCCGCATCCGGGAAGGCGGGGAAGGCGGGCATCCCCATGAACGTCCCCGTCATCGCAGCGGTTCCTCCTCCGTCGAGGCCAGGATCTCGGCCAGGTGCAGGGCGCGCATCGCGTCCCCCCTGCGGCGCAGGATCCCGCCGAGGTGGGCCAGGCAGGAGTTGTCGGCCCCGCACAGCACGTCCGCTCCCGCCCCCACCGCGCTGTCGATCTTGTCGTTGCCCATCGCCGCGGACACGTCCGGGTTCTTCACGGCGAAGGTCCCGCCGAAGCCGCAGCACTCCTCGGCGCCGGGCAGCTCGACCAGGTCCAGGCCCTTGACTGCGGCCAGCAGCCGCCGCGGGCGGTCCCCCAGCCCGAGCCCTCGCAAGCCATGACAAGAGGGGTGATAGGTGACGGTGTGCGGGAAGTACGCGCCCACATCGGTCACCCCGAGTACGTCCACCAGGAACTCGGTCAGCTCGTAGACGCGCGGTACGAGGTCCCCGGCCAGCGCAGCCAGCCCGGAGCCGCGCCCCTCCTGCTCCGCCAGGCGGGCGATGCGCGGGTAGTGGGCGCGGACCATCGCGGCGCAGGAACCCGACGGGGTGACCACGTACGGGTACCCCGCGAAGGCCTCGGCGGTGCGCCGCAGCAGGGGTTCGCTCTCGCGCCGGTAGCCGGTGTTGTACTGCGGCTGGCCGCAGCAGCTCTGGGCCGCCGGGAAGTCCACGCCGACGCCGAGCCGCTCCAGCAGGCGTACGACGGCGATGCCGGTCCGGGGGTACAGCGCGTCGTTGACGCAGGTGACGAACAGGGCGGCACGCATGACGGGCAGAATAGCGGCGTGAAGAAGTTCTCAGTGATCGGCATAGGCGCGGGCGACCCGGACCACCTGACCCTCCAGGCGGTCAAGGCGATCGGCGCGGCGGACGCATTCCTCATCCTGGAGAAGGGCGAGGAGAAGGCGGATCTGACCGGGCTGCGGCGCGCGATGCTCGACGAGCACGCCCGCCCCGGCCACCGGCTCGTGGAGGGCCGCGACCCGGACCGGGACCGGACCCCGGATCAGTACGCACCGACGGTGGACGGCTGGCGCAGCGCGCGGGCCGAGATCTTCGAGCGGTTCATCGCCGAGGACCTGGCGGACGGCGAGACCGGGGCGTTCCTGGTCTGGGGCGACCCCTCGCTGTACGACTCCACGCTCGCCATCCTGGACGAGGTGCTGGAGCGGGGCCGGGTGGCGTTCGAGCACAAGGTCGTGCCCGGCATCAGCAGCATCTCCTCGCTGCTGGCCCGGCACCGGACCAACCTGAACCGGGTCGGCCGGCCGGTCCAGATCACCACCGGGCGGCGGCTGGCCGAGGGCTGGCCGCAGGACGTGGACGACGTGGTGGTGATGCTGGACGCGCGGCACGCCTTCACGGCCCACCTCGACCAGGACCTCTTCATCTACTGGGGCGCCTACGTCGGCACCCCGGACGAGATCCTGGTCTCGGGGAAGCTGGCGGAGGTCGCCGGCCGGATCGAGGAGCTCCGGACCGAGGCCCGCGCCCGCAAGGGCTGGATCATGGACACGTATCTGCTCCGGCGCGGCTAGGGGGTGTTCGGCGGACCCGAGCTGATCCGCCGAACACCCCCTAGCCCCGTCATCCCACGTAGCCGGGGAGCACGGCGGCAAGCCGCTCGTACTCCTCGGGGCGGTTGTAGACCTGCCCGCAGACGCGGATGCCGCCGCCGCCCGGCCACGGCCAGACCAGCACCCGGATGCCCTGCTCCGCCGCGATCCGCTCGCGCAGGGCGCGGGCGGCCTCCGGGGTCTCGGCGGTGCCGGGCGGCAGCCGCAGGGAGCGCATCGCGAGGCCCTCGGTGTACGGGAGCGGGGTGAGCCCGGGGATCTCGGCGAGCAGGGCCGCGCCGTGGGCGGCGAGGGCACTGTTGTGGGCCCGCACCTTCGCGGCGTCGAGCCGGTCGAGGAGGTCCAGGCCCTCGGGGGCGGCGAGCCAGCCGGTGTAGTCGGCGGTGGCGCGGTTCTCGACGGAGCGGGGGAACCCGTCCGCGTCCTCCCAGGAGGGCACCAGCGCCCGGACCCGGCCGCGGTGTCCGGGGGCGACCGCGAGGACGGCGCTGCCGGAGGGGGCGTACCCCCACTTGTGCAGGTTGCCGAACCAGAAGTCGGCGCCCCCGGCGAGCGGGTCCGCGACCATGCCGGGGACGTGCGCCCCGTCGACGACGGTCGTGACCCCGCGGGCGGCCAGGTCGGCGAGCAGCCGGGGCGAGGCGATGAGCCGGGCGGTGGGCGAGCTGATGTGGTCGAGCAGCGCCACCTTGGTACGGGACGTCAGCCCGGCCAGCACGGTCTCGCGTACGGCGTCCTCGTCGGGCAGGTACGGGTCCAGGGCGACGGTGTTGACGCGCGCGCGGCGGGCGGCGGCCGCGACGACCGTGCCGTACCCGTGGTCGGTGACCAGGATCTCGTCGCCGTCGGCGAACGGGACGGCGTCGAGGGCGAGGTTGGCGCCCTCGGTGGCGTTGCCGATGAAGGCGATGCCGTCGGGGTCGGCGCCGAAGTGCCGTGCGATACGGGCGCGGGCCCCGGCGATCCGGTCCGCGGCGCCGACGAAGAAGGCGTCGGGATCGGCGTGGAGCTCCGCCTGGAGCGCAGCCTGGGCCTCCTGCACGGGCAGCGGTACGGCGCCGAAGGACCCGTGGTTCAGGTGCGCGATCTCCGGATCCAGCCGGAACAGCCCGGGTCCCCCGGGGAACACGGCGGGGGCGGCAGGACGCAACGGAGCGGCGGGGGCGGTCGGGTCGGTCACGGGTCCTCCGAGGGGTGGTGTGCGGTTGCCCGCATGATGCGAGCCGCCCCGGACGGCCCGGAAGGGCCAATACCGCGAAGGTGGCCGGTATATGCGGCCGACCCTAGTCACGCCCGCTGGTGACGGCGTAATACTGCAGGTCCTGGACCTTCACCGTGCGGTCCGCCTCGTAGGGCAGTTTCACCTCTGTGCCGGGCTTGCCGTCGCGGACCACCACCGCCGAGCTGGTGCCCGGGCGCAGCGGGAGCAGTGCGGAGTGGATGCCGGCCGGGGCCTCGTGCTCGTCCTGGGCCGAGCCGACCGCCGTACGGACGGTCGCCGGGGCCGTCAGGAAGCTGAGCACCTCCACCGAGTCGCGGGGCGCGGCGCTGCCCTTGCGCAGGGACATCACCAGCGACTGGGTGCCGGTGGGGTCGGCCGCGGCGAACTGGGTGCGGGCCGAGACGTACAGCGTGTCGCGGACGATCTTCGGCCAGCTGCCCGTCTTGAACTTGGCCAGGTAGTACGAGGAAAGGTCCAGGTACGCGTACCCGTTGTGCAGCGAGGGCGCGAACTGGCTGCCCTCCGAGTAATCGTTCCAGGTGGTGAGCTGTACCCAGTCGGCGCCGTCGTCGATGGCGTGCGTCCAGGTGGAGCGCAGGGTGGCGGTGTTGCCGGCCTCGTCGTAGATGCCCTGGTTGGGGCGGGCGTCCTGGACCGACACGGGCTGCATCCAGATCTTGCCCATGCCGTGGGCCCGCTGCACGTCGCGGGTGGCGCTCTCCTGGCCGACGTAGCTGCGGCTGCCCCACTCGGAGAAGCCGTGGCTGATCGGCGCGAACCGTGCACTGTTGGCGTCGAAGTCGAGGAACGTCGGGACGAAGGCGGTACGGATGCCGTGCCGGGTCTTGAGGAGGTCGAGGACCTGCGTCCACCAGGCGACGTCCTTCGCCTCCGCCTTGAAGGGGGAGACGACGAGCCGGCCGTCGCCGAGGCGGTGCGCGGCGGGGGCCTTGCCGAGGGCGGCGACGGCGTCGGCGAGCACGCCGGGGTCGTCGGTGTTCAGCGAGGTCATGTCCGGCATCAGCATGATCCTGAACGCGGGGTCGACCGCATGGGCGGCCTCCATCAGGAGGTGGGCGCGGTCCCGGTTCGGCCCGGACAGGGAGAGCATGTCGAGCGTGAACCCGTCGAGGCCGGCGGCGCGGGCGGTGCGCACCTCCTGCTCGAGGTTGGCGCGTTCCCAGTTGCCGCCCTTGGGCTGGACGGGCAGCGGCCGGTCGCGCAGCAGGCCGCCGTACCGCTCGTGCTTGCCGTTCTCCCCGCCCGGGTTCAGGTAGTTGCGGGTGTAGTAGTCGGCGTCGGCGCTCGCGTTGTCCAGCGAGAGGGGGTACGGGGTGAAGTAGTGCGCGAAGACCAGCTTCCTGCCCGCGCCGCCGGTGCGCAGGGCGGCCGGCCCGGGCAGGTCGAAGGGCAGGGCTCCGGCGGGCCGTTGACCGGCGGGGTCCCCCGCGCCCGCGGCACTGCCCCGGCCCTCGCCGGCCGGGCTCCCGCCGGGAGCGGGCGAGGCCTGACCGGTGGCGCTCGGCGTGGGGCTCCCGGAGCCCGTGCCGGGACCGGCGGACCAGGGCGTGCCGATCACCGCGGCGGAGGCGCCGTCCTGGCCGGAGGCGCGGGCGAACGGGTCCCAGGCGATGCCGGCGGCGGCGCAGACGCCGACGAGGAGGAAGGCGGCGGCCGACTGGGTCAGCAGCGGCCGGCCCCGGAACCCCCGGCGGCGGCGGTGCGAACTCATCGTGGATGCCCTCCCCTGCGCTGTGCCCCGGATGCGGGACTTGCACAGCAGTAGAGCCGATCGGCGGCTTCCGGACAACCGTTCGCAGGGGCACGGGCATCGACCGGGGCCGGCCCGGCCGGAGGTCAGGAGCGGGCGGCCGCGACGTTCACGTTCTCCAGGATCCCGAGGGCGTCGGGGACGAGAACGGCCGTCGAGTAGTAGGCGCTGACCAGGTAGGACATGATCGAGCGCTGGTCGATGCCCATGTAGCGGACGTTCAGGCCGGGTTCGTACTCCTCGGGGATCGCGGTCGGCCGCAGGCCGATGACGCCCTCCTGCTCCTCGCCGGTCCGCAGCGCGAGGATCGAGCTGGTGTGACCGCCGACGATCGGGATCTTGCCGCAGGGCAGCAGCGGGATCCCGCGCCAGGCGGGTACCGACTTGCCCTGCACCTCGGCGTTGTCGGGGACGAGCCCGCGCTTGTTGCACTCGCGGAAGAAGGCGGCGATGGCCTTGGGGTGGGCCAGCAGCACCTTGGTGCCGCGGCGCATGGTGACCAGCTCGTCGAGGTCGTCGGGGGTGGGCGGCCCGGACCAGGTGTTGATCCGCTGCTCGTACGCGGCGTTGTGCAGCAGCCCGAACTCCCGGTTGTTGACGAGCTCCCACTCCTGACGCTCACGCAAAGCCTCCACGGTCAGGCGAAGTTGCTGCTCGAACTGGTCCATCGGGTCGTTGTAGAGGTCGGCGACGCGGGTGTGGATCTGCAGGACGGTCTGGGCGAGGGAGAGTTCGTACTCGCGCGGGCTGAGGTCGTAGGCGACGAAGGCGCCGGGCAGCAGGGTCTCGCCCGCATGGCCGGAGGCGAGCTCGATGTCCGCCTCGCCGCGCCGGTTGACCGGGCGGCGGCCGTTCTCCACGTACTGTCCGAGGTGGGCGCGCAGGGCGGCGGAGCGCTCCAGGACCTCCTGGAAGGCGCGCCAGCGCAGCACCATCACGGTGCCGGCGGTGGCGGCCCGTACGGAGTAGTCCCAGCGCGGTTCGGGCCGGCCGAGGGCGTCGTCGCCCAGCTGGTCGCCGTCGGCGACGACGCCGAGGACGTCCGGCGCGCCGTACTTGCCCTGGGCGCGCTTCTCGAGGCGGCCGTGGGCGATGACGAAGACCTCCTCCACGGGGGCTCCCTCCTCGACCAGGGTGTCGCCCGCGCGCAGGTCCCTTTTGACGAAGCGCACGGCGAGGTCCTCGAGGACCTCCTGGTCCTGGAAGCCCTTGAGGGTGGGGAGTTCGCCCAGGGTGGGCGCGAGGATCCGCACGTCGTCGGCGCCGGTCTGCACGAAGGAGACCCTGCCCCGGCCCACGGCGTGGCTCAGGCGCCGGTTGACGCGGTAGGTGCCCGCGCCGACGTTCACCCAGGGCAGTACGCGCAGCAGCCAGCGGGAGCTGATGCCCTGCATCTGGGGGACGGACTTGGTGGTCGTCGCGAGGTTGCGGGCGGCCGCGGTGCTGAGGGCGGCCTGCCGGGCCGCCTCTTCGGCCTCGGGGGTGGGGGCTTCGGGGGTGGTCATGCCGGGGTCCCTCCGTGCGTCGGGCCTTGCTCCGGGCCGTGCGTCGGGCGTTGCGTCCGGTCCTGCGTCGGGCCGCTGTCCTGGGCCGGGGCCCGGCCCGCGGGGTGGTAGCGGGCGGTGGTGCGGTGCCATTCCAGATTTCCGCCGAGCCAGGCCCATACGTCGGCCAGGAAGCGGATCAGCGGCGGGAATCCGGCCGCGGAGAGGAGGGCCGACTCCTCCTCGAAGGCGTGGACGAGCTCGTCGTGGAGGCCGGCGGAGCGGCGGACCGCCTCGGCCCGCGAGCAGCCCTCCTCGGCCTCGATCAGGGCCGGCAGGTTGTAGTTGACGGCAGCGCTCTCGTCCTCGCGGTGCATGGAGTAGAGGTCGTTGACGATGACGCTGGCGGAGGCGGCCTTGAGGACCGCGCCCCGCACGCGCGGGTCGGCGTACGCCTCGACGGGGAGCTCGTAGCCGCCCGCCGGGTCGAGCATCACCATGGTGGGGATGAAGCTGTTGTCCTGGCGGACGGCGAGGAACTCCCAGACGGGCGGGGTGCGGCCGGAGACCCGCCAGCCGGCCTCGGCGGTGTAGCCGGAGAAGAGCGCGGCCATCTCGTGCCGGTAGCGGGTGAGCTGGGAGCGGGTGGCGTACCGGGACAGGTGCTCGGTGCTGGAGCGCAGCGCGACGAGGACCGGGTCGGCGCACATGGCCTGCTCCAGCAGGGGCGCGTAGCGGGCCGGCAGATGGGCCGGGTCGATGGCGGCCAGGGCCTGGGACAGGTGGGTGGCGATCCGGAGCGGGACGGCGCCGGCGCTCTCGTCGTCGCAGTAGTAGTCGTCGGTGGCCCATTGGGCGAGGGTGCACTTGGCGGGGGCGAGCAGCCGGTCCGGGTCCTCGACGTGGGCGTAGGTGAGCATGGTGTACCGGCCGATCGAGAGCGCCCGTACCTCGTCCAGCCGGCCGGCGTAGATCCCGGTCTCCTCGGCCCAGGCGATGAGCCGGTCCTCGACCGCGTCCCCGAGGGCCGGGTCGTCGCGCTGCGGGGGCGGGCAGTACAGCTCGGGGACGGCGGGGTTCCCCCGGGACCGGCCGGGCGCCGTGGGGGCCGGTACGGCAGCCGGAGTCGGCGCGGGGACGACGGCCGGGGCCGGGGGCGGGAGGACGGGACGGATGCGCAGGGTGCTGGTGCCCGGTCCGCCGGGACCCCCGCGCAGCCGGGCCAGCAGCGCGGCGCGGGACGGAACGGGAGGGGCGGGCGGTACGGCCGGGGCGGGCAGTACGGCCGGGGCGGGCGGGTCGGCCGGGGCGGGCGGGGCGGCCAGGGCGGGCGGGGCGAACAGAACGGAAAGGTCAGGCAGGCCGGTCAGGCCGGACAGGTCAGGCAGGCCGGGGAGAGCAGGCAGGGCAGACAGCTCGGGCGGGCGGGCGGGGTCGGCAGCGGGCGGATGCTTCTGCATGGCATGACAGTGCGATGCGGGCCCGGCGCACGGGTAGCCGCCCCGGCACCGGCCCTGTTGAAAATCCCGCGCAGTTGAAGCTCTGAACGGATGTACGACGAGGGCGCCGCTACGTCCCGGCCGCCACCCGCTCCAGCAGCGGCCGTACGACCCCACTCGCGCGGACCGCCCGCAGCCGCCCCCGCATCCGGCGCAGCGCGTCCGTCACCCGGGCCGATTCCAGCTGCGGTACGACGTCCAGCAGCTCGTGCCAGGCGGCGCAGGCCCGCTCCAGATGCCCCTGGCCCAGGTGGAGTTCGGCGAGCCGGGCCGCCGTGACCGCCCGGGCCCGGCGCTCCGCCGCCGGGCGGTGGCGCAGCGAGGCGCCGAGCGCGGCGATGGCACCCCGGCCGTCACCCAGCGCGGCCAGCGCCTCCGCCTGCTGGTGGCACAGCGCGGCCTGGTGGTAGTCGCCGATCGGCGCGCTCTGCCCGGCCGAGCGGTCCAGCAGCCGCTGGGCGCCCGCCAGATGGGAGACCGCGGCCCGCCGGTCCCCGCAGGCGGCCTCCGCCACGGCCAGCTGCCCGGTGACGAACGCCGCCTGGAGCGCCGGCAGCCGCCCCGCCTCCCGTGCGGCCGCCTCCGCGAGCTCCAGCGCCTGCGTGCGGTGGCCGAGGTGGTGGGCCTGCACGCTCATCGCCCGCAGCACGGGCGCGTGGCACTGCGGATCTCCGGCCTCCCGGCCCAGCCGCAGCGCCGCCCGGTAGTAGGCCTGGGCCACACCGTGCTGGTTGCTGTCGAAGCACAGGAACCCGGCGGTGTAGGCCAGCCGGGAGGTGGCGCCGAGCAGCCGGTGGCGTACGGAGGGCGGCGCGTCGGCCCGCAGCCACGGGGCGACGGTGGTGGCGAGGTACGCGGTCAGGGCGGGCCGGGCGAGCCCGCTGCCGAACATCATGTCGGCGTTGCGGAAGACCGGGAGCACCGCCTCGGCGGCCCGTACGTGGTCCTGCCCGATCCGTGCCCCGGCCCGCGCCTCGGCCCGTACCCCGGCCCTCGAGCCGGCCTGCCCCGGATGGGCCGGCTGCTGCCCCTCCGGCGGCCGCCACGCGGAGGAGTAGACCGGGATCTCGCCCAGCGCACCGACCCCGAAGTCCGGCCCGCAGTCGGGCAGTTGCGCACCGGCCAGGGCGGCCGCGGCGAGGACGTCCGCGTCGTGCGCCCCGCCGCCGGGGCGTTCCCGCGCCCTCGCCCCGGCGGGCCGGGCGAGACCGGTGTCGGCGGCGGCGATCCGGCGCCCGGTGCGCCGGCTCAGCGCCTCGGCGGCGAGGTCGACGACGTGGGCGGGCGGCCTGGTGCCCGCGAGCCAGTGGGAGACGGAGGTCCGGTCGTAGCTGAGGGTGAGACCGGCCTCGGCTGCGATGCCGTTGACGGCCCGTGCGAAGTCCTGCCCGCTCCAGCGGGCTTCGATGAGGAGGGTGCGGAGTTGTCCGTTGGGGTCACGCTTCGCCATCCAGAACCGCCCAACTCGTACGTGTGTCCAGCGCTTCAACACGGTCGGAGATTCAACAGGGTGGGACAGGGGCCCGTGTACCGGGTGGGGCCGCCCTGCCTCTAACTAAGACGTGTGCACACGGTGGCACCCGGTCACACCGGGTGTGCGTGGCGTGCGGGAGCACAGCGGATCACGCACAAGCGGGGTCGCTCCTTCCGATCGCCCCCGTACGCGACGTACGCGACGTGCGCGACCCGCACCCGGGCCGCTGCGCAGGACAGTCACCGACGCCGCATCCGGAGCCAGGAAGACCGACCGAGAGGACGTTCCGTCATGTCTGTCGACCCGACGACCGAAGAGAGCGCCGCCGCACACCCGACCCGCAACGCCCGCCAGAGCCTCAGCACCGATGCGGCGCGGAACCTGGCGACCACCACCAAGTCCGCCCCGCAGATGCAGGGCATCAGTTCCCGCTGGCTGTTGAAGATCCTCCCGTGGGTCCAGGCCGGCGGCGGCACCTACCGGGTCAACCGCACGGTCAGCTACACCCTCGGCGACGGGCGCATCAGCTTCGTCAAGACCGGGTCCGAACTCCGGGTCATCCCGCCCATGCTGCGCGAGCTCGGCATGCTCCGGCACTTCCCCGACGACGCGGTCGTCAAGTCCATCGCGGACCGGTTCGTCAAGGAGGAGTTCCGCAAGGGCGACGTGATCGTCCGCAGCGGCGAGCCCGTCGACAAGATCTACCTCGTCGCCCACGGCCGCATCGAGCGGCTCGGCGCCGGCGCGTACGGGGACGAGGCGAGCCTGGGCGTCCTCAGCGACGGCGACCACTTCGGCCACCACCCGCTGCCTGACGCCCGCTGGGAGTTCACCGCCCGGGCCCAGACCGACGTGGTGACCATGACGTACAACCGGGGCGACTGGGACGAGGCACTGAACCGCTCCCCCGCCCTGCGCCGGCACGCCGAGGCCTACCTGGAGGCGGAGCGCGTGGGGCGCAAGGGCAGCGAGGCCGTGGACCTGTCCGCCGGCCACACCGGCGAGGTCATGCTGCCCGGCACGTACGTCGACTACGACCTGAGCCCCCGCGAGTACGAACTGAGCGTCGCCCAGACCGTGCTGCGGGTCCACACCCGCGTCGCCGACCTCTACAACCAGCCGATGAACCAGTCGGAACAGCAGCTGCGGCTGACCATCGAGGCCCTCAGGGAGCGCCAGGAGAGCGAGCTGGTCAACCACCCGGAATTCGGGCTGCTGCACAACGCCGACTACGAGCAGCGGATCTACGCCCGCACCGGACCGCCCACCCCGGACGACATGGACGAGCTGCTCAGCCGGCGGCGCGGCTCCCAGTACTTCCTCGCGCACCCGCGCACGATCGCCGCGTTCGGCCGCGAGTGCAGCCGGCGCGGGCTGTACCCGGCCTCCGTCGAGTTCCAGGGGCACTCGATGCCCTCCTGGCGCGGGGTGCCGCTGCTGCCCTGCAACAAGATTCCGGTCACGAAGGAGCGGACCAGTTCGATCCTGGTCATGCGCACCGGCGAGGACAACGAGGGGGTCATCGGGCTGCACCAGCTGGGCCTGCCCGATGAGTACCAGCCGGGCCTGTCCGTCCGGTTCATGAGCATCAACGAGCAGGCGATCGTCTCCTACCTGGTCACCGCCTACTACTCGGCGGCCATCCTGGTTCCCGACGCCGTCGGGGTGCTGGAGAACGTAGAGATCTCGCGCTTCGACGACTGAGGGCGGCGGCCGCATGAGCAGCACAGGGAGCGCGCAGCCCTTCGAACTGCCCGAGTTCTACGTCCCGCACCCCGCCCGCCTCAACCCGCACCTGGCCCGCGCCCGCGCGCACGCCCTCGGCTGGGCCCGCGGCATGGGCATGCTGGAGGGATCCGGCGTATGGGAGCAGGCCGACCTGGAGGCGCACGACTACGCGCTGCTGTGCGCCTACACCCACCCCGAGTGCGATGCTCCGATGCTTTCGCTGGTCACCGACTGGTACGTGTGGGTGTTCTTCTTCGACGACTGGTTCCTGGAGGTCTTCAAGCGCCCCGGCGACCGGACGG
Source organism: Streptomyces sp. NPDC051364 (assembly GCF_040682115.1). Lineage (NCBI taxonomy): Bacteria > Bacillati > Actinomycetota > Actinomycetes > Kitasatosporales > Streptomycetaceae > Streptomyces > Streptomyces sp. NPDC051364. The sequence goes on along the minus strand of NZ_JBFBAH010000002.1, from coordinate 438,562 downwards.
GCGGACGGACCGCACTGGATCGCCTGGCCCTGTTCATGCCCGACGGCTCACCCGACCACGACGGGAACGCGCAGACCCCGGAGCCCAGCAACCCCGTGGAGGCGGGGCTCGCCGACCTGTGGGCCCGTACCGTCCCCGGGCATTCGCCGGACTGGATCGCCCGTTTCTCGCTCAGCACCCGCAATCTGCTCGTGGAGTCCCTGTGGGAGCTCGACAACATCAGCATCGGCCGGGTCGCCAATCCGGTCGAGTACGTCGAACAGCGCCGCAAGGTCGGCGGCGCGCCCTGGTCGGCGGGGCTCGTCGAGCACGCCGTGGGCGCCGAGGTGCCCGCCGCCGTCTCCGCCGAGCGGCCGCTGCGCGTGCTGCGCGACTGCTTCGCGGACTCGGTGCACTTCCGCAACGACCTGTTCTCGTACGAGCGGGAGGTCGGCCAGGAGGGCGAACTCAGCAACGGGGTGCTGGTGCTGGAGACGTTCTTCGGGTGCACCACCCAGGAGGCGGCCGATCAGCTGAACCGGCTGCTCACCTCGCGCCTCCAGCAGTTCGAGCACACCTTCTTCGCCGAGCTGCCCCCGATGTCCGTGCGGGCCGGCCTGACCCCGGAGCAGGTCACGGCGGTGCTCACGTACGCCCGCGGGCTCCAGGACTGGCAGTCCGGCGGCCACGAGTGGCATCTGCGCTCCAGCCGCTACATGAACCGGCGGTCCGGCCTGCCCGCCGGGCCCTCCGGGCTGGGAAGCGCCACCTCGGGCTTCAAGGCGCTGCTGGGCATCACCGGCGGCGCGGACCGCCTCCGGCGGCACACCCGCACCCCGCACCCGGTGGGCCCGTCCGTGATCCCGGAGTTCTACCTGCCGTACCCGAACCGGCTCAACCCGCACCTGGAGGGCGCCCGTGGGCGGCTGGTGGAGTGGAACCGTGCGATGGGGATGTTCGACGAGGGCCTGTGGTGGGAGGACAAGGCCGTCGACTTCGACTTCGCGCTCTGCTCGGCGGGCATCGACCCGAAGGCCTCGGCCGCGGACCTCGACGTCAGCGCGGCCTGGCTGAGCTGGGGCACGTACGCGGACGACCTCTACCCGCTCCGCTTCGGCGCCACCCGCGACCTGGCCGGGGCCCGGGCCCAGGACGCCCGGCTGCGCGCGCTCATGCCGCTGGAGCCCGAGGCGCCCACCGCTCCCCCGGTGAACGCGGTGGAACGGGGGCTCGCCGACGTCTGGCTGCGCACGATCACGCCGATGGCGCCGGCCGGGCGGCGCATGTTCCGGGCGGCGATGGACGCGGTGCTCGACAGCTGGCTGTGGGAGGTGGAGAACCAGGCGGCCCACCGGGTGCCGGATCCGGTGGACTACCTGGAGATGCGCCGGGTGACCTTCGGCTCGCCCATGACGGCCTCGCTGGCCCGGATGGCCCACATGGACGTCGTACCGGAGGCCGTGTACGAGAGTGCGGCGATGCAGTCGCTGGAGGCGGCGGCCTTCGACTACTCGGCGCTGATGAACGACGTGTACTCGTACCAGAAGGAGGTGGAGTACGAGGGCGAGCTGCTCAACATGCTGGTCGTCACGGAGACCTTCTTCGGCTGCGACTACCGGACGGCGCTCGGGGTCGTGAACGATCTGATGACCTCGCGGATGAAGCAGTTCGAGCACGTGCTGGAGAAGGAGTTCCCCGCCATGTACCGGGACTTCGGGCTGGATGCGGCGGCGCGCGCGGCACTGGAGCGGTACGCGGACGAGCTCAAGCAGTGGATGGCCGGGATCGCCACCTGGCACGCGGAGACCCGGCGCTACCGGGAGGAGGACCTGGAACGGCACCACGCGCGACGGACCGAACCGGTGGTGGCGGCAGGCGCCGGGGCGCTGCCCCGGGCACCGCACCGGGCCGGGTGGGCGTGAGGGCCCCTGCGGTCAGGTGTGCAGGGCCCGTTCGTCCTCCGCGTGCCCCTCCGGTTCCGGCCGGCGGGTGGAGTGGGCCAGGTCGAAGTGGTCGCCGACGACCTGGACCAGGGTGATCGTGGCGCTGATGGCGATGGTCCACGGCAGGCGTGCGCGGAAGGTCCCGCTGACGGTTCCGGCCGCCGCCGAGGGAGCACCGTGGTCATGGCGCGTGATCACCATCCGGCCACGGGACGGTCGCTGCGCACGTCACGGTGCCCCACCTGGCCGAATGGACAAAGGTTCGCCGGGTGTACAAGTGCGATGATCGGAGGGCGGCCCGGGGCGGCCCGGGCCTTTCTCCGGAATACGACATTCCCCTGGCCTTCCGGCAGAACTGACGCATAATCATCGCTACGCGGCCCGAAAGAACCCTTGGTCGCGCACGGACACGCATGCAATGGGGGGCATCGTGCCGATGAGGGATTCAGGCAGTGCCGGCACGCTGCCGGCGACGTCCGACGAGCTGTCCAGACTGCTGACCGCCGTCCGGCGGGGACGGGTCCTGACGGTCACCGGGCGGTTCCGGGAGCCCCGGAGCCTGCTGGTGCGGGAGATCGCCGAGCGGCTCTCGTCCAACTTCTGCGACGGCGTCGCCGTGGTCGTGATGGACCGTCCGTTCGGCCTGCGCGAGCTGACGGCCGCGCTGGGCTGCGTACCGGGCATGCCCTTCCTGCCCTGCGGGACGGCGAACGCCTTCTCGTGGCTCGCGGAGCGGGACATGCTGCTCGTCCTGGACGGCACCGACCTGCTCGCGCCGCAGACGCTGGCCTGGCTGCGGAACCTGCTGACCGCGGCCCCGGGGCTGCGCATCCTGGCCGCGGGCCCGTCCCCGCTGGCCTTCGAGGGGGAACGCGTGCACCGCCTCTGACCCGGGGGCCGGGGGCCGGGGCCGAGGGGGCGGGCTCCCCGTCAGCCGTGGTACTTGCGCAGGATCCGCTTCAGCAGCCGGGGGACGGGGGAGCGCGGAGTCGGCACGGCCGCGGGGCCCGCGGGCAGCCGGGCCTGCAGCTGGGCCCAGACGGCGTCCGGGCACCGGCCCTGGGGCCGGGACTTGAGGAACTTGCCGTAGGGCACCACACGCGGCTCGCGGCCGATCTCCACCCAGTGGGGGCGGCCCGAGACCTCGTCCCAGCCGTGGTTCGGGAGCCGGACGTGGTTGTGCCGGCCGTCCTTGTCCTTGCTGGTGATCTGGGCGACCCGGGCGCCGCCCGGCCCGGTCGCCAGGACCACGCAGTAGTGCCGCAGCTGCTGCTTCGGGTCCTCGCGCAACGGCACCATGGCCAGCCAGACCTCGCCCGGCCGGGGGCGCGCCCCTGCCGACCTGTCCCACCGGCGCACGCCCAGGTGGACGACGAGGGCCGCGAACCCGGCGGCGCAGGCCTCGATGCTCATCCGGACGTTCCAGGGCTGCTCGGCGACCTGCCCCTCGGCGTAGGTCACCGCGGCGGCGACGGCGGCGAGCATGACGGCCACCCGGGCGAGGAACATCCACCAGGTGACGCGCCCCCCGCGGCCCGCGACGGCGACGAGTACGCAGGCCACGACGACCGGGATGCCGTACACGACGGCCCACTGGCCGGCGCCCTCCACCTTCAGCGGCGGGGTCTGCTGGGCCATCAGGTCGGGCATCAGCACGGGGAACGCGAGCAGGGTGCCGACGAGCCCCACCACGTTGAGCAGCAGATAGCCCGCGCAGCCGATGCCCGCGCAGGACGTGTTGTTGCGACGCGCCACCCGTACTCCCCCCAGACCCCCGGCGGCACGCTAACGCACCCGCCACAGGGCCACCAGTGGCCCGCCGGACACCTCCTCAAGCCACCTGCTTCCACTCCTCCACCGGCAGCCCCAGGATCACCTCGTCCACGAAGGCCCCCGACACCCACGCGGAGCGCCGCAGGGTGCCCTCCAGGGTAAAGCCCGCGCGCGTCGCGGCGCTGATCATGGCGCTGTTGTCGGCGAGGGTGTCCACCTGGAGCCGGTTCAGCCCGCGCACGGTGAACCCGTAGTGGCACAGCAGCTGGACGACCTCCGCGCCGAAGCCGCGGCCCCGGCAGGCGGGCAGCAGTGAGATCCCGAGGTGGGCGCAGCGGTTGTGGGCGTCGATGCCCCACAGCACGGCATCGCCCGCGAGCGATCCGGAAGCGGCGTCGACCACCGAGAAGACCGCCACGCTGTCGGACGGGGCGGCGGGCTCGAACGGGGAGTGCCCGGCGCCGGCGGCGATCGGGCGCCACGGCCCGGATCCGGCGCGCGACCGCGTCGCCACGTCCTCGTACAGCTCGGCGTGGAGCACGGCTACGTCATCGGCGTGCCGGGCGCGCAGCCCGGCCAGGGTTCCCTGAATCACGGGGACTTCCTAGCCGTCGGCGGGACCGCCCTGCAACAGGGTTTCCGGCGCCCGGAGCCCGCGTACGGGCCCGCGTACGGGCCCACAGACGGTTCCGCCCCGGTCGGCGGCTGCCGACCGGGGCGGAACCCTTCACAACGTCCGGACGTTACGCGAGGGTCGCGATCGCCTGGTTGAAGGTGGCGGACGGCCGCATGACCGCCGAGGCCTTCGCGGCGTCGGGCTGGTAGTACCCGCCGATGTCGGCCGGGGAGCCCTGGACGGCGATGAGCTCGCCGACGATGGTCTCCTCCTGCTCGCCCAGCGTCTTGGCGAGCGCCTCGAACGCGGTGGCCAGCGCGGCGTCGTCGGTCTGCTTGGCCAGCTCCTGCGCCCAGTACAGGGCGAGGTAGAAGTGGCTGCCGCGGTTGTCGATGCCGCCCAGCTTGCGGCTCGGCGACTTGTCCTCGTTGAGGAAGGAGCCGGTCGCACGGTCCAGGGTGTCGGCCAGCACCTGAGCGCGGGCGTTGCCGGTGGTGGTCGCAAGGTGCTCGAAGGAGACGGCCAGCGCGAGGAACTCACCGAGGGAGTCCCAGCGCAGGTAGTTCTCCTTGACCAGCTGCTGGACGTGCTTCGGGGCGGAGCCGCCGGCGCCCGTCTCGAAGAGGCCGCCGCCGTTCATCAGCGGGACGACCGACAGCATCTTGGCGCTGGTGCCCAGCTCCAGGATCGGGAAGAGGTCGGTCAGGTAGTCGCGCAGCACGTTGCCGGTCACCGAGATGGTGTCCTCGCCGCGGCGGATGCGCTCCAGGGAGTACGCGGTGGCCTCGACCGGGGAGAGGATCTCGATGGTGAGACCGTCGGTGTCGTACTCGGCCAGGTACGTCTTGACCTTGGCGATCAGCTGCGCGTCGTGCGCACGGCCCTCGTCGAGCCAGAAGACGGCCGGGACGCCGGTGGCGCGGGCGCGGGTGACGGCGAGCTTGACCCAGTCCTGGATCGGCGCGTCCTTGGTCTGGCAGGCGCGGAAGATGTCGCCGGCGGCGACCTCCTGCTCCAGGACCGTGTTGCCCGTGGCGTCGACGAGGCGGACGGTGCCCGCGGCGGCGATCTCGAAGGTCTTGTCGTGGCTGCCGTACTCCTCGGCCTTCTGGGCCATGAGGCCGACGTTCGGCACCGAGCCCATGGTGGACGGGTCGAAGGCGCCGTGCACGCGGCAGTCGTCGATGACGACCTGGTAGACACCGGCGTAGCTGCTGTCCGGCAGGACGGCCAGGGTGTCGGCCTCGTTGCCGTCCGGGCCCCACATGTGGCCGGAGGTACGGATCATGGCCGGCATGGAGGCGTCGACGATGACGTCGGACGGGACGTGCAGGTTGGTGATGCCCTTGTCCGAGTCGACCATCGCGAGGGCCGGGCCCTCGGCGATCTCGGCCTCGAAGGAGGCCTTGATCTCGGCGCCGATGTGCGGGACGCCGTCGAGGCCGTTCAGGATGGTGCCGAGGCCGTCGTTCGGGGACAGGCCGGCGGCGACCAGGACCTCGCCGTACTTGGCGAAGGTCTTCGGGAAGAAGGCGCGGACCACGTGGCCGAAGACGATCGGGTCGGAGACCTTCATCATCGTGGCCTTGAGGTGCACGGAGAACAGGACGTCCTCGGCCTTGGCGCGGGCGATCTGCGCGTCCAGGAAGGTGCGCAGCGCGTCGACGTGCAGGACGGACGCGTCCACGACCTCGCCGGCCAGGACCGGTACGGACGCGCGCAGGACGGTGGTGGCGCCGTCGGCGGCGACGTGCTCGATGCGGAGCGTGCCGGCCTCGGCGATCACGGCGGACTTCTCGGTGGAGCGGAAGTCGTCGGCGCCCATGGTGGCGACGTTCGTCTTCGACTCGGAGGTCCAGGCGCCCATGCGGTGCGGGTGGGCCTTGGCGTAGTTCTTGACCGAGGCGGGGGCGCGGCGGTCGGAGTTGCCCTCGCGCAGGACCGGGTTGACGGCGCTGCCCTTGATCTTGTCGTAGCGGGCGCGGATCTCGCGCTCCTCATCGGACTTCGGGTCGTCCGGGTAGTCCGGGAGGGCGTAGCCCTGGCCCTGGAGCTCGGCGACCGCGGCCTTCAGCTGCGGGATCGAGGCCGAGACGTTGGGCAGCTTGATGATGTTCGCTTCCGGCGTCTTCGCCAGCTCGCCGAGCTCGGCAAGGGCATCGGCGATCCGCTGGCCCTCCTCGAGGTGCTCGGGGAAGCTGGCGATGATGCGACCGGCCAGGGAGATGTCACGGGTCTCGACATTCACACCGGCCGTCGACGCGTAGGCCTGGATCACAGGCAGGAAGGAATACGTCGCGAGGGCCGGGGCCTCGTCAGTGTGCGTGTAGATGATGGTCGAGTCAGTCACCGGATGCTCCGCTCCACAGTCTGCGTCTCTCGTCTGCAACATTGCTCGACATCAAGATATCTCGTGATCGGGCCGGTCCGGACAGCCCCCTGCCCGAGTCCGGGAGAGACGCGCGTCACCTCCGGCCCCGCGCGACCCCGCAGAACGGCGAAAACGCCGCCTCCGGCTGTTTCCAGCCGGGGGCGGCGCTCAGGCAACTCAGGTGCTCAGGCTTGCGGGCCTGTTCAGGCCTGGACGGCCTTCGGGTTCTGGCCGTACTCGTTCGGCTGCGGCTGGCCCTCGGTCGCCATGAGGACGAGGAGCCAGATGCCGCCGACCAGCGGGACGAGGGCGATGAACATCCACCAGCCGGACTTGCCGGTGTCGTGCAGGCGGCGGACACCGACGGCCAGGCCCGGGAGGAAGACGGCCAGCGCGTAGATCGCGTAGAGGAGCGGGTAGGTGCCGATCGCGTTGTCGAGGACGGCAACGATGATCAGAGCGATCAGGTTGAAGAGGGTGAACATCCAGTACTCCTGCCGGCGGGCGCGGCCGGAGAAGACGGTGTACTTCTTCAGAACGTCGGTGTAGTAGTTCATGGGTCCCCCCAGAGGACGGTTCGTCGGCCCGTCCTGCTGGAGCAAGCCGAGGCAGAACTTATGCCCCGCTTATGTGGCGGTCAAGCCAGTTCCCAAGTGGTCAGAAGTGCCGCTTCCCTCGGGTTCATCGACCAAAAACACCGGTACCGGGCGCCACTTGGAACCCACCGGTGGTGTCAGGTCACATGGGGTGACGAAACAAGGGCGACAGGGCCCTATTTGTGAGGTTGAAGAGGCCCCTGAGGCGCTCCACGCCGGCACGCGCGAGCCCCTGCAACTCGCGGAGCGGGCCCGTCCGCGCCCACATCGTTACGGCTCTGCGACCTGAACCCGCCGCCGCACGCACGGACGTCCCGCGCCGGGCAGGGAGCCCGGCACGGGACGCCGTGGAGGCATCGACCGGTTCAGCCGATGTGGAACGAGTCCCCGTAGACCTTCCAGTCGAGCGGGGTGTTGAGGTTCAGGTTCCCCTTCTTGAGGAAGACCCGCTGCGCGGTGTCGACACGGCTGGTGTCGCTGTGCGCCTCCTCCTGCTTCATCGCCCAGACGCGGGCATCGAGGAAGGCGTTCAGCCAGGTCGTCTCGTTGCCGCCCTGGGCCGGGGGCTTGGCCTTGGACAGGGCCCGCTTGCGGATGTTGCGGAAGCTGGTGGAGTCGGTGCCGTCGCCGTGCATCACGATGGCGTCGTAGTAGATGAACTGGCCGAGCGCAGCGACCCCGTCGGACTTGCCCTGCTTGACGGCGGGGTTGAAGTAGACCCGGTCGCGCTCGTGGTCCTGGGCCTTTTTGAACTCGCCGTCCTGGGCCGCCTTCGCCCAGTCCTTGGTGAAGTTCGGGTCGAGACCGGCGTGCGAGTCGCTGCCGTCGACCTTGCGCAGCGCCGGGAGGTACTTGGCGAGCACGTTGCCGGGCTTGACCTGGGTGTAGTACTCGACGAGGTCGAGCATGTCGCCGGTGCCGGAGCAGAAGCCGATGATGCCGGCCGTGTAGCCGCGGCCGTCGTCTATGTCCTCTATGTACTTGTACTGCGCCTTCCAGTCCAGCGAGGAGTTCTCCGCACTGGAGACGATCTGCATGGCGATGTCCTTCTTCGCCGGATCGTCGAGCCCGACGGCCGCGGCCGACACGGCGGCGGACGCAGGGGCGGAAGCGGGGGCGGGTGCCGCGGTGGCGTGGGCGGTCACCGGTACGGCGAGCAGGGCGCTGCCGAGCAGGGCGCCGATGGCCATTCTCTTGCGGTGGGGGGTGAACACAAGACCTCCATGGGGGAGTTGAGGCTTACCCGACTTCGTTAGGAAACTTTACTACCAGAGCTCGGGACAGCTCAATACCTGCGCACGCCATGTGTGCCGGTGGGGCTGCTGGTCAATCCGCGGCTCAGAGCCAGCCGTTGCGGCGGAAGCCCCGGTGGATGGCGAAGCAGGCGAGGGCCATGACGCCGACCACGATCGGGTAGCCGTACGTCCAGTGCAGCTCGGGCATGTTGTCGAAGTTCATGCCGTAGACCCCGCAGACCATGGTCGGCACGGCGACGATGGCCGCCCACGCCGTGATCTTGCGCATGTCCTCGTTCTGCGCGACGGTCACCTGCGCAAGGTGCGCCTGCAGGATGGAGTCGAGCAGGCCGTCGTACGCGTTGATCTGGTCGGTGGCCCGGGTCAGGTGGTCGGCGACGTCGCGGAAGTACGCACGGACCTCCACCGGGATGACCGGTATCGGCTGCGTGCCCAGGTGCTGGAGCGGCCGGCTCAGCGGGGCCACCGCCCGGCGCAGCTCCAGCAGTTCGCGCTTGAGCTGGTAGATGCGGCCCGCGTCGCCGCGCCCGCCGTACTCGCTGAAGACGGCGGTCTCGACGGCGTCGATGTCGTTCTGCACCGCGTCCGTGACGGCCACGTAGTCGTCGACGACGTGATCGGCGATGGCGTGCAGAACCGACGCAGGTCCCTTGGCCAGTTGCTCCGGCGCCGCCTCCAGGCTCTCGCGGACGGGGCCGAGCGTGCCGTGGCCGCCGTGCCGGATGGTGATGACGAAGTCCTCGCCGGTGAACGCCATCAGCTCGCCGGTCTCCACGACCTCGCTCGTCGCGGTGAGCTCCTCGTGCTCCACGTAGCGCACGGTCTTGAAGACGGAGAACAGTATGTCGTCGTACCGCTCCACCTTGGGGCGCTGGTGCGCGTTCACGGCGTCCTCGACGGCGAGGGGGTGCAGGCCGAACAGCTCGGCGAGCCCGGCGAGCTCCTCCTTCGCCGGTTCGTGCAGACCGATCCAGACGAACCCGTCGCCCGTCTTGCGGACCCGCCGCAGCGCCTCCTCGACCTCGGCGCAGCCGTCCTGCCGTGTGCCGTCCACGTAGACCACGCAGTTGACCACCGCGCTGCCGAGCGGGGAGCGGGCCGGGTGGCTCAGATCGACGGCCCGCCGGTAGCCGCGACGCACGGCCCGGCGCAAGTTGCTGAACATGGACAACGAGATACTTCCCTTCGGCGGATCAGCGGCCAGTCTGCCACCGTCGCCGATCGGCCCCGTCAGGCCCGGTCGATGAACACGCTCGTCGACTTCACGCGGGCCACGGCCCGTGCACCCACTTCGAGGCCGAGCTCCTCCACCGCCTCCCGCGTCAGCAGCGACACGATGCGGTGGGGACCGGCCTGGATCTCGACCTGGGCGTCGACGGTACCGAGCTTGACTGCGGTGACGATGCCCGGGAAGGCGTTGCGCGCCGAGGTGTACGGGGCATCCTCGGCTTCGCCGCCCTCCTGGGCGGCCTCCACGCAGAACGCGGCCAGGTCCGGCCCGTCCACCATCCGCCGCGTGCCCTCCCGGCGGGTGGGGAACCGCTCGGCATCCGCCCAGCGCCGGGCGGTGTCGACGCTCACGCCGAGCAGCCGCGCCGCCTGACCGATCGTGTAGGACTCCATGACCGCAGCTTAAGGGGGCTGCCGGCCTTGATCCGCCGGACACCCCCTAAGCGTGCCGGACCCTGTCCTGGCGGAGCGCCCCGGCCGCCGCGGCCGCGATCACCTCCGCCACCGTCGACAGCGCCGGGGAGTCGAGCTTCCACTGCTGCCAGTACAGCGGCACGTCCAGCGGCCGCCCCGGCACCAGCAGCACCAGCCCGCCCGCGCGAACCAGCGGCTCCGCCTGCGGCTCGGGCACCAGTCCCCAGCCCAGCCCGGCCGCCACCGCGTCGCAGAACCCCTCCGAGGTCGGCACGTGGTGGCGCAGCGGCCCCGCCCCGGCGTCCTGATCGCCGGTCAGCGACCGTACGAACACGTCCTGGAGCACGTCCCGCCGGTCGAACACGATCACCGGGGCCTCCTGCAGACCGTCCTCGAGCGCCCCGGCGAGGTACCGCGCCACGAACCCGGGGCTCGCCACCGGCAGGTACCGCGCCAGCCCGAGCCTGCGTACGGTGCACCCCGCCACCGGGTCCGGCGAGGAGGTGACCGCCGCCATCACCTGGCCCTCCCGCAGCAGCGCCGTCGTGTGCGACTCGTCCTCCCGGTGCAGTTCGAAGAAGACCGGCGGATCCTGCGGCACCTGCGTGAGCGCCGGCAGGAACCAGGTCGCCAGCGAGTCGGCGTTGACCGCGATCGGCAGCCGCACCGGGCCGCCCGACTCCTGCGCCATCCCGAGCTCGGCGCGCGCGTCCCGCTCCAGGCGGGCCAGCTGCCGGGCGAACCGGACCACCACCTGCCCGGACTCGGTCGCCCGGACCGGCTTCGTCCGCATCAGCAGCACCCGCCCGGTCCGCTGCTCCAGTGCCTTGACCCGCTGGCTGACGGCGGACGGGGTCACGTGCAGGGCCGCGGCCGCCGCGTCGAAGGTGCCCTCGTCCACCACGGCGAGCAGGGTCCGTACCTGGTCCAGCGGAAGTTCGTCCATCACGAGCGCTAAGGGTACGTAAAAATCTTTAGCTGTACTGAAACCACGCCGCTGCCTACGGTCGGAGACATGACACACGGCATCATCGCGGCGGCACTCGCCGGCTTCGGCACCGGACTCTCCCTCATCGTCGCCATCGGCGCACAGAACGCCTTCGTCCTGCGGCAGGGGGCCCGTCGGCAGGCCGTCCTCGCCGTGGTCGCGATCTGCGCGGTCTCCGACGCGGTCCTCATCGCCCTCGGCGTCGCGGGGGTCGGCGCCTTCGTGACCGCCTGGCCGGCCGCCCTGACCGCGGTCGCCATCGCCGGCGGCGGGTTCCTGATCTGCTACGGATTCCTCGCCGCCCGCCGGGTGCTGCGGCCCACCGCGGGCGCCGCCCTGGACACCGAGGGGGCCACCGCCGGGTCCCGCCGCCGGGCCGTGCTGACCTGCCTGGCCATGACCTGGCTCAACCCGCACGTCTACCTGGACACCGTCCTGCTGCTCGGCTCCCTCGCCGCCGACCGCGGGGACCTGCGCTGGGCCTTCGGCATCGGGGCCGGGCTGGCCAGCCTGATCTGGTTCGGCACGCTCGGCTACGGCGCCCGGCTGCTCGGCGGTCTGCTGGCGCGCCCCTCGGCCTGGCGGGTGCTGGACGGGCTCGTCGCGGCGACCATGGTCACGATGGGCGGGATGCTCCTGGCCCGGGCCTGACCGCGGAGCGCGGACCGCGGCGGGCCCGCGCGGGGTACGGATCCGCCCCGTACCGCCGCACGACCACAGGAGTCCGCAGTGCCCGACCGCCCGGCCGACCGACCGTCCGACCACCCCTCCCCCGACGCGGTGCGCGCGTACTACGCCGCCCGGCCCTCCCCGCTCGTCGCCGCCACCGGGATCGTGCTGGACACCGACGGGCGGGTCCTCGTCCTGACGCCCTCGTACAAGGCGGACCTGGAACTGCCGGGCGGCACGGTCGAGGACACCGAGACCCCGGAGGAAGGGCTGGCCCGCGAGCTGAAGGAGGAGCTGGACCTGTCCGTGCCGGTCGGCCGGCTGCTCGCAGTGGACTCCCGGCGGCCCGGCGCGCTCGGCCGCTCCCTCATCGCCCACGTCCACCTCGTCGGGCCGCTCTCGCCGGAGCAGGCCGCCGCGATCTCTTTCGCGGACGGCGAGGTCGCCGCGGCCCGCTGGCTCCCGCCGGAGGAGGCGTACGTGGCGCTGCCCGCCCGGATCGCGCCCCGGCTGCGTGCCGGCCTGGACGCCCTGTACTCCGGCTCCCTCGCGCACCTCGTCGACGGCGTGGCCCAGCCCGGCTCCCCGGCGGGCCTGGACCCGGCGCGGCGTACGGCCCTCGAACACGCCGGTTCCTTCGACGCCGCGAGCCACCGGGCCGCCCGCCCCAAGGCCGTCACCGCGGCGAGCGTGCTGTTCACCGACTCCGCGGGCGGGATCCTGCTGGTGGAGCCCTCGTACGGCAGGCCGGGCCGCTGGAATCTGCCGGGCGGCGGGGTCGACAGCGACCTGGGCGAGACCCCGCGGGCCGCCGCCCGGCGGGAGGTGCACGAGGAACTCGGCCTCGACCTCGAACCGGGCCGGCTGCTCGGCGTGAACTGGGCCCACAAGCCCGGCTATCCGGCCCGCATCCGCTTCCTCTACGACGGCGGGGTCCTGGACGGCGCCACGCTGGCCCGGATCCGGCTCGCCCCGTTCGAACTGCTCCGCTGGCGGGCGGTGCCGGCTGCGGAACTGCGCCCCCTGGTCAAACCGTCCCTGCGCCGCCAGATCGAGGCCTGCCTGCGCGCCCGCACCGAGGGCACGGGCCCGCTGGAACTCCACGCCGGACGCCCGGCCGGCACCCCGCGCAAGAGGAAGAAGGACGCAGAAGGGAAGGCGAACAGGGGGAAGCGGTAGCAGAAACGAACGCTCCACTGGTCCATCCGGACGGCATCGTGGCGTGGCGCGCGGGTGACGGGGCCGGCTCACGCATCGTCGAACCAGACAGTCCACGCACACGTATACGCGCACGCACTCTCGCCAGCGAGAACGAGCGGAAGCCATGGAGTACCACCATGTCCGCAGAGCCGACCCGCCCCGGAACCAGTACCACTCAAGCCGTCCCCGACGCCGCCGCGCAGCCCGATCCGCGCCGGTGGTGGATCCTTGCCGTCATCGGCCTCGCCCAGCTCATGGTCGTCCTCGACGCCACCATCGTGAACATCGCCCTGCCCTCCGCCCAGGCCGACCTCGGGTTCTCCGACGACCAGCGGCAGTGGGTGGTGACCTCGTACGCGATCACCTTCGGCAGTCTGCTGCTGCTCGGCGGGCGGCTGGCCGACAAGTTCGGGCGGCGGCGGGCCTTCCTCATCGGGCAGATCGGCTTCGCCGCGGCCTCCGCGCTCGGCGGGGCCGCCGCCACCTTCGGGATCCTCGTCACGGCCCGCGCCCTGCAAGGAGTGTTCGCGGCGCTGCTGGCTCCGGCCGCGCTCTCGCTGCTCACCACCACGTTCTCCGCCCCCGCCGAACGCGGCAAGGCCTTCGGCGTGTTCGGATCGCTCGCCGCGTCCGGGGGCGCCGTGGGGCTGCTGCTGGGCGGGTTCCTCACCGAGCACCTGAGCTGGCGCTCGACCATGTACGTGAACCTGCTCTTCGCCGCCGTCGCCGTCGTCGGCGGTGTGCTGCTGCTCAAGCGCCCGGCGCCCGTCACCCCGCCCCGGCTGGACCTGCCGGGTACGGTGCTGGCGTCGTCCGGGCTCTTCTGCCTGGTCTACGGCCTCGCCAAATCCGGCCCCAACGGCTGGCCGCCCGTGCGGATCCTGGGCTGCCTGGCCACCAGCGCCGTCCTGCTCGCCGTGTTCGTCTGGTGGCAGCGCCGCAGCGCACACCCGCTGCTGCCGCTGCGGATCGTGCTCGACCGGGTCCGGGGTACGGCGCTGACGTCCGTGTTCATCACCGGGGTCGGCATGTTCGGGGTGTTCCTGTTCCTCACGTACTACTTTCAGCACGCCCGTGGATACAGCCCGGACCAGACCGGCCTGGCCTTCATGCCGATGTCCGGCTGCACCATGATCGGCGCGATCGGCAGCAACATGGGGCTGTTCGGCAGGATCGGCGGGCGCCCGCGCATCGTCACCGGCATGCTGCTGTCGGCGTGCGGCATGGCCTGGCTGGCGACCGTGACGGCGACCGGCCCGTACGTCCTCGACGTGCTGCCGGGCCAGGTGGCCACGGGGCTGGGCATGGGCCTGATCACGGCGGCCGCCATGAACCTCGGCACGGCCGGCATCGACCCGCGGGACGCGGGCGTCGGCTCCGCGACGGTCAACGCCATGCGGCAGACGGGCGGCTCCGTCGGCACGGCGCTCATGAGCGCCCTTGGCGCCGGAGCCGTCGCCCGCTCCCTGGCAGGCCGGCAGCCCACGCCGGAACTGCTGGCGCGGGCTGCCCTGGAGGGTTATCACACGGTCTTCACGGCATCGGCGGTGCTCTTCGCCGCCGGCGCGGTGCTGACCCTGCTCCTGCTTCCCGGCGGCCTGTCCATGGAGCGCACGCACGGCGCGCCCGGGGGCCGCCGCCCGTCAGCGCGGTGAGTGAGCGCCGGGGGCCATGGGAGCCGCCGGGGAGGCGGGCTTGGCGGGCTTGACGGGCTTGGCGGGGGACATGGGAGCCGTCGGCGAGGCCGGCTTGGCGGGAGACGCCGGGGCGGCGGGAGAGACCGGGGCGGTCGGGGCAGGCGGGGCCGCTTCGGTGGACGGGCAGTTGGCCAGCGAGCTGCGGACCCGGTCACCGGTCGAGAAGTGCTTCACCCGGCAGGCGTTGGTCCCGATCCCGCCGTCGACCTGGCCGTAGCCCGGTCCGATGGTCAGGACGGTGTCGTTCAGGCCGCGGACCGTGTCGTTACCGGGGCCGCCCTGGACGATGCCCGCGGACTCCGCGCCCACCGACTTGGGCTCGATGACGTCGTTCTCGCTGCCGCCGAGGACCCGGCCGCCGAGGTCGATGTTGCCCGTGCGGATCAGGTCGTTGCCGTCATTGCCGAAGACCTGGCCGCCGCCGCGCTCGTACTCACCGGGCTGGCCCATGACGCTGCCCGTGGTGATCTTGTCGTCTCCGTGGTCGCCGTAGACGCTGGCCCCGTGCTCCGCGGTGCCCACGACAAGGGCGGTGATGATGGTGTCGTTGCCCGCTCCGCCGCGCACCGAGGCGTTGCCGTTGCGCGGGGAGAGGTTGTTGACCTGGAGCGTGTCGTCGCCCTCGCCACCGAGCACCTGGGCGTCGATGAGCATGCCCTTGACGCGGATGTTGTCGTTGCCGCCACCGCCGTAGATGATCGCGTTTTCGACGTCGTTCTCGCACAGGATCGTGTCGTCGTCCGACGTGCCTCGCACCTCCTGTCCGGGCGGGGCCTCGACACCGTTGACGTAGCACCAGTGGGACGGCAGGGGTTCGGCGGCCTGTGCCGGGCCCGCGGCGAACGAGGCGGCCACAGCGACCGTGCCGGCCAGGGTGTACGAGGCGGTACGTAGGGTGCGGCGAGTACGCAGCATCGATTTTTCTCCCGAGCATGGGGGTGGGTGGGAATGTGGTGCGGTGTCGGTCGTCAGGACAGCTCGTGGCGCAGCGGCGTGAGCTGTTCGATGTCGTAGCGCATCCGCAGTTCGCGGATCGCTGCGGGATCCGGGTTGGCGCTCGTGTCGAGCAGCTCGAGGAGCTCCTCGAAGTACCGCTCGTGATCGGGCGGCGGTGAGGCCTGGAAGAACATCCGGGCCGGTTCACCGGTGGGGTTCGCGAAGGCGTGCGGACAACCGGGCGGAACCACGATGACGGTTCCGGGCGTGGCACGGACGACCTGACGTCCGTCGAGCGCTTCCCAGTGTCTCCAGTCGTCCCCGGAACGCACGCGCGGCTCGAAGGCCATGACGTCGAGTTCACCCTCAAGGACGTAGAACAACTCTTCGCTCCGGGTGTGCAGGTGTGCCCCGACGTCGAAACCGGGCGGTACGACGACCTCGAAACTCGAGGCCACCGAGGAGTGCTCCCCGGTGACCTTGAACGTGACCTGCTGGGCGTCGGTGTGCAGCTTGCGGCCGTGACCCGGTGGTACGAGCAGACCGTCGCGGGCGATGTGCGCGGTCATGACCAGGTCACGGGCAGACCTTCGGGCCCGCGGATGAGTGCACCGGGCCGCCAGCCCAGCTCGCTCGGGGGCACGCTGAAGCGCAGGTCCGCGAAGCGGTCGAGCAGCGCGTCCACGAGCAGTTCGGACTCGAGGCGGGCCAGCATGTTCCCGGGACAGAAGTGGGGTCCGTACCCGAAGGAGACGTGCGGGTTGGGGCTGCGGTCCAGCTGCAGCTCGTGGGGGTCGGGGAAGACGTCCGGGTCGCGGTTGGCCGCGAGGTAGGAAACGTAGATCGCTTCGCCCGCCCGGATGAGCTGGCCGGCCACGGTGACGTCCTCGAGGGCGATCCGGGAGAGGCCGACGGCGTTGCGGTGCGGGATGTAGCGCAGGAGCTCGTTGAGTGCCGAGGGCCGCAGGGCGGGCTCGCTCCTCATCCGTTCCATCAGGTCCGGCCGGGTGAGCAGGATGTAGACCATGTTGCCCACGTTGTTGGTGACGGCCTCGCCCCCGATCTGGATGAGCAGGGCGACTCCGGTGGCCTCCTCGGCGGTGACCTCGCCGGCCTCGACGGCCTTGACGAGGAG
The DNA here is from genome assembly GCF_040682115.1 of Streptomyces sp. NPDC051364. Classification (NCBI taxonomy): domain Bacteria; kingdom Bacillati; phylum Actinomycetota; class Actinomycetes; order Kitasatosporales; family Streptomycetaceae; genus Streptomyces; species Streptomyces sp. NPDC051364. The sequence continues at coordinate 421,759 of NZ_JBFBAH010000002.1, read as the reverse complement.
CCCGATGACGCTGTCACCGCCGGCCACTTCTCCGTTGCGCATGCGTCCGCCCAGGTAGGCGCACATGTCGTGCTTCGCCTGCTCGCTGCGTTCGGCGCCCTGGGCCGAGGAGAGGATCAGGCTGGTCCATTCGTGGACCATGGGCCGGTCGCTCTCCGGGACGCCCATCAGCTCGCACACGACGGCGAGCGGGAAGGGTGCGAGCAGGCGCTCGGTCAGGTCCGCGGGCGGGCCGTCGCGCAGGATCCCGTCGACGAGGGTGTCGAGCATCTCCTTGGCCCGGGTGCGCAGGGACTCCACCCCGCTGGTGGTGAAGGCCGCGGCGACGGTGCGCCGCAGCCGGGTGTGGTCGGGCGGGTCCTCGAACCCGACCGCGCCCGGCGCGGGGATGAAGTGGGGGGCCAGCCGGGTGACGTCGTGTTCCGCGACCAGCTTGCGGCTGAACCGGGGATCGTTGGCCACCATGCGCACGTCGTCGAACCGGCAGACGAGCCAGGCCCACCCGCTTCCGTTCGGCAGGCGGATCCGGGTGATCGGACCCGCCTGCATCAGTTCGGCGAGGACGGGGTCGAAGTCGACCCCGTCCAGGGCCGGGGTGGGCCAGTGCGTGATGGGTGGCCTTGCGGTTGCGGGGCCGTCCTTCAGCATTCTTCGGATTCCTCCCTCACCCGGTCCCTCGATCCGAGGTCCAGCTGCCCAGTGAGATCTCTGCGGTGATGCCCGGGCCGAAACCGGCCAGCAGGCCCCGCGCGGCGTCAGCGGTGCCGTTCTCGTCGAAGAGCCGGCGCAGTGCGTCCAGGACGACGGCGCTGGCGATGTTGCCGTACTCGGTCAGTGTGGCCCGACTGAAGCGGAATGCCTCGGGTGCCACACCGAGGTACTTGCTCAGGTCATCCAGGATGCGGGGCCCACCGGCGTGGATGATGTAGAAATCCAGTGCGGCGGCGTCCCAGCCATGGGCTTTTGCGAGCTCCTTGAGGGACGGGGCGAGTGGTTCCATGGTCCCGGGCACCCGCCGGTCGAGCTTGAAGTGGAACCCGGTGGACTTGACGTCGTACATGATCCAGTCCTCTGTCTGGGGGATGATGTACGAGCTGTTGCGGTGCAGTTCCATGCCGGTGCCGCCCTTGCCCCGGACGACGGCGGCGCCGACGCCGTCGCCGAACAGGCCGTTGGAGAGCAGGTTGCCGACCTCCAGGTCACTGGGCTGGTAGCAGAGCGAGCAGAACTCGCAGGACACGATCAGCGCGTTCGCCTCGGGGTAGGCGGTGCAGAAGTCGTGGGCCCGGTTGACCGCCGCCCCGCCCGCCGCGCAGCCCAGCTGGGCGATGGGGAGCTGTTTGGTGTCCGTCCTGAAGCCCATCGCGTTGATCATCCAAGCGGTCAGCGAGGGCATCATGAAGCCCGTGCACGACACGTAGATGATCATGTCGATGTCCTTCGCACGCAGCTTCGCGTCCTCCAGCGCCTGCCGCACCACCGCCGGGACCCGCTGCTTGGCCTCGACCTCGTACACCGCGTTGCGCGATTCGAAACCGGGGTGCTTGAGGGTCTCCTCGATGGGGCGCACGATGTGCCGCTTCGCGACGCCGGTGTTGCGGATCAGACGCAGCGCCAGGTCGAGCTGCGGATGGTCCGCGTGCACCGAACGGCACAGATCCAGGGTCTGCTCCATCGTGATCACGTGCTCGGGCACGCACACCGTTGGCCTGCACAGAGTCGCCATGGGTGGCTCTCCTTTCGTGTCTGACACAGCCTCACGGACCTTTGGCCGATGCGCGCGCGGGACTACGGCGTTGGGGACATGAGCCAATCCGGTGACGCTGCGCCGTGGAGGCAGCGGAGCGTGTGACGAGAGGGAAGGGATGGCTGTGCCGATTTCCCGCGGAATCGCGCCTTGGGGGGTGCCATCCACGCAGGGAGATGAACCATGACGTCAGACCCGCACACGGCTCCCGGGCCGGAGACGGACCCGGCCTCGGGCGAACCGGTGCACTGCTGGAACCTGGACGACTTCGAGGCGCTCGACTTCGACCCGTTCCTGTACGACCGCCTGCGGGACAAACGCGCCGCCCGGATCCAGCTGCCGTACGGCCAGGGCAGCGCCTGGCTGATGGCGCGCTACGCCGACGTGAAGGCGGCCACCACCGACCCGCGTTTCAGCAGGCAGGAACTGGTCGGCCGTACGATCACCGCCTCCTCCCCGCACGCCATCGCCTCACAGCAGGCGTCCATGAACTACGCCGACCCGCCGCGCCTCAACGACATGCGCCGCGTGGTCGCACGGGCCTTCACCGGCAAGAGCATGCAGAAGCTTCGCCCGACCGTGCAGCGGACCGCCGACAGCCTGCTGGACGGCATGGAGCGGCACGGCTCGCCGGCGGACCTGGTCGAGCACCTGCACGGCCCGTTCCCGCTCGCGGCCGTCGCCGACCTGCTGGGGATGCCGCAGGACATGCGCAGGAACATGACCTCCTGGGCGAACGTGATCATGACGCCCGGCCCGGCGCCCGACAAGAGCACCGACGCCCTGAAGACGGTGCGCGAGTGCATCGTCGCCCTGCTCGCCATGCGGCGGGAGAAGCAGAGCGACGACCTGGCCGGGGTCCTCGCCGCGGCCGCCGACGCCGGTGAGATCACCGATCCCGAGGCCATCTCCATCGCCACCGCGATCCTGGTGAGCGGTGCGCACGCGGTGCGCAACAACAGCGCCAACATGATCTTCGCACTCCTCACCCATCCGGAGCACCTCGAACGGCTGCGCAAGGAGCCGGAGCTGATCCCCCAGGCCGTCGACGAGCTGCTGCGCTTCATCCCGCACCGCAGCGGGGTGGGCCTCCCGCGGATCGCCACGCGGGACGTGGACATCGCGGGCGTCACGGTCAAGGCCGGCGAGACGGTGTACTCCTCGTACCTGGCGGCCAACCGCGACCCCGAGGTCTTCCCGAACCCCGACACGCTGGACTTCGACCGCGGGCCCATCGCCCACATGGCCTTCGGGAACGGCCCCCACCACTGCGTCGGCTCGATGCTGGCCCGGATGGAGTCCGAGATCATCGTCACCACGCTGCTCGACCGCTACCCGCGCCTGGCCCTGGCCGTGCCGCGCGAGCAGATCGAGTGGCAGGCCGGGGCGCTGATCCGCGGGCCCAAGACCCTGCCGGTGTCCTGGTGATACGCCGGCACCGGATAAGGGTGGTCCGGGGCAGACCGGACCACATAGAACTGGCGGCCCTCACGGCCGCCCTGGTCATCCTGGCGCGCACGGCCCATGTGCCCCGCGCGCCGCATTCCGCCCGGCACCGGCGTGCCCACTGGGACCGCAACCTGGCGTCGGCGGTGCACCATCCCGCGCAGTCGTGGCGCGCCCGCCCGGCCTCCCCCTTCGTCTAGCGGGGCTCGGCGACGGGGCCCGGCCGGCCGGGCCCCGTCGGCAGCAGTCCGTCAGGCGCGGCCCGGCTTCGGCGCGGCCGGGGCCGGGGCCGGGGTCGCCGAGGCGGCCGGAGTCGCCGGGCCGGTCGCGGTTGCGGAGCCGGCCGAGGGGGTCGGCGCGGCCGGGCTCGCCGGGGTCTGCGGATCGCAGGTGACCTCGTCGCGCGGGGTGTAGTGCGTGCGGTAGGTCTCGCGCTTGACCTCCTGCCCGCCCTGGACGAAGACCCGGTCGACGGCGACGTCGAAGCCTTCCAGCGAAGTCTGGACCTCGCAGGTCGGACCGGAGCCCGTGCGCTTGGCCGGCGGGGTGGTGTTCGTCCGCGGGCCCTGGGTCGCGCGTATCTCGTCGTACTTCCTCGTGCCGAGCAGGCTGATGGTCACCGAGGTGTCGGTGGACTCGGCCTGGACGTAGATGGCGTGGCCGGAGTCGTTCTTCCAGCGCAGGTCGAGGGTGCCCCAGGCGACGGTGGCCTCGCGGCCCTCGGGGTACCGCTCGATGTAGAAAGAGTGGGCCCCGTGCTCCAGCGGCTTGACGCCCGCGAAGAACATGGCGTTGTACATGGTCGTCGCGACCGCCGAGACACCGCCGCCGGGGGACTTCACGAACTGGCCGTCGTTGATCATGATGCCGTCGACGAAGCCGTTCTCCTTGGTCCGCTCGCCGACCGTCTTGTTGAAGCTCCACGTCTCGCCCGGCAGCACGACGGAGCCGTTGATCCGCTCCACGGCCCGGCCGATGTTGGTGGTGCGGTACGGGGCGGCCGGGAACTTGACGGTGAAGGAGGACACCTTCTCCTTGATGCCGAGGCGCTGCGCGTTCTCGGCGGTCAGGCGCGGGTGGACCGTCTTCACGGCGACCTCACCGGTACGGGCGGCGCCCGAGCGCGTCAGCAGCGGGACGACGGCGTCGGCGAAGGCCTTCTCGGTGACCTGGATCCCGGAGCGCCCGTCCTGGGCGACGACCACCCGGCCGGCGGAGTCGACGCGGAAGGTGGCCCCGCGGGAGGGGCTGGTGGCGGCGGCCACCTGCCGGGCGACCGCGGGGTCGGCCAGCAGCCCCTTGGAGTCGAGCTTCGGAACCAGCCGGCCGTGGGCGTCGGGCTCGACCGCCAGGTGCCGGCCGAGCACGGCGGGGGTGAGGGTCACGGTCTTTGCGGCCACGGTGAGGGTGATCGGGCCGGACATCGCGGGCTCGGCGAACTCCTTCAAGGCCCGTGCGGTCTCCTGCTGACCCACGGCGGGCGGCTTCTGGTCCACCGGGAGCGTGACCGGACCGCCCTGCGGGCGCAGGTAGGCGGCGCGGACGGTGTCGGCAGCCTGGTCGGCGCGCACGGCGACTCCGGTGACGGGGGCGGTCGCCTTGGCCGTGCCGCCCTCGAAGGTGACGTCGCCGTCGCGGGCCTGTCGTCCGGCGGCGGCGATCCGGTCGACCTCGGACGTGGTCGTCGCACCGTCCGTACGGATCACGGGCTCGACCTCGCGGTCCTCGGCCGGGGTGAGCAGCCGCCCGATCACGGTGAAGGGGTCCGCTCCCGCCTGCGCGGCGCGGTCGACGGTGGCGGCGGTGTCCAGGGACAGCCCGAAGGCGGCGGGGGCGGCCTTCTCGGTGCGGTCGCCGATCCGCAGCTCCATCGGGGCGGCCGCGGCCGGGCCGAGCGTGCGGTCGAGGGCCGCCTCGGCCTCCGTACGGCTCATTCCGCCGATGTCGACTCCGCGTACGTGGGTGCCGTCGGCGATGGCGTCGCCCGCCACGGCCAGACCCGTGAGGTAGAGGCCGCCGAAGCCGAGGACGGCAGCCCCGCCCACGAGGGGGAGGGCTGTCCGCCGGTTGATCGTGAGGCGGTGTACGCGTCGCATGTCTCTCGTCTCTCCCGGTGCCGGTGGCGCTGGTACGTCGGTGTGGACCGGGGACCAGCATTCACCAATTCGGACTAACCGGGGCAAAAATGTGCCTGTTCTCACGAGGGGACCGGTCGGCGCGCCACCGGAACCGAGGCCACCGAAGTAAGGCCACTTAGGTTGGATTGGCCCTGTCCGGCCGTCCGGGGAATGCCACATCGTGAGGCCTGTCGGTCTTTGGCTCCCTGAAAGGCTCCACCGGTGCCCCTCGCCCCCGCCCGCCCCCCGCGGCGTCTCACGCGTCGACTCCTGCAGCTCTACGTCGGGCTCGCGCTGTACGGCGCGAGCTCGGCGTTCCTGGTCCGTGCGGGTCTGGGGCTGGACCCCTGGGACGTCTTCCACCAGGGGCTCGCCGAGCTCACCGGGTGGAGCATCGGCACGGTATCGGTGGCCGTCGGGGCGCTGGTCCTGCTGCTGTGGGTGCCCCTGCGGCAGCGGCCGGGGCTGGGCACCGTCTCCAACGTGTTCGCCGTCGGCCTGTCCATGGACGCCACGCTCGCGGTGATGCCGGACGTGCACGGCACGCTCGCGCAGGCCGCCGTACTGACGGCGGGCATCATCCTCAACGGTGTCGCGACCGGCCTCTACATCGCCGCCCGCTTCGGGCCGGGGCCCCGCGACGGCCTCATGACCGGGCTGCACCGGCGGACCGGGCGGTCGCTGCGGCTGGTGCGGACCGGGATCGAGCTCACGGTCCTCGCGGCCGGTGTCCTGCTGGGCGGGACGGCCGGCGTCGGCACCGTGGCGTACGCGCTGGCCATCGGCCCGCTCTCGCAGGTCTTCCTGCGCGTGTTCGCCCTGCCCGGGGAGGAAGGCTCCCCGGTCGGCGGCCGGGCCGGCGCGCAGTCCCCGGATGCAGCTCAGGTCGCGGCTCCGGCGCGGGGCTGACGGGTCAGCCGGCACCCTTGCGGAGGATGTCGTCGATCCTGCGCCCCTCGCCCTCGGTGACCCCCGCCTCCCCCACGACCACGCCCAGGGCCGCGGCGAGGTCCCGGTGGTGGATGTCGAGCACCGCCTCGATCAGGGTGGAGAACTCCTCCAAGGCGGCGCGCGAACGCCGCCGGCCCGCGAGGAGCACACAGCCGCCGGCGATCAGCCCGGGCCACCACCACACCCCGGTGACCAGGTAGAGGCACCCCCACCCGGCGAGCGTGACCGCCTCGGCGAAGCCGGTGCGCGCCGCCTGCACGGGCTGGCGCACCTCGTCCGCGACGAGCAGCCATACGCGCGGCCACGCGGCGGCCGCGTCGAACCAGTACTGGGCGCGGATCCGGGTCTCGACCAGCCGTACCCGGTCGCTCATCCAGGTGTGGCGGCGCGGCAGGTACGCCTCCACCACACCGGCGTCGGCCCGCTCGGCGGCCCGCAGGGCCCGGCGGCGGCGGCGCGCCGCGCCCCACTCCAGCGGGGCCAGCCAGAGCCGTTCGAGCGCGCGGCCGAGTACCCCCGCAACCGTGCCGGCGGTGCCCGCGGCCAGCAGGACCAGGGCGATGTCCACCACCGCCAGGGCCGGCGTGGCCCGCCAGCGCCGGGCGAGGCCGTCGAGCCAGGCCGTCAGCCGGCCGGTGTCGAGGGCGTGCGCGTGGCCGAGGTGGAATCCGGCGGCGGCCACCAGCACCAGGAGCAGCCCCGGCAGCAGCACCGACCTGAACCAGCGGCTGCTGACGTGCCTGCCGACCTCGGAGAGGATCCCGGTGATCACCGGGTGTCGGCGGCCGGGCCGAGGGGCCGCATGGCCGCGCCGTACGCATGGCACGCCGGGACGTGGCCCTGTGCGTCGCGCCCGGCGGTACGGTCGCACCGCTCGCTCGGGCAGCCGTAGCGGCCGGCGCCCGCGGACGGCGTACGCGGGGAGCCGGGAAAGCCGACCATCGCCGAACTCCCCCGGTCCGACCAACTGCGCTGCGGTGTGCCGGGATCAGCCGGATCCCCGTCCTCCTGAAGCCACTTGCGTACGGCGCGCTGCGCGGAGCCGCCCTGCCGGACCCGAGCCGCGTCGCGTTCCAGCCGCTCGGCCACGCCGGTCACCCGCGCATGGTCGCGCAGCCCGGCCAGCCGGGCGCACCACAGCGCCAGCGCCTCGCTCTCGGCCGGCTCACTCGTCCCGCTCGTCCCGCTCGTCTCCGTCGGTTCCTGCGCGGCCATCGGCTCCCACCCTTTCCGCCCTACCGCCCCTGCCGGTCGGCGCCACAGCGAGATTACCGACTGGCACCGGACGACGACACACAGCTACCGTGATGGCAACGGCAGGGAGGTCGTCTGGCATGCGGTGGCGCTGGCGCGGCAGTGCGCGGGGTGGGATCGAGCAGGCAGTGCAGAAGTACCTGAAGTCGGGGCGCGGGGGTGGACTGCAAGACCCCCGACTCGACGCCGAGGCCGAGCAGTTGCTGGCGGCGGCCGACGGGCAGCCGGCCCGGTCCGAGCCCCGCGGCCGGGCCATGCTGCTGGTCGGCCTGCTCCTGCTGGCGCGGGCCAAGAGCCTGATGCGGCCGCAGGCCGCACTGCCCGATCTCGCCGCCACGGTCAAGCTCGTCGGCCTGCTGCACGACACCCTGCCCGATGAGGTGCCTGCCGGACTCTGGGAACTGGCCGTGGAGTTCGGCGCCGATCCGGCGGCCCGGGTGAAGGCGGCCCGAGCCCTCCTCGATGCGGAGCAGCGCAGCGGCGAGGACGGGCTGATGGGGCTCGTCGCCCTGCAGCGCGCCCTGTCGGACCTGCCCGAAGACCAGCCGCACTGCGCCGAGTTGCGTCTGCTGCTCGCCACGGAATGGCTCGAGCGCTTCGAGCGGACGGCCGAACCCGGCGATCTCAAAGGCGCCCTCGTGTGGGCCCGGGCGGCGCTCGCCCTGGCCCCGGCTGCCGCCGGACGGCGACGCGAGGTGTTCCTCCAGGTGCTGGCGGCGACGCTGACCCACGAACTCGCCCGCGACGACACTCCGGAGAACGCGGCCGTCACCGTGGAGGTATGCCGCAAACTGCTGGCGCTGCAGACCCGGCAGGGCCCGGACCGCGTCGACGCCCTGACCCGGCTGGGCGGCGCCCTGTACACCCGGTACAACCACTCGGGAGCGGCCGGGGACCTCGACGAGGCGATCGACCTGCTGCGCTCCGCCACCGCCCCGGGCACGGTCCCGAACGCGGTGCCGCGCGGAGCCCAGCTCAAGTGTCTCGCCTCGGTGTTGCACCGCCGCCACGAGCTGACCGGATCCGTCGACGACCTCGACGAGACCATCGCCGTGATGGTCTCGGCCGTCGGACCGGGGGGTCTGACGGATCCCGCCGAGCGGGCACGGTGGAACGGCACGCTCCGCTCCCTCCGGCGGGAGCGGGCCGCGGCCGGCCCGCAGCCGGTCGCCGCACCGCGCCGCGCCCCGGCACTGCCGCACCAGCGCGCCGACGAGGCCCGGCAGCTGATCCTGCGCGCCGAGGCGGATCCGGACCCCCTCTCCCGCGACCGGGGCATCGAACTGCTGGGCCCGGCCCTGCGGGAGCTTCCGGAGGACTTCGCCGACCGCGGCGCTTACAGCGCGCACCTGGGCTCCGCCCTGCTGGCCCGCTACCGGACGGGGACCAAGGACCCGGCCGATCTCGAAGCCGCCCTGGAGTTCGCCCGCGAAGCCGCACGCCTGCGGCACCGGGGCGACCCCGCCGACCAAGTGGCGTACCTGCTCCTGCTGGCACAGGCCACCGAGTCGCGCTACGACCACTCCCCCACGGCGGCGGATCTCGATTCCGCGATCACCCTGTACCGCATGCTCATCGGGCTCCGGCCGCCGCCCCGGAGGGACCAGCGCTGGCACTGCCTGCACCACCTCGGCAAGAACCTCCTCCTGAGCTGGCAGCGGTCCGGGGAGCTGTCCGATCTCGACGCGGCGGTCGACGCTCTGCGCCAAGGCCTGGACCTCGTACGGCCGCCCGGGGAGCCGTACTTCCTCAATGCCGTGAACCTCGGCCAGGCCCTGGTGTGCCGGCAGGAGGTCACCGGCAGCGGCCACGACCTCGACCAGGCCCACGCCTGCCTGTCCGCCGCACTGCCCCGCCTCCCGGCGGACGACGAGCTGCGGGAACAGGCCCGCCACCTGCTGGAGGTGGTGGCCGGCCGGCGGCGCGAGCGGAAAGTGCGGCAGGAGGAGGGCATCGACCCACTCCTGAGGAACGCCGAGTTCATCTCGCCGAAGGGCACGCCCGAGGTCCCGCCGGAGCAGGCCGGCCGACAAGGGGGCGACGGCACCGCGGTGGTCCGGTACGACCACCGCCTCACCGAGTACATCTCGCGCTACGAACGGACCGGCGACCCGGCGGTGTTCGGCCCGGCGCTGGACCTCGGGTACCGGGTGCTCGGCGGCATGCCGGACGGGCACCCCAGCCGCCCGGTGATCGAGGGCCGCGTCGGCGTACTGCTGCTGCGGCGGTTCGAGCGGGACGGGGACCCTCTCGACCTCGACGGCGCCGTCGAGCACCTGCGCCTCGGCGCGTACGGGCCCACCCCCAACCTGCAGCAGCTGCGGATGCTGCTCGGGATGCCGGACGCGGACCCGGAGGAGCTGCGCCGCGTCGCGGGAAGCCAGGTGGACGCCGTCCTGCAGATGGAGCCGGACCGGGGCGACGAACTGTCCGCGCTGGCAGCCGCCTGCGTACGCCGCTTCGAACGCGACGGGGCGCGGGCGGACCTGGACGAGGCGGTGGCGGCTGCGCGGCGGGCGGTGGAGGCGGGCCGCCCGTACGACCGGCCCGCGCACTGCGCACGCCTGATGGTCCTGGGCACGGCCCTGGCGCTGCGCCACCGGTTCACCGGGGAATGCGCCGACCTGGACCGGTCGATCGAGCTGGGCCGCCAGGTCCTGGCCGTGGCCGAGGAGATCTCGCCCGCATCGGCTGCGATCGTCAGGCGGTGGGCCCTGCCCAACCTCTCCAGCCGGCTCCGCAGCCGCCACACGGCGCGCGGCCTGCCGGCCGACCTCGACGAGGCGGTCGCCCTCGGCCGCAAGGCCGTCGCCGTCCAGCTGCCGGGCAACCCGGGCACCTCGGCGCGGTCCAACCTCGCCCTGGCGCTGTGGGACCGGGCGCTGCTGCGCGGCGACCCCGGCGATCTCGACGCCGCCGTCGCCGAGGCCGGGGCCGTGGTCGCGGGCATGCGTCCCGCCTCGCCGCGGCGCGCGCACGCGCTGCTGTCGTGGGCGCACATGATGGCCGACCGCAGCGACATGACACGGGAGCGTGAGGGCGGCCGCGCCGGCGAGGACGACGCCGGGGCCGCACTCGACGGGTTCGCCGAGGCGGTGCAGTGCCTGACCTCGCCGGCGCACGAGCGGCTGGACGCGGCGGTCGGCTGGGGCGTCTTCGGTGCGGCGCGCGCTCAGGCCGGGCTGGCCGGCTGGGAGCCGGCCGCGGACGGCTTCGCGGCGGCCGTCGGGCTGCTGCCGCTGACCGCCTGGCGCGGTCTGGACCGCGGCGACCGCGAGCGGCTGCTCGCGCCGCGCTCGCACGTGGCGAGCGAAGCCGCGGCCTGCGCCATCGCCTGCGGGCGCCTGGAGGAGGCCGTGGAACTCCTCGACCAGGGCCGCTCCGTGCTGTGGGGGCAGGCCCTGGACGCCCGTACGGACCTGACGGAGCTGGCGCGGGCCCACCCCGAGCCGGCCCGGCGGCTCGACGGTCTGCGGGCGGGGCTGGAGCAGGGAGCGAGTCTGGTCGACGGCGACGGCAACGCCGTCGCGGACGGCACGCAGCGGCAGCGCCGGCTGGCCCGGGAGTGGGAGGCGCTGGTGGCGGAGATCCGGCTCCAGCCGGGTTTCGCGTACTTCATGCTCCCGCTCCCCTTCGCCGAGCTGTCGCAGGCGACCGCCGCCGGGCCGATGGTCCTCGTCAACGTCAGCCGCTACCGCTGCGACGCCCTGGTGGTGACCCCGGGTCAGGTCCGGCTGGTCCCGCTGCCCGGTCTGGACGCGGAGGAGGCGCAGCGCCGTACGGAGCGGTACCTGGCGGCCGTGGACCGCATCGGGCGTCCGGGCGCGCCGACCGGTCCCGTGCAGCAGACGGTCCTGGACACCCTGGAGTGGCTGTGGGACACGGTCGCCTCACCGGTGCTGGACGCCCCGGAGGCGGCGGACCGGCGGGGGCGGCGCCTGTGGTGGTGCGCCACGGGGCCGCTGGCCCTGCTGCCGGTGCATGCCGCGGGCTACCACGATCCCGACGACGAGCGGCCGTACGACGCGGTGGTGGAGCGGGTGGTGTCCTCGTACATGCCGACCCTGCGGGCCCTGGCCCGGGCGCGCAGGACCCCGGCCGCTCCGGAACGGCCGCGCCGGCTGCTGGTCCCGGCGGTGAGCGAGCGGCCCGGGTACGCGCCCTCGCTGGAACCGCTGCCGGGCGTACGGCAGGAGGCGGAGGCGCTGCGGCGCCGCTTCCCCGGGCGGCACACGGTCCTGGCCGACGCCCAGGCCACCCGGGCGGTGGTCCTGGACCTGCTGCGCTCGCACAGCTGCGTCCACTTCGCCTGCCACGGCGGCCAGAACCTCGCCGACCCCGCCCAGGGGGCCCTGTACCTGTACGACGGTCCGCTGACGGTGACCGAGCTCGCCCGGCTCGACCTGGAGTCGGCGGAGCTGGCGGTCCTGTCCGCCTGCCAGACGGCGGTCGGCGGCACGGAGCTCCCGAACGAGGCGATCCACCTGGCCGGCGCCCTGCTGCTGGGCAGCTTCCGGCAGGTCGTCTCGACGCTGTGGACCGTCGGGGACGACACCGCGCGGCGGGTCACGGAGAGGCTGTACGGGGTCCTCGGCGACTCCGCGGGCGCCCTGCACCCGTCCCGCGCCGCCCACGCCCTGCACGAGGCGGTCGTCCACATCCGCCGCGAGGATCCGTACCGGCCCCTGGCCTGGGCCTCGTACGTCCACTTCGGGCCGTAGGGGGTGGTGTGCCGGTCATCCGACCTGACGGCGGACCAGCTCGTGGAACAGGCCCTGCGTATCGGCGAGCAGTTCGGCGGGCGGCCCCTGCTGGGCGACCCGACCGTCCGACATCACGATCACCCGGTCGGCGTCCATGACGGTGGACAGCCGGTGGGCGATCACGATGCGGGTCGCGCGCAGGGCGCGGGTGGACTCGATGACCACGCGCTGGGCCTCGTTGTCCAGCGCGCTGGTGGCCTCGTCCAGGAAGAGGATGCGCGGTTTGCCGATGAGCGCCTGGGCGATCATCAGCCGCTGGCGCTGGCCGCCCGAGACGGTGCCGCCGCCGTCGGCCAGCACGGTGTGCATGCCCATGGGCATGGCCTTGATGTCCTCGGCGAGGCCCGCCAGAGCGGCGGCCTCCGCCGCCTCCTCGAGGGAGTACGCGCCGGAGCCGCGGATGCAGTCGAGGATCGAGCCGGAGAACGGCTGCGCGTTCTGCAGGACGACACCGCACTGGCGGCGCACGGCCGCCTGGTCGAGTGCGGCCAGGTCCTGGCCGTCGTACAGCACGCTGCCGGAGGCGGGCCGGTCGAAACCGATGAGCAGTCGCAGCAGGGTCGACTTGCCGCAGCCGCTGGCCCCGACGACCGCGACGAACTCACCGGGCCGCACCTGGAAGGACACGTCGTCCAGGACGAGCGGCCCGTCGTCGGCGTACCGGTAGGAGAGGTTCTTCACCTCGACGGCGCCGCCCAGCTCGCCCGGCCGGATGCTGGAGCCGCGCACCTCGGGAGTCTCCTGGAGGAGCGGCTTGACCTGCTCGAACATCGGCTGCACGGCGGCGGCCGAGAGGAGGGCGCCGGTCAGCTGGGTGGCCGAGGACAGCATCATCGTCACGGCGGTGCTGAACGTGAGGAACTCACCGGCGGACAGGCTGCCGCGGGCCGGGCCGGCCAGCAGCATGAACATCACGAGCGTGCACAGCGGCAGATAGACCGCGTTGAGCACCGTGACGACGTTCTTGATCCGGCCGATGCGCTGCTGGAGCTCGCGGGTACGGGCGAACTCCCGCGCCCAGGCGGCGTATGCGAAGCTCTCGGCCGCGGCCACGCGCAGCTTGGGCAGCCCGCGCAGGGTCTGGAACGCCTGGTTGTCGAGCTTGTTGCCGATCCTGATCAGCCGGCGCTGGTAGCGGAGCTGCCACAGTCCCAGGCCCAGGAAGACGACGGCGATGGCGAGCAGCATGCCGACCGCGGCCAGCGCCAGCGGCACGCTGTAGACGAGCAGCAGCACGAGGTTGATCGTGCCGACGGTGCCCGCCTGCAGGGACACCGAGACGATGCCGGACAGCACGGTGCGGATGGAGCTGATGCCCATGGCCGCGCCGGCCAGTTCCCCGGTGGAGCGGCCGGCGAAGAACGTCACCGGCAGCCGGAGCAGTCGGTCCCATACGGCCGGCTGCAAGGTGGCCTCGATGCGGCCCTCCATGCGCAGGAGGGAGATGTTCTGCAGCAGCATGAAGGCTGCCGAGACCACGCTGGTCGCGATGAGCGCCAGAGCGGTCTGCACGATGAGGCTCTCCTCGGCGTGCGGGACGTACGCGCCGAGCACCCGGCCGGTGGCCACGGGGACGACCGCGCCGAGGCCGACGGCGCCCAGCCCGCCCACGACGAGGCTGCGCAGGTCCGCGCCGCTGCCGCGCACGCTGAAGCGGAGCAGGTGCAGCAGGCCCGGCTTCCGGTCGGGCAGCGGGCGGTAGAACATCACGGCGTGCGGCTCGAACGCGTCCGCGCCGCCCTGGCCGAGGCGTTCGCGCGCGCCGGTGGCGGGGTCGACGGCCTCGTACCGGCCGCGCCGCCACAGCAGCGCGACGGGGGTCCCGTCGTCCGCGCGCCGGCCGACCAGGGGTCCGCTGTTCTCCCGCCACCAGCGCCCGCCCAGCTGGACGGCGCGGGTGCGGATCCGGGAGGCGAGCGCGATGCGTTCGACGGGGTCCGTCCGCTCGGAGGCTGCTGCGGCGGCGCCGCCCGTCGGCTCGGTCAGGGCGATGCCGGCTGCGGCTGCGACCAGGCGGCACACGGCGAACGTCGCGTCGTGGCCCGCATCGCGGCGGGAGCCCCTGCGGGAGCGGCCGATGGAGGCGAGCAGGGTGCGGTCCGCCTGGGTACGGGCGGCCTCGCCGGCCTCGATGCCGGCGGCCGTGCGGTCCTCGTGGGCGCGCTCGTCCTGCTCGATCCAGCGGTCCAGGGCGTCCAGCAGCCGGTACTGCTGGTCCACCATGCCCTGCCACACGGCCCCGTCGACGAGGAGCGTGCCGGCGGGTGTGGACATGCCGGCCGTGCCGTTGTGGGTCTCGTACACGGCGCCGTACTGCACGCTCCCCGGGGGGATCTGCATCCAGAGGATGTCCTCGTCGGCCCCGCCGGGGCCGGCGGTGGCGCGGCCCTCCAGCGGCGCCTGGTACAGCACGCGCAGACCGCGGCCGATGCCGCGGGCGAAGGCGTCCTCGAGGGGGCTGGGCGCCGCGTCGGCGAACCCGTTCTGCCAGGGATCGGCGTGCCACCCCCAGGCTCCGTCCCCGGGGACCCCCTGGGCTCCGTGCTCGGGGCGGTACAGCTCGCGCAGCTCGATGCGGCGCAGTACGCAGCCCTGCAGCGGGCGCCCGGTCAGCGTGTGGGCGGGACCCTCGGCCGGGCCCAGGAGCAGCGTGCCCGACTCGAGCCGGCCGAGGAAGTGCCAGTGGCCCGCCTGGGCGGCATCGACGGCGAACAGGTCCAGCTCGCCCTGCACGACGAGCCACAGTACGAGCGGACCTTCCAGCGACAGGCTGCGCAGGCCCGTGCAGTCGACCGGCGTGCCGAGGCCGCCGAGAGCCGCCACGACCGGATCGGGTGCGATGTGGGCCTGGTGGGGCTCGTAAGTCTGGTGGGCCTGATGGGTCATGTAGGTCATGTGCGTCTGGTGGGTCTGGTGGGTCTGGTGGGGAGATGTCACCTCAGTGCTCCTTCACCAGTCGGGCGTACGCGCCCTGTGCGGCGATCAGGTGCTCGTGCCGTCCGCGTTCCACGACCGTGCCCCGGTCGAGCACGACGATCTCGTCGCTGTCGCGCACGGTGCTGAGCCGGTGGGCGATCACCACGCAGGCGCAGCCGCGGCGCCGCAGGTTGTCGATGACGATCTGCTCGGTCGCCGCGTCCAGGGCGCTGGTCACCTCGTCCAGGATCATGACGCTGGGGCGGCGCACCAGGGCGCGGGCGATCTCCAGTCGCTGCCGCTGGCCGCCCGAGAAGTTGCGGCCGTCCTGCTCGACGCGGCTGTGGATGCCGCCGGCCCGGCGCCCGACCACGTCGTACACGGCGGCGTCCTGGAGGGCGGCGATGACGGCCTCGTCCGGGATGGAGGGGTCCCACAGCGCGACGTTGTCGCGGACGGTGCCCTCGAAGAGGAAGACGTCCTGGTCCACGAAGGACACGGAGGCGGCCAGCGCGCCGCGCGGGATGTCCTCCAGCCGCATCCCGTCGATGCGGATGGCGCCCGCCCAGGGGGTGTAGAGGCCGGAAATCAGCCTGGATACGGTGGACTTGCCGCTGCCGGAGCCGCCGACGAGCGCGACCTGCTGCCCGGGGCCGACCGCGAGCGAGACGTCCTTCAGCAGAGGTGCGTCCAGCGGGCTGTAGCCGAAGGTGATGCCGTCCAGCTCCACGTGCCCCTTGAGCCGGCGGGTACCGGCAGCGGCCTCGCCCCGCGCGTGCCGCAGGTAGAGCGGGTCGACGGGGAAGTTCTCGACGTCCTTGAGGCGGGCCACGTCGGCGGCGAAGTCCTGGATCCGGCCGGCGACACCGCCCAGGCGGGTGATCGGCGCGGTGAAGCTGGTCACCAGGGCCTGGAAGGCGACGAGCAGGCCGACCGAGAGGTGCCCCTCCACCGCCCGCAGGCCGCCGATCATCAGGATCAGCGCACTGTTGAGCGCGGCCAGCGTCGGCGCGACGACGGCCAGCCAGGCGCTGGGGACGCCGAGCCGCTGCTGCACGTCGAGCGTGACCGCGTGCTGGCCGGCCCAGCGGCGGAAGAAACCGTTCTCCCCGCCGGTGGCCTTCATCGTCTCGATGAGCTGGAGGCCGCTGTACGAGGTGTTGGTGAGCCGGGCACTCTCGGCGCGAAGCTTCTGCGTGCCGGTGGCCCGTACCCGCATCACGATCCGCACGGCCGCGATGTTGAGCAGCGCGATGAGCACGCCGACGGCGGTGAGCTGCGGGTCGTACGTCCACAGCAGCACCGCGTAGAGCACGACCACCACGGCGTCGACTCCCGCGGCGGCCAGGTCCCGGGCGAGGGTCTCGGCGACCGCGTCGTTGGACTGGAGGCGCTGGACCAGGTCGGCCGGGTTGCGCTGGGTGAAGAAGGCGACCGGTAGCCGGAGCAGGTGCCGCAGGAAGCGGGCGCTGCCGAGCGTCGAGGAGATGATGCGGCCGCGCAGCAGGTTGGCCTGCTGCAGGGAGGTGAGCACGGCCGTGAGCACCAGGGCCGCCGCCATCGAGGCGAAGAGCACGCCCAGCAGGGACGTCTGCTCGCCGATGAGGAACATGTCGATGTACGTACGGCTCAGCGCGGGCACCGTCGCACCGACGGCCACCAGCAGGAGGCTGGAGACCACGGCGGCCAGCATGGTGCCCGACGTGCCGCGCAGACGGGCCGGCAGGGCGCTCATGACACCCTGCTTGCGGCCGGTGCGGCGGAAGCCCGGGCCGGGCTCGAAGACGAGCGCGATGCCGGTGAAGCCGGTGTCGAACTCCTCCATGGGGACGAACCGCCGGCCCTTGCCGGGGTCGTTGATGTACACGCCCCGGCGGCCGAGGCGGCGGCCCATGCCCTCGTAGACGACGTAGTGGTTGAACTCCCAGAACAGGATGGCCGGCGGGTTCACCCCGGCGAGCGCGGCCAGGTCCATCTGCATGCCCTTGGCCGTCAGCCCGTAACCGCGGGCGGCCTTGAGGAGGTTGCCGGCGCGGGAGCCGTCCCGGGACACCCCGCAGGCGATGCGCAGCTCCTCCAGGGGCACGAAGCGGCCGAAGTGGCCGAGCACCATGGCCAGCGCGGCGGCGCCGCACTCCACCGCCTCCATCTGCAGCACGGTGGGCGTGCGTACGGTACGGGGCGTGCGGCCCTTGGGGACGGCCGGACGGCGGCGCCGGCGCCCGCCGGCCGGGACCCGGGCGGCCGGGGGCCGGGAGCGGGGCCGGTTCGGGGAGGTGTGCTGCGGCACGGTCACGGAAGCAGCCAATCGACGGGGCGCTGTGCGGCGAGGTGGACGGCTCCGGTGACCGGTGTCGTGGAGTCGACGGGGTACGGGGGCCCGCCCGCGGAGGACCACCGGTAGCCGGAGGTGGTCGCGGAGGAGCGTTCGAGCTGCACGAGCACGGCGACGGGGTTGCCCTGGCGGGCGAACTGGGCGGCGAGACGGGAGTCGCCGAGGAAGCCGGTGAGCTGCGCCTGCGTCTGGGGCGCGCGGCCGACTTCCTTGACGCGCCCGCGCAGCACGCCGAACTGCTGCTGGGGGGCGGACTGGACGGTCAGGTCGACCGGGGCGCCCACGCGGATCTCCGCGGCGCCGGCGCCGGGCAGGTAGAGCACGGCGACCAGGGGGTCGTCCGTGTTCTTCACGCGTTCCACGGTCGCGACGTCCGCGCCCGTCGTGACGACCGAGCCCGTCTTGGCGACGAGGGTCGTCACCCGCCCTCCGGCGACCACGCGTACGGTCCGCTCACCCTGGTCCGTGGCGAGCTGGAGCAGCGGCGCGCCCGGGGACAGCAGTTGGCCTTCCTTGGCGAGCACGGCGGTGACCTGTCCGGCGAACGGGCTCTGCAGCAGATAACTGCCCTCGGCATGCGTGAGGATGCCGGGTGCGCTCAGCTTGGAGGAGACGGATCCGGTGAATGCCCAGAAAGCCGCGGCAGCCATGACGACGACGGTGACGGCGAGAACGAGCCGGCCCTGCGGGCGTGCGAAACGTACGGGCAGATCGAGTTCTTCGGGCGATTGCAGCTTGGAGAGCGCCTTTTGACGGAACTGCACGAGCTATCCTTCGCCTGCATTCTGCATTCTGCATTCTTGAAACGGGCACCCGTGAACCCCGGAACGGTGACGTCCCGGGGTTCACGCGCGCTGCCGGCCGGCTCGGCTCAGAGGCCGGCGACACCGGCGCGAACGCCGACGATGCCCTCGACCTGGCCGGGCAGGGCCAGCGCGCCGTGGACCGTGTCCAGCGAGGTCACGGTGTTGACGACCTGGAAGACGTCGCCGGTGACGGCGCCGAGGAGGCCACCGGAAATGCTGACACCGCCGGAAACCGCGTCCAGTTCGTCGTCGGCGATCTCACGGGTCTCGATGTCGTTACGCATGATGTGCGCACCCTTCAGTTGTCTGAATGTTTCTCAAATGGCGTGGGCGGTCTGCAACAAGGCGGTCCGACCACTCCCGAACATCACTTCGGTGGGCAGATGTAAGCACGCGAACGGGTCACCCGGCCAACCGCGTTGACGCCCCCTCTCGCGCCAGGTGACCGTTCACTCGGCGGGCTTTCCGATTGATTCGACGGATCGCCACGGGTTCTCCACAAGATCGAGTAACAAAACAGAACACCCCATCACCCCCGAAGCCCAAACCCACCCAAACCCCCACCACCTGCAGCGGCCGCCCTCTCCACATCGGGTCGGGATGTAACGGGAGACACCCCCTCCACTTTCACCGCGTGAAGATTTCCGGGAGCGGCACTCCGTGACGGGCCGACCACGATCCGTGCCGATCGGCGTCCTCCCGGCTATGGTCGGCCCATGGAACGAGTGCGCAGCCGAGTGATCGTCCACGGCGTGGTGCAGGGCGTCTTCTTCCGCGACACCTGCCGCCGCACCGCCCTCGACCACGGCGTGGCCGGCTGGGTACGCAACCTGCCGGACGGGACCGTCGAGGCGGTGTTCGAGGGACCCGCGGCCGCCGTGGCCCACATGACCGCCTGGGCCCACCGAGGCCCGAGCGGCGCCGACGTGACCCGCGTCCAGCTCCAAGAGGAACAGCCCGAGGCCCTGGAAGGCTTCGAGATCCGCGCCTGAACCCACCCACCGGGAACACGAAGAGGCCGTCCTCCCCCGAAGGGGAGAACGGCCTCCGCGGACTCCATCCGTCCGCCATGCTGGGGCGGACTCTTCCGGCGGGTGCGCCGGCCTCGTGACGCTCGACCGCACAAGACGAATGGAACCCTGTGAGCCTTGCTCGGTCCGGCGGGCGGGTGCAGCCCGCCCGCGCCGGTGACCCCAAGCGGGTCGGCACGTACCGGATCATCGGCCGACTCGGGTCGGGCGGCATGGGCACGGTTCACGCCGGCCTCGACCCTGCCGGGATACGGGTCGCGGTCAAGGTCGTCCACCCCGCACACGCCGAGGACCCCGAGTTCCGGGCCCGCTTCCGCCGCGAGGTGCAGCTCTCCGCCCGCGTCCAAGGACCATGCCTCATCCCCCTCCTTGCGGCCGACCCCGATGCCGAAACCCCTTGGCTGGCCACCGCCTACCGACGGCACGTCCGTGACCCGGACCGGCGTGATGACCGGCACTCCGGGCTGGATCAGCCCCGAGCACTACCGCACCGGCACCGCCGGCTCCCCGAGCACTACCGGGAAGTGTTCCGCCGGGCCGCGCAGATGGCCGTGTGCACCGTGCTCGCACACCGCCTCAAGAACGCACCCACGACCTGGCCGTACGGCCGCTTCTCGGTCTACTGGAAGACATCCGACGGTGATGTCAACGCGTCGGCCATCGGCTATGGAACAGCCACTGACGGCTGCTTCACGGAGATCGCCGGCCAATGGCGCGGCGACGGGTCCGGCATGGCGACTGCGGAGATCCCCAGCAGCGACAAGGCGGAGATCCGCGTGGCCGACGCCACGGCCAAAGCCGTCACGGCCACCTGGAACACCAACACCGCCGAGACGAACGAAGCCCCCATCGGCGCGGCCGACGGCATCACCCTCGGCTTCGACCCGGTCGAAAACGCCGCCTACGTATGGACCGACGACCCCAACAACCGTTTTGCGAGCCGCGCTTCCCAATCCAATCTCAAGGGCGCCGTCGAGGAAGCCGTCTGCCGCAAACTCATCGCCGAGTTCAACAGCAACAGGAGCTGGAACTACACCCACTGGGCCGTCGCCGTGTACAACCCGTACACGAATGAACGCCAGTTCATCGGCTCAGGCACTTGCACCCCGTAAGCCGCTCGACCCTAAGCGGTCGCTGCGCCTTCGTGGCTCCGTGCCGCGGGGCGGCCCGTCACGCGGGCCTCCAGCGCTTGCTTCGCCTGCGGCCATTCCGGGCGGGTGATGCTGTACACCGCCGTGTCGCGTATCCAGCCGTCCCACATGACCATGTGGTGCCGCAGCACACCCTCGTGCGTCGCGCCCAGCCGGGATATCGCCGTCCGCGACTTCGTGTTCCGCACGTCCGTCAGCAGCTCGACCCGGTTCATCCCCATCACCTCGAAGGCATGCGTCAGCATCAGCAGCTTCGCCTCGGTGTTCATGCCGGTCCGCTGCCAGGACTCCGCGAGGAAGGTCCAGCCGATCTCCAGCCGCCGCTGTGCGGCGTTGATCATCATCAGCCGCGTCGAGCCGATGACCCGCCCGGTGGCCGCGTCCACCGTCGCGTACGGGAGCTGCGTGCCCTCGGTGCGGGCCGCCATCGCGTCTTCGATGAAGCCGCGGACATCATCCGGATGCGGGACGAGCGTCACCGCGAGATTCCACAGGCTGCCGTCGCGAACCGCCTCGCACAGCCCGTCGTGGTGCCGATGCTCGAGCGGCTCGAGCCGCACCCGCTCCCCCACGAGCGCCACCAGCTCCGCCGACGCCGTCGCCCGCTCCATGCCCGCCCCGCCCGTCCCGTGATCACCACCGACGGCCAGACCCTACCGGCCGTCGACGATCACCCCACCAGGTTTTCCGAAAACGATCAAGGGCCTTGTCTCACCGAAGTGAAACAAGGCCCTGATGTGCGACAAGGGCCGGCCCTAAGCGGCCTTGGTGAAGTGGGGTGCGTTTTCGCGTCGTCCGGTGCGGTGCATCGCTACCTGATCAGGACCGCCGGACCAGTCCCGGACCAAATCCACCCTCACCCTTTGCCTCGCGCGGCAACATCTGCGTCCGGCGCCGGGCGCCAGGTCGAAGCCCCCGTCGCACAGGCCCGTGCGGGTACCACCTGCAGGGCGTGATCATCCTCACCGGCGAGAATGCGTCGGCGCACGTCAGGCGGGGTCCTCGGTCCGGGGGCCGGGACGGCGGAGGTAGGCGCAGGTGAGGAGGGACAGCCAGGTCGTGGCGAAGAGCCAGCCGCCGATCACGTCGGTGAACCAGTGGACGCCGAGGTACAGGCGGGTGAGGCTGGTCACCGCCCTCGCCGTTCCGTTGATCACTGTCCTCGCCTTCGGCATCGACCTGCTGCTGAAACTCGCCGTCCGCGAGGACCGGCCCTGCCAGACCCTCCGGGTGCCCACGCTGGGGCCGTGCCCCGCACCCGGCGACTGGTCCTTCCCCAGCAACCACGCCGCCCTCGCCGCGGCGGCCGCCGTCGCCCTGCTCTTCGTATCGCGCAGGCTCGGCGGCGTCGCCCTGGCGGTGTGGGTCGTGCGGGCCCCGGACCATCTGCTGCCCGCCGACGTGAGCCTCCATCACTGGTCGGTCGAACACCGCCCGTCCTTCGCCGCGGCACTGGCCCGCGCGATCACCGATACCGGCATGACCGGCGCACTGCTCCTGTGCCTCGGCGCGGGCCAGACCCTGCGCTACGCGGCCATGACGGTGATCGCCCGCCCCAGGCCGGCGGCGGGTGACTGGGCCACGCGCGCAACGGGCTGGTTGGTTCCGGCGCGGCCCGCCGGGAGCGGAGCAGTTCGATTGCCAGGGGCAGCAGGGACACGGCGACGACGAGGGCGATGATCGGTAGCAGGTACCGGTCGACGTTGGGGACGGAGGAGCCGAGTGCGTACCCGGCCAGGACCAGCCCGACCGTCCAGACAAGCCCGCCGGCAATCTGCCAAAGAGTGAAGACGCGGGCCGGGATGTTCAGCGCACCGGCGAGCGGATTGAGGGCCGGGTACCTTCTGCCAGGGCCTTCTAGGCCCTTCTAGGCCTGTACGAGGCCGGCACGAAGGACTTCGGCCTCCGTGGCCGGAGTCGGCGCGCCGCATCTACCAGCGCGGCCAAGGCCGGTGAGTCGTTCGACAGCTGACGGAACCGCCGGTGGGTGAAGCCCGCTACCGCCACGGCCTCCGGCCAAGTCGCTCCTCGGCTGAGCGTCACTTCGAGGGCGCCCACGGGGACCCGGCCGCCGCGGAGTCTACTCACATGTAGACACTTAGGGAAGGCCGCCCTTAGTGGATTTCGTCCGCAGAGCAGCGGATACAGGGGGGCCGAGGGGCCCCTTGCAAGTCGGCGGGGTGCTCGCCCTGGGCGATTTCGACACCGCGGTGCAACCAGATGGCCCCACCCAGAGAGCAGGTGCCGGCCGTGGTGCACACCAGGGCCATGGCCAGCAGTGCGGGGACGATCCGCCGGGCGGGCGCCTGGATGAGGAGGGCCTTCACCCGAGCGGGCACTGGTCCGGTGACAGCACCCGCAGCGAGCATGGACCCCCCGAGCCGCTCGCCGCCACGAGTGGCGGCGAGTGCCGCGCGTCCCACGGCCTGTGCGGTAAGCCTCCGACTGCCGGTGGCGCGGGCGGCGGACTCGTCCGCCGCGCGTTCGGCGGCGAACGACACCTGAGGGATGACGGCGGCAAGCGCCGGGTGGCACCATCCGGCGACCTGGGCGGCGGCGAGGAAGAGGTGGTGGCGGGCGGCGAGGTGGGCCCGTTCGTGGGCCAGGAGCACCTCACGCTCCTTCGGGTCGAGAGAGCGCAGCATCCCGCTGGTCACCACGATCCGGCCCGGACCCAGCAGGCCGGGCAGTGCGTAGGCGTCCGGGCAGGGGTCTTCCAGGACGCACAACCCTCCAGCGTGTGGAAGGTGGGCGACTTCGCCGTGGGCGACACGCAGGCGCCTCACCTCGGACAGCCCGCGCCGGACCACGGTGACGCCGGTGACCGCGACGATCCCGGCGGACAGCACGGAGACGCCCAGCGCCAAAAGCGCCGGACCGGCCTGCAGCGGCTGGATCAGGTGCACGAGGGCGGCCAGGGGCGGGATCGCCAGAGCGAGGGGCAGCAGCAGGACACCCAGGCATGCCACGACCCCGACGGCGAGCGCCCCGGCGGCGGCGGTGATCGTCCACAGCGCGACCTCGGGCCTCACCCGGCCGGCCGTCCGCCGGGCGAGCGGCGGCAGGACCCAGGGCAGGAGGAGGGGGACGAGCAGCAGGGCGATCATCGACCGCCTCCCTCCAGCAGCCGCCTGAGCTCCGCCTCGTCGTCAGGGCTGAGCCCGTCGACGAAACGGGCCAGGACGACACTGCGGTCACCGTCCTGATCGAGCTCGCGGTGCATCCGGCGAGCGGTGAGGCCGTGCGCATCCTCCACCGGAAAATACAGGAAGCCCCGCCCGCCCGGATTGCGGTCGATGACACCCTTCTCGTGCAGTCTGGCGAGCAGCGTGGCGACCGTGGTCCGGGCCAGCGGCTGCGGTATCGCCGCCCTGATCTGCGCCGCCGACTGCGGCTTCCCCGCCGCCCACAATGCCGCCAGAACACTGGACTCCAGCTCGCCCGCCGGCCGACGTTCGCTCGCGCTGTCCGTCATGACACCTTCCTCTCACGGAGATCGTCTACAGCGAGGCAGACCGACTACTGTTCTGTAGACAAAGAGTAGGTGGACCGCATCTGATGCGGTCCGGCAGCCTCGTCCCTGCGGCGGTAAGTCCACCCCGGCCACCATTATCGACGGGGCCGCGCCGATGCCCGCAGCACAGCTCGCCGTGGCGGCAAGCCCGACCGGACCCGCGCCGTGACGTACTCTCCTGCGGAGCCAGACCGACTGAGGAAGGAGTGGCGGTGCGGATCATCATCGAGGACATTCCAGATGACCTCGGCAGCGAAATTGCCCTCGGCGTCCTCGCGCTCGTCGGCCGCCACGCCCCTCTTGGGCCAAGCACCGACGGCGCCAGCGTGCTCGTGGAGAGCGACTGGACTCCGGAGCGCGCCGCCCACCTGATTCGCGACCTGCCTGTCCGCGCCGTCAACGTCGTGCGTCACGTCGTCGAGGGCTCCGGCTGGGCCGGGGTCGAGACGCTACGCGGCCCGAACGGCGAGGATGCCTGGAAGGGCCTCAACACCACGCTCGCGAGCGCCGTTGCCCGAGGTTCCAGGCGCGGACTCTGGCCGGCCGGCATCCGATTCCCGCTGACCCCGACTGCTCACCCTGACGAAGACCGACGCATCCGCGGCTACGCCATGCCCGGCGACGTCGTCGCCGTGTTCGCCGAGGCGCTGAAAACCGTGGCTGAAGAGACCATCCCGCATCCCTGAGCCCGAGGCCGGCTCTCACGCGCCGGGGACGAGCTCGGCGGTGACCCCGCGGGCGGTGAGCCGGCCGGTCTCCAGGAGGTGCACGGTGTCGGTGTAGGCAGCGATCAGGTGGAGCTCGTGGGAGACCATCACCACGGTCAGACCGCGTTCGGTGCGCAGACGGGCCAGCAGTTCCATGACGGTGACGGCGGTCTCGGGGTCGAGGGCGGACGTGATCTCGTCGCAGAGCAGGTAGCCGGGATCGGTGGCGAGGGCTCGGGCGATGGAGACGCGCTGGCGCTGGCCGCCGGAGAGTTCGCCGGGGTATCGGGCGGCGAAGTCGGCCGGGAGTTCAACCTGCTCCAGGAGCTCGCCGGCCTTGCCCGCGATCTGCGGCCGTGGCAGCCCGCTGTGCAGGCGCAGGGGTCTGGCGAGGGCGGCGCCGACGGTACGGGAGGGGTTCAGGGCATCGAGGGGGTTCTGCGGCACGAGTTGGATCCGACGATGGTCCTCGCGCCGGCGCTTGCGGGCGGTGAAGGCGAGCGGGTGACCGTCCAGAGTGAGGCTGCCGGAGTCCGCGGTGTGCAGTCCCGCCAGGACTCGGAGCAGGGTGGTCTTGCCGGAGCCCGAGGGCCCGACGATTCCGGTGGCGGTGCCGGGAGCTGCGGCGAAGTCGACCGAGTCGAGAGCCTGCTGGCGCCCGGCGCGGTGGCTGAAGGCGACGCGGATGCCCTGCGCGCGCAGCCCTTCCCCATCCGCCTGGGAAACCGGTGACTTGGGACCGGCGTCGGGTGCGGCAGCCCGCTGGGACGGTAGGTGTACGGGCTGTGGTGCGGTGAGGCGTACGACGTGATCGGCACAGGCCTCGACGAGTTCGGGGTCATGGCAGGCCATGACGACGGCCAGGCCCCTGCTCGCGGCCAGGTCGCGGAGCAGTTCGGCGATCTCGTCGCGCAGCGCGGAGTCGAGTCCGGCGGTGGGCTCGTCCAGGAGGAGGATCTCGGGGGTGCGGGCCAAGGCCCGGGCAAGGGCCACGCGGCGCTGCTGGCCGCCGGATATCGCCGTGGGGCGTCGGTCGGGCAGGCCGTCGTCGACCGGGAGGCGGCACTCGCGCAGGAGCCCGAGCACGGCTTCGTCGCTCGGGTCGCCGGCGGTCTCGGCGACGATGCCGCGGATCTTCATCCGGGGGTTGAGGGCGGAGCCGGGATCCTGGCCGACGTAGGCGATGCGGTTGCGGCGCAGCAGACGCAGATCTGCAGGGCCGAGGTCGCTCGGGCTGTGGCCCAGGACGTCGAGGGTGCCGGCGGTGATGGCCGCCCCGTCGGGAAGGTGGCCGATCAGTGCGCGGAGCAGGGTGGTCTTGCCTGATCCGGAGGGGCCGGTGAGGGCGGTGATCTGTCCGGCGCGAACGGTCAGTGAGGCCGGGTGCAGCAGTACCGGGCCGTCGGGGATACGGATTTCGAGACCGGTGGCCGAGGCCACGGGGGTGGCCGTGGTCGGGGTGGACGGGTGTTCCGTTGCGGGTGCGGTGTCGCTCACGAGGTGGTCACCGCCTTGAGTGCGGAGCGGGAGGCGAGGGAGGCGGAGACAAGGTTGAAGCTGATCGCCAGGACGGCGATGGCCAGGCTTGGGGCGAGCACGGCCCAGGGGTTGAGGAGGATGCCCGGGGCGTTCTCACGGATCATCAGGGCCCAGTCGGCTGCCGGGGGCTGGGGTCCGATCTGGAGGAAGCCCGCCATGGAGATGACGTACACGGCTTCGACGAACCGGAGCCCGAACAGGGCGAGGACGGTGCCCCGCAGGTTCGGCAGCAGTTCACGCAGGGCGATGTAGGCGGTCCGCTCGCCGCGGGCGGTGGCGGCTTCGACGTAGCCGGCCGATGCGAGTGGGGCGGCGGCGGAGGCGACGATGCGGATGGCGTACGGGGTGCCGAGGACGACGGCCGCGGCGATGACGGCCCAGCGTCCGCCGCCGGGCCAGGCCAGGGCAATGAGCATGATCCCGAGGACGGGCGGAAGCAGGATGAAGACGTCGGCGGTCCGCTCGATGGCGCGGCCGAGCGCCGGGCGCAGGACGGCAGCGCAGCCGACCACGGTGGCGAGGGCGGTGACGACGAAGGCGATGAACAGGGCGCCCGCGATCAGTGCGGTGCCACCGTGCAGCAGTCGGCTCAGCACGTCCCGGCCGAGCTGGTCGCCACCGAGCAACGCCCCGTCTCCGGCGGCCGCGTAGGGCGCGGTGACGGGGGTGTCGATGGGGTGTGCGGCGAGCCAGGGGCCGGTCAGGGCCAGGATGACGAGGAGCAGGCCGGGGACGACTCGGAGCAGGGTCCGGGAACGGGTCCGGGTCCGGCCTGGGATGGCGTGGGAGGCCGTGTCGGGGAAAGCTGTTTCGGCGGCACTCACGGGCGTCCTCCCAGGGTACGGGCGCGTATCAGGTCGGCGGCCAGGAGGACGAGGCTGATGGCGGCGCCGGCGCAGACGACCACTCCGGCGATGAGAGGGGTGTCGCGGCTGCTGACGGCGGCGGCCATGACGGAGCCGATGCCCGGGTAGTTGAAGAGGGTTTCCACGACGACGGCGCCGCCGAGCAGCATGCCGGTGGAGGTGGCGATACCGGTGGCGATGGCCGGTATCGCCCCGGGCAGGGCGTGGCGGAGCACGACCCGGTGGACGGGCAGCCCGTCGAGATGGGCGGCTTCGACGTGGGGGGTGCGGGCCTGGTCGGCGAGGGCGCCGCGGACTATGCGGGTGTTCCATCCGGTCTGCGGGATGACCAGGGCCAGGACCGGCATGATCAGCATGGTCCAGTCGGCGAGTGAGCCGTCGGCGCCGGTGAGGGTGACGGCGGGAAGCCAGCCGGTCCACAGGGACAGTACGAGCAGCAGTCCGACCGAGACGACGAACTCCGGTACGGCGAAAGCCGCGGTGGAGGTGTGGCCGATGATCCGGTCGGCGAGCCGGCCGGGGCGGGTCGCGGCCCAGCAGCCCAGGGCGAGGGAGGCGACGACGGTGAGGGCGAAGGCGGTCCCGCCGAGGATGAGCGTGTTGGGGAGGGGGTCGGCGACGAGGTCGGTGACCTTCTGGCCGCGCGCGCTGGTGCCGAGGTCTCCGGTGGGCAGGGCGGTCATCCAGTCGGCGAACCGTTCCCAGACCGGGCGGTCGAGGCCGAGCAGGTGACGGCGTGCGGCGACGTCGGCAGCGCTGTCGCCGCGTTCCGAGCTGGCGCTCGCGGCGTCGCCGGGGAGCAGTTCGACGGCGGCGAACACCGCGGCGAGCAGGATGACGAGCATGAGAGCCCGGCGGGCCACGGCGGCCGCGAGGCGCAGGAGTACGCGGCGCGGCGCGGTGGCCGCCCCCGTCGTGCCGGGGGCGGCCACCGCGGGCTCCTGGGCCGTGCGGCTCAAGCCAGCCACGCGTTCTCGAGCTGGACGCGGCCGTAACCGGGCAGCGTGGGCAGGCCCTTGACCTTGGCGACGGCGAGGTCGATGCCGTCGGCCATGCCCCACAGCAGGTAGCCGGAACGCTCGTACTGAATCTGCTGCACCTCCTTGAGGGCCGCCGCGCGCTCCTTCTCGTCCGCGGTGCCGATCGCCTTGCGGTAGGCGGCGTCGAACGCCGGGTCGGCCCAGCCGGCCTCGTTCTGTCCGGCCTCGCCGGCCATCGTCTTGGAGGCGAAGAAGATGACCGAGTCGTTGGTGCCCCAGTAGGTGGTGTAGAAGTCGCCGGTCTTCCAGGTCTTGTCCCAGAAGGCGCCGGACTCCTGCTTGACGACCTCGACCTTGATGCCGGCCTCCCGCGCCTGGTTCGCGAACAGGGTCGCGGACTCGGCGATTCCGGAGATGTCCTCGGTGGTCACCAGCGAGTAGGTCTTGGACAGATCGAAGTTCGCCTCGGCGAGCAGCTTCTTGGCCTTCTCCAGGTCCCGCTTGCGCTGGGGGATGTCCTTGGCGAAGGCGGGGTCGCCGGTGCCCAGGATGTCGTTGGCGACGGTGCCGTAGCCGGAGAGGACCTGCTTGACCATCGCGTCGCGGTCGACGACCAGGCGCATCGCCTCGCGGACGCGCGGGTCGGCGAAGGGGCTGCCGGCGGCCGTGCGCATGACGATGGGCATCGCCATGTCGTTGGGACGGCGCAGGACCTGGATGTCCTTGCGGGTCTCGGCGGTACGGGCAGCGACGGCGCCGACGTTGGAGGCGACGTCGATCTGCCCGGCGAGGAGGGCGTTGGCCATGGCCTGCGGGGTCTCGAACATCGTGACCTCGATGGCATCGAGGTGCACGGTGCCGCCGTACCACTTGTCGTTCTTGACGAGGCGGGCGTTGCCGCCCCGGTACCAGTCGAGCTTGAACGGGCCGGTGCCGGCGGCCTTGTCGAGGGCGTTGTCGGGGGTGTCCTTCTTCATCACGAAGGTGGCGAGCCGCGTCAGGAGCGGGAAGTCCGCGTTGGCGTAGTCCGAGACGATGACGACAGTGTCGGTGCCCTCGGCGGTGATGCTCTCCGCGCCCTTGACCCCCGGCAGGCGGGAGGCGCCTGAGGGGGTGCCCCGCAGGCGGCGCAGCGACCAGACGACGTCCTCGGCGGTGACCGGCGTGCCGTCGTGGAAGGCAGCACCCTTGGCGATCTTGAACTTCCAGGTCTTCAGGTCGGCCGAAGGCTCCCACGAAGTGGCCAGGCGGGGCACCGTGTTGGTCTTCGCACCCGGCATGGCGAGGGTGTCGAAGACGAGGGCGATGACCAGGTAGTCGCTCTCGTTGGCCTGGGTGCCGTGGGGGTCGCGGGTGATGGCTCCGGCGCGGCCGAGCGCGCCGATGCGCAGCGTTCCGCCGTCCTTCGGCTTGCCGTCTCCCTGAGGGGCCTTGTCCGTCTTGGTGTCGCCGCTTCCCGAGGAGCAGGCGGCGACCAGGGCCCCTGCGCCTATCGCTCCGCCGGCCCACAGCACTTGGCGCCTGTTGAAGTTCACGTACGTCCTCGTTCCACTGAAACTACGGGGTGGCAGGGACACCGGACATGCGCATCCGGCTCTCTCCATCGTCCGGATCAGGCCAGGCACGCCGTGGTGCTTAGGGTTGCCTATCCTAATGACAACCATTACCGCAAGTTGCCGACCAGGATGGGACACATGTCCGAATCCCGCTCCTCAATGACTCGAGAGTAAGGTTTGCCTTACCTAATTTCGGTGTTACGGTTCGAGTCGTTCGCCGGTTCCGCAGATACATGACGGGACTCCAACAGCCCGTCGCATCTTGCCAGTTACGCACTCCCGCCGCCCCGACCGACGGAGACCGTACCTCAGAACCGGGATCCCCCCATGCCATCCGACGAAACGGATCTCTTCGCCATGAGCACGGCTGCCGCACCCGTCCGCCAGCTCGACACCCACACCGTGGGTGAACTCCGCCAGGCGGCCAAGAAAATCCTCGCCGAGTTCGGTACTTCCGCCACAAGTCCCCAGCTCCTGGCCCGTGTTGCCGAGACAGCCGCAACCCTGAGCCAGACGCTGCGCGAGCACTGCCGCCCCGTCGACACCGCGGACGGCCTGTTCATCCTGCGCGGCCTTGAGGTCGACGACGAGGCCATCGGGACCACTCCGTCCAGCTGGGCCACCGCCGGCGACAGCGGCGCGGTCCACGACATCGTCCTGCTCCTCCTCTCCACGGTGATGGGCAACCCCATCGCCTGGGAGGGTCAGCAGGACGGGCGCTTCGTACACAACATCGTCCCCTCGCCCGGCCACGAGACCGAACAGACCGGCGCCAGCAGCACCGTGCTTCTCAGCCCGCACACCGAGGACGCCTTCCACCCCGGCCGCGCCCACCTCCTGATGCTCGGCTGCATGCGCAACCACGACGACATCGCTACCACCGCCGCCAGCATCCGCAAGACCCGTCTGGCCGACGAGGACATCGACCTGCTCACCCAGCCGGTCCTGCCGATCCTCCCCGACGACGCCTACGAAGAGGCCCAGGGCTTCACCGACCAGGCCCCGCCCGCAGTTCCGGCGCTGTTCGCGACCGAGGACGGCATGACCCTGCGCTACGACCCCGCCTACACCCCTCTCGGCGAGGCGGACGATGCGTATCGGGGCGCGTACGGACGCCTCTCGGACGAACTGGCCCGCGTCTCCGTCGCCGTCAGCCTCAGCCCGGGCGACATCCTCATCGTCGACAACGACCTCGTCGTCCACGGCCGCGTCCCCTTCCAGGCCCGCTACGACGGCAGCGACCGCTGGCTCAAGCGCGCCTCCATCCGTATCCCCGGCCGCCGCACCCGCCCCGAGGCCGAGGCGAGCGAGCACGGCTACGGCCAGAGCGCCCTCGAAGCGCACGCGAGCTGACCACCCGCCCCGCACCCGGAGGAAGACCACCATGACCGACACCGCGTCCGCCCACATACCCGGCGACGACAAGCACCTGCGCATCCTGTCCACCACCGACCTCGCCGGGATCGACATCTCCCTGGCCGACGTGGTGGCCACTGTGGAAGGGGCCTACCGAACCCTCCAGGCCGGCCGGTCCGACAACCCCCGGAAGCTGACCGTCAAGCCGCAGGACGGACACTCGGTCTCCTACGCGATGCTCGGCCGCGACGGCTCCCGCGAGGTCGTCGCGATCAAGACCTCCTACAAGCACGGCCTCGACAAGGGCCGCGAGGAGCAGCACTACTACACCTCGCTGACGATCTACGACGACGTCACCGGCCTGCCGGTCGCGATGATGGACTGCTCCCGCATCGGCTCCCTGCGCACCCCGGCCGTATCCGCCCTGCTCGCCCGCGAGTTGGCCGTGCCCGGAGCCCGTACCGCGCTGGTCATCGGCACCGGAACCCAGGGCCGGCTCGCGCTGCCGTTCCTCCTCACCACCCTCCCGGACCTCGACCGCCTCCTGCTCTCCGGCACACACCCGGAGGGCATCGCCGCGGTCCGCGAGCAGCTGCGCACCCACTTCCCCGACCGGGATGTGGAGCTCGTCACCGACCTGCGGGCCGCCGCTGCGGACGCCGATGTCATCGTCGCCACCGCCGGCGGCCACACGCCGGCTGCCGTGGAGGCCTCCTGGCTCAAGGCGGGCGCGCTGTCGATCCTCGTCGGCCACGGGCTGGCACCCTCAACCCTCCACGAGGCGGACCGCGTCATCGCCACCAGCGAGGCGCAGATGAACGTGACCGGTACGGACATGGCGGACGCCGAGGGCAAACTCCCGGCCGTCGACGCCGAGTTCCCGCCCGTCCTCGCGGGAGTGGGCAGCGGCCGTACCGGCGCCGACGAGCGGATCTTCGCCTACAACAGCGGCCTCGTCGTCACCGACATCGCGCTCGGCCACCGCTTCGCCCAGCTCGCCCTCGCACAGGGCCTGGGCACCGAGGTCGCGCTGTGGCAGTGAGCAGCCGTCCCCTGCCCACCCTGCCGGTGCTGGCCGATCCCGCCGCCGAGCAGGTCCTGGCCAGTGGGCTGCTTCCCGAACTGGCCTACGCCTTCGGCGGTCCCTTCCACTTCCTGCTGCCCGACGCCTTCGACACCAACCTGCGCGCCATGCAGGACACGCTGGCCTCGTCCGGGGTCGACGGCTTCGTGTACTTCGCGAAGAAGGCCAACAAGGCCGCCGTCTTCGTCGAACGCGCCGCCGCAGCCGGTGCGGGAGTGGACGTCGCCTCCGTCGCCGAGCTGCGCGAGGCCCTCGGCCACGGCGTACGGGGCGAGCACCTCGTCGTCACCGGCCCCGCCAAGGACCCGGCCTTGCTGCACCTGGCCGTCCAGCACGGCGCCTTGGTCGCCGTCGACGCCCTCGACGAACTCGACGCCCTCGCCACCAACGCCCTGACCGGCCGCGTCCGGCCGGCCCGGATCCTGCTGCGGGTCCTGCCGCCCGCCCAGCCCCACAGCCGCTTCGGCCTCTCCGCAACCGAGCTGGCCACAGCCCTGGACCGGTGCGTCCAGGCCGGGGACGCCGTACGCATGGAAGGGTTCTCCTTCCACCTGTCCGGCTATGCCCTTCAGCCGCGCGCCGACCTCGCCGCCCACCTCGTGGACCTCTGCCTGGGGGCCCGCGTCCAGGGCCTGGAGGCGAGCCGGATCAGCATCGGCGGCGGGCTGCCCATCAGCTACAGCGACGCCGACAGCTGGCACAGCTTCCTCGCCGAACAGAACAGCGGCCACTACCACGCGGACAAGACGTTCCACACCGGCGACTTCTACCCGTACCACTCCCCCGTGGCCGGAGCCGAGGCCCTCGCCGCCCTCCTGGCCACCCGGCCCGAGGGCCACGAACAGCCCCTCGCGGCGCTCCTCCAGGACGCCGGCGTCACCCTCCTCCTGGAGCCCGGCCGGGCTCTGCTCCACCAGGCCGGCGCCACGGTCTTCCGTATCCAGGGGGTCAAGGACCGTGACGGCTACCAGATCCTCACCGTGGACGGCACGAGCCTGAGCCTGTCCGAGCAGTGGTTCAACAGCGAGTACCTGCCCGACCCCATCCTCCTCCCACAGGACCCGGCCGGTCCGGTGGGCACGTTCCCGGCGAGCGTCGGCGCGGCCACCTGCCTGGAGTCGGACATGCTCACCTGGCGGAAGATCCCGCTGCGGAAGCGGCCCCGTACCGGAGACCTGCTGGTCTATCCGAACACGGCCGGCTACCAGATGGACTCCAACGAGTCCCCGTTCCACGACCTGGCCCTGCCGCCCAAGGTCGTCATCGACCAGACCGACCGGCCCCGCCCCCGCTGGCGGCTGGACCGGCACTTCACCTGACGCGCAGCGCGCCCGCCCGCCCGCAGTCTGCCGCCTCCCACGACCTTCTGGAGTTACCGATGCCCGGAGCCCTTCAGCGTCCCGCCGTGGTCTCCCGCGTATCCGATCTCATCGGCTACACCCCCCTCCTCGAACTCGCCTCCACCGAGACCGGCAGCCGTCTGCTGCTGAAGCTGGAGATGTTCAACCCCACCGGCACCGCAAAGATCCGTATGGCCCGGGCCATGATCGATGAGGCCGAGGCCGCCGGCGAGCTGCGCGAAGGCGGCCGGATCATCGAGTCGACCTCCGGAAACACCGGCCTCGGCCTGGCGGTCATCGCCGCCGAACGCGGCTACACCTTCACCGCCGTCGTCGACAACCACGCCTGCGTCGACAAGCTCCGCGGCATGAAGGCGCTCGGCACCGAGCTCGTCTACGTCGTCGACGACGGCGCCGCAGAACTCGCCACGGCCGCTCGCGAGGAACTCGCCGAGGACATGGCCCGCGGCCAGGACAACACCATCTTCACCGAGCAGCACAACAACCCCGCCAACGGTGTCGGCTACTTCCCCGTCGCCCACGAACTCCACGAGGCCCTCGCCGGGAAGATCGACGTCCTCATCGGCGCGGTCGGCACGGGCGGCGCCCTCTGCGGGACCGGCCGGGAGCTGACCAAGCTGATGTCCGGCTTCACCGTCATAGGCGTCGAGCCCAAGGGTTCCATCGCCTTCGGTGGCCCCGCCCACGACTACTACCAGTCCGGTACCGGCACCCCCGAAGGCGCGGAGATCGGCGCCCTCGTCGACTTCGACCTCCTCGACGAAGGCGTCAAGGTCGGCGACGTCGAAGCATTCGCCACCTGCCGCGCCGTCGCCCGTACCGGGCTCCTCATCGGCGGCTCCGCCGGCGGGGTCGTCTACGAGGCCCTTACCCGCCTGGCCGCCCTGCCCCCGGGCACGACTATGGTCGCCCTCATCAACGACGGCGGCGAAAAGTACATGGACACCGTCTTCAACGACGACTGGATGCAGGACCGCGATCTCCTCAACGCCGAAGCCGAGCGGGAAATCGACGAACTGCTCACCAAACTCCGCGGGAACCGATAAACCCATGCTGACAACCCTCCTCCGCGACAGCCGCGCCCTCGGCGTCCTCGCGGTGCCCTTGATCCTCACCCAGCTCGCCCAGGTGGCACTGACCACCACCGACACGGTGATGATGGGTCTCCTCGGCACCACCGAGCTGGCAGCCGGCGGTCTCGCCATCGTCATCTTCAACCAGCTCCGCACCATGGGCGTCGGCCTGGTCACCTCCGTCGGCAACCAGATAGCCGCCGCGGCGGCCAGAGCCGAGAAGGACGGGGACCACTCGGAGGAGTCACAGCAAGAGGTCCGCTCCATAGTCCGGGCGAGCCTGGCCGTCGCCACGCTCGCCGGCATCGCCGGTGCCCTCCTGATGATCCTCATCGGACAGGCCCTCACCTGGCTCGGCCAGGACGCGGAAGTCGTCGACCTCACCCGGACCATGCTCTACGCGCTCGCTCCCGGCCTGCTGCCCTGCCTGTGGTTCCAGTCCGTACGCCAGTTCACCGTCGGCATGCGCCGCCCCCAGGCCCTTCTCCAGATCACCATCGCCTCCGTCGCGGTCAACGCCGGTCTCAACTGGATCCTCATCCACGGCACCTTCGGCCTGCCGCGCCTCGGCCTCACCGGCGTCGGCATCGCGACCTCCACCGTGTACCTCCTGTCCTTCCTCGCCCTCTACCTCTCGGCGAAGAAGGACAAGGAACTCGCCCCGCTGCTGACCCTGGACATCACCAAGGCCGACGCGGCCACCGTCAAGCGCCTCATCGGCCTCGGCATCCCCATCGCCGCCACCTACGGTTCCGAGGCCGGATTCTTCTCCATCACCGCCCTGATGGCAGGCTCCTTCGGCCCCGACGCGCTCGCCGCCCACACCGCGGTCAACCAGCTCGTCTACATCGTCTTCCAGGTCGCCGTCGGCCTCTCCCACGCGGCCTCGATCAACGTCAGCCGCGAACTCGCCCTCGGCAACCACGAAGACGCCCGGCGCCTGAAGAACACCGCCCTGACGTGTGCCGCGGCCGTCATGGCCGTCGTCGGGGTTCTCTACCTGGCGATCCCCAAACTGGTCCTGGCGCCCTTCCTCGACTCCGGCTCCGACCAAGCCCTCACCATCGCCACGCACCTCCTGATCGTCACTGCCTTCCTGCAGTTCTTCGACTGCGCCCAGAACATCGGCGTCGGACTCCTGCGCGGCCTCGACGACACCAAGAGCGGCTTCCGCATCACCCTCGTCGGCTACTGGGCCGTTGGCCTCCCCGCCTCCTGGCTCCTCGCCTACGCCCTGAACCTCGACACCCTGGGCATCTGGCTCGGCCTCCTCACCGGCCTCGCCACCACCGCTGTCCTCCTCCTGCGCCGCTACTCCCGCTCGCTGACCGAGCACGCCCGCACACACGCGACACCGGCCGTTGCCTGACCACGTCCGCCTTCCGCGCGCCGCGCGGGTCCAACTTCGGGACCGGCCTGTCCACAGGCCGGTCCCGCCTGCACAATGACCTCGACGACCAAGGAAAGTCGGCAGGAGGCACGCGGAAGGTGAAGAACGAAGAACCTGACGCGCCAGGCCGCCGCCCAGACTGGGCGGCCCGCCTGGTTTCCCGCCTCGAAAGCCGCGACGACATCGACCGGACACTGCATGTAGTGGTCCATGGCGAGCAAGACCTGAGCGCGGAGGTCAACATACGCCGCGCCCAAGCCGTCCATGCGGCTGCGATGGGCCTCGGCCCGGCAGGCTGCGCCGCCGCCGCAGACATCTCGGAAGCGATGCTCTCCAGCTGGCGCTCGCAGGACCCGGCCTTCGACGCCGCCATCTCGTCCGCAACGGCCATGGCGGCTACGCACCACGTTGCCCCGCCAGGCAAACTCAACGGAACGGGTCTGGACCTCCTGCTCCAATCCCTTGTACGCGGAACCTTCATCGGAACCGCCGCGTCCGCCGTCAACCTCAGGCGCGAGCAGCTCCGGCGCCTGAGAATGGGCAATCCGGCGATCGACGACCTGGTCACCGAGGCCCTCACTCGAGGGCACGCCCGCCGAAAGCCCAAGGGTCGCAAGCGCCCGTACAACTACCGTCTGGTGAGAACGGACGTACCAGCAATTCACAGCCCGAGCGAGGCAGACAAGAAGGTGCCATAGGCATGCTGCCCCTGGACAGACTCGCCCACGACCAGGGAGCCTCGGGGGCCCGCCACGATCGCCGCAGCTGAAAGCGCCACCGCCGACTTCGAGGACCGCTTTCACGGTGTCGTGCGGGGTGCGGGGAGGGTGAGTCGGGTGGCAGGGGAGGCGGCCGGGAGTGCGATGGGGCCGGCGCCGTCGTGGTCGTGCTCGACACTCTGGGTGCCGTACTGGCTCTGGCAGTGCCGGGAGCCGCCTACGCCAACACCGTGAGCGTGACCGTGAAGACTCCTGGAGCCACCAGCGGGCCCGCCTCCGCCAACTCCGAGATATCGACGCACGCGGACTGTGCCGTGGGCCTCATCTCCGGCGGCGGGATCAACCAGGCCATCGGCACCGGCGCGTCGGTGAACGGCAACCACGTCAACGGCACCGCGCCCAGCTCCGACGGCACCAGCGAATACACCGGCTCCACCGGCGTCGTCGGCACCGACGTGACGCACTGGCTCGGCATCGGCGGGAGCGGGGGCCAGGTCAACGCCTCCTTCTCCACCGCCCCCTACGCGGTGTGCTTCACCAGCAACCTGGTCAACCACACCCAGGTGGTCATGAACAAGATCGCCGGACCCTCCAGCGGGCTGTCACACCGCCTCGTGACAGCGACCTGCCCGGCCGGCACGGCCCTGATCGGAGGCGGCGCCCGGACCACCCCGGCCAGCGTCGGAAGCCTCAAGCCGATCGCCAGCTTCCCCACCTTCAACGACGCCCAGCACCACTACGGCCAGATCGCTGCGGACGACGGCGAGAGGAACCCCGACTCCTGGACGGCGGTCGGGGGGATCGGCGGCGGACGCGGCGAAGACAACATGACGTACACCTACGCAATCTGCAGCGGGGACGGCATCAACCTCCAGCACGTGGCCACGACGGTCCGCTTCACCGAGGTGAGCGGCCCGAACACCGCCTCCACGGGACAGAAGGTGACGACAGGCTGCACCCGCGAGGACGGTCAGCTGGTCAGCGGGGGCGCCGCCATCAGCGGATGGCAACGTCACCACAACCGACTTCTCCAAGGCGACTTCGGGCGGCCCCCACCTCAACGGCAGCTTCCCCAGCGACGCCACAGGCACCCCGGTCGGCAACGGGAGCTCCGCCCCGGCGTACTGGACGGCCGCCACCCACAGCGGGGGTTCGCCCTCCCAGGGCAGCTACTCCGACGTCTGGGCGCTGTGCCTGGACGTGCGACAGGGGCACGATCAGTAGCGTCTTGAAGCCATCGGACGCCCTCTGGGAATGGCCCTGAACGACTACGGCCCGGTGGAACCTCTGCCTTCGATTCATCTGTCGGCGATCCGACAAGCGGGACGGCCGGGCAGCTGCGGCTCTGCCTACGGCGCCGGCAGCAAGGTAGCGGGATCCGAGCCCTGGTCGTGAGCCCAGCCGCCGGCGGCAGGGACGGAGTGGCCATCGTCACCTACTGACCGGATCGGCGCATGCCTACACCCCGACCGCGTGGGTGAGTCAAGTCCCCGGGGCCCATCTGACGGGTCCCGGGGACTTGCTCCGCCTGCCCTCGTCTCACGGTCCGTGGGGAGCCGGGCTCACGGGGTACGAGCGGCGCGTCATCGCTGCCGAGCCGAACTGCCCACCGCGACCACCGTGGCTCCGGACGCACGAAAGGCCGTCCTCTCAAAATTGAGAGAACGGCCTCCGACCTGCGTAAAACGCTGGTCGGGACGACAGGATTTGAACCTGCGACCCCTTGACCCCCAGTCAAGTGCGCTACCAAGCTGCGCCACGTCCCGATGCCCGCTGACCTGGGGTTTCCCCTGGTTGAACGCGCAGGAGAACAATACCGCACTTCGCGGGGTGGTCGCGCGCAGCTTTCTCGGGGCCGGGGAGTACGGAGGAGGCGCTTGACCTCAACATGACTTGAGGTTGCACGATCGGTGCATGACACAGACAACCGCGGACACGGCGTTCCGCTACGGGGATCTGAGCCGGCTCATGGCGCTCATGACCGGGGCCGAGAAGCACGGGCCCGCCGCCACCTCCACCCTCGACGTGCTCTGGGTGCTCTACGACCGGGTGCTGCGCGTCGGGCCGGCGAGCGCCGAGGAGCCCGGGCGGGACCGGTTCCTGCTCTCCAAGGGGCATGGGCCGATGGCGTACTACGCCGTACTCGCCGCCAAGGGGTTCTTCCCGGTGGACTGGCTGAGCGGCTTCGGTTCGTACGGGTCCCCCCTCGGGCACCACCCGGACCGCACCCTGATCCCCGGAGTGGAGATCGGCAGCGGCTCGCTCGGGCACGGGCTACCGCTCGCCGTCGGCAGTGCCCTCGGGCTGCAGGCGCAGGGGCTGGACGAGCCGGCGGTGTGGGTGCTGATCGGGGACGCCGAGCTGGACGAGGGCAGCAATCACGAGGCCCTCGCGTACGCCGGCGCGGCCGGGCTGGAGCAGCTGCACACCGTGGTGATCGACAACGACTCCGCGACCCACGGCTGGCACGGCGGGATCGCCTCCCGCTTCGAGGCGGCCGGCTGGTCGGCGGTAACCGTCGACGGCCGGGACCACGCGGCGCTGCACGCCGCCTTCACCACACCGCATCCGGGCCGGCCGCACGCCGTCATCGCCCGTGTCGAGAAGAAGCAGTAGGACAGGGGAAACATGGACACCATGCGGGAGCGGTTCGTCTCCGTCACATCGCGCGCGCTCGACGAGGATCCTCGGCTTGCGCTCGTGCTCGCCGAGATCACCATGGACGGGTTCCGGCCCGCCCGGCAGCGCCACCCGGAGCGGGTGATCAACGTCGGGATCAGGGAGCAGCTGCTCGTCGGAGTCGGCGGCGGGCTGGCCCTCACCGGGCTGCGGCCGATCATGCACACCTTCGCCAGCTTCCTGGTGGAGCGGCCGTTCGAGCAGGTCAAGCTGGACTTCGGGCACCAGGGCACCGGCGGGGTCCTGGTCAGCGCGAGCGCCAGCTACGACTGGCCGGCCGGCGGGTTCACCCACATGGCGCCGGGTGACGTGGCCCTGATGGACACCCTCGACGGCTGGACGGTCCACGTGCCGGGGCACCCGGACGAGGCCGAGGCGCTGTTGCGCCACGCGTATGCCGCCGGGGACGACAAGGTGTACGTCCGGCTCTCCCAGCAGTCGAACGCCGCCCCGCGCCCGGTGGACGGCCTGCGCTTTCGGACCGTACGGGAGGGCAGCTCAGGGGCCGGTGTCGTCGTCGCGGTCGGCCCGCTGCTGGACAACGTCCTCGCCGCGACGGCGGGGCTGGACGCGACCGTCCTGTACGCCACCACCGTGCGGCCCTTCGACGACGCGGCTCTGCGTGAGGCCGTCGGCCGCGCCACGACCGACGTCGTGCTCGTCGAGCCGTACCTGGCCGGCACCTCCACCGCGGCCGCGGCCCAAGCCCTGTCGGAGGTTCCGCACCGAGTCCTCGGCCTCGGCGTCGGGCGCGCCGAGCTCCGCCGTTACGGCACGCTCGAGGAGCACACCGCCGCGCACGGTCTGGACCCGCACTCCCTCCGCGAGCGGATCAGCGCCTTCCTCCGGTGAGCTGCACTCAGTGCCCCGGCAGTTCCGGATGGGCCGCGGCCAGGCGCTTGGGGGCCGCCTGGAGCCACGAGTCGACCAGGATCGCGCGCAGCTCGGCGGCGCCCTCCAGCGCCGCCAGGCGGACGCGGAGCCAGGCGTAGTTGTCGTCGTGGCCCTCCCGGAGGAAGAACTTGTCCGGCTCGGCGGCGATCAGCTCCGCACGGTCCTCCTTCGGGCACCTTACCCCGATCGAGGCGTCGTCCTCGCCGGGGGCGGCGAATATCTTCCCGCCCACCCGGAACGTGGGCATGCCCCAGGCGAGTTTCTCGCTGCTGTCGGGGAGCGACAGCGCGGTCGTACGGACGTCCTCGGCGGTCACGGCCATCCCGCGACTCCTCTCCGGCCACCGGTCGGGCTTCGGGCTGATGTCGTCGACCGTAGCGCCCGGCACTGACAGCCGCCCCGGGGCAGCGGTCCCTGCGTACGCCCTCGGGCAGCGGTCCCTGCGTACGCCCTCGGCCCGCCCCTCAGCCCGCCCGCAGGCCGTCCTCGCGTGCGTGGATGATCTCCAGCAGCTCTGCGGCCAGGGATTTGGCGGTCGCCAGACCCGCCGTCCCCCACCTGCGCGGCTCCAGGTCCACGACGCACACGGTGCCCAGGACGATCCCCTGCCGGTCGGTCAGCGGCGCCCCCAGGTACGAGCGCACCCCACTCTCGTCCACCACCGCATTGCCGGCGAACCGCGCGAAGTCCCGTACGTCCTCCAGCGCCAGCGCCCGGCGCCGCACCACCACATGCGGGCAGTACCCGTGGTCCCGGGGCAGTGCCCGCGCCGGGTACCCGCTCGCCGGGGCGTCCGGAGCGTGGTGCAGACCGGCGAAGAACTGCCGTTCCTCGCCGATGAAGTTGACCCCCGCGTACGGAGCCTCCAGTACGTCGGCGATCTGCCGGGCGAAGGCGTCGAGCTCCGTGTCCGCCCGTTCCCCCAGGCCCAGTTCGCGCAGCCGGACGGTGCGTGCGGGCGCCTCCCGGTCCACCGGCGTGAGCAGCAGGTGTCCGGTCGATTCGTAGTACGTCATCGCGGGTTCCCCCCATCCCAAGACTTCGCTGAAGTCACTGAAGTCGCTGAAATCGCTGAAATCGGTGCGTTCACCGAGCTCGCCGAGTTCTCTGCGTTCGCTGAAATCGCTGACCTCGCCGACCTGTCCGTCGCCGCGGTGAAGAGCAGGTGGTGGACCAGCGCGGCCAGGGTCCCGGTCCCGGAGCTCGTCAGCCGCGCGTCGCACCGCACGACGGGCACCTCGGGCCCGAGCCCCACCGCCTCGCGGACCTCGCCGGCGGTGTAGCGGTGGCCTTCGTCGAACTCGTTGACGGCGACGATGAACCCGATGCCGCGCCGCTCGAAGAAGTCCACGGCCGGGAAGCAGTCGGCGAGCCGGCGGGTGTCCGCGAGCACCACCGCGCCAAGCGCGCCCGCGCACAGCTCCTCCCACAGGAACCAGAAGCGCTGCTGCCCCGGCGTGCCGAAGAGGTACAGGACGTGCCGTTCGTCCAGGGTGAGCCGGCCGAAGTCGAGCGCGACGGTCGTCGACGTCTTCGCCTCGACCTCGTCGAGCGGGTCGGGGCCCTCGCTCAGCCCGCTGAGCAGCTCCTCCGTGCACAGCGGCTCGATCTCGCTCACCGCGCCCACGAAGGTCGTCTTGCCCGCCCCGAAACCGCCCGCGACAAGGATCTTCAGCGTCGCGGGCAGGACGGCGGCGGGGCGGGTGTCACAGTCGTCGGCGTAGGCCATCGAGCACCGCCCGGAGCAGATTCTGGTCGTCGGCGGCGAGGTACCCGCCGCCCGGGAACCGCGGCGCCTGCGCCGTGACGGCCCCGTATTCCATCAGGTCGGACAGCAGCACCTTCACCACCACCGCCGGCAGCCGCAGCTGTCCGGCCACCTCGGCGACGGTGACGACCGCGGAGCCCGCGCACAGGCGCAGCGCGAGCGTGTGCTCCGTGCCGAGGGGGCCGCGCGGGCGCACCCCCGTCGCGGTCACCAGGGACAGCAGGTCGAGTGCGACGGCGGACCGGGTCCGCCCGCCGCTGGCCGTGTACGGGCGCATCACCCGGCCCGCCGAGTCGTCGAGCCAGGGCGTGTCGCGCGGGACCCCCATGCCGTACGTGGCGCGGGCGGCGCGCATCACTCCGGGTCGCCGGCGGGCCGCCGCGGCGGGGCCGCCAGGTACGGCCGGACGCTCTTGACGAGCATCGCCATCTCGTAGCCGAGCACGCCCGCGTCGGCCTCCCGGTCGGCCAGGACCGCCAGGCAGGTGCCCGCTCCGGCGGCCGACACGAACACGAGCGCGGAGTCGAGCTCGACCACGACCTGCCGGACCTCCGCGCCGTCCCCGAACCGGGATCCGGCGCTCCGCCCGAGCGAGTACAGCCCGGACGCCAGTGCCGCCAGGTGGTCGGCGCTGTCGTTGTCGAGGCCGTGCACGCAGGTGACGAGCCCGTCCGCGGTGAGGAGTACCGCACTGCGCGTGTAGGGGACCCGCTGGACCAGGCCGCCGAGCAGCCAGTCGAGATCCGAGAGCCGACCGGTCTTCGTCGCCGCTTCGCCGCCCATGGTGGTGCGCTCCTTGCTGAGGTGAGAGGTCGGGGTCATGGCTGGTTCTCCGACTGGGCGAGGCCGAAGCCCCGTTGGAAGGCGGCCATCAGACCCGGGTCGTGCACGGGTTGTTCGGGTGCGTCGGCCCGCCGCGGGGCGGGGGCATCCCGCAGCTGCGGGGCGAGGTGGTGCTGGGCCCGGCGGCGGGGCAGGGGCGGCCGGTCCGGGTCCGTCCGGGCGGCCGGTACGGACACCGTCATGGGTACGGGCGGCGGGGACACGGGCGCCGGGGCCGGGACCGGCGCCGGGGGCACGGGCTCGCGACCGTCCAGCCCCGCGGATGTCCCCGCGGCCGGGCCCATGCCCGGGGGCCGGCCCTGCGTCACGTCCAGCCCCAGCCCCAGCCCCAGGCCCAGGTCCATGCCCAGGTCGAGGGTCGTCTCGGCGGCCGGCGTCTCCCTCGGCTCCCAGCGCTCCGACTCCTGGCGCACCGCCCCGGGCTGCATACGCGTGTCCGGGCGCGGCGCGGGCGGAGCCGCCCACCTCGGTGCCGCCTGCGGCGGCCGCGCGGCAGCCGGCTCGGGCTCCCGCCGGGGCTGCGGCTCCCATCGCGAGGCCGGCCCGGGCTCCCGCCGGGGCTGCGGCTGCGGCTCCCGTCGCGGGGCCGGCTCGTGTCGCGGCTGCCGCTCCGGCTCCGGTCGCACCTGCCGCTCCGGCTTCGGCTGTGGCACGGCCACCCGTACGGGCTCCAGCGGGGGCATGACGCCTCCCTCCCCGGTCCCCCACGAGGTGGCCCGGGAGCCCCCGAGCGCGTCGGCGGCGCTGGGCGCCTCCGCCCCCAGCAGTTCCTGCGGCAGCACGAGCACGGCGAGCACGCCGCCGTAGATGTTGGACTTGAGCTCGACGGCGATCCCGTGCCGGCGGGCCAGCGCCGAAACGACGAACAGGCCGATCCGCCCGTCCGCCAGCAGATGCCGGACGCTGATCCGGTCGGGGTCGACGAGCAGCGCGTTCATCCGGTGCTGCTCCGCGGCCGGCATGCCCAGCCCGCGGTCCTCCACCTCGACGGCGATGCCCGCGGTGACCCGTTCGGCGCGCACCACCACGTCGGTGTCGGGGGCCGAGAACACGGTGGCGTTCTCGACGAGTTCGGCCAGCAGGTGCACCACGTCGGCGACGGCGTGGCCGCGGACGGTGCCGCCCGCCGGGGGTACCACCTTGACCCGCGTGTACTGCTCGACCTCCGCGACGGAGGAGCGCAGCACCTCGCTCAGGTCGATGGGCCGGGTCCACTGGCGCCGGGAGGCGGCGCCGCCGAGCACGGCCAGGTTCTCGGCGTGGCGGCGGATCCGGGTGGCGAGGTGGTCCACGTGGAAGAGCTCCCTGAGGAGGTCGGGGTCCTCGACCGTGTCCTCGAGCTCGTCGAGCAGCGAGATCTCCCGGTGCACGAGGGACTGGAGCCGGCGCGCGAGGTTGACGAAGACCTCGACCTTGCGGTCGCTGTCGGACGGCGCGGCCGGGCCGGCCAGCCGTACGAGGGTGGTGTGCGCCTGTTCGCGGGCGCCGCGCAGCTCCTGGGAGAGCAGCCAGAACTCGTCCACCCGATCGGGGTCGCTGCCGGGCGGTGGTCCCGTCGGACCGCCGCGGACCGGGCGGACCGGCGGCTCGCCCCGCTCCAGCCGCTCGGCGGCGGTCCGCAGCTCCTGGCGTCCGCGCACGCTGGAGCGGCGCAGGGCCTCGCAGCGGTCCCGGACGGCCTTGGTGGAGCGCTGGGCCCCGAGCAGGGCGGCGGCCAGTGCGCCGACGACGAGCAGGGCGCAGCCGGCCAGGACCGGCCACAGCCGGGCGTC
This sequence comes from Streptomyces sp. NPDC051364, assembly GCF_040682115.1. Classification (NCBI taxonomy): domain Bacteria; kingdom Bacillati; phylum Actinomycetota; class Actinomycetes; order Kitasatosporales; family Streptomycetaceae; genus Streptomyces; species Streptomyces sp. NPDC051364. Next base: position 377,141 of record NZ_JBFBAH010000002.1, on the reverse strand, counting down.
CCGCTCCCCCGCGCCCCCGCCGAGCTGCAGCGTGAAGATCACCGCGGCGGCTCCGCTGAGCGCCGCGGCGAGCGCCGGCAGCAGGGAGGCGCGGACCAGCTGGGGGCGTATCTGCCGGCCGGGACCGGTGACGGCGTGTCTCGACGGGGCGTGGCGGGCGGCGCGGAGTCCGGACATCGGCGTCCTCTACGTGGGGCCCGGGCCCCCAGGGGTTCCGGGGCCCGGTGTTGATCACCGGATACCCACGCTAGACCGCACGATCCCGCCCCTGACAGCCAGTTGGGGAACTTGCCCGGGCTGCTTCCCGCTCCCGATGGAGCGCTCGTACGACAGCCCGAATCCGCCGGGGGCGCACGTTCGCAGCCGCCGTACGCGACGCACCACCCCGTGCCGAGGGCTGCTCCGGAGCGGCGCCCGGCGGACACGCGCTACGAGCCGACGGCCTCCGGTTCCTCGTGCGCCGCGGCCGGCGGTCGCGCGGTCGCGACCGGGCGGGACTGTGTGGCGGGCACGGGCGGGGGCGACGCCACGAACGGGCGCCACCACGGCTCGCTCGGGGCACCGGCGTCGCCCGGCTCGAACGGCTGGCCCGGGATCGGCAGCGCGATCGCCGCGCCGGTGGCCTCGGCCGCGGTCACAGTGCCCTCGCCGGGTTCGTCCCACGGGTGCGGGGCCAGGTTGAAGGTGCCCCAGTGGATCGGCAGCATCGTGCCGTGGGGGATCCCGCCCTGGAGGTCGAGGTGGGCGCGCATGCCCTCCTCGGGGGTCATGTGGATGTCGGGCCAGTACTCCGAGTAGGCCCCGATCTGGATCATCGTGGCGTCGAAGGGGCCGTGCTCGGCGCCGATCTCCCCGAACCCGGGGAAGTAGCCGGTGTCGCCGCTGTGGAAGATCCGGTGCTCGTCGCCCGCGACGACCCAGGAGGCCCACAGGGTGTTCTGCTGGTTGCGCAGGCCGCGCCCGCAGAAGTGCCGGGCCGGCGTGGCCGTCAGCGAGAGCCCCGCGATCTTGGTGCCTTCGTTCCAGTCGAGCTCGCGCAGCCGGTCCGGCGACACCCCCCAGCGCTCCAGGTGGGCGCCGACGCCGAGCGGGACGGCGAAGACCGTGTCCGTACCGGCCAGCTCCTTGATGGTCGGCAGGTCGAGGTGGTCGTAGTGGTCGTGCGAGATCACCACGACGTCAACCGGCCCCAGCGAGGCCAGCGGTACGGGTACGGGGTGCAGCCGCTTGGGCCCGGCGAACGGGAAGGGAGAGCACCGCTCACCCCACACCGGATCGAACAGCACCCGCCGCCCGTCGATCTCCGCGAGTACGCCCGAGTGCCCCATCCAGGTCAGGCGCAACCCGCTGACCGGCGGCTTCGCCAGCTCGGCGAGGGTCGTCGGGTAGACCGGGATGGGAGCTCCCGGGTTGCGCCGGATCCGCTGCTCCTTGTGGAAGTAGATCTTGGCGAACTCCATCATGGAGCCGGAAGGCCTGGTCCGGGCCCCGACCGGGTTCTGGAAGACACCGTCGGCGAAGTTCGGCGAGCGGTGGATCCGCTCCAGGCGTGCGCCGGACGGATCCGCGCCGAAGGCTTCGGGCCGCAGGGCACGCAGCCGTGGACGCAGGGGACGGGAGCCGGTCAAAGCGCCTCCTGGGAGGGTGGGACGGATGGGCGTGAGAGGCCGTACTGGTTTCCGGTCTATCACCTTGCCAACGCGCACCGGCCCCGAAGGATTCCGCCGCGCGTACCCGTCCTCCTGCCCCCGTCCCCTTCTCCTACTCGGCTACCCGCTGCTCCGCTACTCCGCCCCTCCTGCGCCGGGCTACAGCGGCAGCAGGTCCGGACGCTTCGCCTCCACGTGGTCCCCGGAGGACTCCCCGCGCAGCCGCCGCCCGATCCACGGCACCAGGTACTCCCGCGCCCACTGGATGTTGTCCCGGGTCACGTCCACCGAGCCGCGCGGCTGTTGCGGCGGCCACGGCTGGTCGGGGTCGGCCGGCACCTCGAACCCCAGCACCTGGGCGGCGCGCAGCGCGACCCGGGTGTGCCCCTCGGGCGAGAGGTGCAGCCGGTCGTCGTCCCAAGCCCGCCGGTCCTGTACGGACTTCAGCGACCAGAGGTCGAGCACCGGGCAGTCGTAGCGGTCGGCGATGGCACGCACATGGGCGCTGTACGTGGCCACCTTGCCCCGGAGGTGCTTGAGGACCGGCACACCGCGGGTGTCGAAGCCGGTGGTGATCATGACGTGGCCGACGGCTCCGGTGAGGTCGGCCACGGCCGCCTCGAACCGCTCCGCCACGTCGTCCGGGTCGCTGCCGGGCCGGATGATGTCGTTGCCGCCGGCGCAGAAGCTCACCAGGTCAGGTGCGAGCTCCTTGGCCCGGGGGACCTGTTCGGCCACGATCTGGTCGAGGAGGCGCCCCCGCACGGCCAGGTTCGCGTACCGGAATTCGTTTTCCTCGCGCTGATCGGCCAGGAGTACGGCCAGCCGGTCCGCCCAGCCGAGAAAGGTCTCCCCGGGTCCCGGGTCCCCCACACCCTCGGTGAAGCTGTCCCCGATCGCCGCGTACGAGCCGATGGTCTTGAGTGTCGTCTTCGTCGCTGCCACGAGAACACATCTTTCACCCCGGCACGTGACCTACGCCATCGTAGGAAGGGGTTGACGGACCGTGATCTATACCACCTGGTCGGTACGGAATAACGCGGCGTGAGGCCGGGACCCCCCTCGGGTCCCGGCCTCACGAGTCCGGTTGCCTCTGTCCGACGGCGGGAGCCGTCAGATGCTCACACCCTTGGAGCGGAGGTAGGCCAGCGGGTCGATGTCCGAGCCGTAGGACGGCCCGGTGCGGATCTCGAAGTGCAGGTGCGGGCCGGTCGAGTTGCCGGTGGAGCCGGAGAGGCCGAGGGTCTGGCCGCCGGTGACGCTCTGGCCGGCCGAGACGGAGAGCTGGGACAGGTGGCCGTACTGGGAGTACTTGCCGTCCGCGTGCCGGATGACGACCTCGTTGCCGTACGCGCCGGCCCAGCCGGCGGAGACCACGGTGCCCGCGCCCACGGCCCGGACGGTGGTGCCGGAGCTCGCGATGAAGTCGACACCGGTGTGGTAGCCGCTGGACCACATGGCGCCGGGGGTCTTGTACTGGGTGGAGATCCCGCCGCCGACGGGGGCGACGAAGCCGGCGGCGCTGACCGTACCGGCGGCGGACTTGGCGGCGGTGCTCTTCTTGGCGGGCGCGGCGGCGGCTGCGGCCGCGGGGGCGGCAGGGGCCGGCGCGACGTCCGCGGAGCCCTTGTCCTCCGAGGGCGAGGCCGAGGACTTCTTCGCCGGAGCCGGAGCGGACTTCTCGGCCGGAGCCTGCGCGGCCGGAGCCGCCTCGCCCTGCGCACCGAGGGTCAGCTTCAGCCCGGGGTGGATCAGCGACGGGTCGGTGCCGACGGCCTCGCGGTTGTCGGCGTACAGCTGCTGCCAGCCGCCCGAGAGGTGGCGGTCCTGGGCGATCTTGGAGAGGTAGTCGCCCGGCACGACCGTGTAGACGACCGGCGCGGACTGCGCGGCAGCGGCGGGCGCGGCCTGCAGCGCCGCCGGAACCTGCGGGGCCTGCACGGGAGCCGCGGCGGGGGCGGCGGCCGGGGCACCGGCCGCCTGGGCGCCGGCGGCACCCAGCAGCGGCAGCGCGAGGGCCGCACCACCGGTGCCTGCGACGGCGAAGCCGCGCGCCACGGAACGGGACTTGGGACGGCGGTGCTTACCCTTTGCAGGCATGGCGAATTCCTCTCCGTCGCCTGCGAGGTGAGCTGTCGGGTTCGGACTGGAGATGTCCGGCCGCACATGAACGGAACATGTACGGCTTCACCCCGAGCTGCGCCGATACAAAGATCGGGAACAGCGGCTTACCTGGTTCCCCCGCTCCTGCCGCGCGCGTGAATAGTCGGGTGCGGTTTCCGGACGGCGGCAGGATTAGGCGGTCCATCCGGATCGATCGCGAAGGTAATCGAGTTGAGCCGCACGGAACAAGCCACGAATTTCCTGACGGATTCACAGGCCGGGGAGTTCGACGGAATTCCGGTCACCCTCCGTCCATTCCCCGCCGCCAACAACCGCCCCGGCCGGGCCTTTCGACTTCGACGATCAGGCACTCACGGTCACCGTATGATCTGGCTCACGGGGCTGCGCCCGATCTCGCCTCCGGTTATGGCAAGTTGGCCTCAAGTAGCGCAATTCGGACATCTCACGACGACGCGGAGGAGTTCCCGTGACCCAGCAGATACCCCAGCCCCCGCGGACGGAGCCCGTACCGGAGCCGGAGCTGGCCGGAGTGCGCAACTTCCGTGATGTGGGCGGGCTGCCGACCATCGACGGGCGGAGGGTCAAGCCAGGAAAACTGTTCCGTAGCGGACATCTGGCACATGCCACCGAAACCGATGCAGAATTCCTCGCATCGCTCGGCCTCCACACAATTTTCGACTTCCGCAACGGCGCCGACCACGCCCTGGAGGGACTCGACGTCGAGCTTCCCGGCGTGCGGAACGTCAACATCCCGCTGTCGGATCCGGCCGACGGCAAGGAATTCTGGAAGATGGTCCGCGGCGGCGATCTCGAGCAGCTCCGCGGAATCCTGGGCGAGGGCAAGGGCGCCGCCCGAATGGCCAACTCGTACCGCTCGATGATCGAGCACCGCACCGCCGAGCACGGCCGGGTCGTGCACGCCCTCGCCGAGGACAGCATTCCGGCGCTCATGCACTGCGCGGCCGGCAAGGACCGGGCCGGCCTGTCGATCGCCGTCACCCTGCTCGCGCTGGGCATCGAGCGCGAGGCGATCGTGGCGGACTACCTGGAGTCCAACGCCCCGCACCGCCGCTACCGGGTGCGCCGTACCAGCGACGCCCCCGAGGCCCGCTCCCCCGAGGTGATGGAGCTGCTCGCCCCGCTCTTCGACGCCCGCGCCGAGTACCTGACAGCGGCCTTCGACACCATCGACGAGCACTGGGGCGGGGTCGACCGGTACCTCGCCGAGGGCCTCGGACTCACGCCCGAGACCCTCGACCGGCTGCGGGAGCAGCTGCTCGACCGATAACCCGGCCGACAGCCCGACCGGGAAACCGGGCAGCGGAGCAGGCCGTCAGCCGCCGGCGACGGCCTGCTTCACCAGCGTCCTGCCGAAGTCCCACATCAGTGCGCCCCCGCCGTGCGCCTCGTCCATGACCGCGCGGAAGGAGCCGACGAACCGGTCGACGTCCCGCTCGTCCACGATCAGCGGCGGGATGAGCTTGATGACCTCCAGATGGTCGCCGGAGACCTGCGTCAGGATCCGGTGCTTCTGCAGCAGCGGCACCACGACCATCTGGGCGAAGAGCCCCTTGCGGGCCGCCTGGAGCATGGTCCACCGGCTGCGCAGCCCCAGCGAGGACGGCCGCCCGAACTCGATGCCGATCATCAGGCCGCGCCCCCGTACCTCGTGGAGCAGCTCGTACTCGTCCACGAGCGCCGCGAGCCGGCCGCGCAGCAGGTCGCCCATCGCGCGGGCGTTCGCGACCACCGACTCGTCATCCATGACGGAGAGCACCGCCAGCCCGGCCGCCATCGCCTGCGCGTTGGATCCGAAACTGGCGGAGTGCACCAGCACCCGGTCCATGGACGAATAGACCTTTTTGAAGATCCAGTCCTTGCCCAGGGTCGCGCCGACCGGCACATAGCCGCCCGAAAGGGCCTTGGCCACGCACACCAGGTCCGGCTCCACGCCCGGCTCGTGCTGGTACGCGTAGAACTCGCCGGTCCGGCCGAGCCCCGTCTGCACCTCGTCCGCGATCAGCAGCGCCTTGTGCCGGTGCAGCAGCTCCTGCGCCGCGAGCAGGAACCCGGGCGGGGCCGCGAGCACGCCCTTGCCCTGGATCGGCTCGACGACGAAGGCGGCGACGTCGCCACGCTTCAGCTCCCGCTCCAGGGCCGCCAGGTCCCCGAGGGGGATCTTCGTGTCGGGCAGCAGCGGCGCGAAGCCGTCCCGGAACCCGCCCTCCCCGTTGACCGAGAGCGAACCCGTGGTGAGCCCGTGGAAGGCGTGGTCGCAGTAGAGAACCCTCGTTCGCCCGGTGGCGTACCGGGCGAACTTCAGGGCGGTCTCCACGGCCTCGGTGCCGCTGTTGCCGAAGAAGACCCGTTCCAGGTGCGGGCTGTACGAGAGCAGCTTCTCCGCCAGCAGCCCGGGCAGCGGCTGGCAGTCGAAGCGGGTCAGATCGGCGAGCTGTGCGTCCAGGACGTCGTGCAGGGCCTGGCGGACCACCGGGTGGTGGCGGCCCAGGCCCATCACGCCGAACCCGGCCAGCATGTCCAGGTAGTCGTTGCCGTCTGCGTCCCAGAAGTGTGCGCCTTCGGCCCGTACGTAGACCTTGTCGAAGCCGATCGTGTGCAGCATCCGGGGCAGCTGGTGGTTGAGGTGCCTGGTGTGCAGCTCGTACCGTTCCGCGCCCCGCTCGTCCAGCAGGGCGCGGAGGTCGAAGCCGGTCACTGCTTCTCCCGGTTCCCCGAGACCGTCTCCCGGGCCGCGCGCAGGGACTCCTTGAGGGAGCCCATGGTGGCGAGGACGGCGGTGGGCTCGTAGCCGCAGTGCGCCATGCAATTCGCGCAGCGCGGGTCCTTTCCTCGGCCGTACTTGCTCCAGTCGGTCTCTTCGACCAGTTCCCGGTACGTCGGCACGTAGCCGTCGCTCATCAGATAGCAGGGGCGCTGCCAGCCGAAGAGGGAGTAATTGGGAATGGCCCAGGCGGTGCAGGGGAAATCCACCTTGCCTTCCAGGAAGTCGAGGAAGAGCGGGGAGTGGTTGAGCCGCCAGCGGCCCCGGTTTCCGCCCGCGAAGGCCTTCTTGAAGAGTTCCCTGGTCTGCTCGACGCCCAGGAAGTGCTCCTGGTCAGGGGCCTTTTCGTAGGCGTAGGCGGGCGAGATCATCATTTCGTCGACCTTGAGGTCGTCATTGAGGTAGTTGAGCACCTCGATGATCGTCTGCGGGGTGTCGGTGTTGAAGAAGGTGGAGTTGGTCGTGACCCGGAACCCGCGCCGCTTCGCCTCCTTGATGGCGGCGACCGCCTCGTCGAAGACGCCTTCCTTGGCGACCGACTCGTCGTGCCGTTCGCGCAGCCCGTCGATGTGCACGGCGAAGGCGAAGTACGGGGACGGGGTGAACTTCTCGATCTTCTTGCGCAGCAGCATCGCGTTGGTGCAGAGGAACACGTACTTCCGCTTGGCTACCAACTGCCGCACGATCTCGTGGATCTGCGGGTGCATCAGGGGCTCGCCGCCCGCGATGGACACCATGGGGGCGCCGGACTCCAGGACGGCGCCGACGGCCTGCGCGACCGGCATGCGCTGCTTGAGCACGCCGGCCGGGTGCTGGATCTTCCCGCACCCCTCGCAGGCCAGGTTGCAGGCGTAGAGCGGTTCCAGCTCGACGATCAGCGGGAACTTCTCACGCTTGCGGAGCTTCTGTTCGAGAAGATACGTCCCGACCCTGATGGACTGTCGCAGTGGCATGGCCATCTGGCTCACCTCCTGGGGAGCAGCAAAGAACGGTGCCAGTCATGAAACGCGGGCAGTACGGCACGCAATACGCGGAAGGCCGATATTCCACCGCGGAACGTGCCGATACGGACGAGCTCATGCTCCGGAGCGTCCACGATCACCCGGACGGCCGCAACCGGACGGTTCCAGCCATCTGCGGCGGCCCGGGTGGCCGTCCACAGGGTGGCCGCGGACTCCATGTCGACCGCGATGGCGCCGGTGGCGCGCAGCTGGGCGCGTTCCTGGCCGCGGACGACGTGGTCGGATCCGGTCAGTGCGCCGGTGTGCACGGTCCGGCCCGGAGCGGCCCGGGCCAGCGCCTCGGCGAGCAGGGCGGTGCCGGCGCACGCGACGGCGCCCCGCGGGTCCCGGGTCTCCTCGGCGACGACGAGGTCGCCGGGGCTCATGCCGGGGACCAGCCCGGCGCAGAACCCGGTGGCGAGGACGGGGGCCCGGTGCAGCCCCGGCTCGGCGAGCGCCCGGCCGACGGCCCGCTCGGCGGCGCGCGGGCCCATGCCGGTCCGCAGGACGGAGTAGCCGGGTGCGGTGCGGGCGGCGCCGCGGCCGCCGCCGCTGCGCAGGGCCGCCTGCTCGATGCGCAGGGCGCAGGCGACCAGCAGCGGTACGGGCGGCTCGGACGGTTCGGGGCCGTCGGCGCGGGCGGCGTCGGCCATCAGGCCTCCCCGGGCGCGAAGGGTTCCCCGTACAGGTAGCGGCCGAGCGCGGTGAGCGGGAACACCTGCCGGTACAGGTGGTAGTTGATGGAGAAGTCCCAGGGGAAGCCGGTTCCGGTGAAGTACGGCTCGTCCCAGGAGCCGTCCCCCCGCTGGGTCTCCACCAGGTACCCGATGCCCCGCTCGACGGCCTTGCCGTGCCGCTCCCCCGCCGAGAGCAGCGCCATGAGCGCCCAGGCGGTCTGCGAGGCGGTCGAGGCCCCCTTCCCGGCCCACTCCGGGTCCTTGTACGAGCGCTGGTCCTCGCCCCACCCGCCGTCCTCGTTCTGTACGGATTCCAGCCAGCGCACGGCCCGCCGGATCGCGGGATGAGCCGGGGCGAAGCCCGCGGCCGTCAGGGCCGGGACCACCGACCCGGTCCCGTACACGTAGTTGGTGCCCCAGCGGCCGAACCAGGCGCCGGTGGACTCCTGTTCGGCGAGCAGCCAGGCGATGCCGCGCCGGGTCCGCGGGTCGGCTGCCTTGCCCTCGACGGCGAGCATCTCCACCACGTGGGCGGTGACGTCGGCCGACGGCGGGTCGATGACCTCGCCGAAATCGCAGAACGGCAGCCGGTTCGGGAAGGGGCTGGTGTTGTCGGCGTCGAAGGCGCCCCAGGCCCCGTTCCTCGACTGCATCCCGAGGTTCCAGGAGACCCCGCGGGCGATGGCCGCCTCCACCCCGGCCGGCTCCGGGTGCCGGATCCGGCGCAGTGCGAGGACCACCTCGGCGGTGTCGTCGATGTCGGGGTAGGTGTCGTTGTGGAACTCGAACGCCCAGCCGCCCGGGGCGAGTCCGGGCCGCCGCACCGCCCAGTCGCCGGTGCGGACGATCTCCTCGCCGAGCATCCAGTCGGCGGCCTTCACCAGGGCCGGGTGGTCGGGCGGCAGGCCGGCGTCGGCCAGGGCGATGGCGGCGAGGCAGGTGTCCCAGACCGGGGACTGGCAGGCCTCGATCATCCGGGTGGGGGCACCTCCCTGGCCGTCAGGCCCAGGGGGACCGTCCTCGCGCCACACCGCGAACCGGTCGAGAGACTCCAGCCCGGCCCGCATCACCGGGTGGGCGAGGTCGTACCCGAGCAGGTGCAGGGCGATGACGGAGTACACGGCGGGCGGCTGGATCCCGCCCCAGCAGCCGTCGTTCTCCTGGCGCTCGATGATCCAGCGGGCGGCGGTGTCCATCGCGGCCTTGCGCAGCCGGCGCGGGGCGAACCGGCGGTAGACGTGCAGCACCTTGTCCATCCGCTGGAAGGCGCCCTCCCAACTGACCAGCGGGGCCAGGCGGTTGGCAGCGGGGGACGGGCGCCGCGCGTCGGTGTGCAGCTCGTCGAGGGCAAACGGGGCCGGGCGGACGGGGCGCTTGGCGGAGACCACGGTCAGCGGCACGATGGTCTGGCGGGCCCAGCAGCCGAAGTCGTAGATGTTCAGCGGCACCCACGGCGGCAGGAAGACCAGCTCGGGCGGGAGTTCGGGGAGGTGGTCCCAGCTCCACCAGCCGAACAGGGCCAGCCAGATCCGGGTGAAGACGCGGGCGGCGGCGATCCCGCCGTGGGCCCGGACCCAGGCCGAGGCGCGGGCCATGTGCGGGGCGTCGGGCGCGTCGCCGGCGAGCCGCAGGGCGACGTACGCCTCGATGGTGGCGGAGAGTTCGGGCGGCCCGCCGTGGAAGGTGGCCCAGGTGCCGTCCTCGCGCTGCTCGCCTCTGATGAAGCGGGCGGCGGCCTGCGTGGTGGCCTCGTCCCGGATCCCGAGGAACTGCCGCAGCAGCAAGTCCTCGGCGTCCATGGTGACGTTGGTCTCCAGGTCCCCCTTCCACCACCCGGCCGCATCCTGGCGCGCAAGCAGGTGCCGGGTGGCCCGCGCGGCGGCCTCCTGCGCACCCTGCACCGTGTCCGGCATGGTGAAATCCGGGTCGGCGCCGGGGGTACCGGCACCGTCGGTCGTCGCTGTCATGGCTTCCCCTTACGTGGCAGTTGTCCTCTGCTGTGCTGGGGTATGCCGTCGGCCGGGCGCTCCTGTCAGGTGGCGCCGGCCGGCGACTCGCGAGTCATATCCCTGCTCGGGTGGCGATCACCTCTTGCGCACGACGACGAAGTCGGCGAGGGCGACGAGCTGTTCGCGCACCCGCTGCGGCATGTCCACGTCGTCCAGCGCGCGGATGGCGATCGCGTGCTGGCGGCGCGCCTCCTCGGCGGTCCACTCGCGCCCGCCCGCGGCCTCGATGAGCGCGGCGCGGGCCGCGAACTCCTCCTCCGAGAAGTTCTCGAAGTCGTTGCTCTTGGCGTCGGCGGCGAGCAGCTGCGCGAGCTCCTCGCAGGCGGGTCCGCCCGCCGCGAGGGCGGCGACGACCGGCAGGGACTTCTTGCGCTGGCGCAGGTCGCTCCAGGTCTGCTTGCCGGTGGCCTCCGGGTCGCCCCAGATGCCGAGGAGGTCGTCGACGGCCTGGAAGGCGAGGCCGAGGTGGTAGCCGTACTCCTCGAGCTTGTCGGCCGTACGGTCGTCCGCGCCGCCGAGGACGGCGCCGATGGAGACCGCGCAGGCGAGCAGGGCGCCGGTCTTGTTGCCCTCCATCTCCAGGCACTCCTCGACGCTGACGCGCTCGCGGTGCTCGTAGGAGATGTCCTGGGCCTGGCCGTCGATGAGCTTGCGGCTGGCGGTGGTCAGCCGGCGCGCGGCGCGGCCGGCCTCGACGGTGCCGAGTTCCAGCAGGACCTCGTTGGCGAGGGCGAAGAGCGCGTCGCCGACCAGGATCGCGAGGGCCGGGCCGTGCACCTTCCACACCGTGTCGCGGTGGCGGCGCTGCTCGTCGCCGTCCATCAGGTCGTCGTGCAGCAGCGAGAAGTTGTGGACGAGCTCGACGGCGACCGCGCCGGGGATGCCGACCTCGGCCGCGGCTCCCGCGGCCTCGGCGGAGAGCAGAGCGAGGGCGGGGCGGACGGCCTTGCCGCCGTCGCCGTCGGCCGCGTTGCCCTGGGCGTCGATCCAGCCGAAGTGGTACGCGGCGACGGTGTCCATGGGCGCCGCGAGCCGGTCGACTGCGGCGCGGAGCACGGGAGTCGACAGCGTGCGGCCGCGCTCCAGGAGGGCGATCGTGTCCGCCTTCTCCACACCCCCTCCGGCTGCGCCGTTGCCGGCATCCGTGTTCTCCACAGCCGGATTCCCCGGGTTCACTGGCTCTCCTCTGTTTCCTGTACGTGCTGCTGCGGTCGTGCTGGTGATCGTCATGCCGCCTCCTGCAGGGGGTGCTCCCGGTGGCGGCCGAGTGCGGCGAGTGCGGCGTGCGCCGCACTCAGTCCGCTGCGGACAGCGCCCTCCATGGTCGCGGGCCAACCGGTGGCGGTCCACGCACCGGCGAGGTAGAGGCCCGGCGTGTCGGTCCGCGCCCCGGGGCGCAGCCGGCCGACGCCGGGGGTGGGGGCGAACGTGGCCGTCCGCTCCCGGGTGACGAAGAAGTCCCGTACCTTGGCGCCCCGCGCGGCCGGCAGCAGCCGTTCCAGCTCGGGGAGGTACTTCGTGCGCAGCACCGAGACGGGCTCGTCGATGTCGTCCTGGGCGGCCGACTGGGACAGGGCCAGGTACTGGCCGCCGTCGGGCAGTCCGGAGGCGTCGGTGCGGTCGAAGACCCACTGGACCGGGGAGCCGAGCGCGGCGAAGAAGGGCTGCTTGAGCACCTTGCGGTCGTAGACCACGTGGACGTTGAGGATGGGCGCGGTGTCGATGTCGAGGAGCTTGTCCGGGTCGGCGAGCGCGCCGGGCGGCAGCAGTCCGTGGGCCTCGCGCTGCGGGACGGCGAGGACGACGGTGCCCGCGTCGAGGGACTCGCCCTCGGTGTCGACGCGCCAGTTCCCGTCCTGCGTACGGGAGATGGAGGTGACGCGGGTGCGCAATTCGGTGCGTACGCCGGCGGCGTCGAGCTGCTTGCGGGCGAGGGTGTCGTGCAGGTCGCCGAGCGGGACCGAGGCCCAGCCGATGTCGGCGGCGCCGTTCTCGGAGAGCAGGCCGGTCTTGAAGACCATGGCGGCCAGGCCCAGCGAGGACTTCTCGGCGGTGGCGTTCAGCGTGGCGATGCCGACGAGGTCCCACAGGGCCTCGATGGTGCGCGGGCTCTGGCCGTACCGCCCGAGCCAGGTCGCGAAGTCCAGGCCGTCCAGCGCCGGGTCGGCGGGGTCGAGCCGGCGCAGCGCGAGGGCGGCGCGGCCGACGCTCACGCGCTCGGCGAGCGAGAGGTGCGGGTAGCGGGCCAGGGAGCTCGCCAGGTGCAGGGGTACGGGCAGGGCGGTGCGGCGCAGCCGGCCCAGGCGCGGTCCGCCGGGGTGTGCGACGTCGAGTACGGGTACGTCGAGCCGGTCCTGCAGCGGGGCGAGGGCGGCGCCCTCGACGCGGTCGAGGAACCACCGGTAGGCGGTGCAGCAGCGCAGGTAGACGTGCTGGCCGTTGTCGACGGTGAGCTCGCCGCGCTTGAAGGAGAAGGCGAGCCCGCCGAGCCGCGGGCGGCCCTCGAGCAGGGTGACCTGCACTCCCGCGTCGGCGAGTTCGAGGGCGGCCGTCACTCCGGCGAGGCCTCCGCCGATGACGACGGCGCGGTTGTCGCTGCCGCTCATGAGCCCTCCCCGGTGCCGTGGCCTGCGGCGCCCGCCTGGAGGGACGCGGCCGCGCGCACGGGGGTTGCGCCGGCGCCCGGCCAGGACGTCGGGCGGGTCGGCCGGGTCACATGCGCCTCCGCGTGCTCTGGCGCGAGACGGTCCGCGCGTCGAGGCCGGACAGGCCGCGGACGGCGACGTACGCCTTCTCGTGCGTGGGCAGCGAGACACGGCCGCGGAGCACGGCCTCGGGCTCCCGCTCGATCCGGTCGAGAAGGCGCCGGTAGATGCCGGCCATGGCGGCGACGCAGGCGCCGCTGCGCCGGTCGAGCATGGGCAGCAGCCGGTAGCCCTCGACGAACAGGGCGCGGGCGCGCCGGACTTCGTGGTGGACGAGTCCGGCGAAGTCGGCCCCGGCGGGCATCCGGTCGCTCCCGAACCCGTCCGGGCAGCCGAACTTGGCGAGGTCCTCGGCGGGCAGATAGGTGCGCCCGTTGCCGGCGTCCTCGCGGACGTCGCGCAGGATGTTGGTGAGCTGGAGGGCGAGGCCGAGGGTGTCGGCGTACTCGTCGGCGCGTGCCGCGTCGGATGCGCCGAGGCCTCCGGTGTTCACCGTGCCGAACACGCCGAGGGAGAGCCGCCCGATGGCTCCGGCCACGCAGCGGCAGTAGACCTTGAGGTCGTCCCAGGTCTCGTACGTCTCGCCGCGGACGTCCATCAGGACGCCGTCGATGAGCTCGTCGAGTCCGCCGAGCGGGATCGGGAAGCGGCGGGCCGCGTGGGCGAGGGCGACGGCGACCGGGTCGGTGTCGTCCTCGTCGATCTCCTCGGCCCGGATCCGGCCGAGGACGGCGCGGGTCTCCTCGAGCCGGGCGAGCTTCGCCTCGGGGGCCAGCGTGCCGTCGCCGATGTCGTCGACGCGCCGGGAGAACGCGTACAGCGCGGACATCGCCTGCCGCTTGTCGGAGGGCAGCAGCCGGATGCCGTACGCGAAGTTGCGCGCCTGCGAACCGGTGACGGCCTCGCAGTAGCTGTAGGCCGCCAGCACCGGTGCGGACGGTGCGGACGTGTGTGCGGAACCCTCCACGGTCGGGCTCACCCCTTTCTCGGCGCTGTGCGCAGGACGGTGGCCACCTCGCGGAGCAGGCCGCTCCTGGTGGGCTTGGGCGGGCCGGGGAGTACGTCGAAGCCTGCGGCGGTGACGGCTCGCAGGGCGGCACGCCCTCCTCCCACGAAGCCCGCGAGCAACAGCCGGAGCCTGCCTTGCACGCTACCCACGAGCGAGGTGCCTTCATTCAGGAGGTCGCGGGCGCGTTCGGCTTCGAACGCGACCAGGGACCGTACGGACGCTCCCGCGTGGTGGGCCTTCAGGTCTGCCTCGGCCACGTGGAAGCGGCGCATGTCCTCGGCCGGGAGGTAGATGCGGCCCCGGCCGAGGTCCTCCGCGACGTCCTGTACGTGTTCGACGATCTGCAGGGCGGTGCAGACGGCGTCGGAGCGGCGGATGCGCTCGGGGGTGCTGGTGCCGGTGAGGGACAGCACGAGGCGGCCGACCGGGTTCGCGGAGAGCTCGCAGTACGCGAGCAGGTCGCCATACGTCTCGTAGCGCGCGACGTGCTGGTCCTGGCGGTTGGCCTCGATGAGCCCGAGGAAGGGCTCGGGGGTGAGACCGTGGGCGCGGACCACGGGCTGGAGGGCCAGCAGCAGGGGGTGCCGCGGCGGGCCGTCGGAGCCGCCGAAGACGCGACGAAGGTCCGCCTCGAACGCGTCGAGCATCGCGAGCCGGTCGTCCGCCGCGGCGGGGTCGAGGCCGAGGAGTACGGCGTCGTGGCCGCCGGGGGCGAGGTCGCCGTCGCCGATGTCGTCGACCAGGCGGGCGTACCCGTACACCGCCATCAGGCCGTCGCGCCAGGCGCGCGGGAGGAAGGACGGGGCGACGGGGAAGTTCTCCGTCCGCGCCTTGCCGAGGGTGGCGCGCGCGTGGGCGTCGGGGGCTGTGGGGGCCGCGTCCCGCCGTGGCCGGATACCGTGCCCGGGGGTCACCGCCCGCCGCCCGCGCGGGGGACGGCTGTAATGCCTGGGGGCCGGAGAATTCCCGTAGCCATTGCCGTCACATCTCCCGTTCTACACTGCCGACCCAATACATCCTATTTCGGACACGCCGCCGGACTTTCCCCGGGGTACCCCAGGCTGTTCACCTGCGGGGAATCGTCCCCTCTGACCGCGATTGAGGCCTGCTCCAGCTTACGCTGTACAACGCCGCGGCAGCCTCTCGGGTATTCGCTCCGCTACCGAATGTCGGCGCCGGGCGTCCCGGGCATGCCGAAGCCCCCGCCGCTCGAGGCGACGGGGGCCGGCACGGACCGCGTCAGGCGCTGGTCGCCTTCTCGTAGGCCGAGACGACTTCCTCGGTGGGCCCGTCCATCAGCAGTTCACCCTTCTCCAGCCACAGCACACGGCTGCAGGTGTCGCGGATGGACTTGTTGTTGTGGCTCACCAGGAAAACGGTTCCGGCATGCTTACGGAGTTCGCGGATGCGGTCCTCGGAACGCACCTGGAACTTGCGGTCACCGGTGGCCAGAGCCTCGTCGATCATCAGAACGTCGTGGTCCTTCGCCGCCGCAATGGAAAAGCGCAGGCGCGCGGCCATACCGGAGGAGTACGTGCGCATCGGAAGGGAGATGAAATCGCCCTTGTCGTTGATGCCCGAGAAGTCGACGATGTCGTCGTATCGCTCCCGGATCTGCTCCCGGCTCATTCCCATCGCGAGACCGCCGAGGACCACGTTGCGCTCACCGGTGAGGTCGTTCATCAGTGCGGCGTTGACACCCAGCAGCGAGGGCTGGCCGTCGGTGTAGACCTTGCCGGACTCGCAGGGCAGCAGGCCGGCGATGGCGCGCAGCAGGGTGGACTTGCCGGAGCCGTTGGAGCCGATGACGCCGATGGCCTCGCCGCGGTACGCGGTGAAGGTGACGCCGCGCACGGCGTGGACCCGGCGGACGCCCGGCGCATCGCCCTTGCCCCGGCGCATTATCTTGCTCAGCGCCGCGGTGGCGCTGCCCCTGCCGGCGCTGCCGGTGTTGACGCGGTAGACGATGTGCACGTCGTCGGCGATGACGGTGGGGACGTTGCCCCGGTTGATCTCAGCCACGGCCGTAACGCTCCTCAGCCTTCCAGAAGTACACGAAACCGCCGAGGCCGATCACGACGGCCCAGCCGACGGCGAAGGCCCAGACGTGCGGCGGCAGGTTCTCCCGGCCGTAGTCGTCGATCAGCGCGAACCGGACCAGGTCCATGTAGATCGCTGCCGGGTTCCACTGGAGCACGTCCGTGACCCACGCGGGCACGTGCCTGTCCTCGAGCGCCCCGCTGATCGAGAACATGACGCCCGAGGCGTACATCCACGTACGCGTGAGGAACGGCATCAGCTGCGCGAGGTCGGGGGTCTTGGAACCCATCCGCCCGAAGACCAGCGCGAGACCGGTGTTGAAGACGAACTGGAGCGCCAGGGTCGGGATGACCAGCAGCCACGACAGCCTCGGGTAGTTGCCGAAGCCGACCGTGACGACGACCACGACGATCATCGAGTACAGCAGCTGCTGGAGCTGCTGCATCGAGAAGGAGATCGGCAGGGAGGCGCGCGGGAAGTGCAGGGCGCGGACCAGGCCGAGGTTGCCGGGGATGGCCCGGACTCCCGCCATCAGCGAGCTCTGCGTGAAGGTGAAGACGAAGATGCCCGTCACCAGGAAGGGGATGTAGACCCCCTTCTCCATGCCCCGGCCCGCGTTCATGATCAGACCGAAGATCAGGTAGTACACCAGCGCGTTGAGCAGCGGGGTCGCCACCTGCCAGATCTGGCCGAGCCTCGCCTCGCTGTACTGGGCCATCAGCTTGGCCCGGGAGAACGCCATGATGAAGTGGCGCCGGTCCCAGAGCTGCCGCACGTACTCGGCCAGGGTCGGCCGCGCACCGCTGACGGACAGGCCGTACTTCCCGGCGAGCTCCGCGGGGCTCAGCCCCGCGTCTTCGGACGGCGGCTTGCTCGTGGCGAGGGCGCCATCCTGGGTTGTGTCACTCACAAGTTGAAACTTTCCGTCTTCAAGATGCGGCAGAAGGTGGCATCGGGCCTGGGGCGCTCGGCCCGTGATCTTGTATGTTCGGGATCACGCATGTTCCGTGATCGCGTCATGTTCTCAGACGCGGGCGTGTCAGATGACAGGCGGTCGACCCAGCCGGGTCAGCCGCCAGACCGTACGCCACTTCATGGGGCGCCGGGGACCGCAGGGGGTGGTCCAGCCCTCCTTGAACCCACCGAACCAGGCCTTGAGCGCCGGCGCCGACGGTCTGCGCAGCAGCGTCAGCAGGAGCCAGACGCCCAGGTAGACCGGGACCAGCGGGGCAGGCAGGTTGCGGCGGGCGAGCCACACCCGGTTACGGGCCACCATACGGTGATAGACCGCGTGCCGGGAGGGGGCGGTCGTCGGATGCAGGAGCACCATGTCCGCCCGGTAGTCGATCAGCCACCCTGCGTCGAGCGCCCGCCAGGCCAGATCGGTCTCCTCGTGCGCGTAGAAGAACTCGCCCGGCAGCGCTCCGACCTGCTCGAACACCTCCGTACGGACGGCGTTGGCGCCGCCCAGGAAGGTGGTCACGCGGGAGGAGCGCATCGGGTCCGCGGCGCGCAGCCGGGGCACGTGCCGGCGCTGGGTCTCGCCGGACTCCGGATCGGCGATCCGGAAGCTGACGATCCCGAGCTTCGGGTCCTCGGCGAAGGCCTGCCGGCACAGCTCGGCGGTGTCCGTGCGCTCCAGCAGCCCGTCGTCGTCGAGGAAGAGCAGGGCGTCGACCTCGCGGCCGCCGGGGCCGAAGGCCTCGATGCCGACGTTGCGGCCGCCGGGGATGCCCAGGTTCTCGGGCAGGTCCACGGTGCGCACACCCGGCGGCAGATCGGCCAGCCCGGTGACCTGGACGCCCTGGCCCACGACGACGACCTCGATCGGGTCGCCGTCCTGGCGGGCCACCGAGTCGAGGAGCGCCTTCAGCTCGTCGGGCCGGTTGCCCATGGTGATGATCACGGCGCCCAGCCGCATCGCCGTCGTCACTTGAGCCTGCTCGAGGCCAGGATCGAGACCAGGTGCAGCACGGTCTGGAGCATGGCGATGCCGGCCAGTACGGCGACGCCGAGCCGGGAGAAGAACAGGTCGCCCCGCATCTGGTCCAGGACGGCCAGCAGCAGGATGAGCAGCGAGGCCTCGATGCCGAGGACGAGCCGGTGGAACTTCAGCGCGGACGCGGCCCGGCGGGCGAGCGCCATGCCGGAGGAGCGCGGCTCGGCGGCGGCCTCCGCGACGGGCGCCTTGCCGGTCTGGTGCCGGGCGACGCCGACCAGGTCGGTCTCGGCCTTGATCAGGATGGCGCCGAGGGCCGCGAGGGTGCCCAGGAAGGCCCACAGCCAGTCGATCCGCCCGGTGCCCCACAGGTCGGAGGCGCGCAGGCCGAATCCGACGAGGACCGCCGCGTCGCACAGGTAGGCGCCGACCCGGTCCAGGTACACCCCGGAGAGGGAGAACTGCTTCTTCCAGCGGGCGACCTCACCGTCGACGCAGTCGAGCAGCAGGTACATCTGGACCGCGACCACGCCGAGGACGGCGCCCCAGATGCCCGGCACCAGCAGCGCCGGGCAGGCCAGGACACCGGCGAGGGTCATCACGTAGGTCAGCTGGTTGGGCGTGACCTTGGTGTTCACCAGGACCCGGGTGATGCGCAGGGAGATCTCGCGCATGTACAGGCGACCGCCCCAGTGCTCGCCACTGCGCCGGTCCTTGACGCCCGGCGGGTGAACGACGGGCCGGAGTTCAGCTACGGATGGTCTTGGCATAGTCGGCGTAAGCGTCCCTGATCTCGGCTGCGGACAGATTGAGGTGCTCCAGGATCGTGAAGCGTCCCGGACGGGTCTGGGGGGCGTACTCGACGGCCGCGACGAACTCGTCCACGCTGAACCCGATCTCGGCGGGCAGCACGGGCAGTCCGTGACCGCGGAGCGACTCGACGAACAGCCCGGCCTGCTCGTCGGCGCCGCGCAGGAACATCGCGAAGGCGGCGCCGAGGCCGACCTGCTCGCCGTGGAGCGCGGAGCGCCCCGGGTAGAGCAGGTCGAAGGCATGGCTGATCTCGTGGCAGGCGCCGGACGCCGGCCGGGTGTCCCCGCTGATCGACATGGCGATGCCGGTGAGCACCAGGGCTTCGGCGAGCACGGTGAGGAACGTGTCGTCGCCGCAGCCGCCGGGGTGGCGCAGGACGGCCTCGCCGGCCGTACGGGCCATGGCGGCGGCCAGGCCGTCCACGGGCTCCCCGGTGATCTTGTGCGAGAGCTCCCAGTCGGCGATGGCCGAGATGTTGGAGAGCGCGTCGCCGATGCCGGAGCGGACGAACCGCACCGGGGCGTCGCGGATCACGTCGAGGTCGATGACCATCGCGATCGGCGTGGGCACCCCGTAGGAGCCGCGGCCGTTGTCGTTGTCCAGCGTGGCCACGGGCGAGCAGATGCCGTCGTGCGCCAGGTTGGTGGCGACGGCCACCATGGGCAGCCCGACCCGCGCCGCGGCGTACTTCGCCACGTCGATGATCTTGCCGCCGCCCAGGCCGACCACGGCGTCGTAGCGACGGCCCTTTATGTCGTCGGCCAGCTTCACGGCGGAGTCGATCGTGCCGTCGACGACCGGGTACCAGTCGGCGTGCGGCAGTACGGGCTCCAGCTTGGAGCGCAGCACCTGGCCGGAGCCGCCGCTGATCGCGATCGCCAGCTTGCCGGACGCCGAGATCCGCTGGTCGGCCAGGAGGCCTGCCAGGTCGTCCATGGCGCCGCGGCTGATGTCGACGACGACCGGGGAGGGGATGAGCCTCGTCAGTACTGGCATGCGATCGTCCGGCCCTTGGCGAGGTCGTCGTGGTTGTCGATCTCGACCCACTTGACGTCGCCGATGGGGGCCACGTCGATGACGAAGCCGTCGTTGACGAGCTGCTGGTAGCCGTCCTCGTAGTACAGGTCGGGGTCGCGCTCGAAGGTGGTCTTCAGCGCCTCGGCGAGGGCCTCGGCGGCCTCCGGCTCGATGAGCGTGACGCCGATGTACTCGCCGGTGGCGTCGGACGGCTCCATCAGCTTGGTGATCTTCCGCGCGCCCTTGGCGCCGTCGACGACGACCTTCATCTCCTCGTCGGCCAGGCTCTTGACCGTGTCGAGCGCGAGGATGATCTTCTGGCCGTTGCCGCGGGCGCCGAGCAGGGTCCGCTCCACGGAGACCGGGTGGACGGTGTCGCCGTTGGCGAGGATCACACCCTGCTTCAGGACGTCACGCGCGCACCACAGGGAGTAGGCGTTGTTCCACTCCTCGGCCTTGTCGTTGTCGATCAGCGTGATCTTGACGCCGTACTTGGCCTCCAGGGCCTCCCGGCGCGCGTAGACGGCTTCCTTGCGGTAGCCGACCACGATCGCGACCTCGGTGAGGCCGACCTCGGCGAAGTTGCCGAGGGTGAGGTCCAGCACGGTCAGGCTTTCCTCGTCGCCTTCGGGGCCGACGGGCACGAGGGCCTTGGGCAGGGTGTCGGTGTAGGGACGCAGGCGGCGTCCGGCACCGGCAGCGAGTACAAGGCCGATCATGCTGGTTCTCCTTCGTCGTGTACGGCGGGTGCCCCGGAGGAGACCCAGAAGCGGATGCTCTCCACGAGCACCACGAGTGCCACGAACACGGCCAGGGCCGTGAGCGCGACGGGGAAGTCCGTGGCGCGCGTCGCCAGGACGGAGGCCAGGACCACGGTCAGCAGCACCCGGCCGTCGTGACCGCCGATCGTCCACACGAGCCACCGCGGGGGCGCGCCCGAGCCACCGCGGATGCGGTAGACCGTGTCGTAGTGATGGTAGGCGACCGCCGCGACCAGTCCGAATGCCGCGGGAAGGGCCCCGGTGACGTCCGCCTTGACAGCGAGGACCAGCACGGTGGTGTACTCGGCGGCCCGGAACACGGGCGGGACGAGCCAGTCGAGGGCGCCCTTGAGGGGGCGGGCGACGGCCGCTCCGGCGAGCACGGCGTAGAACACGGCGGCGATGATCACCTGGCGGGCGCCGAACTCGTACGCCCAGGCCGTCCACAGCAGGGCCACCGAGCCGATCACGGCGGCGGCGATCCCGGCGCCGGGGGCCATCCGGCCCACGACACGGCCCGCGAGGTCGGCCAACGGGCCCGAGTCGGCGAGGTCGGCCAGCGCCTGGGCGGCCCGGTCGGTGCGCTTGGCCTTCCGGGTCAGCGAGCGGAGCACCCGGCCGGCGGTGGTGTAGAGCGCGCCGAAGGCGCATCCGATGAGCAGGGCGTAGAACACGATCCGGGGGCTGGTGGCCGCGGTGAGCACCGCGATCATGGCCCAGCGCTCGCCGATCGGCAGGATGATCATCCGCCGGACCCAGACCGTCCAGCCGACGCTGTCGAGCTTGTCGGACAGGGCCGCGGTGGGGCTCGTATTGGCCGTGGCGTCGTGGTTGGCCTCGTTGAAGGAGAAGTCCACGACGTGCCGGCAGGTCATGAGGATCATCGCGCCGAGCGCGAGGGCCCACACGTCGTCGCCGTTCCTGGCCGCGCCGAGCGCGAGGCCCGCGTAGAAGGAGTACTCCTTCGCACGGTCGAAGGTCGCGTCGAGCCAGGCGCCCATCGTCGAGTACTGCAGCGAGTAGCGGGCGAGCTGCCCGTCCGTGCAGTCCAGGACGAAGGAGACGAGGAGGAGCACGCCGGCGGCGACGTAGCCCCAGCGCTCGCCGGTGGCGGCGCAGCCGGCCGCGATCAGCGCGGTGATCAGGGAGGCGGTGGTGACCTGGTTCGGGGTCAGGCCGCGGCGGGCGCACCAGCGGGCGATGTAGCGCGAGTACGGGCTGATGAAGAAGGTGGTGAAGAACCCGTCGCGGGACTTCACGGCGGTGCGCAGGCGCACGGCCTCGTCGTCGACGGCGGCGACGGCGGCGTCCGCCGCGGCGCGCTCCGCGCCGGTGGCGGGCACGGCGGCGACCAGGGTGCCGAGCTCGGGGCGCTGGACGGTGGTCCCGGCGGCCTCGACGGCGGCGGCGAGCCGGTCCGCGTACGGGCCGTCCCCCTGCGCCGGAAGGGCCGCGGCCTTGTCCAGGGCAGCGCGGGCGCCGGGCTGGACGGCGAGGGCGCCGGTCACTGCGCAGGCGTCGAAGCGCGGGTCGGTCAGCGCGAGCCGCAGCGCGTGGACGTGCCCGACGAAGGCGCTGTCGACGACGGCAACACGCTGGTCGGCGGGTACGCCGGCCAGCGCCGCGGCGGTGTCTTCAGGCCCGGCGGCCGGGCGGACGTCGAAGCCAAGGGAGCGCAGCTCGTCGGTGAGCGGTGATCCGGGGACCGGCAGGCCGGTGAGGATGACGGTCGACAGACGAACTCACTCCTTGCAGCGAACACTGGACGGCCGCCTGGTGGGGGCGGCGGCACGTCGGCAGAGGCTATCGGATGAAAGGAAGCCGGGGTTCACCACCCGTTTACTCCCCGACAAGCCGAATATTCCGGGGCCACGGGCCCTGGCGCGATCATCATTGACGATCACGTCCAGATACCATAAACCGCCTGGATGTCAGGGTGAAACGTCTTGTGGAACCGTCGGAACAGCCGAGCGGGAAGGAGGTGGGTCGATGACCGTCGCAGTGGTCGCTGCCGAGCGCGGCGAACTCCGGTTCATCCCCTCTTGCTTCCGGGCGTCCGGCCAGGCCTGATCACACCGATCCGCCGCGTCGGCCGGAGTCCCTTCCCAAAGGGTTCACGTTGACCGACATCACTGGTGACAAGAACAACACCGACAACACCCGCAGCGCCTGGCGCACCCGGCCCGAGACGCCGGCCGACGCGGCCGCCGTACGCGCCGTCAACCGCGCGGCGTTCGAGACCCCGCTGGAGGCGGACCTCGTGGACGCGCTGCGCGCGGACGCCTCCTGGCTGCCGGGGCTGTCGTACGTGGCCGAGGGCCCGGACGGGTCCGTGGCGGCGCACGCCCTGCTGACCCGCTGCGAGGTCGACGGGGTCCCGGCCCTCGCCCTCGCTCCGGTCGCGGCCCATCCCGCGCACCAGCGCCAGGGCGCCGGCAGCTCCGTCGTACGGGCACTGCTCACGGCGGCCGAGGAGCAGGGGGAGTCGCTGGTCCTGGTCCTCGGGCACCCGGCGTACTACCCGCGCTTCGGCTTCGTACCGGCTTCGCGGTTCGGGATCCGGGCGCCGTTCGAGGTGCCCGACGAGGCGATGATGGCGCTGCTGCTGGACGCCTCCGCGCCCGTCCCGCAGGGCACCATCGCGTACCCGGCGCCCTTCGGGATCTGACCGCTCGTGTGATCTGCCCCTCGCCGCTTACCACGCGGCGGGGGCGGACATGCGCGGATCGCCGAAGTGGGGACAAGCCTCTTTTGTACGGCAGACTGAAGGCCGAAGTCCGAAGCGAAGGATGGGTATGCCGACCACACCAGCCACCGCCGCGAACACCGCGTCCCCCGGCACCGGCACTCAGGAACCGATCATGCTCGAACTGGTCGATGAGTCCGGCAATACCATCGGCACGGCGGAGAAGCTCTCCGCCCATCAGGCGCCCGGCCTGCTGCACCGGGCCTTCTCCGTGTTCCTCTTCGACGAGCAGGGCCGCCTGCTGCTCCAGCAGCGGGCCCTCGGGAAGTACCACTCCCCCGGCGTCTGGTCGAACACGTGTTGTGGCCACCCCTACCCCGGGGAGTCTCCGTTCGCGGCGGCGGCCCGGCGGACCTACGAGGAGCTGGGCCTGTCGCCCTCGCTCCTCGCAGAGGCGGGGACCGTCCGCTACAACCACCCGGACCCCGCGTCAGGTCTGGTGGAGCAGGAGTACAACCACCTTTTCGTGGGACTGGCACAGGCGCAGCTGCGGCCGGATCCGGAGGAGGTCGGCGACACCGCGTTCGTGACCCCCGAGGAGCTGGCCAAGCGGCACGCCGAGGCGCCGTTCTCCGCCTGGTTCATGACCGTGCTGGACGCGGCCCGGCCCGCGATCCGGGAACTGACCGGTGATGCCGCGGGCTGGTAGCCCGTACGCCGCTGCGACCGCGGCGTCTCGGGCCGCGAGTCTCGGGCCGCGAGTCTCGGACCGCGGGTCTCGGACCTCGCGGCCGGCTCAGACCGCGGGGGTCCGCGCGGCCGGCGCGGTCGGCGTGGTGAGCGGCAGGGCCGCCCAGATGACCTTGCCGCCCGTCGAGGTGTGCTCGACGTCGCAGACCCCTCCGGACTCGAGCGTGATCTCGCGCACCAGGAGCAGGCCCCGGCCGCCGGTCTGGCCGAAGTCCGCTTCCAGCGCCTTGGGGCGGTACGGGTGGTTGTCCTCGACCGCCACCCGTACCCATTCCCGGCCGATGGCGACCTCGACCGCGACCTCCGGCGAGAGCAGGGCCGCGTGCCGGACCGAGTTCGTCACCAGTTCGGAGACGATCAGCAGCAGGGAGTACACCAGGTCCCGGTGGGCCGGGACGCCCTGGCGGCCGAGCAGGTCGCGGACGGCGCGGCGGGCCTGCGGAACGGATTCTTCTACAGCGGGCACGGTGAACCGCCACACGCCTTCGTACGCGAGGGGGTCGGCCGGCGCCTCCGGCTCACCCTCCTTGGCTGGCGGGACGCTCCCGCTGACATCCATCTCCCGGCCCCCGTCTTCACGCTCGATCGTCTCCACGCGTCCAGAGTGGGGAACGGGCTGGTCCAGGCCGGACCCCTGACCAGAAGTCAGCGTCAATCGGACGCTTTCTGACCGTTGGCGTATGACAGCGTCAGTTGTGCGACTGTTCCTGATCTTCTGCGGGACCCTTCTCGGCCGCGTCTCCCGCCCCGCCCGCGGCCGCGGGGACCTCGTCTTCCCTGACCAAGCCCAGAATGCGCCGGGCGCTCATGCCCAGGACCAGCAGGCTCAGCCCGTCGAACAAGAGGGCGAGGGAGAAGAAGGTTCCGATCACGTAGAGGCTGTTGCCCGGCCAGTTGGAGAGGATCAGGAAGCCCAGCAGGATGCCGAAGGCTCCCTGGACCAGGTTCAGCCACAGGTGCGACCCGCGCACCACCAGGCCCCCGACCAGCCGGAACAGCCCGCCGATGAGGAAGAACAGCGCGGCGAACATGGTCAGCGCCTCGGCGCTCGCCTCGGGCCGGCGCAGGATCACGAAGCCGGCGGCGATGTTGATCGCGGCGACCACGACGGCGAGCCAGAAGTGGTTGCTCTTGCGGGACTGGAACGCCTGGACCAGGCCCACCAGGCCGCCGGCCAGCAGCAGCCAGCCGAACAGGAACATCGTGGTCAGGGTGGCGAAGGCGGCGTAGAACAGACCCACCAGCCCGGCCACCACCAGGAGCAACCCGAGCACGGCCAGCAGCCCGAAACTCCGCTTGAGGTGCTTCTTGTCCGTGGCCTCGGCACCGGCCCTGGTCCCGGCCGCGGAACCGTCTGCGCCCATGGTCGTGCCACCTTTCAGCACCCCCCGGACGGACTCCCCTTGATCATAGGTTCGGCCGACCGGGATAGCATCCGGCGCATGGATGCAGCGCTCTTGCACACCGTCGCCGACGGGGTCGCCACGGTCGTCATCTCGCATCCCGCCAAGCGCAACGCCATGACCGCGGCGATGTGGCGGGCCCTCCCGGAGCTGCTGAACGGGCTCGCGGCCGACCCGGCCGTACGGGTGCTCGTCCTGACCGGGGCCGGCCCGACCTTCTGCGCGGGGGCCGACATCTCCTCACTGGCCGGGGACGCGGAACCGCAGGCGCTGGCCGTGGCGGCGGAGGAGGCCCTGGCCGCCTTCCCGAAGCCGACGCTCGCGGCGATCCGCGGATTCTGCGTGGGCGGCGGCAGCCAGCTGGCTGCGGCCTGCGATCTGCGCTTCGCGGAGGAGGGGGCGTCGTTCGGGGTGACCCCGGCGAGGCTGGGCATCGTCTACGCCGCGTCCTCGACCCGCCGGCTGGCCGCGCTGGTCGGCCCGGCGGTGGCCAAGTACCTGCTCTTCTCTGCGGAGTTGATCGACGCGGAGCACGCGTTGCGCGCGGGCTTCCTGAACGAGCTGCTGCCGTCCGGGCAACTGGACAAGCGGGTAGCGGACTTCGCCCGGATCCTGACCACCCGCTCGCAGCTGACGCAGGCGGCGGCCAAGGAGTTCGCGGACGGGCGCACGGACCGGGACGGGTACTGGGCGGAGCAGGCGGCCGGAAGCGGCGACACCGCGGAGGGCGTCGCCGCGTTCCTGGAGCGCCGTACCCCGTCGTTCGGCTGGACTACCGGGGGTCGAGCGGGTTGACCGCGCGCAGCCGCGCCACGATCTCGGCCGGGGCCTTGTCCGGCGAGCCCGCGTCGTAGGGCGGCTGGGGGTCGTACTCGGTCATGAGCTGGACGGTCTGGGCGTACTCGTCGCCGGCGATGCGGCCGAGGAGGCCGAGGCCCATGTCGATGCCGGAGGACACCCCGGCGGCGGTGACGTACTTCCCGTCGTACACGACGCGCTCGCCGGTGGGTTCGGCGCCGAAGGCGGGCAGCCGGTCCAGGTAGAGCCAGTGTCCTGCGGCCCGCCGCCCCTTGAGCAGCCCGGCGGCGGCCAGGAGGAGCGAGCCGGTGCAGACGGAGGTGGTCCAGGTGGTGGTGGCGTCGACGGCGCGCAGCCAGTCGACGACGGCCGGGTTCTCCATCTCCACCTCGGGGTGGGGTCCGCCGGGCACGATGACGATGTCGGGCCGGGTCACCTCGTCGAGCCCCTTGTCGGCGACGAGCGCGAGCGCGCCGTTGTCGGTCCGCACCGGCCCGGGCCGCTCCGACACGAACACGACCTCGGCGCCGGGAAGCCGTCCGAGGGTGTCGAAGGGCCCGATGGCGTCGAGCGCGGTGAACCGGTCGTAGAGCAGGACTGCGATCTGCATGTTTCCTCCTGAGTGGTGATCCGGACAGACGGCGCCGGTGAATCCGGCCCCGCCGGCGTTTCAGGCGCGGGGGCGGGCTGGTCACGTGCGGTCGGGCCCGAAGCGGCGGCGGTATTCGGCCGGGGGCTGGCCCAGGGTCTTCACGAAGGCCCGCCGGAGGGCCTCCGGCGTGCCGTAGCCGCAGGCCCGGGAGATCTGGGCCACTCCGTCCCCCGAGTCCTCCAGCAGCCGCCGCGCGTGCTCCACGCGCACCCGCTCCACGTAACGCCCCGGCGTCACCCCCGTCTCCGCCTGGAACGCACGGGCGAAGTGCCGCGGCGACAGCCTGGCCCGCGCCGCCAGGGACTCCACGCTCAGGTCCGCCCCCGGATGCTCCGTGATCCACTGCTGCACCTCCCGCAACGGATCCCGCTGCGCGGTCTGCGCCGCCAGCTGCGCGCTGAACTGCGCCTGGTTCCCGGGCCTGCGCAGGAACACCACCAGGTGCCGCGCGATGTCCAGCGCGAGCTCCCGGCCGTGGTCCTCCTCCACCAGCGCCAGCGCGAGGTCGATCCCCGCCGTGACCCCGGCCGAGGTGGCCACCCGGCCGTCCCGTACGTAGATCGGGTCCGGTTCGACGGTGACCTTCGGGTAGTCCCGGGCCATCTGCTCGCACACGTACCAGTGCGTCGTGGCCCGCCGCCCGTCCAGCAGCCCGGCCTCGGCCAGCAGCAGCCCGCCCGTGCACACGGAGACCAGCCGCTCCGCGCCTTCCCCGTGCGCGCGCAGCCAAGCGGTGAGCCGCGGCTCGAAGTCCCCCCGGTACTGGCCTCCCGGCACCAGCACGGTGGTCCCCGGTCCCGGCCTCGCGCTCGCCAGGTCCCCGTCCGGCACCAGCGTGAGCCCGCTGCTCGTCCGTACCGGCGCCCCGCCCGGGGACACCGTACGGATCGCGTACCCGTCCCCGGCCCGCCCCGGGAAGCGGGCGACCGCGGCGAACACCTCCACGGGCCCGGTCACGTCCAGGCTCTGCACGCCGTCGTAGAGGACGACGAGCACGTTTCGCAACGACATGACCCCATGGTGTGACGCCGTGCCGATGACCGCAATGACCTCCATCCCACCTTTACAGCCACGGTCCGGAGGCGCGGAGGGGCGCGGATAGGATCGACGGACCATGACTGCAACCCTCGTCGCCAAAAACCTCACCGCCGCGCACGGTGAGCGCACGCTCTTCGCCGATCTCGACCTCGTCGTCGCGCCCGGCGACGTCATCGGCCTCGTCGGCGTCAACGGCGCCGGGAAGTCCACCCTGCTGCGCCTGCTCGCCGGCCTGGACACGCCCGAGACCGGTGAGCTGCGGCTCTCCCCGCCCACCGCCGCCGTCGGCCACCTGCCCCAGGAGCCGGAGCGGCGCGCAGAAGAGTCCGTACGGGAGTTCCTGGCCCGGCGTACGGGCGTCGCCGCCGCCCAGACGGCGCTGGACGTGGCGACCCAGGGCCTGGTCGACGGGACCCCGGGCGCGGACGACGCGTACGCGACGACGCTGGACCAGTGGCTGAACCTCGGCGGCGCCGACCTCGACGAGCGGGCCCAGGAGGTCGCCGACGAGCTCGGGCTCGCCGTAAGCCTGGACCTGCCGATGACCGCGCTGTCCGGCGGTCAGGCGGCCCGCGCGGGCCTCGCCTCGCTGCTGCTCTCCCGCTACGACGTCTTCCTGCTCGACGAGCCGACGAACGACCTGGACCTGGAGGGTCTGGAGCGCCTCGAGCAGTTCGTGAAGGGCCTGCGCGCGGGCACGGTCGTGATCAGCCACGACCGCGAGTTCCTGACCCGGACCGTCACCAAGGTCCTCGAACTGGACCTGGCCCAGCAGCAGATCAACCTCTACGGCGGCGGCTACGACGCCTACCTGGAGGAGCGCGAGCGGTCCCGTACGCACGCCCGCGAGGAGTACGACGAGTACTCCGACAAGCGCGCGGCGCTCGAAGGCCGGGCCCAGATGCAGCGCGGCTGGATGGACAAGGGCGTCAAGAACGCCCGCCGCAAGGCCACGGACAACGACAAGATCGGCAAGAAGTTCCGCAGCGAGGCGAGCGAGAAGCAGGCCTCCAAGGCCCGCCAGACGCAGCGCGCCATCGAGCGGCTCGAGGTCGTCGACGAGCCCCGCAAGGAGTGGGAGCTGCGCATGGAGATCGCGGCGGCGCCGCGCTCCGGCTCGGTCGTCGCCACCCTGAACGAGGCGGCCGTCCGGCGCGGGGACTTCGCCTTCGGCCCGGCCAGCCTGCAGATCGACTGGGCGGACCGGGTGGCGATCACCGGCGCCAACGGCGCGGGCAAGTCCACCCTGCTCGCCGTCCTGCTCGGCCGGCTGACGCCCGACTCCGGTGCGGCCACGCTCGGTTCGGGTGTGCTGATCGGCGAGGTGGACCAGGCGCGCGGGCTCTTCCTCGGGGACGAGCCGCTGCTGGAGGCCTTCTGCGCGGCGGTCCCGGACACCGAACCGGCCGAAGTGCGCACCCTGCTGGCCAAGTTCGGCCTGAAGGCCGTGCACGTACTGCGCCCGGCGGCCACGCTCTCCCCCGGCGAGCGCACCCGGGCGGCCCTG
Organism: Streptomyces sp. NPDC051364; assembly: GCF_040682115.1. NCBI lineage: Bacteria > Bacillati > Actinomycetota > Actinomycetes > Kitasatosporales > Streptomycetaceae > Streptomyces > Streptomyces sp. NPDC051364. The sequence goes on along the minus strand of NZ_JBFBAH010000002.1, from coordinate 347,781 downwards.
GCACTGCTCCAGGGCCGCGGGGTGAACCTGCTGGTGCTGGACGAGCCCACGAACCACCTGGACCTTCCGGCGATCGAACAGCTGGAGTCGGCCCTGGAGGCGTACGAGGGCACTCTGCTGCTGGTCACGCACGACCGCCGGATGCTGGACGCGGTACACGTGACCCGCCGCCTGGAGGTCGCGGACGGCAAGGTCACCGAGCTCTAGTGCCGCGTCACTAGCCCGCAGGCTTACTGCTTCGGCGCGCGCCGTTCGCGGGCCAGCCGCTCGGCCACGAGGCCGCGCGGCAGGTGCCGTACGGCGAGCGCGTACGCCTGGTAGCGGCGGCCGGTGATGCTCACCGGCCGGCGCAGGGCCAGGTCCCGCAGGGCCTTGGCCACCACGGCCTCGGGCTCCAGCCACACCGCCTCGCGCAGGGCGCTGACGTCCAACCCGGCCCGCGCCTGGAACTCGGTGCGGGTGAACCCCGGGACCACCGCGAGCACCCGGACCCCGTACGGCGCCATGTCCACCCGCAGGGACTCGCTGAACGCGGTGACCCAGGCCTTCGCGGCCCCGTACGTCCCGGTCGGCAGCAGTCCGGCCACCGAGGAGACGTTCACCACCGCGCCCCGGCGGCGCTCGCGCAGCCCCGGCAGCAGGGCGTGGGTGAGCCGCAGCGGGACCTTCACCAGCAGGTCGAGCATCCGCTCCTCGTCCTCGACCGGGCTGTACGGGAACGGCGCGGGGAGCCCGAAGCCCGCGTTGTTGACCAGGATGTCCACGGGCCGGTCCCGGTCGGCGAGCCGCTCGGCGACGGCCGTGCAGTCCGCGTCGTCCAGCAGATCGGCGGGCAGCACCTCGGCGGCCGTGCCGAACTCCCGGCCGAGCTCCCGGGCCACGGCTTCGAGGCGGTCCTTGTCGCGGGCGACCAGGACGAGGTCGCAGCCCTTGGCCGCGAAGCCGCGGGCGAAGGCGGCGCCGAGTCCGGCACTGGCCCCGGTGATCAGAACGGTGGTCAACAGAACGTCACTTCCTACGGTTGTTCAGGGTTCAGGCCCTCAGGTCCCCAGGTCTTCAGGTCCCCAGGTCCTGCACGGCGTTCGGGCGTTCCGGGGTGAAGTCCGTGGTCGCCGGCGAGCCGTAGGCCTGCGCCACGTCGACCAGGAACCGGGCCTCGTCGTCCAGGTCGCCGCCCTCGGCGGAGGTCTGCATCGCGGCCGGCAGCTCCCAGGCCGCATCCTCCCCCGGCTGTCCGGGCCGTCCTGCGAGCTTCGCCTGCCGCGCCTCCTTCAGTACGCAGGCCAGCGCGGCCGCGGTGCGCCGCTGCTCGGGGATCCCCTGCCTGGTGACATGGCTGCGGGCGAGCTCCGGGACGCCCGGGGCGACGTACTCGCCGAGGATCAGGATCGCGTCGCGGGTCTCGATCACCTTGCGGTACACCAGAAGGTTGCGCGGGACCGGCGGCCACAGCAGCTCCACGACCCGGCCGGCCCGCGGCTTGGTGAGGGCGACGTGCGGGACGGCCTGGACCAGGTCGTGCCACAGCGGCCACAGCCGCCAGGCGGTGGCGATGTCGGCGCTCGTGCGGCGCAGGACGAACAGGGTCGGCACGAGGATCGCGACGGCGCGCAGCAGCCCGTGCAGGTTCATCATCAGCGGCAGGGCGGGCATCGCCCAGGTGCTGCCGAACAGGGCCTTGAGGAGGTACACGAACCAGAACAGGCCGGCGAGCGCGGTGCCGAGGCCGAAGAGCCGCAGCCCGGCGGCGAGGCCCCGGCTCTCGCTGCGGCGGCTGTAGCGCCAGCAGAGGGAGACGCAGGTGATGTTGGCGAGGAGGTGCGCGGAGATCAGGAACAGCCAGTACGCGAGGGAGGGCACCGGATCGCCCTGCGGCGGGATGGTGTGCGTGCCGTGCGCGGGCGCGGCGGTGTCCAGCACCACGAGGATGGTCAACCAGGCCACCGTGCCCGTCCAGGCGGCGAGTTGGAGGACCCGGCCACGGGTGGCGGCGGCGACGAAGTAGAGCACGGTGCCCGCGGAGAGCACGCCGATGAGGTTGCGGACGAGCCCGACGGTGTGCGCGTAGTCCGGGTCCCGCATCGCGTACATGACGATGTCCGGGAGGTTCAGGGTCATCGCCGCCGCGGCGGTGGCGACGGCGAGCCACAGGCCGCGCTGCTGCGGGGAGCGCAGGGCGGCCGGGGCGCGCAGCAGGACCGCGATCCAGAGGCAGACCACGCTGGGCACGGCGAGCCAGTCGCCGAAGGCGGTGAGCTCAGCGGCGCCCATGGTTCCCCCGCCCGTAACCCATGGCGGATTCCAGCCAGGCGAGGGTGCCGCGGGGTGCGGCGGACTGCGGGCAGGGGCCCGTCGTACGGATGCGGATCATGCTGGCGAGCATCTCCGCCTCCCGCTCCTGGCTGGTGGTGTAGTTGGTGCGGCCGAGGACGACCGGGGCCTGCCCGTCGGTGTCCTCCGCCTCCAGGGAGTGGTGGCCGAACAGGATGTGCCCGAGCTCGTGGAGCACGATGTGCTCGCGGTGGAGCGGGGTGGTCTGGGCCTCGTAGAAGACGTAGTCGACGGTGGCGGTGCCCACCCACAGCCCGCAGACCCCGGATTCCGCCGCCTCCTTGGGGAGCGGGTGCAGCCGGATGGGGCGCCCGCGCTGCTCGGCGATCCGGTTGCACAGCCCTTCGAGGGAGAAGGGATGGGCCAGATCCAGATGGCCGAGAATCTTCTCGCACCGTTTACGGAGGCTGGGTTGCGAGTGGGGCATGTGATCCCTCTTCGGACCCTTTCGCGGGCAGCGTCGGTAGGCGTGCGTGGGCGTGGGCATGGCGTCCTGTGCCTTCAAGGCGGCCTCTGGGAGTGGGGTCCTGAGGGGAGAAACGGAAGCCCGCTCACCAGCCGGCGAACGGGCGTTCCACCATGCCTACAGATCTTGTACGGGAGTTCGCAAGGCAGCTGCCCAGGTGGGGTGCCTATTCGGCCACCCCGGAACCCGCCCCACCGCCGGCTGGTGGCCACAACCACACCCTCGCGTTTCCCCCGATGCTACGGCCGCTCCTGCGTGCCCGCGCGGAGCACCAGCAGGGCGTAGCGCAAGGCCAGCAGGAACGCCGGTACCAGCAGGGCCAGCGGCAGGATGCTCCACTGCCCGAAGCCCGTGGCGAACAGGGCGACGGCGATGACGCCGAACACGACCGACGCGACGGCGGTGACGCCGAGGTTCGACAGGCTCCGCTCGCGCGGACGGTCCAGTTCGGCCTCCACGTGGCGGCGTGCCGCGTCGAGGGCGGCTCGGCGGACGCGCTCGTGTTCCAGCAGCCGATGCCAGTTCTCAAGATAGTGGCCGCCCCGTTCGGCCAGCCATTGCTTCATCCGTCCGTGCCACTCCCCGCTCGCGGAAGGTCTGGGGTCGCAGAATCCCATATTTCCCGTGCGGCGGCTCGGAGTTGACGATCCGGAGGAAGCCGGCCCCCGCGGCTCCTTCGGCCGACCGCCGGAGGAGCCGCGGGCTGCGCAAGGTCAGCGCTTGCGGCGGTCCTCCGGGGCGCCGGTGAGGCCGGCTCGGCGGAGGGCATCCGCCATCGCGCTGTTGGCCGGGGCCGGGGAGCCGCTGCCGCCCTGGCCTCCCTGGCGCTGGCCGCCCTGGCCGCCGCCCTGGCGCTGGCCGCCTCCGCCCTGGCCGCCTCCGCGCTGCTGCGGGGGACGGCCGCCGCCGCGCCGGTCCTGCCGGTCCTGCCGGTCCTCGCGCTGCCGGGGTGCGCCCGCCGAGCGGTCGGCCTCGTCCTCCAGCCTCAGGGTCAGCGAGATCCGCTTGCGCGGGATGTCCACGTCCATGACCTTCACGCGGACGATGTCGCCCGGCTTGACCACGTCCCGCGGGTCCTTGACGAAGTTCTTCGACAGCGCCGAGACGTGGGCCAGCCCGTCCTGGTGGACGCCGATGTCGATGAACGCCCCGAAGGCGGCCACATTGGTGACCACGCCCTCCAGGATCATCCCGGGAGCCAGGTCGCCGATCTTCTCGACGCCCTCCTTGAAGGTGGCCGTCTTGAAGGCGGGCCGCGGGTCGCGGCCCGGCTTCTCCAGCTCGCGCAGGATGTCCGTCACGGTCGGCAGGCCGAAGGCCTCGGTGACGAACTGCTCCGGCCGCAGCGAGCGCAGTACGCCGGTGTTGCCGATCAGGGCCGCCACCTCGCTGCCGGCCGTCTTGGCCATGCCCCGGACCAGCGGGTAGGACTCGGGGTGCACGCTGGAGAAGTCCAGCGGGTCGTCCCCGCCGCGGATCCGCAGGAAGCCCGCGCACTGTTCGTACGCCTTCGGGCCGAGCCGGGCCACGTCCTTGAGCCCCTTGCGGCTACGGAAGGGGCCGTTGGCGTCGCGGTGGGCCACGATGTTCTCGGCGAGGCCGCCGCTGATGCCCGAAACCCGCGAAAGCAGCGGCGCGGAGGCGGTGTTGACGTCCACGCCGACGCCGTTCACACAGTCCTCGACCACCGCGTCGAGCGAGCGCGAGAGCTTCACCTCGGCGAGGTCGTGCTGGTACTGGCCGACGCCGATCGACTTGGGGTCGATCTTGACGAGCTCGGCGAGCGGGTCCTGGAGGCGGCGGGCGATGGAGACCGCGCCGCGCAGCGACACGTCCATGTCCGGGAGTTCCTGCGAGGCGAAGGCGGAGGCCGAGTACACGGAGGCGCCCGCCTCGGACACCATCACCTTGGTGAGCTTCAGCTCCGGGTGGCGGGCGATCAGGTCCCCGGCGAGCTTGTCGGTCTCGCGCGAGGCGGTGCCGTTGCCGATGGCGATCAGCTCGACCGCGTGCTCCTTCGCGAGGCGCGCCAGCTTCGCGAGGGCCTCGTCCCACTTGTTGGCCGGGACGTGCGGGTAGATCACCTCCGTGGCCACGACCTTGCCGGTGGCGTCCACGACGGCGACCTTCACACCGGTACGGAAGCCCGGGTCGAGGCCGAGCGTGGCCCGGGTGCCGGCGGGGGCCGCGAGCAGCAGATCGCGCAGGTTGGCGGCGAAGACCCGGACGGCCTCGTCCTCGGCGGCGGCACGCAGCCGCATCCGCAGGTCGATGCCCAAGTGCACCTGGATCTTCGTACGCCAGGCCCAGCGGACGGTGTCGGCCAGCCACTTGTCGCCGGGGCGGCCACGGTCGTTCACGCCGAAGCGGCGCGCGACCATGCCCTCGTACGTGGACGGGCCGGGCGTCTCGCTCGGCTCCTCCGGCTCCAGGGTGAGGTCGAGGACGTCTTCCTTCTCACCGCGCAGCATGGCGAGGACACGGTGCGAGGGCAGCGCGGTGAAGGGCTCGGCGAATTCGAAGTAGTCGGCGAACTTGGCGCCCGCCTCCTCCTTGCCCTTGCGGACCTTCGCGGCGAGCCGGCCGCGGCCCCACATGCGCTCGCGCAGTTCGCCGATCAGGTCGGCGTCCTCGGCGAACCGCTCGGTGAGGATGGCGCGGGCGCCCTCCAGCGCAGCGGCCGGGTCCGCGACGCCCTTGTCGGCGTCCACGAACGCGGCCGCGGCGGCGGCCGGATCCACCGACGGGTCGGCCAGCAGGCCCTCGGCGAGCGGCTCCAGGCCGGCCTCGCGGGCGATCTGCGCCTTGGTGCGCCGCTTGGGCTTGAACGGGAGGTAGATGTCCTCCAGCCGGGCCTTGGTGTCGGCCGCGTTGATCCGGGCCTCCAGCTCGGCGTCGAGCTTGCCCTGCTCCCGTACGGAGTCCAGGATCGCCGCACGGCGGTCTTCGAGCTCGCGCAGATACCGCAGCCGCTCCTCGAGGGTGCGCAACTGGGCGTCGTCGAGCATCTCGGTCGCTTCCTTGCGGTAGCGCGCGATGAACGGCACGGTGGAGCCGCCGTCGAGCAGCTCGACGGCGGCCTTGACCTGCCGCTCCCGTACGCCGAGCTCCTCGGCGATCCTGCCTTCGATGGACATCGTCACGATCGGGTCCCGCCTGCCTTCGTTTGCACTGGAAGGCTGCCAATTGTGGCAGGTGGCGGTGACGGGGGCCGGGAGCCCCGCGCCCGGGCCTGTGCCCGGGCCGGCGCCCGGCCCCGTCAGGCCTTGCCGAAGGCGTCGGCGGGGAAGGCACCGGCGGCGAAGGCCTTCATCACGAATCCGCCGCCGAGTTCGGCGAGCCGGGCCAGGCCGTCCGCGCCGAGGTGCTCGTACGGGGCCGCGTCGAGGCGGTCGGTGTCGGTCTCGACGCGCTCGCGTACGGCCTTGCCCTCCTCGGTGAGCTCGCCGTCGGCGGTGAGGATCCCGCGCTCGCGCAGCCGGTCGGCGGCGGCGTCCAGGTCGGACTGCTCCCAGCCGCGGATGGCCTTGTTCCACTTCGCGGTCATGCCGCGGCCGGTGGCGGTGTGGCTGACCAGGGCCTCGAGCGGGTCCAGCCCGGCGAGGAGCAGGGCGGCGAGGTGGCCGTCGCCGCGGTGCTCGCGCAGCAGGGTGGTGGCGTGCCACAGGCGCAGGTGCGGCTCCTCGGGTACGGGGAGGTCGGCGTGGGCGGCGTACAGGGTCCGGGCGTGCCGGCTGCAGCCCTCGGTGGCGCGCAGGGCGAGGTCCGCGGCCTCGGCGAGCTCGGGGGACTCGACGGCCTCGTTGCCGAGCAGCCGGCGCAGGGTGCTGTCGGCGGCGCGCAGCCGGGCGGCGAGGGCCTGCTCGGGGGTGATCGTGTCCCAGACGGCGGGCAGGTGCCGGGCGACGAAGTCGTGGCGGTAGTTGTAGAAGGTGGCGGTGACCGTCCCGGCTCCGACGGCGCCCATGGCGGCGGACCGCGAGGCAAGGTTCACGGCGGGCCGCTCGGTGACACCGAGGGCGGCGAACTCCTTGCCCAGGTCGGGCGAGAAGTAGATGGTCGCGTGCAGCGGGTTGATCGCTGCATGCCAACAGTTGCGGGCGGCGCGCACAGGAATCGTCATACCGCTCAGGTTACCGACCGCTCAGTATGTCCGGTAGTCCGGGCCGCTCGCCGGACCGTGAAGGAAACGTGAGATTGGCAAGGGGCGCTTGGCCGGCAGGCAGTTGCCGTGCATAGGATCGAGCCGATACCAACGGGGAGGCGTGAACATGTCAGGTGAAGGCGGTCAGGTGTCGGACCTGCAGGTCGGCATGCGGTTGAACCACGTGCCTGTCGATCCGAGCGGACCGACGGGTCCGACCGGGCCGGCCAAGCCGATGGGGCCGTTCGTTCCGGGCGGGCCCGGGGACTTCGCTTCGACGCCGGCCGAGAAGAAGACCGCGGCGAACACGATCGAGAACGAGCTGGAGCCGAACACCAAGAAGGCCGCGGAGCACGCGGACACCGACACCGGCACCGCCCAGAAGGGCTTCGAGGGCTGGGAGACGGCCGCCGGACTGAAGAAGGTCGCGGACACCTGGGACCAGCAGGTGAAGAACCTGATGGGCCGCCTGTCGGCGGAGAAGACCGCACTGCGCGGCGCCTCGGGCCTGTTCGCAAGCAACGACACCGGCATCGGCAACCAGTTCCAGTCGACGCAGTCGAAGCTGAACGGCATCTGAGGGGCCGCACTGCATCGGACGGCCGCACTCACTTTCTGGCCTTTCTTCGGCACTTCGCCGCCCCGGGAGCCGGCGGTACGCGCATCCGGATCGGGCTCTTCGGGAGGGTGAGCGCCCGGCTGTGCCGCAGTCCGGGCCCGGTGCGACCGTCGGCCCGTGACGGCCGAATGGCGATCGTGTGACAGCAGGGGCCATGGACATGACGTGGGGGGTCAGGCGTGAATACGGTCGGACGACAAGGCCTTGATCGGAACTGACTCCCTACCCATTGGAGCTCTTCGTGCACCGCAAAGTCATCGCCCCGAGCGTGCTCGCCGCTTCCCTCCTGCTGGTGATCCCGGCGTCGGCGGCGAGTTCGGTCCAAGGGGCCCCGGGTATCGGTGATCCCTACTACCCGGCCAGCGGCAACAGCGGATACGACGTGTCCCACTACGACCTGCGCCTGCAGTACCAGCCGAAGACGGACCTGCTGGAGGGCACCGCCACCCTGCTGGCCACCGCCAAGCAGGACCTCTCCCGCTTCAACCTGGACTTCGGCCTGAAGGTCAGCGAGATCCGGGTCAACGGCGCCAAGGCGAAGTTCGCCACGTCCGGGGACCACGAACTGGAGGTGACCCCCGCCCAGCCGCTGCAGAAGGACAAGCCGGCGAGCGTCGTCGTCAAGTACGCAGGAAAGCCCTCGGAGTTCAAGATCGACGGCTGGTCGGCCTGGCAGCGCACCCCGGACGGCGGTATCGCGGCGCAGGAGCCCGACTCGGCCGTCTGGTGGTTCCCGAGCAACGACCACCCGCTCGACAAGGCCACCTTCGACATCTCGGTCAACGTCCCCGACGGTACGCAGGCCATCAGCAACGGCGTGCTCCAGTCGCAGAGTTCCCGGCTCGGCTGGACCCGTTACAACTGGCGCTCGAACAAGCCGCAGGCCACGTACCTCGCCACCCTCGCCATCGGCAAGTTCGACGTCACGACCGACAAGACGGCGAGCGGGCTGCCCATCCTCAACGCGTACAGCAAGGACCTGGGCGACAACGCGGGCGCGGCGCGCGCGAGCGTGGAGCGGACCGGCGAGGTCGCCGAGTGGCTGGAGGGGGTCTTCGGGCCGTACCCCTTCAACGCCCTGGGCGGCTACGTGCCGAACGTGCCCTCCAGCTTCGCGCTGGAGACGCAGACCCGGCCGTTCTACAGCCCGAAGCAGTTCTCGAACGGCGCCAACGTCTCGGTGGTCGTGCACGAGCTGGCCCACCAGTGGTACGGCGACAGCGTCTCCGTCGACGGCTGGAAGGACATCTGGATCAACGAGGGGTTCGCCCGCTACAGCCAGTGGCTCTGGTCGGAGAAGGAGGGCGAGGGCACCGCGCAGGAGCTCGCCGACTGGGCGTACGGGCTGCGCGCGGCGGACGACCCGTTCTGGCAGGTCAAGCCGGGCGACCCGGGCCCGGACAACCAGTTCCACGGAGCCGTCTACGACCGCGGCGCGATCGCCTTGCAGGCTCTGCGCAACGAGATCGGCGACGAGAAGTTCTTCCAGATCCTCAAGGGCTGGCCGACCGAGCGGGCCTACGGCAACGCCAAGGTCGGGGACTTCGTCCGGTACGCGGAGAAGGTGTCGAACAAGCCGCTGGCCCAGCTGTTCGAGACCTGGCTGTACACCCCGGGCAAGCCGGCGTTCGCCCCGCCGGCCGCCGCGGCCCCGACCGCCCGGTCCCTCAAGGCCCCCGCCGCGAAGCCGGTGGAGCCGAAGTCCTGGAAGAAGATCGCCGAGACGAACACGATCCACGAGCACTGATTCCCGGTCGCATTCCCGGTCGTACGAGTACCCCGCGCCGGCGCCCTTCAGGGGGTGCCGGCGCGCCACCGCTCCCGCGCCGCCCGCGCGATCGGCAGGTACCGCAGCCGTTCCGGGAGCAGCGGTACGAGGAGCCGTACGGCCGTGCTGAACCGCCGGAGCCTGCGCTCCTGGGCCGGGCTCCACTCCAGCCCGATGGCGGCGCGCGCGTCGGGCGGCATGTACCCGACGGTGACGAAGGCCCGGAAGTGCAGGAACGCCGCCCGGAGCACCGGCCACGTGAGCCGCAGCAGCAGCCGCACCGGCAGCGAGCCGCCCTCGGGCCGGGGCAGCGGCACATCCGTGGCCACCAGCTCGCGGGCGACCTTGGTGGGCTCGATCTCCTCGGCCAGCATCCGGCGGTAGTAGACCCAGTACTCCTCGATGCTCTGCGGCATGTCCCGGTCACGGACGCCGAGGATCCGGCCCACCTGGAGCCACTCCCGGTACAGCTGCCGCTCCTGGGCGGGGGTGAAGCGGCGCAGCAGGTAGCGCCCGGCGTACAGGTAGATCGGGAACCCGGTCGCGTGCACCCAGGAGTAGCAGGCGGGGTCGAGGGAGTGGTAGCGCCGGCCCCGGGTGTCGATGCCCTGGATCTCCTTGTGCAGGCGGCGCACCCGGCGGCCCTCCTCGGCGGCCTCCTCCCCGCCGTACACCCACAGCTGGACGGAGCGCAGCGAGCGCTCGCCGCGCCCCCAGGGGTCGGTGCGGAAGACCGAGTGCTCGTCGACGCCGGCCCCGATCGCGGGGTGGGCGACCTGCATGGTGAAGGCGGCGGGCAGCATCAGCAGGGCCCGGATGTCGCCGGAGATGGTCCAGAGCACCCCGCCGGGCGCCGGCGGCTCGGGATCGGGGCGGCGCGCGGCCGTCGGTCCGGGTGCGGGAAGCCCTGTTTCTCTCATGGTTCCAGTATGCGAGTGCCAAACGTCCGCTCCCGGACAGAAAGTCTTGTCACGGGTGTTACCCAGAGGTAACCGCGGCTGCTTGGATGACGGAGTCGATCTCCCCCCTGCAGGAATGATGGAGACCTCATGCTGCACACCAAGCTCCGCCCGGGCCGTGCCGCCGCCACGGCCGTTGCGGCGGTCGCCGTCGGAGCGCTGGCCGCCACCAGCGCGCCGGCCGCCTCGGCCGCGGAGAGCGCCGCGGCCCCGCGGCTCAGCGTCCTGACGTACAACGTGTTCCTGATGAGCAAGAGCCTCTACCCCAACTGGGGCCAGGACCACCGCGCTTCGGAGATCCCCAAGGCGTCCTTCTTCCAGGGCCACGACGTGGTCGTGCTCCAGGAGGCCTTCGACAACGGCGCCTCGGACGCCCTGAAGTCCAACGCCTCGGCGCAGTACCCGTACCAGACCCCGGTCGTCGGCCGCAGCAAGAGCGGCTGGGACGCGACAGGCGGCGCGTACTCCTCAACCACGCCCGAGGACGGCGGCGTCACCGTCCTGAGCAAGTGGCCGATCATCCGCAAGGAGCAGGTCGTCTACAAGGACGCCTGTGGCGCCGACTGGTGGTCCAACAAGGGCTTCGCCTATGTGGTGCTGAACGTCAACGGCACCAAGGTCCACGTGGTCGGCACCCACGCACAGTCCACCGACCCGGGCTGCGGCGCGGGCGAGGCGGCGGAGATGCGCGCCCGCCAGTTCAAGGCGATAGACGCCTTCCTGGACGGCAAGAACATCCCGGCGAACGAGCAGGTCATCGTCGCGGGCGACATGAACGTCGACTCCCGCACCCCCGAGCTCGCGTCGATGCTCGCCAACGCCGACCTGGCGAACTCCGACACGCGCACGGGTCACCCGTACTCCTTCGACACCGCGCTGAACTCCATCGCGAACTACCGCTACCCCACCGACCCGCGCGAGGACCTGGACTACGTCCTGTACCGCAAGGGCAACGCCCGTCCGGCGGGCTGGGAGAACAATGTGGTCAAGGAGCAGTCGGCGCCCTGGACCGTCTCCAGCTGGGGCACCTCGTACACGTACACCAACCTCTCCGACCACTACCCGCTGATCGGCCGCTAGTCCGCGGGGCCGGGCCGCTCCGGGCGGCCCGGCCAGCCCGAAGTCAGTCAAGCTCCGCAAGCATGTCCACCAACACCCGCCCTTGCTGCGCACCTTGCCGGAGCAACAAGCTGCACACCTTGTGCAGCTCACCCCATGCGTGGGGCCGCCCGACCTGGGAGGCATCAGTGAGGATGCCGGTCGCCGTCGTGAGGGCCGCCTCGGCCTCTCCGGCGCCGGCGTATGCGTGGGCAAGGCACGCCCCGTACCAGGCGCGGTCGCGACGGAACCCGGCGGCGAACCCGGCCAGTCCTTCCGTCAGGTTCCGGATTGCGCTCGGCCAGTCCTTCAGGTGCAGGTCGGCCATGCCGCGCTGCGCTGCGAACCAGGGCTCATCGTAGAAGTACAGCCAGGGCGGAACGTCGATCGCGTTCGCGATGATCAGCTGCGCCTCGTCGAGACGGCGGTACGCCGAGTCTCCGTCTCCGTGGAGGGCATGGCCGCGGCCGGCCATCTGCACGGCCATGGCCCGGGTCGCGTCGCTCGCTCCCTCCGTCGAGGCTGCCGCCTCCCCGAGACGGATGGTGCGCCGGGCCCGGCCCTGGGACCAGGCGAGGTGGGCCTTCATGCTCATGGTGGTGGCGGCCATATCGCCGTACCCGGATTCGAGGGCCCAGTCGTAGGAGCGATCGAACCAGGCGAGCGCCAACGCCGCGTTGTCCTGATCCTGCGCCATCCACGCGAGGAACTGAGCGTACTCCGCCATCACCCGCACGAGCCTGTCGGCGAGCGGGCCGCGCGCTTGCTCGTAGAGTCCGGCCACGGCTTCAAACTGCTTGGTCACCACGGTGTTCATGACGCGCGAACCGAGAGTGTCCTCAGCCCGGCGGTGCTCTGCCAGCAGGCGTTCCATCGCGGCGAGCGAGGGCGCATCCAGCCGCATCCCGGACGCCGTGACGCGACGCATGCGGTCGGTTTCCGAGTCGTCTACGAGGCCGGGAAGAGCCAGCGACGGCAGCGGCATTTCAGCGCCCGCTCCGCCGAGGAGTTCGGCCGGGATGCCAAGGCCGTCGATGATGCGCTGACGGACCTCGACGGAGGTCACCGCGCGCCGCCTGTTCTCGATCGCAGAGATGTCCGGCTGTGCCAGCCCGACGAGCGCGCCGAGCTTGCTCTGGCTGCTGCGCGTCGCCTTCCGCCACCTCTTCAGCAGCGTCGGCCAGTCCTCTGCTGCTGCGGCTGCCCGCAAATCCGGGTGCACCCATACGTCCAACTCCGGTTCCATCCTTGAAATATAGGACGGCCCTATAGGACCCGGTAGTGGATTGGGTCGACACGTTGCCGACATGGTGGTTTCACAGCAGGGGCGTACGCCATCACCTGGGCTCAGTCGCCAGGCGCCTGCTCTGTTCACCCGCTGACGACGGTAGGGAGCCCTGGCCATGGCCGGCACCGCAGGCACGATCGACGAGCTCACCGAGCGGGCCCTGGGCGCCTACGACCGGCGGCCCGACTCCCGGGGCGTGGCCCACCTCGTCGACGACCTGATCACCGCCGGGCAGAAGCTCCACGCCGAGGTGAGCCAGATCCCGGACGACCAGCGAAGCCAGCGCGCGGGTGCCGCCCTGATCGAGTGGACCTACTTCGTCGAGACGGGTCCGCTGCGCAGCGGGGACCACGCGAACTGGAACTACGCGCGCGGTCTCGCGCGCATCGTCCGGACGCTCGCCGCGGCCGCCGGCGCCCGATGAGCGAGCTGGGCCGGCAGGTCGCCTACGTCGTGATCGTGCTCGGCGTCCTGTTCGTCATCGTCGTCAGCACCGCTCATTGACTCCCGCCCCGGGCGTCCGCAAACTCCCGCGAGCGCCCAGGCGCGGGTCCATGCACCATCGGAATCTCACACCGAGGAGCACCCCATGACGATCCCATCACCCGCGTGCAGCACCGGGCCCACCCCGCCTCCGCCGCCGTGCGGTTCCAACCCGGACGCCCGGGCGCGGGCCGGGTCCCCCCGGAGTCTGCTGTCCGACGCGCAGTTCAACGACGTGCGGGCGACGATCCTGGACAACAACCCTGGCATGGAACCCGAGATGGCCGGCCGGATCCTCATCGAGGGCTTGAAGTTCGTGAGCGCGGCCGCGCTGTTCCCAACGGTCCGCATCGCTCCCACGCGCGAGGTCGACGAGGGCTGGCACGCGCTCATCCTCCACACGCATGTGTACGCGTCGCTGTGCAGCCGCCTCGGCCGGACTGTGCACCACTACCCGGAGCGTCCCGACGCCCCTCGACACGACCCGGACGTCCTGACCCGCACGGTCGCGCTCATCGAGCAGGCCGGCTACACGCCGGACGCCAAGCTGTGGACCGGCCCGGAGCAGTCTCTGGTCACCGTGGCCGCTTCCTGCTCGCACACGCCGGTTCCGGGCGGCTGCGGGCCGATCAACCCGGGCAACTGCGCGACCCACGGTGGCGGCGACGCGGAGTAGGTTCGTCCCCACACCGACGGAAGGGCGAAGGCATGACTGCGGACGAGGCGTTCGAGCTCCACAGCGTGATGAGGCGCCTTGGGATCCCCGGGTCCGTGGCGCCGCTGAGCCCGGGTGACCCCGAGGGTGGGTGGCTCGTGCTCGACAGCGAGGGGCATGACGCCACGGATTACGTCCGGTCCCGGGTGGCAGTGGCGCGTCTGGCGCGGCCCGAACGGGGCTTCGTCATCGCTCGTTAGTTCTGGGGGTAGCGCCGGCTGGAGTCCTCTTCTGGCCGGGGCCACTCGCGAACCACCCGCTGATCGGCCGCTAGCCGGCGTGGCCGGGCCGCTCCGGCGGCCCGGTCAGTCGGGCTGAGCGCGCTGCCATTCCGCCGCGTACTCCTGGAAGATCTCGCGGAGGTGGTGGCCGACCTTGAGGTAGTCCAGGTCGTCGAGGTTGGCCAGCGAGACGCGCACCGACCACTGCGGTCCGTCGAAGCCGCCGCCGTTCAGGAGGACCACCGAGGTCTGTTCCGCGAGGCGGAACAGAGGGTCGACCGGCTCGTAGTTCTTTTCCAGGAAGTCCGCGAAGTCCTTGCCGTGGACGCGTTCCGCCTCGGCCAGCAGGTCGAGTTCCACGTAGTAGCCGGCCCGCCTGTCGTCGTCGGAGATCTTCATCTGCGCGCCCTCCAGCAGGAGGCCGAGGCGCCGGTGGACGATCCCGCGGATGCGCTCCTTGTACTCCTGGCCCTCGTCCAGCAGGTCGAACAGCGAGAAGAGCACCATCAGCGCCTGCTGTGGCGGGGAGAGTCCCGCCGTGTGGTTGAGGGCCACCGAGCGGGAGTCCGCGACCATCCGGTCGATGAAGCGGATCCGCTCCGGCTCCAGGCTGAGCGAGCCGTACCGCCGGGCGAGCCGGTCCCTCTGCTCCTGCGGGAGCTCCGCGATCATCTCGTCGATGACGTTGTCGTCGTGCAGGCCGATGACGCCGAGGCGCCAGCCGGTCGCCCCGTAGTGCTTGGAGTACGAATACACCAGCAGCGTGTTGCGCGGGAGTTCGGCGGCGAGCGAGCGGAACCCGGGTACGAAGGTGCCGTAGACGTCGTCGGTGACGATCAGCAGCCGCGGGTTGGCGGTGGCCACGATCTCCTTGATCTGCTGCGCCACCCGGTCGCTCAGCGCCAGGGACGGCGGGTTGCTCGGGTTGACCAGACAGACGAGCTTGACCTCCGGGTCGGCGAGCTTGGCGACCTCCTCCGGCGGATAGCGCCACTGGCGCACGCCCGTCTCGGCGAACACGTTCGCGCTGACGTCGACCACCTCGAACTCGAAGGTGTCGAGCCCTGGGATCTCGATGTACGGGGTGAACACCGGGGTCATCAGGGCGATCTTGTCGCCCTTGCGCAGGATCCCGTTCTGTACGAGCGAGTCGAAGATGTAGCACACGGCGGCCGTGCCGCCCTCGGTCGCGAACAGCGACAGCCGGTCCACGGCCGGCCGGTCGCCGAAGATCTCGAAGTCGAGGTAGCCGCGGACGACCTGCTCGGCGTGGACCAGCATCCGGTCCGGCACCGGGTAGTTGTCGCCGGTGACGGCATCGGTCAGCTCGTGCACGAAGGCGTCCTGGTCGAACCCCCACCGCGACAGGGCGTACGCGACGCACGCGGCCAGCAGCTCGGCGCCGGGCAGGTCCGGGTGGCGCCGGATCCACGCGTCGAAGCGCTTCCCGATCCCCTGCCGCTCGGGCATCCCGCCGAGGTTGTCTGCGGTCCACACGCGCCGGGACTCGTCCAGGGCGAAGTGGCCGAGGGTGTGGAAGGCCTCGCGGGGGCCGGTGGCGATCCAGTTGGGGTTGCCGCGGCCCGCGTTGAGCATGGCGCGGGCGGCGGTGCCCTTCTGGCCCGGCTCGTCGGCCTGGGCCGCCTGGGCGAGCTGGATGAACCTGTCCTTCAGCTCGAACGGGCTGAGCTGCGCGAGGGCCTGGATCTCCTCGCGGCTGAAACGGGGCTCCGGCATCCTCCCACCCTCGTCCGGTGGGCGGCGCTGCGCCCACCGGACAGGGCCATCCGGGCTACACGGCCCCGGGCGGGCCCTCGTGCGCGCCCTCGGGCGGGCTCTCGTAGGCATCCTCGTACGGCTCCGCGTACAGCCCGTCGATCAGGGCTCCGTACTTCTCCCGGACCACCCGGCGGCGCAGCTTCAGCGACGGGGTGAGCTCCCCGGTCTCCGGGCCCCACTCCTGCGTCAGCAGCCGGTACCGCTTGATCTGCTCGGTCCGGTTGAGCCGGGCATTGGCCGCCTCGACCGCGCGGGCGACCTCCTCCCGGACGGCCGGGTCTGCCGCGAGCCCGGCGAGCGAGCCGGCCTCGATGCCGCGGGCCGCCGCCCACGCCGGGGCCAGCTCCCCGTCCAGCACCAGCAGGGCGACGAGGTAGGAGCGGCCGTCGCCGTGCACCAGGGCCTGGCCGATCAGCGGATGCTCCTTGACGGTGTTCTCCACCAGGGCCGGCGAGACGTTCTTGCCGTTCGAGGTGATGATGAGTTCCTTCTTGCGGTCGGTCAGCCAGAGGAACCCGTCCTCGTCGAGGCGGCCGATGTCCCCGGTCGGGAACCAGCCCCCGCTGTCGTGCGCGCTCTCCAGCGACCCGTCGGGCCGCAGGTAGCCGCCGAAGACGGTCCCGCCCCGCGTGAGGATCTCCCCGTCCTCGGCGAGCCGCAGCTCGAGCCCCTCGATCGGGCGCCCCACCGAGCCCAGCCGGAAGCCGTCCGGGCTGTTGACCGTGCACACGCCCGAGGTCTCGGTGAGCCCCCAGGCGTCCATGATGGTGATCCCCCAGCCCGCCCAGAACCGCACGACGTCGATCGGCATCGGCGCGGTGGCGCTGGCCGTCCACCGGAGCCGGTCCAGCCCGGCCAGGCCCAGCAGCGGGTCCAGCACCTGCTCCTTGGCCCGGGCGTACGAGGCTTCGAGCGCGGCCGGGATCTCCTCGCCGCGCTCCCGGTGGCCGGCCCGGGCGCGGGCGAGGTCGTTCGCGGCCTCGATGGCGTCCCGCTGCGCGGCCGGAAGCTGCGCGAGCACGGCCCGTACGGACGCGGCGAGCTTCTCCCACACCCGGGGCACGCCGAAGAACTGCACCGGGTGCAGCTCGCGGACGGCACTCCCCACGGCGGCGGGGTCGGCGACGAGCCGGACGTGGGCGGCCCGCAGCAGCGGCAGGTATATGCCGAGGATCCGCTCGGCGATGTGCGCGAACGGCAGGTAGCAGATGTGCTCGGCGTGCTCGGGCAGGTCCACGCGCCGGTCGAGGCGGACGGACTGGAGCATGATGTTGCGGTGGGTCAGCCGCACGCCCTTGGGATCGCCGGTGGTGCCGGAGGTGTAGACGACGGTCAGCGGGTCCTCGGGGCGGGTCTCCTGCCAGGCCTTCTCGAAGGCGTCGGGGCGGTGCGTACGGGCGCCGCTCGCGTGCAGGGAGCCGTACGTACGGTGCGTACCCGCATCGGCGGCCTCGGCCACGACGAGCCGCTCCAGGGGCACCTGCCCGTCGGCGAGCAGCGGTTCCCACCGGGCCAGCTCGCGGGCGCCCTCGAGGAGGGCGACCCGGGCCCGGCTGTGTCGGGCGATGTGGGCGATCTGCTCGGGCGCGGAGGTCCCGTACACGGTGACGGGGACCGCGCCGAGGTGGACGAGGGCGAGGTCGCTGAGCCAGTGCTCGGGGCGGTTGCCCATCATGATCAGGACGTGTTCGCCGCGTTCGATGCCGAGGGCGGCGTATCCGGAGGCGAGGACGGCGACCTTGCGGCGGACCTCGGTCCAGCTGAGGGTCGTCCAGCCGTCGCCCTCGCGCCAGGAGAGGGCGGGGAGATCCCCGTACTCGGCGGCGTTGCGCGCCAGCAGCACGGGGAGGGTGAGCTCGTCGGGTCGTCCGGGCAGTCGCAGTTTCGTGGTCATGGGCAGCTCCTGGCCGTTTCACATCGTTGGTGCGACAGCAATACTGTTGAACCCAAGCTGTGGAGCAGAGAGCGAGGCGCAGACGATGGCCGACCAGGCACCCGAGCCGATGCTCACCGTCGACGAGCTGGCGGCCAGGGCGGGCGTCACCGTGCGCACCGTTCGTTTCTACAGCACCCGCGGACTTTTGCCCCCTCCCGTGATCGGCCCTCGTCGGGTGGGGCACTACGGGCCGGAGCACCTGTCCCGGCTGGCCCTGATCGAGGAACTGCAGCACCAGGGCATGACCTTGTCCGCCATCGAGCGCTATCTGGACGCGCTGCCCGACGACCTGAGCGCGCACGACCTGGCGATCCACCGCGCGATGGTGTCGAGTTGGGCTCCGGACGCGCCCCAGGAGGTGGCGCGGGAGGAGCTGGAGAAGCGGGCGGGGCGGAGCCTGTCGGACGCGGACGTCCGGCGGCTGACGGCGATGAACGTGCTGGCGCCGACCCGGGAGGGATTCCGGGTGGACGTGGGGCTGCTGCGGCTGGGGGTCGCGCTGCTCGACGTGCCGATCGCGCACGAGACGATCCTCGTGGCGCGCAAGGTGCTGCTGGAGCACGCGCGGACGGCGGCGCACCAGCTGACGGCGCTGTTCCGGGACGAGGTGTGGGGCCCGTTCACGGAGGGCGAGAGCGATCCGGAGCGGGTGGAGTCGATGAAGGCGCTGTCGGCGCACATGCAGCCGATGGTGGTCCAGGCCCTGGTGACCGCGTTCCAGCGGTCACTGAAGGAAGAACTGCGGGCGGCGTTCGTCTCGGAGCCCGCCGGCTCGGAGTGAACGCCCGGGTCCGGAAGAACGCCGCCCGCGGCGGGGTCAGTCGGCGTACGTCTCGCCGCGTTCGGCCTTCTCCACCAGGGAGGCCGGCGGGGTGAAGCGCTCGCCGTACTGGTCGGCCAGCTCGCGGGAGCGGGCGACGAAGCCCGGCAGGCCGCCCTCGTAGCCGTTGATGTACTGGATCACGCCGCCGGTCCAGGCCGGGAAGCCGATGCCCATGATGGAGCCGATGTTGGCGTCGGCGATCGAGGTGAGCACGCCCTCGTCGAGGCAGCGGACGGTGTCCAGGGCCTCGGAGAAGAGCATCCGCTCCTTCATGTCCTCGAAGGGGATCTCCGCGTCCGGCTTCGCGAAGTGCTCGCGCAGGCCCGGCCAGATACCGGCCCGCTTGCCGCTCTCGTCGTAGTCGTAGAAGCCGGCCCCGCCGCTGCGGCCGGAGCGGCCGAACTCGTCGACCATCCGGTCGATGACCGTGTCCGCGGGGTGCGCGGTCCAAGTCCGGCCCTCGGCCTCGAAGGCCTTGCGGGTCTCGTTGCGGATCTTGCGGGGCAGGGTCAGGGTCAGCTCGTCCATCAGGGAGAGCACCTTGGCCGGGTAGCCGGCCTGGGCCGCGGCCTGCTCGATGGAGGCGGGCTCGACACCCTCGCCGACCATCGCCACGCCCTCGTTGATGAACTGGCCGATGACGCGCGAGGTGAAGAAGCCGCGCGAGTCGTTGACCACGATCGGGGTCTTGTTGATCTGCCGTACGAGGTCGAAGGCGCGGGCGATGGCCTCGTCGCCGGTGCGCTCGCCCTTGATGATCTCCACCAGCGGCATCTTGTCGACGGGCGAGAAGAAGTGCAGTCCGATGAAGTCCTCGGGCCGCGAAACCCCTTCCGCGAGGCCCGTGATGGGCAGCGTGGAGGTGTTGGAGCAGAGCAGCGCGTCGGGGGCGATGACGTCCTGGATCTCCTGGAACACCTTGTGCTTGAGGGAGGTGTCCTCGAAGACGGCCTCGATGACGGCGTCGCAGCCGGCCAGGTCGGCGGCCTCGGCGGTCGGGGTGATCCGGGCGAGCAGCTCGGCGCGCTGGGCCTCGGTCGTACGGCCGCGGGAGAGCGCCTTGTCGAGCAGCTTCTCGGAGTACGCCTTGCCCTTCGCGGCGGCCTCGGGGGTGACGTCCTTCAGCAGCACCTCGATGCCCGCGCGGGCGCAGGAGTACGCGATGCCCGCGCCCATCATGCCGGCGCCGAGGACGGCGACCTTGGTGACCTTGCGGGGCGCGATGCCCTGCGGGCGGCTGCGGCCGGCGTTGACGGCCTGGAGGTCGAAGAAGAACGCCTGGATCATGTTCTTGGCGGTCTGTCCGGTGACCAGCTCGGTGAAGTAGCGGGCCTCGATGGTCAGCGCGGTCTCGAAGTCCACCTGCGCGCCCTCGACGGCGCAGGCCAGGATGTTGCGCGGGGCCGGGTACGGGGCCCCGTTCAGCTGCTTCTTGAGGTTCGCGGGGAACGCCGGGAGGTTGGCGGCGAAGCGCGGGTTGGACGGCGTACCGCCCGGGATCTTGTAGCCGGGCACGTCCCACGGCTGCTTCGACTCGGGGTTGGCGTCGATGAAGGCGCGGGCCTTGGCCAGCATCTCCTCGGGGGTGGCGGCCAGTTCGTGCACGAGGCCGTTGTCCAGAGCGCGCTGGGGGTTGTACCGGGTCCCCTGGAGCAGGACCTTGAGCAGCGCGTCCGCGATGCCCATCAGGCGCACGGTGCGGGTGACGCCGCCGCCGGCCGGGAGCAGGCCGAGGGTGACCTCGGGCAGGCCGATCTTGGAGCCGGGGGCGTCGAGGGCGACGCGGTGGTGGGAGGCCAGGCAGATCTCGTAACCGCCGCCGAGGGCCGCGCCGTTGATAGCGGCGACGACGGGCTTGCCGAGGGTCTCGATGCGGCGCAGCGAGCCCTTGATCGCGGTGCCGGTCTCGAAGGCGAGCTGCGCGTGCTCGGGGCGCAGCCCGATCATGTCCTTGAGGTCGCCGCCCGCGAAGAAGGTCTTCTTGGCGGAGGTGTAGATGATGCCGCGGATGGAGTCCTTCTCGGCCTCGGCGCGGTCGGCGATCGCCGCGATGGAGTCCTTGAAGGCCTGGTTCATCGTGTTGGCGGACTGGCCCGGGTCGTCGAGGGTCAGGGTGACGACGCCGGTCTCGTCCTGTTCCCAGCGGATCGTGGTGGACTCGCTCATTTTCTCGCTACTTCCGTGTCAGAGAGGAGGTCTGGGGGTTACAGGACGTTGTTCAGAGCCGCTCGACGACGGTCGCGACGCCCATGCCGCCGCCGACGCAGAGGGTGACGAGCCCGTAGCGCTTGTCCTGGCGCTCCAGTTCGTCGATGACGGTGCCGAGCAGCATCGCGCCGGTGGCGCCCAGCGGGTGGCCGAGCGCGATGGCTCCGCCGTTGACGTTGACCTTGTCGAGGGAGACGCCCATGTCCTTGACGAAGCGGAGCACGACGCCGGCGAAGGCCTCGTTCATCTCGATCAGGTCGATGTCGTCGATGGTCAGGCCGGCCTTGGCGAGGGCCTTGCGGGTGGCCGGGGCGGGGCCGGTGAGCATGATGGTGGGCTCGGAGCCGGAGACCGCGGCCGAAACGATCCGGGCACGGGGCGCCAGGCCGTTCCGCTCGCCCGCCTCGCGGGTGCCGATGGCGACGAGCGAGGCGCCGTCGACGATGCCGGAGGAGTTGCCCGCGTGGTGGACGTGGTCGATCTTCTCGACCCAGTGGTACTTCTGCAGGGCGACGGCGTCGAAGCCGCCGAGGTCGCCGATGTCCGCGAAGGACGGCTTGAGCTTGGCGAGGGTGTCGGCCGTGGTGCCCGGGCGGACGAACTCCTCGTGGTCCAGCACCACCAGGCCGTTGCGGTCGGTCACCGGGACGACGGACTTCGCGAAGCGGCCTTCCTTGACGGCGGTGGCCGCGCGCTCCTGGGAGAGGGCGGCGTACTCGTCCACGTCGCGCCGGGAGAACCCCTCGATGGTGGCGATCAGGTCGGCGCCGATGCCCTGCGGGACGAAGCCGGTGTCCCAGTTGGTCATCGGGTCGTTGAACCAGGCGCCGCCGTCGGAGGCCATCGGCACGCGGGACATGGACTCCACGCCGCCGGCGAGGACCAGGTCCTCCCAGCCGGAGCGGACCTTGGCGGCGGCCATGTTGACGGCCTCGAGGCCGGAGGCGCAGAAGCGGTTCTCCTGTACGCCGGCCACCGTGTCCGGGAGTCCCGCGGCGATGGCCGCGATGCGGGCGATGTCGGAGCCCTGGTCGCCGACCGGGCCGACGACGCCGAGGACGATGTCGTCGATGGTGGCCGGGTCCAGGCCGGGGTTGCGCTCGCGCAGGGCGTGGATGAGGCCGACGACCAGGTCGATCGGCTTGGTGCCGTGCAGGGCGCCGTTGGCCTTGCCGCGGCCGCGCGGGGTGCGGATCGCGTCGTATACGTAAGCTTCGGTGCTCACTGGTCAAGCCTTTCGGAGGTTTCCAAGGGGGAGGTCATCGAAGGGGGAGGTCATCGATGGGGGGAGGTCAGCCGAGCAGCGAACGGCCGATGATCTCTTTCATGATCTCGGTCGTGCCGCCGTAGATGGTCTGGATGCGGCCGTCGGTGAAGGCCCGTGCGACCCGGTATTCGCTCATGTAGCCGTACCCGCCGTGCAGTTGCAGGCAGCGGTCGGCGACCCGCTTCTGGAGCTCGGTCGCCCACCACTTGGCCATCGAGGCGTGGACGTGATCCAGCTCGCCGTTGGAGTGGTCGACGATGCAGCGGTCCAGGAAAGTGCGGGTGACGGCGCACTCGGTGGCCATCTCCGCTATCTCGAAGCGGATGTGCTGGAGCTTGGAGAGCGGCCGCCCGAAGGCCTCGCGCTCCTTCACGTACGCGGTGGTGATCTCCAGCAGGTACTCGGCTGCGGCGATGCCGGCCATCGCGATGCCCATCCGCTCCTGCGCGAGGTTGGTCATCAGATGGACGAACGCGCCGTTCAGCTCGCCGAGCAGGTTCTCCTTGGGGACGCGTACGTCGTGGAAGAACAGCTCGGCGGTGTCCTGCGCCTTCTGGCCGATCTTGTCGAGGTTGCGGCCGCGCTCGAAGCCCTCCGTGCCCCGCTCGACCACCAGCAGCGACAGTCCGTGCGCCCCGCCCTCCGGGGTGGTCTTGGCGACCACGACCACCAGGTCGGCCAGGATGCCGTTGGAGATGAAGGTCTTGGAGCCGTTGAGCACCCAGTGGTCGCCCCGGTCCTCGGCACTGGTCCGGATCCCCTGGAGGTCGGAGCCCGCACCCGGCTCGGTCATCGCGATCGCCGTGATCGTCTCGCCCGAGCAGAAGCCGGGCAGCCAGCGGCGCTTCTGCTCCTCCGTGGCGAGCGAGGTCAGGTACGGGCCGATGATGTCGTTGTGCAGGCCGATCGCGAGCCCGGCCGCCCCGGCCCGGGTGAACTCCTCGGCGATCACGGCCGCGTAGCGGAAGTCGGTGTTCCCGCCGCCCCCGTACTCCTCCGGGACGGCCAGGCCCAGCAGGCCCTGCCGGCCGGCGGCCCGCCAGGCCTCACGGCTGACGATGCCGTCCTTCTCCCACTGCTCGTAGTGCGGCAGCACCTCCTTGGTGAGGAAGGTGCGGACCGTTTCGCGGAACGCCTCGTGGTCGGCGTCGAAGATGCGGCGTTGCATCGGGGCCCCCTAGAGCCAGCTCTTGACGGTTTCGATCAGCCGGGCCGGCTCGGCACCGACGGGTGTGACGTTGAGCATGGTGACGCCCGCCTCCCGGAAGGCCTCGACCCGCTCGCGTACGTAACTCTGCGGCCCGCACAACGTCATGAGCTCGCAGAACTCGTCCGGGACGGCGGCCGCCGCATCGCGCTTGCGGCCGGAGAGGTAGAGCTCCTGGATCTTGCGGGCCTCCTCCTCGTAGCCGTAGGCGACGGCGAGGTCGTTGTAGAAGTTCTTGCCGACCGCGCCCATCCCGCCTACGTACAGCGCGATCTGCGGGCGCGCCAGATCCCGTACGGCGGCCGCATCCTCGCCGATCGCCAGCAGCCCGCCCGCCACGGTCTGCAGCGTGCCGAGCTCCGGGGCGCGCAGGGCCGCGCCCTCGGCGAGAGCGCTCCCCCACACCGTGTGGGCCTTCTCCGGGATGAAGAGGGTGGGCAGCCAGCCGTCGGCGATCTCTGCGGTCATCCGTACGTTCGCGGGACCGAGCGAGGCGATGTAGACGGGGATCGCGTCGCGGACCGGCCGGGTGAGGATCTTCAGCGGCTTGCCGTGCCGGCCGCCCTTCTCGGGCGGCAGCGGCATGTCGGTGATGCCGTGGTGGTCGATCGTCTCGCGGCGCCAGATCCGGCGGCACAGCTCCACGGTCTCGCGGGTCCGGCCGAGCGGCTTGTCGTACGGCTTCCCGTGCCAGCCCTCGACGACCTGCGGGCCGGAGGCGCCGAGGCCCAGCAGCGCCCGGCCGCCCGACATGGCGTCGAGCCCGGCGGCCGTCTGGGCGACGAGGGCGGGGGTGCGGGAGTAGACGTTGAGGATGGCCGAGCCGATCTTCATCCGCTCGGTGCGGGCCGCCAGATAACCCATGATCGTCGGGGAGTCGAAGCCCCAGGCCTCGGCTACCCACACGGCGTCGAGCCCGGCCGCCTCCAGCGCCGCCGCCTCGTCGGCGGCCCGGCGCGGATCCCCGGAGTAGTCGAGCATCATGGAGAGTTCCATCAGGCGCCCTCGCCCTTCGCGGTCAGGCCGGGCACGTCCCAGTCGCGGGCCACGGATTCGGTGTCGGCCCCCGGCTGCGCCGGGCCTGAGGCCACCGCGACCGGCGTGGCCGAGAACCGGGGCGCGGGGGCGGGCTGGGTGATCCCGCCGAAGTCGGTGAAGGTGGCGCGGGCCGCGAGGTGCGGGTGCCGCGGTGCCTCGCGCAGGGACAGCACGGGCGCGACGCAGGCGTCGGAGCCCTCGAAGACGGCCGTCCACTCCTCCCGCGTACGGGACTTGAAGCGGGCGGCGACGGTCTCGCGGAGCTCGCCCCAGCGGGCCATGTCCTTGCGGGCCGGGGCCCCGTCCTCGATGCCGAGCAGTTCCACGAAGGTGTCGTAGAACTGCTGCTCCAGCGCGCCGACCGCCATGTACCGGCCGTCGGAGGTCTCGTACGTGCCGTAGAAGGGGCAGCCGCCGTCGAGGAGGTTGGCCCCGCGCCGGTCCTGCCAGCCGCCGGCCGCCATCATCCCGTGGATCATGGCGGTGAGGTGGGCGGTGCCGTCGACGATGGCCGCGTCCACGACCTGGCCGGTGCCGCCCGGGGTGCGGGCGTGCTGCAGGGCCGCGAGCACCCCGATGACCAGGTAGAGCGAGCCGCCCGCGTAGTCCCCGACGAGGTTGGCGGGGACGGCCGGGGGCTCGCCCGGATTCCCGATCATGCCGAGGGCGCCGGTGACGGCGATGTACGCGATGTCGTGCCCGGCGGTGTGCGCGAGCGGGCCGTCCTGGCCCCAGCCGGTCATCCGGCCGTAGACGAGCCCCGGATTGCGGGCGTGGCAGTCGGCGGGGCCGACGCCGAGCCGCTCGGCGACTCCGGGGCGGAAGCCCTCGATGAGCACGTCGGCCCGCTCGACCAGGTCCAGCACGCGGGCGGGGCCCTCGGCTGACTTCAGGTCGACCAGGACGGACCGCTTGCCGCGGTTGGTGACGTCGTACGCGGGATCGACCGCGAGCCCGCCGCCGCCGGGACGGTCCACCCGTACGACGTCCGCACCGAGATCGGCGAGGAGCATGGCGGCGAACGGGCCCGGGCCGATGCCCGCCAGTTCGACGACGCGCACGCCCGCGAGCGGGCCGTTGCCGGGCACGTTCCCTGTCACTGCCATCGAGCCCCCAGCATCCCTGGCACCACTGCCGCCACTGTGTGACACAACTGATGTAACACCAGCGATGCTAGGAACGTGTTCCACTCAGCACAAGAGCAAGCGCTTAGCCGGTTGACTCGTTTCGCGCTTCGAGTCGCCCTTCGAGCCGCGCGTCGAGCTCCTTCAGGTGCCGCTTGAGGGCGACCGTCCGGTAGCTCTCCTCCACCCATTCGCACAGCACCTCGAGGGACGGCGCCCCCTTCTCCCCCAGCCGCAGGGAGACCCAGCCGGCTTTCCCCAGCCCGTACCCGGTCGGCTCCGCGCCAGGCGCGGTCATGGCGTGGCCGTGCAGCGCCTCGTCCTTGAGCTTCACGGAGAGCCCGGGCGGCTGCGGGCCGTCGGCATTGCCCAGGAAGACGAAGATCTTCTTGTTGACCTTCACGACGCAGTCCTCCGGACCCCATGGAAACTCCTCCACGGCCTCCGGCAGCCCGCGAGCGAACTCCCGCACCGCCTCCCACTTGCGCTCCGCAGCTTTCATGGACGCCTCCACTCAGCACAGGTCACACCTGCTCGCACGGACAGTCACCCCTCACGCTAAGCGGCCTCGGGGAAGTGGGGCACGCCCCCGCGCCGCCCGGGCAACCGGACCGTCACGGCCTTTCGCACCGGCGCCATCGACTACCGGAATCCGATCGATGGCGACATCGACCTCGCCTTCGATCTTTTCGGGGCCTACCCGGACAACTGAGCACGAGAAGGCGAAACCGCTGATCACAGCAGACCAAAGGTGATTTCCAGGCCGCCTTCGGGGTACTCCCGGCAGGCGGGCGAAGTTACGGCGGGGGACCTTAACCGGAAGCTCAGGAGCTATGTAATCTGAGCGAGCTTTCAGCCCTGGCCAAGGGCTCACGGAAACATAGGGGGCTCGGTGTCCTACCGCCGACTCGCAGCATCTGCGGCCGTCTTCGCGGCCGGCATTTCTCTCATACCGGGCATGGCCCACGCGGCCGACCCGGCCACCGGCGGTGCCCGTGGCGTCACCACGCCCGACCTGACCCAGGCCGGCGTGAAGGACGGCCCCACGTTCCACAGCCCGGCCGACCACTCGACCCGGCAGACCGCGGCGACCGCACCGGCCACCAAGACCAAGCTTGCGGCTGCTCCCATGGCGGAAGCCGCCGGCGCCGCCAACCCGACCCTCGCGGTCGGCCTGGACGCGTTCGGCACCACCGCGCACGCGATCGAGCTGGACAGCTCCGTCACCAGCTCGACCACCCCGCTCGACATCAGCATCGCCTGGGGCGACGGGGCCACGACCGCCGCCTCGGCCTCCGGCACCCAGATCGTGTCCTCCGAGCACACCTACGCGGAGCTCGGCACCTACACCGTCAAGGTCACCGTGACGGACAACGCGGCCAACACCACGGTCACCAACGAGGTGGCGTTCACGACCGCGGGTTCGGACTACACCCCGTACGGCCCGACCCGTCTGCTGGACACCCGCAACGGCACCGGCGCCCCCAAGAGCAAGGTCGCCGCGTACACCTCCGCGCACCTGAAGGTCGGCGGGAACGGCGGCATCCCCGCCGGCGTGACCGCGGTGGTTCTCAACGTCACCGTCACCGGCACCACCAGCGGCGGCCACGTCACCGCCTTCGCCGACGGCGACGACCGTCCGAGCACCTCGAACGTCAACTTCGTCCCCGGCCAGACGGTCCCGAACCTGGTCATCGTGCCGGTCGGCCCGAACGGCTACGTCAACCTGTACAACGGCGGCTGGGAGTCGGTCGACCTCATCGCCGACGTCACCGGCTACTTCACGCAGACCGCCTCCAGCGGCTACACCCCGCTGACGCCGCAGCGCTTCGTCGACACCCGCAGCGGCACGGGCACCGCCAAGGGCCAGCTCGCCGGGTACGGATCCTTCAGTACCCAGATCACCGGCCTGGGCAACGTGCCGGCCTCCGGCGTCACCGCCGTGGCGCTCAACGTGACCGTCACCAACCCGCGCAGCGACGGCCACCTGACCGTCTACCCGAGCGGCCAGCAGGCTCCGACCGCGTCCAACGTGAACTTCACCACCGGCCAGACCATCGCCAACTCGGTGATCGTCCCGGTCGGCCCCGACGGGAAGATCAGCGTCCGCAACGGCGGCTGGAACCCGGCCGACGTCATCGTCGACGTCGTCGGCTACTACAGCCCGCAGAGCAAGGGCTCCTACCTGCCGTTCACCCCGGAGCGGATGATCGACACCCGCGACCCCAAGGACCCGGTCTACGGCCCCCTGGCCGGCCGCGACTACATCTACACGGCGATGGCCGAGCCCGGTTCCGGCATCACGGGCTTCGTCCTGAACGCCACGGTGACCAACACCAAGGACAGCGGCTTCCTCGCGGTCGCCCCCGACCCGAACACGCTGGACGAGTACGACAACAACGCGGCGGGCCCGCCGGCGCCGCCCACCTCCTCCACCTTGAACTGGACGACCGGCAAGACCGTCCCGAACCTGGTCCAGGCGAGCACCGGCGGCACCGGCGTCATCGACTTCTGGAACCAGAGCGACGGCAACATCGACCTCGTCGTCGACGTCTTCGGCATGTACCAGGACAACTGACCCATCCTTCGTGCGCCGGATGCCGCGCCCCGGGAACGGCCGTCCAGGCCGCCCCCGGGGCGCTGTTCTTCGTACCGTGGCCGCGCGCTAGCCTCAGCCACCGACAGGAGCGGGGAGCAGGGAGGAGCCGTGATGAACGAAGAGGTTCGCCGGAGCGACGAGGCCGTGGGGCGTGAGCGCCATCGTGACCGGGCCTATGACGTGGTGCTCTTCGGCGCGACCGGGTTCGTCGGGGCCCTGACCGCCGAGTACCTCGCCGCGCACGCCCCCGCCGGCTGCCGTTGGGCCCTCGCCGGCCGCGACCTCGGCAAACTGGAGCGGCTGCGCGAACGGCTGACCGCGCTCGACCCCGGGTGCGCGTCGCTGCCGCTGCTCCGCGCGGACGCCAAAGACGCACAGGCCGTACGGGAACTGGCAGCCTCCACGCGGGTCCTGGCCACGACCGTCGGACCGTACGTCCTGTACGGGGCGGAGCTGGTGGCTGCCTGCGCCGCGGCGGGCACGGACTACGTGGACCTCACGGGCGAGCCGGAGTTCGTGGACCGGACGTACGTCGAGCACGACGCCCGGGCCCGGGAGACCGGCGCGCGGCTGGTCCACGCCTGCGGCTTCGACTCGATCCCGGCCGACCTCGGCGCGTACTTCACCGTGGGGCAGCTGCCGCAGGGCGTGCCGCTGCGGGTGGACGGGTTCATGCGGTCCAACGCGGTCTTCTCCGGCGGGACCCTGGCCTCCGTCCTCACCGTCATGGGCCGCGGGCCGCAGACCCTGGCCGCGGCGCACGAGCGCCGGCTGCACGAGCCCCGGCTGCTGGAACGACGCGTACGGGGACCCCTGGGCGCCCCGCGGTTCAGCCGGGAGACCGGCGCCTGGGCGCTGCCGCTGCCGACCCTGGACCCCCGGATCGTGACCCGCTCGGCGGCCGCGCTGGAGCGGTACGGGCCGGACTTCCGCTACCGGCAGTACGCCTCGGTGAAGCACCTCCCGGTCGCCGTCGGCGGTACGGCGGCGGTCGGCGCGACGGCGGCCCTGGCGCAGCTCCCGGCGGCGCGGCGGTGGCTGATGAGCCGTTGGGAGCCGGGCCGCGGCCCGGACGCGGAGCGCCGGGCACGCAGTTGGTTCACGGTCCGCTTCGTGGGCGAGGGCGGCGGCCGCCGCGTGTTCACCGAGGTCTCGGGCGGCGACCCGGGCTACGGCGAGACCGCCAAGATGCTGGCGGAGTCGGCGCTGTGCCTCGCGTACGACGCCCTGCCGGAGCGGGCCGGCCAGCTCACCACGGCGGTGGCGATGGGCGACGCCCTGCTGGACCGGCTCCAGAAGGCCGGCATCCGCTTCCGGGTGGCCGCGCAGAAGTAGCGGGCGGTGGTCAGGAGGCTTCGCGCAGGGCCCGTCGGCAGAGGGAGTCGGCGTGCCGGGTGGACTCGGGGATCCGGAAGCGGGGACTCAGCGCGAGGGCGTGGGCGCAGGCGTTGTCGAGCGAGACCCGGTGGCCGACGGAGACGTACACCGGCTTGATCCGGTCCTGCGTCCGCAGCGCCCGCCCGACGACGGCGCCGTCGGCCGCGAGCAGCGGCGCGGCGTCGCCGCGCAGGGCCCCGGGCTCCTCGTAGGTGAACGTGAACGGGTTCTTCGCGACGCCCATGCTCGGCAGGCCCGTGACCACCCCGAGGTGGCAGGCGAGGCCGAAGCCGCGGGGGTGGGCGAGCCCGTAGCCGTCGCAGACGACGAGGTCGGGGGCCGCGGTGAGGGCGTCCAGCGCAGCCAGCACGGTGGGCAGCTCCCGGAAGGCGAGGAGCCCGGGCACGTACGGGAAGCTGACGTGCCCGACGGCGGTCGCCTCCTCGACGACCTCGAGAGTGGCGGCGTCGAGGACGACGGCCGCGGCGGCGACCAGGTCGCGCTCGTCGTCGTAGGCGACGTCCACGCCCGCGACCAGCCCGCGTCCGGGCGGCGGCCCGGTCTCGTCGAGCACGACGTGATGGCGGAGTTCGTCTTGTATCGCCCGGGCCTCGGCCTCGTCGGCAGGGGTCTTTACGCTCGTCATGATGGTGCGAGAGTAGCCTGGCGATCATGTTCGTCATGGAGCTCACCTACACCGCACCCGTCGAAGCCGTCGAAGAAGAGATGGACGCGCACATCGCCTGGCTGGACGGCTACTACGCATCGGGCGTCTTCCTCGCCTCGGGCCGCAAGGTCCCGCGCGACGGCGGCATCGTCCTGGCGGCCGGGGTCTCCCGCGGGGAGATCGAACGCATCGCGGCGGAGGACCCCTTCACCCTGGCCGGCGTCTGCGAGTACCGCATCACGGAGTTCATCGCGACGAAGACGTCGGGGGATCTGGCGGTGGTGCGGGAGAATCCGGTGGGTTAGGGGGCGGGTCTGTGCGCCCGGCGTCGGGAGGGACGGTCGGGACCTCCTCGGTCGGGGTCTGTGTGCTCGGGGTCGGGAGAGTGGATCGGGACCTCCTCCGGTCGGGGTCTGTGCGCTCGGGGTCGGGAGTGGGTACGGGGGCGTCCCGTCAGTCCACTGTCCTTCCGTGTCGTGCCGGCCCGTCAAGGGCGCTCTCTTCGTTCGCGTCGCTTCGCGATGGCCTTCGGCCACCCTTGACTGCCCGGCCCGCCCCGGAATGCCAAAGACTGCCGGGAAGCCCCCGAAGGATGGCCGGGGGGTTCAGGGTTCCGATCAGCCCGATCAGAGATGCCGAGCAGGGGCCCCTGTCCATCCGCACCCAGCCCACCAGGACCACCGAGCCGGGCCGGCGACGGGGCCGCGGGGAGGGGACGGCTCCCTCAAGGGCCCACAGGAAGCCCATTCCGGGTCCGGGCAGGGTCAACCTGCACCAGACAGCGGCGAGATGACGATGCGGCGAGGGGCGGGCCCGTGTCGCGTCAGATCGCCACGCGCTTCTCCCTCTTGGCGTCCGACGGCCGTCCGGGGCCGCTCATAAGCCGCTCGTGATCACTGCCTGTTCCCTGGTGAGGCGACTGCGGGTTGTTTGTCCCGGTTTGATGGGCGATTGGGAGATGAATGGGCGCCTGCCGGAGTGTGAGGTTGAGAAATCCGGCACCAGACTCCATCTGGCTGCCTATCGGCACAGAGGGGCCGACAGACCGGAGGGGCTCGGAGGGGGTCAGTCGCGGATGAGGAGGACGACGAATCCCACTACGGCTCCCAGGAGCAGCCCGAGGACGGAGTACCGGGGCCGCGACTCACGTAGGACGGGGAGGAAATGGTCGACGGAGAAGCGGCCCGGTCCGGTGAGGGTGAGGGCCACGACCCCGGCGAAGAGCACCGACTCGAGTTCCACACCCTTGGGGGCGAAGAAGGTGTTCAAGCCCCGAATGGCGAGGATGTTGATGAAGGAACCCGTCAGGGCCGCGCCGGCGAGCGGAGTGAGCAGGCCGAGCGCGAGACCGAGGCCACCCAGGGTCTCGGAGAGTCCGGCGATCACGGCCATGGCATCCCCGGCGGGGTAGCCACTCATCGAGAAGCCCTTGCCGGTCGCGGTGAGGCCCGGGCCCTTGAACCAGCCGAAGAGCTTCTGTGTGCCGTGGCCGGCCATGGTGAGGCCGACGACGAGCCGAAGCACAAGCAGGCCGACGTCGTGGGTCACGGTGGTGTCAGGAGTCGAGGTGGCACGAAAGATCGCGCGGTCCCGTCGTTCGTACGCCATGAACGTCCGTTCTTCCGTCCGCCGTGAACGACGGCCACCATATGACGGTCGTCCGAAATGCCCAGGCCGCAACGTCGTCCAACCGCATCGTCGACCCGTACGGCGCAGACCAAACCGCGCTCTCGCCGAGTGATGCGTGCCCAGCCCCAGACGGCCGCCGGACGCCAAGCAGAGAGAAGCGCGTTGCGATCTGACGCGTCCTCGGGCCCACTCCTGCCGACATGGTCATCTGGTCGCTGTCTGGAGACCGCCCCCGACGACCCGACCAACCCTCCCGACCCCGACCACACAGACCGCCCCGGCCCTCCCGACCTCCCCTCCCAACCCCGACCACAAGAACCCCGACACCCCCTGGAGCCCCACATGCACCACTCCCCCCGGCCCGCCGACCCCGCCGACATACCCGAGCTGGTTCGGCTTCGGGCCGTGGCCCTTGCCGCCCTTGGGGTTGACCCCGGGCCTCTCGATGCCGCCTGGCGGGATGTCGCCCGTGGGTGGTTCCTCGAGCGGATCACCGAACGCCCCGATGTGCACTGCCTGGTTGTCGGCGGAGCACCCGGCGAGCCCCTGCTGGCCACCGGCATGGCCTGGATCACGTACCACCTGCCCGGTCCCCGGTGGACCGACGGGCGCCGCGGCTACCTCGACGGGATCGTCACCGACGAAGGCGCCCGCGGACAGGGCCACGGCCGGCGGATCGTCGACGGGCTCACCGCCTGGCTGAACGGCAACGGGATCCACTACATCCAGCTGCACGCCAGCTCCGACGGCGAGCCCGTGTACAAGGCGGCGGGCTTCGTCACCGGCCGCTACCCGGGAATGGACCTGTTCACCACTCCACGGAACACCCCACAGGACACTCCACAGAACATCCCACAGGACACCCGGCAGGGCATCCCGCAGAACGCCCCCCACTCCTGATCGAGCGTCACGACCGCTCTTGCGGTTCCAGCCTCCCCACCCGCCCCTTCTCCCCCGCCGCCCAGCAGCCCCCGTCGCCGGCGCAGTCGACGGTGTCGAACGAGCCCGGCGTCAGCGACCACCAGCTCCTGCCGCCGTCCGTCGTGACGTCCGTGCCCGTCGGGCCCACCGCCAGGGCCGCGTCGCGCAGGTGCGGGAGCCAGGCCGCGCCCGAGCGGTACGCGGGTGGCGGGGTGTGGGCCGGGCGCCAGGTGCGGCCCGCGTCCGCCGATACGGCCGCGGCCTGCGGGGAGGCCTCGCCGGTGCGGTAGTCGCCGCCGACCGCGAGGCCCCTCGTACGGTCGCGGAAGGCCAGGGCGAAGACCCCCTTGGCCGGGTCGCCCGCAGGGATGCCCGATTCGGCGACCCGCCAGGTGCGGCCGCGGTCCGCCGAGTGCAGGATCCGGGCGACCGCGCCGCCGCCCGTGGCCAGCCAGACGTCGCGCGACCCGGCGCTCACCAGGCACTGGCCACTGGCTGCGAAGCCCGCCTCGCCCGGCAGCGCGTCCGGCATGCCCGTACTCGCCAGCACCGACCAGTTCCGGCCGCCGTCGTCCGTCGACAGGATCCGGAACCTGCCGTCCACCGGGTCGCTCATGGCCAGCCCGTGCCGGGAGTCGAAGAAGGTGAGGCAGTCGTAGAAGGCGCGCGGGTCGGGGTTGCGGAAGGTCTCGGTCCATGTGGCGCCGCCGTCCTCGGTGCGCAGCACCCGTGACGCCTCGCCCTCCCCGATGGACAGGGCCACTGCGCGCCGTGCGTCGAAGGCCTCGATGTCGCGCAGTTCCAGGCCTTCCGCGACCGCGCCCGGCGGTGAGACGTCGCGCCAGCTGCGGCCGCCGTCCGCGGTGCGCAGCACCGTGCCCTTGGAGCCGGCCACCCAGGCCGTGGAGCGGCTGACCGCGGCCAGCCCGCGGAAGCGGGAGTCCTTGCCGGTCTCCTTCAGCGCCCAGCCCACGCCGCGCAACCCCTGCACGTCGTACCCCTGCGCGTCGTGAACGTCCTCCGCGTACGCGGGGGCGGCCAGCAGCCCCACCGCCAGAGCCGCCGCGCACATGCCAACTCCCAGAAGTCTCATGGCGCCGGAAGCTAATGCACCCCGGATCCGGCGTCCAGGGTGCATCCGGGCCGCCGCGTTCCTACGGTGAAGCCATGCCCTCCAAGGAACCCAAGGCCTACGACGGCAAGCGCATCACCGTCACGTACGACACCGGCCGGTGTCTGCACGCCGCCGAGTGCGTGGGCGGACTGCCCGAGGTGTTCGACTCGGGGAAGCGTCCGTGGGTGCAGCCCGACGGGGCCAAGCCGGAGCGGGTGGCCGAGGTGATCCGTCGCTGCCCCTCGGGAGCGCTGCAGTACCGGCTCGCGGACGACGGGCCGGCCGAGGAGCCGGACCGGCCGACCACCGTCGTACGGTCGCCCGCCGGCCAGCTCGTGATGCGCGGCGATCTGCGCGTGACGACCCCCGACGGGACGGTCCGCAGGGAGACCAGGGCGATGCTTTGCGCCTGTGGAGTGAGCGGTAACCAGCCGTTCTGCGACCACTCCGGAGCGTGCGGCAGCGACTGAGGCCCCTTCGCGCGCACCCCTCACCCCCACTCACGCCGTCACTCTGTGCGATCAGACGGACGCGTTCCAGCCAATCGGTGACACAGCTCACGTCAGTTCGCGTGCACGGATTTGCCGATTCCGGCGTCTATCCGGTTGCCGGGTTCCACCCACGCCCGGCAGCAGATCCGCCGCAAGGGAGCGAGCCTTGATCACTGTTATCGAGCAGGCCGTGCAGGCCCGTCTGGTCGCCACCGCCCCGAAGGTCGAGACCGTACCCGTCACGCTCTGCTACGACCGTGCGGATCCCTTCGCCGTGCGCATGGCCTTCCCCGCCCCCGCCACCCTCGAAGGCGTCGAGGTCTCGTGGACCTTCGCGCGCGAGCTCCTCGAATCGGGGCTGGACCGCCCGACGGGGTGCGGCGACGTGCGGGTGCGGCCGTACGACGTCGACCGGACCACGATCGAGTTCCACGCGCCCGAGGGCGTGGCGATCGTGCTGATGCTGACGGCCGAACTGCACCGGTTCCTGGAACGGGCCGCGACGGTCGTGCCGCCGGGTCTGGAGCACCTGTACCTCGACATGGACCACAGCCTGGCCGAGCTCATGCGCGATCCCCACTGACGCCGAACCGCCCGACCCGCCGCTGTTATTCGTTTGCGGGCGGCCCCGGCCGCCCGTAGTTTCGTAGGCGCCCCACCGCCGTCGAAACGGAGCAGGACATTGTTCGTCTGAGGTTGGAGACACCGACCGAACACGCCACCCTCGTCAGCACGTGCCTCCGGCCGTGACCGTGACGCCATGACCGTGGCTGTATCCACCGTTGGCTGTCTCCCCGCGTTGCACGCACCACTCACGCAACCTGGAGGCCTCCATGAGTCATGCCCCTGCTTTCATCACCTGTTCCGCCCTGTCCTTCGACTGGCCCGACGGCACTCCCGTCTTCGAGGACCTCCACCTGGCCGTCGGCCCCGGCCGTACCGGCCTGATCGGGCTCAACGGCTGCGGGAAGTCCACCCTGCTGAAGCTCTTCGCAGGTGAACTGACCCAGTCCGACGGCCGGTTGTCGGTGGCCGGCACCGTCGGACACCTCCCGCAGAGCGTCACTCTCGACACAGCCCTGCGCGTCGACGAGGCGCTCGGCATCCGTGCCACCCGCGCCGCCCTGCACGCCATCGAGGCGGGCGAGGCCACCGAGGCGAACTTCGCCGCGGTCGGCGACGACTGGGATGTCGAGGAACGGGCCCTGGCCGCCCTCGACCAGCTCGGGCTCGCCCGGATCGGCCTGGACCGTACGGTCGGCGAACTCTCCGGCGGCGAATGCGTGTTGCTGCGCCTCGCGGCCCTGCTGCTCGCCCGCCCCGACGTCCTGCTGCTGGACGAGCCGACGAACAACCTCGATCTGCGCGCCCGGCGCCGCCTGTACGCGGCGGTCGAGTCCTGGTCCGGGGTGATGCTCCTGGTCAGCCACGACCGGGAGCTGCTGGAGAGGGTCGACCAGATCGCCGACCTGCACGACGGCGAAGTCCGCTGGTACGGAGGGAACTTCAGCGCGTACGAGGAGCAGCTCGCCGCCGAGCAGGACGCGGCCGAGCGGATGGTCCGGGTCGCGGAGGCCGACGTACAGCGGCAGAAGCGGGAACTGTCCGACGCCCACGGAAAGTTGGTCCGGCGCAAGCGGTACGGCCAGAAGATGAACGACTCGAAACGCGAGCCGAAAATCGTCATGGGTGCCCGCAAGCGCGCGGCCCAGGAGTCGGCCGGCAAGCACCGCATCCTGCACACCGAGAAGCTGGCGCAGGCGAAGAAGCGGCTGGACCAGGCGGTGGAGGCCGTCCGGGACGACGACGAGATCCGGATCCGGCTGCCCGCCACGCAGGTCCCGCCGGGGCGTCGGGTCCTGACCCTGAGCAATGTGCACCTGGTGCACGGGGCCAGGGCTGCGGGCGAGTGGGAGCTGCGCGGTCCGGAGCGGATCGCACTCGTGGGCCGCAACGGTTCGGGCAAGACGACCCTGCTGCGCACGATCGCGGGGCTGCTCCCGCCGGCGTCCGGCGAGGCGGTGACCCACGTGCCGACGCGGTTCCTGCCACAGCGGCTGGACGTGCTCGACGAGAGCCGTTCGGTGGTCGAGAACGTGGCGCGCTTCGCCCCGCAGGCCTCGAACAACCTGATCCGGGCGCGGCTCGCGCACTTCCTGCTCCGGGGCGCCCGGGCGGACCGGCCGGCCGGCACCCTGTCGGGCGGCGAGCGGTTCCGGGCGGCGCTGGCGGCGCTGCTGCTGGCGGAGCCGGCTCCGCAGCTGCTGATGCTGGACGAACCGACGAACAACCTGGATCTGGCGAGCGTGCGGCAGCTGACGGGCGCGCTGGAGTCGTACGAGGGCGCGCTGCTGGTGGCGAGCCATGACGTGCCGTTCCTGGAATCGATCGGGATCACGCGGTGGCTGATGCTCGACGGCGAGATGCGGCCGACCACGGCCGAGGAGGTGCGGGAGGCGCTCTGGCACGAGTGACGGACTGCGCCCGTCCCCGCCGTCCCGGTCCCCGGCGTCAAGGAAGGCGTCGGGGACCACCTGTCGGCGTGACTTTCGCTCCCTCGCGCCCTTCCGGCACGCCCACAAACTGCATAGATAACCGGATGTAATCGGGCATATGAACGCCTGGGGCTTGGCGGGCTCCTCACGCTCCGCTTAACCTACGGGTTCGTAGGCTACGGAACCGTAGGTAATTCGCTTTGTCCCCAGGAGCACCCGTGACGATCACCTCTCCCCACCTCGGCAGCTCGGAGGCGTGGACCGACGCCAAGCTGCTGTACGCGCTGGAAGAGGTGGTCGAGAAGGAACTCGACCGCCATCTGAAGGTCACCAAGGACTGGATGCCCCACGAGTACGTCCCGTGGAGCGACGGCCGGAACTTCCCGGGCTTCTTCGAGGACGGCGAGGCCTGGGACCCCCAGCAGTCCAAGGTCACCGACATCGGCAAGATCGCGCTGGTCGTGAACCTGCTGACCGAGGACAACCTCCCCAGCTACCACCACGAGATCGCCACGCTCTTCGGGCGCAACGGCGCCTGGGGTACCTGGGTGCACCGCTGGACGGCCGAGGAGGGCCGCCACGGCATCGTGATGCGCGACTACCTGCTGGCCTCGCGCGCCGTGGACCCGGACAAGCTCGAAGCGTTCCGCATGCAGCACATGTCGGAGGGCTTCGAGTCCGACAACCGCCACTCGATGCTGCACTCGGTGGCCTACGTGGCCTTCCAGGAGCTCGCGACCCGCATCTCGCACCGGAACACCGGCCACCAGTCCGGTGACCCGGTCTGTGACCGGATGCTGGCCCGCATCGCGCAGGACGAGAACCTGCACATGATCTTCTACCGGAACCTGCTGGGCGCCGCCTTCGAGCTCGCCCCGGACCTGACGATGGAGGCAGTGCGGGACGTCGTGGTCAACTTCCGGATGCCCGGACACGGCATGCCCGGCTTCGAGCGCATGGCCGCCCAGATGGCGATCGGCGGGGTCTACAACCTGCGGATCCACCACGACGACGTACTGAGCCCCGTGATCCGCTTCCTCAAGATCATGGACATCGACGGTCTCGGCCCCGAGGGCCAGAAGGCCCAGGAGGAGCTGGGGCTCTTCATGAACGGTCTGGACTCCGAGGCCCGCAAGTTCGACGAGCGCCTGGCCGCCCGCGCGGCCCGCATCGCGGCCCGCAAGGCCTGACCGCTCGGACAGGTCAACCGAAACCCTGGCAGAGCCGTACTCTGCCAGGGTTTCGTGTTGCGCAGCAGTCGGGCCGGCGCCGTCGTCAGGCTTGCGCGGCCGTCGGGCCCGGTCAGCTGCGCGGGCGCAGGGCGAGGCGCTCCGACTCCGAGAGGCCGCCCCAGACGCCGAAGCGCTCGTCGTTGGCCAGGGCGTACTCCAGGCATGCCACGCGGCCCTCGCACGCCCCGCACAACCGCTTCGCGTCCCGCAGGGACGAGCCGGGCTCCGGGAAGAAGAAGCCCGGGCCCGTCTGGGCGCAGAGGGCGAGGTCGTACCAGGCGGGCGCGGTGGTGGCAGTGGTGGCGGTAGCGGTGTTCATCGACATGCCGGAGATACTCACCGCCGCCGATGGACGTCCGATCAACGCCTGATCAACACCGGCTCACTCCCCGACCGACGCAGGGCCTCAGGCCCCCGGCGCGGGAGCGCTGGCTATGACCGCGAACCGCGCACCGTAGGGGTCCGCCAGCTTCGCGAAGCGGCCGACGCCCTCCATGAACACCGGCGACAGCCGGACCTTGCCACCCGACTCCTCGGCCTTGGCCGCCGTCACATCGCAGTCGGCGACCTCGAAGTACGGGGTCCAGTAGGGGCGTTCGGCATCCTCCACCGGGTCCGAACCGATCGGGACCAGGCCGCCGAAGGCCGCGTCGTCAGGCGTGCCCGCCGCCTTGACCATCGTGTACGAGCCGCCTTCGAAGGGCATCTCGCTGATCTCCCAGCCGAAGACCGAGCCGTAGAACGCCGCGGCCGCCTGCACATCGCTCGTGTACAGCTCGGTCCAGCACAGGGTGCCGACGTCGGTCACCGCACCGAGGCCTCCGATCCTGCCCGGCTGCCAGATCGAGAACGTGACCCCCGCCGGGTCGGCGAAGATCGCCATCCGGCCGAGGCCCATGACGTCCCTGGGTTCGACGGCCACCGTGCCGCCCGCCTTGACCACGGCGGCCGCAGTGGCGTCCGCGTCGGGGCTCTGGAAGTACAGCGTCCAGGCCGACCGGACCTCCTCCGGCGCGACGGCCATGCCGCCCGCCACCGTCTTGCCGCCGAGGTGGAACATCGCGTATCCGCCGGCTTCCTCGCCGCCCGGCCGGAAGTCCCAGCCGAACAGTCCGGTGTAGAACCCGGCGGCGCCGTCGAGGTTGGGCGTGCCGAGGTCGACCCAGTTCGGGGAGCCGTCTTTGTAGTCCGTCGTGAGCATGACCCGTACTCCTTCCGTCCTCACTACGAGCATGGCACCCGCCACTGACAGCGGGCTCAGTCCTCGTGCTTCGCGCGGCTCGGCTGGACGCGCTTCGGTTCGCCCGGCATCTTCGGGTAGTCCGGCGGGTACGGCATGTCGCCCAGGCCGTGGTCGTGTTCGTGGCGGTCGGCCAGTTCCAGGGCCGCGTCCAGGGTGAAAGCGTGGTCGTCCATGTCCGCATGCAGGTCGCCGAGTTCGGCGTAGCGCGCGGGCATGGTGGTGATGTCGAAGTCGCGGGGCTCGGCGGAGTCGATCTCGTCCCAGCGCAGCGGGGCCGAGACCGGGGCGTGCGGGCGCGGGCGTACGGAGTAGGCGGAGGCGATGGTGCGGTCGCGGGCGGTCTGGTTGTAGTCGACGAAGATCCGCTCACCGCGCTCCTCCTTCCACCACGCCGTGGTCACCTTCCCGGGCATTCGCTGTTCCAGCTCCCGGCCGATCGCGATCGCGCAGCGCCGGACCTCGGTGAAGGTCCAGCGCGGCTCGATCGGGACGAAGACGTGCAGACCGCGCCCGCCCGAGGTCTTGGGCCAGCCGCGCAGGCCCAGGTCCTCCAGTACGTCGCGCAGTTCGTGGGCGCAGATCACCGCGTGGTGGTAGTCGGTGCCCGGCTGCGGGTCCAGGTCGATGCGCAGCTCGTCGGGCCGGTCGGTGTCCTCGCGGCGCACCGGCCAGGGGTGGAAGGTCAGGCAGCCCAGGTTGGCCGCCCACAGTACGGCGGCGGGCTCGGTCGGGCAGATCTCGTCGGCCGTCCGCCCGGAGGGGAATTCGATGTGGGCGGTCGGGATCCAGTCGGGCAGGTTCTTCGGGGCCCGCTTCTGGAAGAAGGACTCGCCCTCCACGCCTTCGGGGTAGCGCTCCAGGGTGGTGGGCCGGTTGCGCAGGGCGCGGGTGATCCCGTCGCCCACGGTCAGGTAGTACTGCGCCACGTCCAGCTTCGTCAGGCCCCGCTCGGGGAAGTACACCTTGTCCGGGCTGGACAGCCGCACCGTCCGCCCGCCCGCGTCCAGCTC
The DNA here is from genome assembly GCF_040682115.1 of Streptomyces sp. NPDC051364. NCBI lineage: Bacteria > Bacillati > Actinomycetota > Actinomycetes > Kitasatosporales > Streptomycetaceae > Streptomyces > Streptomyces sp. NPDC051364. The sequence continues at coordinate 307,529 of NZ_JBFBAH010000002.1, read as the reverse complement.
GATCGCATTACCGGATGCACCCATGTGCGCCACGGTAGGCGGGCCCGGCCAGGTGCGCATACCGGGCGGGTCGGGGCGTACCATCGCAGAATCTAAGACATGGATCTGCCCGTGATGCCGCCCGTGAAGCCGATGCTCGCCAAGTCGGTGACCAAGATCCCGCCGGGTATGCAGTACGAGGCGAAGTGGGACGGCTTCCGGGCCGTCGTGCACCGCGACGGCGACGAAGTGGAGATCGGCAGCCGCACCGGCAAGACCCTGACCCGGTACTTTCCCGAGCTGGTGACCGCGCTGAAGGACAACCTGCCGCCCCGCTGCGTGGTGGACGGCGAGATCGTCATCGTTCACGGCGGGCGGCTCGACTTCGACCGGCTGACCGAGCGGATCCATCCCGCGCAGTCCCGTGTCGACATGCTGGCGCAGAAGACCCCCGCCAGCTTCGTCGCCTTCGATCTGCTCGCGCTCGGCGACGAGGCGCTCCTCGACACCCCGCTCACCGACCGCCGCACCGCCCTCACCGACGCCCTGTCCACCGCTCGGCCCCCCGTTCATCTCGCGCCCGCGACCACCGACCCTGCGCTCGCGCAGGAATGGTTCGAGCGGTTCGAGGGCGCCGGGCTCGACGGGGTGATCGCCAAACCGCTCGATCTCCCCTACCGGCCCGATGCCCGTCTCATGTTCAAGATCAAGCACGAGCGTACGGCCGACGTCGTCATCGCGGGTTTCCGTTTCCACAAGAGCGGTCCGATTGTCGGATCGCTGCTCCTGGGCCTGCACGACGCCCACGGCGCCCTCCAGCACGTGGGGGTCTGCGCCGCCTTCCCGATGAAGCGCCGCGCCGAGCTGGTGGACGAGCTAGCACCGCTCCGGATGGACGACACCACCGGGCACCCGTGGGCCGCCTGGGCCGAGGAGTCCGCCCACGAGAGTGCCCGGCTGCCCGGCGCGCAGAGCCGCTGGACCGGCAAGAAGGACCTCTCCTGGGTGCCGCTGCGCCCCGAACGCGTCTGCGAGGTGGCGTACGACCACATGGAGGGCGACCGCTTCCGGCACACCGCCCAGTTCCGCCGCTGGCGGCCCGACCGGGCACCGGAGAGCTGTACGTACGCCCAGCTCGAGGAGGTCGTCGGCTACGACCTCGCCGAGGTCCTCGGCGAGGCCGCCGGCGCGTAGGCGGCCTCCCCCGGCCCGGCGCCGGAGGACACGTCCTCAGGACCCCGCCCTCAGGACCCCGCCGTCAGCTTCTCCCACTCCTCCCGGTCCGGGCCCACCACGTGCGGCGCGTAGTCCGGCCGGGCCGCCAGCCAGCGCGCCACCCGGGCCCGGACCTCCGGATCCGCGTACGCCCGCTCCGGCGGCTCGGCCAGGTGCCTGACCCGCGCCCGGGCCCGCATCACCTCGGGATCCTCCAGGGCGCACTCGAACAGCGCGGCCACCTCGCGGGCCGTCCCCGTCCGCCCGGCCCGGGTCGCGAACCGCTCGCCGATGGCCGCGTCGGCCACCACCTGGAAGTCGAACCACGGCTTCAGGGTGCGTACGGCCCACGCGTGGTACTCGGCGGCGAACCGCGCCGATCCAGGGTCCTGGTGCGCCGTACGGGCAACCCTGCGGGCGGCCCACAGCGCGAGCGAGGTGCCCTGCCCGAGCGTCGGGTTGGTGTGCGTGATCGCGTCCCCGACCGGCACCAGTCCGGTCGCCACCGGCCCCTGCTCGTCGACGAGCGCGCTCCACCGGTTGTCCAGGCTCGCCGTGGCGAGTACGCCGGACAGCGGTTGGGCGCCCAGGTCCAGCCAGGCCGCGCCGGGCGGGAAGGCCCGGGCTGCGGCCTCGAAGACGGCGGGATCGCGCAGGGCGGAGCGGGTGGTGTCCCGGGTGTGGACGAACAGGGTCACGGCGAACACCCGGTTGTCGGCCGGGAAGACCGCGCAGCCGGCGAACGTGCCGCCGGTCACCGCCCACGGCCGGCGCGGGCCCTCCTCCAGCCCCTCGGGCAGCCGGTACCAGCGGCAGAAGTACGCCAGCCCCGTGCGGTGGCGTTCCACGAGCGCCGGGCGGCAGCCCGCCGCGGCCAGCAGCCGCTCGACCCCGCCGCGCCGTCCGCCCGCGTCCACGACGAGGTCCGCCGCGTACGCACCGTCCTGTGTGGTCACGCCCGTCACGCGCACCCCGCAGGCTCCGGGCCCGGCGTCCGTCAGCCCGGTCGTCGTCAGTCCGGTCACGGGCTCCCCGTGGTGCATGACCGCCCCCGGTTCGGCGCGCAGGGCCGTGGCGAGCGCGCTCTCCAGCACGATGCGCCGGGCCTGCAGCATCACGAGGTCCTCGTCGCCGGGCAGCGCGGGCGGGCGTACCTCGAACCAGTCCAGCTCGTGCCGTTCGCGGGCGCCGAGCCGCAGCATCTCCGCGTGGACGTCGGGCAGTTCGTCCCGCAGCACGGTGCGGGCCGCGCCGAGCAGGGCGTGCGGCTGGGTGGCCTGCGGGACGCCGGGCCGGTGCCAGCCGAAGAAGTCCCGGTCGAGTGCGGCGCCGGGGGCGCGCGTGTCCCGTTCGAAGAGTTCGGCGGTGTGTCCGTGCCGCGCCGCGAGCAGCGCGGTCGCCAGCCCTCCGACACCTCCGCCGATGACCAGCACATGTGCCATTGCGTGCCCCCCGAGCCTCTGAGCCGTTGAAACGGTACGAAGATCAGACCGCTCAGAGCTTGCACGGACGGACCCTGACCGAAACCCGCACACCTGTCCGATGCGCTACGCCTCGCCCACGTTCCTGCCCACGCGGTGGGCCTCGAGGGCCTGCCGGGTCTCCTCCTCGATCAGGTCGGTGTTGATCGCCACGGCCGCACGCACCCCGGCCGCGGCCGCGCCGGCCAGCTGTTCCATCGGGCCGGCCACGTTCCCGGCCGCCCAGACGCCCCGCAGCGCGGTGGCCCCGGTCGCCGGATCCGCTTCGAGGCAGGTGCCGATCGCCTCCCCGGCCCGCTCCACGCCGGCGACGGGCCGTCCCAGGCTCGCCGCCACCCCGGCGCGGGCGGTGAACCGCGGCCCCACCACGAGGGCCGTGCACGCCACGGCGCCTCCGCCGGCCACGGCCACCCCGGCCAGCCGGCCGTCGACGATGTCGAGGCCGGTCACCTCGCCCTCCGCCACCGCGATGCCGAGGGCGGCCAGCAGCTCCCGGTCCTCGTCGGTGAGCGGCCAGGTGTGGGACAGCAAGGTGACCCGGTGGCTCCAGTTCCGCCACATCTGCGCCTGGTGCACGGCGACCGGGCCGGTGGCCAGCACCGCGATCGGCTCGTCGCGGACCTCCCAGCCGTGGCAGTACGGGCAGTGCAGCACGTCCCGCCCCCAGCGCTCCCGGAGCCCCGCAATCTCCGGCAGCTCGTCCACCAGGCCGGTGGCGATCAGCAGCCGGCCGGCCCTGACCGCCGACCCGTCGGCGCACCGGACCAGGAAGCCGCCCCCGGGCAGCCGGTCGGCCGCGATCGCGGTGCCGGCCGCTCCGGACCGGATCCCGCCCCCGTACCCGGCGACCTCCGCCCGCCCCACGGCCAGCAGCTCCGCCGGGCTCGCCCCGTCCCGGCCCAGGTATCCGTGCAGGTGGGCGGCAGGGGCGTTGCGGGGGCTGCCGGAGTCGAGTACGAGTACCGACCGGCGGGCCCGGGCCAGGGTCAGCGCCCCGGCGAGTCCGGCGGTCCCGCCGCCCACTACCACCACGTCGAAGAAGCCCGCTTGCATGTCGCTGTCGTCGCCGATGCCGATGCCGATGCCGATGCCGTCCGTTGCGTTGTCCATACCGGTGAGGGTGTGGCCGCAGGCGCCCGCTTGACAAATACTCTTGCCGAACCGGCAAATGGAGCCATGGCCACCGAGGAGCAGCCGCAACGGCAGCGGGACGACCAGCGGCAGCAGGACGACGAGGAACTCGCGGACGTGCTGACCGCCGTCGGGCCACGGCTGCGCGCCCTGCGCCTACAGCGCGGCAGCACCCTCGCCCAGCTCGCCGAGGCCACCGGAATCTCGCTCTCCACCCTCTCCCGGCTGGAGTCCGGGCAGCGCCGGCCGACTCTGGAGCTGCTGCTTCCGCTGGCCAAGGCGCACCGCGTGGCGCTGGACGAGCTGGTCGGCGCGCCGGAGACGGGTGATCCGCGGATCCGCCCGCGGCCGTTCGTCCGGCACGGCTGCACGTACGTGCCGCTCAGCCGCAATTTCGGCGGGGTGCACGCGTTCAAGCAGATCCTGCCGCCCCTGGACGGGCCGCTGGTCGACCCGGAGCTGCAGGTCCACGAGGGTTACGAGTGGCTGTACGTGCTCTCGGGTCAGGTCCGGCTGCTGCTCGGCGAGCACGACCTCGTACTCGGCGCCGGGGAGGCCGCCGAGTTCGACACCCGCACCCCGCACGCCTTCTTCAATGCGGGTCCGCAGCCCGCCGAGTTCCTCAGCCTCTTCGGACCGCAGGGCGAGCGGATCCACGTACGCGCCAGACCCACCACCCCACCGAAGCAGGAAAGCGGAGCACAGCGATGACGACGCCGAACGACCGGCCCGAACGTCCCGCCCGGGCCGTCCCGCAGCCCAACGCCGTCGTCGGCGTCGGGCTGGTCGTGGCCGACGCCGAGGGCCGGGTACTCCTCGGGCAGGCGCACGACGGCCGCTGGGAGCTGCCCGGCGGGAAGGTCGACCCCGGGGAGAGCTTCGAGCAGGCCGCGGCCCGGGAGCTGGCCGAGGAGACGGATCTGCGGGTGGCTCCCGAGGACGTCCGGATCCTGACCGTCCAGCTCTCCCCGAAGGCCGGGGTGACCCGCCTGACCGCGGGGGCCGTCACCACCTCCGCCGAGGGCACCCCCAGGGTCACGGAGCCGCACAAGATCCTGCGCTGGCAGTGGTTCGCCCCGGATGAGATCCCGGATGCCCTGTACGCCCCCTCGACGGCGGTCCTGCGTACGTGGCGCCCCGAGCTCGGGCCGACCCTGCCGCCCGTGCCGTCGTACGACTACGCGACGGCACAGGGCCCGACGGCATAAGGGTCCGGCGGCGTGGGACCCGCCCGCAGGGGGCCGGCGACCTGCTGTGACATCTCCCACCCCCTCTTGCCACAGGAAAGAAGGCATACCTAAGTTCAGACGTATGGCCCCACACCGCCCCACACCCCCCACCGGCCCGGGCACCCCGGCGCTGGTCGACTTCACCGTCGACCTCACCGCGCAGGAGGTGCTCCGCCGGGCCCAGGTCATGGAAGCCCTCGGCTCCGACTGGGACCCGATCGAGGTACTGCACGGCGAGGAGGCGGCGTACGACCTGCTGTACTCCGGCCTCGACGAGGAGCAGCAGCGCGTGTACGACGACCTGGTCGCGGCCGGCGTGCTGCCCTCGCGCGGGGGCGGCCATGCTGCCGCTTGACCCGCAGGCGGACCTCGGGCGCCGCGCGTGGGTCGCCTGTCCGAGCTGCAACGACAGTCGCGGGTGTGATCCGTGCGAGCAGCGGCGCACGTGCTCCGAGCACTGGCGCTACCTGCTGTCCAACACCGGCAGCCTGCTGCACCTGCAGTGCCCGTCCTGCACGCACGTCTGGGTGCACGAGAGCGGTTTCGGCGCGACCCGTTCCCTGTGGAACCGCATCACCAGCGGCCGCACCGGGCTCTGACCCGGGCGTTCACCCGGCTGCCGGCGCGCGACGCCGGATCACACGCCCGCCGGGGCCTTCTGCGCGAAGTGGCCCTCGCGCAGGTCCTCTCCCAGCAGCCGCTTCGCGATCGCGTCGGCCGCCGCCCGGAGTTCCTTGCTCCGCGGGCGGCCGCGGTCCTTCTCCAGCTGGTCGCCGAGCCAGTCGCCCCACGCCTTCGAGATGGTCGCCGCCTCCCGCTCCCCCGCCGCCGTGAGCGTGAAGAAGGTGCCCTCGCGGGTCAGGTAGCCCTCCTCGATCATCCGGTCGAAGACGGGCAGCAGGACCTCCGGCGGCAGGGAGCGGCGCGAGGCGACGAGCCCGAGGCTGGCGTGCCCGACGGTGCGGGTCATGAGCTCCACCTGCATCACCGCCCAAGCGCCCGCCATGTCCAGCCGGGTGTCCGAGGCGTTCACGATCGCCCGCGCCGTCTGCGGCCCCATGTTCCGCACGAGCGTGCCGACCGCCAGCTCCAGCAGCTTGGCCGAGTTGCCGGAGGCCGTGGCCGGTGAGGCGAAGCCGTCGCCCATGTCCGTCGACGCCGCGCGGGCCGTGTCGCGCAGCGGTACCTGTTTGAGGAAGAGCGCGACGACGAAGCCGAACCCGGCCACCGGCACGGTCCACAGGAACACCGTGTGCAGCGTCTGCGCGTACGCCTCGACGATCGGCCCGGCCGCCGCCGGGTCGAGCCCGTGGACGCCCTTGGGGCTCTGGGCCGCCTCGGCCAGCTGCGCCGGATCGCCGCCGGTGGCCCGGGCGGCCTCCGCGACCGCCTTGTCCAGCGCAGGGCCCAGGGTGTTGGCGTAGATCGTGCCGAAGACGGCGGTGCCGAACGAGCTGCCGAGCGTACGGAAGAACGTGACGCCTGACGTGGCGGTGCCGAGGTCGGCGTAGTCCACGGTGTTCTGCACGGCGATCGTGAGGACCTGCATGCACAGGCCGATCCCGGCACCGAGCACGAACATGTACAGCGATTCCAGCCAGGCGCCGGTCTCCGGACCCATGCGGGACAGCAGGTACAGCCCGATCCCCATCACCAGGCAGCCCACGATGGGGAAGATCCGGTACCGCCCGGTCTTGCTGGTGACGTTGCCGCTGAAGACGGATGCGATCAGCAGGCCGATCACCAGCGGCAGGGTCCGTACGCCCGAGACCGTGGCCGAATCCCCGTCCACGAACTGCAGGTACGTCGGCAGGAACGTCATCGCGCCGAGCATGGCGAAGCCGACCACGAAGCTGAGCACCGAGCAGACCGTGAAGACCGGGTTGCGGAACAGCCTCATCGGCAGCATCGGTTCCGCCGCCCGCGTCTCGACCAGGCAGAACAGGGCCAGGGCCAGCACGCCGAGCACGAAGAGCCCGATGATCGTCGCGGAGCCCCAGGCGTACTCGTTCCCGCCCCAGCTGGTGGCCAGGATCAGGGCGCTGGAGCCCACCGCGACCAGGGCGATGCCCAGGTAGTCGATACGGGTCCCCCCGGCGGCCCGGACCGAGGGGATCGTCCGGGCCGCCGCGATCACCACCAGGATCGCGATCGGGACGTTCACGTAGAACGCCCAGCGCCAGGTCAGGTGGTCGGTGAACAGGCCGCCGAGCAGGGGCCCGATGACGGTCGCGACCCCGAAGACGGCGCCGATCGCGCCCTGGTACTTGCCGCGCTCACGTAAGGGGACCACGTCGGCGATCAGGGCCATGGAGGTGACCATCAGGCCGCCGGCGCCGACGCCCTGGACGCCCCGCCACAGGATGAGCAGCGACATGTTGCTCGCCAGGCCGCACAGGAACGAGCCGGCGATGAAGACGATCGCCGAGATCTGGAAGATCAGTTTCCGGCCGAAGAGGTCGCCGAACTTTCCCACCAGCACCGTCGCGACGGTCTCCGCGAGCAGGTAGGAGGTCACCACCCACGACATGTGGTCCCCGCCGCCGAGATCCGCCACGATCGTGGGCAGGGCGGTCCCGACGATCGTCTGGTCGAGGGCCGCGAGCAGCACGCCCAGCATGATCGTGCCGAAGACGACATTGCGCCGCCGCCGGTCGAGCTCAGGAGGCGCCGCGGCTGCGGCGGTGGCTTCGGCGGGGGCAGTGGTCACATCTCGCACTCTCACAGCGCCCCTACCCCGCCGCATGCGCACTGGGCCGTACGAGGGACCTCCGCCGGGCTCCCGGGCGCGGGATCAGCGCAGGTAGGCCAGCCCCGGGTGCTCGGCCGCGTAACCGTCCAGGAGCCGCCGGGCCACCCCGACCGAGTCCACCAGCGGGTGCAGCGCGAACGCCTTGACGGCATCGGCCCGGGAGCCGCTCGCGGCGGCCGCGAGGACCTCCCGCTCGACCGCCTTGACCGAGGTCACCAGGCCCACCGCGTGCAGCGGCAGCGGGTCCACGGCCACCGGGTGGGCGCCGTTCGCGTCGACCAGGCAGGGCACCTCGATGACCGCCTGCGCGTCGAGCACGGACAGGGCCGAGCGGTTGCGGACGTTGAGGATCAGCGTGGCCCGCTCGTCCCGGGCGATGGCCCGCATCAGCGCCAGCGCGACCTTCTCGTACCCGCCGGACTCCAGATCGCTCTCGTCGCGCTCGCCTACGCCCGCCGCCTCGCGGTTCTCGGCCATGTACGTGGCCTCCCGCTCGGCCCGGGTCCGGTCCCAGGCCGCCAGCGCCGCCCCGGCCGGCCGGTCCGTGCGGCCCGCCTCGGCGTAGAAGCCGCGCTGCTGGTCGCGCAGGAACGCGCCGCGGGTCTGCTTGGCCTCCGTGTACGCCCGTACGGTGTCACGGTTGAAGTAGTAGTAGTGCAGGTACTCGTTGGGGATCGCGCCCAGCGAGCGCAGCCACTCGGCCCCGAACAGCCGGCCCTCCTCGAAGGACTCCAGCGCTTCGGTGTCGGCCAGCAGCCGGGGCAGTTCGTCACGGCCGCCGATGCGCAGCCCGCGGAGCCAGCCCAGATGGTTGAGGCCGACGTAGTCGATCCAGGCCTCGTCCGGGCGGGCGCCGAGCAGCCGGGCGACGCGCCGGCCGAGCCCCACCGGGGAGTCGCAGATCCCGATCACCCGGTCGCCGAGCTCCTCGGCCATGGCCTCGGTGACGAGCCCCGCCGGGTTGGTGAAGTTGATGACCCAGGCCTCGGGGGCGGTACGGGCGACCCTGCGGGCGATCTCCCGGGCGACCGGAACCGTCCGCAGGCCGTACGCGATCCCGCCCGCGCCGACCGTCTCCTGGCCCAGCACGCCCTCGGCCAGGGCGACCCGCTCGTCCGCGGCGCGCCCCTCGAGGCCGCCGACGCGGATGGCGGAGAAGACGAAGTCGGCCCCGCGCAGGGCCTCGTCGAGGTCCCCGGTGGCGGTGACGGCCGGGGCGTCGGGCGCTCCGGAGGCGGTCGCCTGGTCGGCGAGCACCCGGGCCATGGCGCCGAGCCGGGCGGGGTCCTCGTCGTACAGCGTCACCTGGGTGACCCGGCCCTCGGCATGGTCGCCGAGCAGTGCACCGTAGACGAGCGGTACCCGGAATCCGCCCCCGCCGAGGATGGTCAGCCGCACGCCCTACCGCCCTTCGCCCGTGCCACGATCGGTGCCACGATCCGTGGCATCCGCTCCGTGGCACGTGATCGACACATGTTGGAGGGCTCCAGTGTCCCCTGCCGGGCGGCGCGGCGGGGGCCCGGTCGCTCAGTCCTCCAGCGACGGGACGGCGCGCAGCCGGGGTCCCAGGTGGAGCGGGGCGGCGGCGCCGGGGACCGGACCCGTCGCCGCGCCCTGCGGCGTCGACAGGACCATGGTGATCCGGGTGAGGCCCATCCCGTCGAGCATGCGGCTGGATTCGGCCACCAGCCGGCAGCGTACGTGGCCCCAGCGCGGGTCCCAGTGGCGGACGGTCCGCACGGCCCCGTCACGCTCGGCGGCGTCGGCCCCGTGGGTGCTCAGCCAGTGCGGCACCCCGTAGCGGTAGGCCGCCTCCATGAACGGGTCGCGGGCCACCTCCTGGCGGATGCTGCTCAGGCCCTCGTCCTCCGGGGCGGCGGCGAGCGCGTTCGCGAACTGGGCCAGCAGCGGGACGCACCAGGCCGGTTCGTGGTCCTCCAGCACGGCCGCGGCGTCCGGGTGGAACAGCACGAAGCGCAGGAAGTTGTCGTCGGGCAGGGCGGTCGGGTGGGGGCGCACCGACTGGAAGAGCTTGTCGAACGCCGAGTTGGTGAGCGCCACGTCCCAGCGGTGGTCCACCAGGAAGCTCGGGTAGGGCACGGCCTCCATGAGCGCCGCATAGTCGCACAGGTAGTCACGCTGGGCGGGGTCCTGGGGCAGCCGGCTCTCCTCGGCCGCCCGCCAGGTCGGCGGGGGGTCCCGGTCGACCATGACACGGAAGAGCCAGAAGCACTGCCGCTCGCTCATCTCCAAGGCCTCGGCCAGGGCGAGCAGTTTGCGGTCCGTCCACTCCTTGACCAGGCCGCGCTCCCAGTTCCCGTAGGCGCGGACGCTGATACGGAGCCGGGCGGCGAGGTCTTCCTGGCTCAGGCCGAGCTCCTCGCGCCGCTGGCGCAAAATCTCCTTGCGTCGCTCCGACCGCACTGCGCCACGTGCGGACTCCTCGCCCGCCAGGCGCTCCCCACCGGCTCGGGCGAGGCCATCGGACGGGCCCACCGCTGCGAGATGTGGCACCGAGAGCTCCCCCTCTTCACGGTCTGGATCTTCAATTACCTGTGGCGATCCTGCTACCGACTTCATTCGAGTGTCAACTATCGTGGCAATTCCAGCCTCTTGACAGCTCATTCCCGCCACAGCTGTGGCAAGTTCTGGCCCTGTGGCGGCTCCTCGGCTAGATTCCAAAAGCCGACCTTGTGCCCGTACCGACCCCGCCGCGATCTAGGAGAACCACTGGTGACAGACGGCTTCCCGGCTCCCGTCGCGGTGGCCAACGCGCCCCTGGCAGCCACCGTCACGCGCGTCGCCGAACTCGCGGGCAAGATGGGCCGCGACCTGAACAAGGTCTTCGACCTGCGCCGCCTCTCGGAGGCCTCCGGCGTCCCCGCCGACGTGATCAGGTCCCTGCTGGACGGCCGGCCCGCCGTCGAGCCCTGTCTGCAGACGCGCTTCCTCCAGCGTCTCGACCTGCTCCGGCGCACCCGGCTGAAGCCCAACGGGCGCCGCTACACACAGCAGGAGATCGCGGACGGCGCCGGCATGTCGCGGCAGCAGGCCGGCGCCCTGATCAACGGCGACCGCAGGCCCACCATGGAGCACTGCGACGCGATCCAGCGCTTCTTCGGCGTCCACGCCGGTTTCCTCACCGCGCACGACGCGGAAGCCCTCACCGACGCGCTCCAGCGGACCGAGCAGCAGCTGCTCCAGGACTTCGCGGGCCGCACGCGCGAAACCGTACCCGCCCCGGCGGCTTCGACCGGCGATCCGCTGGCAAGACTCCTCCAGAACCACGGTGTCCGGGGCATCGCCTGGCGTGCCGCCCAACTGCCCAGCGACAAGCACCGGGACAAGGTGACCGAATGGCTGGACATGCTTCTCGAAAGCGTCAAACCGAATGAATGATGACCCAGTCGAGAGTCTGGGTCTGATCCTTGAGTCCTGATCCGGATCCGCGCCGACGGGGAGAACGGTGAGCATAGGCAGAGAGCAGCGCCGGTTGTGCAGCGAACTGGTGGCCGGGCTCCGGCTGACCGCGCCCGTGGAACCCGTGGACCTCTACGCCGCCCTCTGCGAGGGCATGAGCAAGCACCGCGGCCGCCGGGTGGACTTCCGGATGGCCTCGTTCCCGCCGGGGACGGCCAGCGGCCTGTGGCTCGACATGGCGGACCGCGATCTGGTGGTCATCGAGGAACGCACCGCACCGGACCACCAGCTGGTCATCCTGGGCCACGAGCTGTGGCACATGAAGGCCGGCCACTGCAGCCACCACGTCGACGGAGCCGCCGTCGCCGCCCGGCTGCTGAGCGACGAGGCCGATCTCGGGGAGACCGTCCGGCGCGTCGCCGCGCGCACGCGCGCCGACGTCTCGGAGGAGACCGAGGCGGAGACGTTCGGTTTACTGCTGGGCAGCCGCTGCCGGACCTGGCTCGCCGGTTCCGCGAGCCACCGGGCGCCCGCACAGCGTGACCAGTTGGCGGGCCGCATCGAGGCCTCGCTCGGATACCGGGGGCACAGGAACGACCGTTGAACGGCCAGGACTACTACATACCGGCAGCCGCCCTGGCGGTCTCACTCGCCTTCAAGCTGCCGGCGCTACGGAACAACTGGCGCGACCCGCTGCTGCGGTCGGTCTGCGCCCTGCTGATCCTGGCCGGATCGGTGTTCACCTTCGCCGCTCCGCCCACCATCGAGGCGGTCAACCGCTGGACCGGCGTCACCAACGTCTCCGCACCGCTGGTCTACTGCCTGATCACCCTGTTCAGCGCCGCCTGCCTGGTACTGATCGTGAACTGGCGCGGCGGCCCGCCCGAAGTGACCCGGCGCATCTCGCGCCGCTGGATCCTCGGATACGCCGCGGTCGTCGTGGTGCTGGTGGTGCTCTTCCTGCTCGGTGAGGCCCCGGTCGAGCGGCTGCGCGACTTCGACACCTACTACGCCAACACCCCGTACATCCAGCAGATGATCGCCCTCTACCTGACGGCGCACCTGGTGGCGGCCGTCGTGATGGTGGCCATGTGCTGGCGCTGGTCCCTCCAGGTGCACGGCTGGCTGCGGATCGGCCTGATGATCATCGTCTCGGGCTACATCTTCAACCTCAGCTACGACGCCACCAAGATCTCCGCCGTCGTCGCCCGCTGGGCGGGCCACGACCTCGACGGCCTGAGCACCTTCATCGCCCCGCCGCTCGCCTCCGTCGGCGCGCTGATCAGCGCGATCGGCTTCGTACTGCCCCTGCTGTGCCAGCGACTGTCCGACAGCTGGCAGACCTGGACGACGTACCGGCGGCTCGGCGCGCTGTGGCACGAGGTGCAGACCGGCGCGCCCAGCGGCACGCCCTGCGTGCAGATGTCCTGGTGGGCCCCGGCCGAAATGCGGGTGATCCAGCGCGAGTCGGACATCCACGACGGATTCCTGCACCTCGGCCCGTACTTCGACCTGGGCCGCCGCGACGAGGCCTACGCGCGGGCCCTCGCGGACGGGGCGGAGCAGGAGACGGCGCGCGCCGTCGCCGACGCGGCGATGGTCGCGGCCGCCGTCCAGGCCCGCTCGGCGGACCCGGAAGGCGCGGTCATCGGAGCCAGCGAGGAGAGCGTCCTCGACACCCTCGGCAGCGCGCGCGACCTCGTACGGATCTCCCACGCGCTGCGGCATTCGCCGGTGGTGGCCGCCGTACGACGGCAGGTCACACTGACGGGGAGCGGGCCGGCCTGAGCCGGCCCGCTCGCGCCCCGCTCCGGCGGCCTCAGGGCGTCAGCGCTCGGCCGCGGCCAGCGCCACCTTCGGGAACAGGTCCTGGAACGGGCCCGCGGAATCGATTCCGTCCCGCCCGTAGGGTGCGTCGAAGCTCCACACCATGAACAGCAGGAACACGATCAGCGCGCTGAACAGCCCGGCCAGCAGCAGCTCCCGCCCCGACCGGCGGATCTGCAGGGTGAAGATCAGCCCCACCGTGACCAGCCCGCCGACCAGCAGCCCGAACCACACCACGCTCGGCAGGGTCGACTCATCGGCCTGCATGCGCGAGTGGCGGGCGTCGTCGGCGGCCGCGATGTGGTCCAGCAGCGGCTGGTAGGCCTGCGCCTGCAGCTCGCTCGTCGGGTTCTGGTGGGTGACGTCGCTGCGCAGCTTGCCGAGCAGCTCGGCGCCCTGCGGGGACGCGCCCTCGCCCGCGGTCAGCAGCGGCCAGTCCACGGCGACGGTGTGGGAGACGTACGCGTCCACCTCGCCGCGGATCCGGTCGCGGACGGGGGCCGGGTAGACGTCGGCGCGCTGGGTGACCTCGTACAGCGACTGGGCCTCGCGGCGCACGCTGTCCTCGGCGGCGCCGCGCGCCTCCCAGACGCCGGCGATGGCCAGGCCGAGCACGATCGCGTAGACCACACCCACCATCATCGTCATGTACTCGATGACGTCGGGGGTTTCGCTGGTGTCCTCGTCCTCCGCGACCCGGCGGTGCCGGAGCGCGGTGCAGGCGAGGACGAGGGCGCAGACGAGCGCCATGGCGACGGCCAGGACCAGCCATTCGGACACGAGGGTTCTCCCGTTGGTGGATCGGTGGGTGGGTGTAGCGCGCGGCGGGGTCAGCCGCGGCTCTTGGAACGCGGCCGCAGCGCGGCGGCGGCGAGCACGGCCGGGGTGGTGACGACGACCATGAGCATCACGGTGGACATACCGCCCGGGCGGCGCCGCTCCAGGGCGATCGAGTGGTACGGACGCACGTGGAAGGCGCTCACGGGCGCGGCCACGGCTGCGGGCCGGGGCGGGGCCGGCGCTTCGGCCGGCGCCGGCTCCGCCACCGCCTCGGGACCCGGCGCGGGCGGCGCAGGCTCCGGCTCCGCGGCCCTTGCCTTCGCCGTCGGCCGGGGCGGCTGCGGCGGCTCGGGGGCGGCGACCGCCGGTGCAGGGCCCCGCCCGGGGTGGTACACGGCCGGCCGCTCGGCGCCGGGCAGGACGGCCCGTACCGGAGGCCGGACCGCGGGGGGTGTGGCGGCAGGGGACGCGGCGGCGGGCGGCCGCGGCTGCTCGGTCGGCACGCAGACGTCGAGCCGGGCCCCGTGGCCGTGTCCCTGGCCCTGGCCCTGGCCCTGGCCCTGGCCCTGGCCCTGGCCGGGAAACGGTCCCATGCCGTCGTCCGCGACCGCCACATGGCCCTGCAGCGGGCAGAGCGCCGCCACCAGGCCTGCTCCGGCGAAGTACTGCCAAGCGGTCACCGCGCGTCCTCCCGTTCCGCCGGCCGCCCCCGGCGGTAGCGAGGGGGCGGTTGTGAGGGTTTCGGCTGAAGAAACGATCACGGGAGCGCTTCGATACGCTGCAGACGCGTCAAGATCCCCGACGGATGGGTTACTTCAAGCCATCGGCGTTAGGAGGGCGCACGCCGCTCGCCCCCGGCCCCGTGATCGGAGCAGCCCCGTCGGACAGGCACCCCTTCGAGGTCCGGTGCCGGCTCGCCTAGGCTGGCCGGATGTCCCGCGTGTCCGAACCCGCCACCACCGAGGAGCCGGCCGCCGAGCCGGCCGTCGCCGTCTGGGCGGCGCTGAAGCGGCCGGGCCGTTTCCTCGCCTCCCGGTGGCCGTGGCGCTGTTGGGCGTACCTCGGCAGCGGGATCCTCCTCGGGTACGGGGTCCTGCTCGCGCTGGCGCTGCTCGTCGGGCTGGGGGTGCTGCTGGCCGTGGCAGGGATCGGGCTGCTCCTGCTGCTCGGTGCCGTGGCCGGCGCAGTACCGCTCGGGCGGCTCGAGCGGTGGCGGCTGCGGTGGGTGGAACCCGTCCCCGTTCCGGATCCGCACATCTCGCTCGCCGGAGCCGGCACCGCCGCCTGGCTGCGGACCCGGCTGCGCGAGCGGGCCACGTGGCGGGAGCTCGGGTACGCGGCCCTGCTCGGGCCGGTGTTCGCCGCGGCCGGATTCGGGGTCGTCACGCTGCTCGCCTTCTCGCTGATCCTCGTGGCGAGCCCGGTCATCGTGTGGGCCCTTGCCCCCGAGACAGTGATGCTGATCCCCGGCAGGCCGGTCTCCGGTCCGCTGGAAGCCCTGGCCGGTACCGCCGTCGGACTGGCCGGGCTCGTGGTGGCCGCGTACGCGGGAGGGCTCCTCGCAGGGGCCCAGGTGAAGACCGCGCGGCTGCTGCTCGGGGCGCGCGAGGAGGACGCCCGGGTGCTGGAGCTGACCCGCTCCCGGGTCCGCCTCGTGGACGCCTTCGAGGCCGAACGGCGGCGGATCGAGCGGGATCTGCACGACGGCGCCCAGCAGCAACTGGTCGCCCTCAGCATGACCCTCGGGCTCGCCGAGCTGGAGCTGCGCAGGGTGCCGCAGGCCGCCGACGCGGCCGCCCTGGTGGCCCGGGGCCGCGGTGAAGCACGGCTGGCGCTGGAGCAACTGCGGGACCTCGTACGGGGGATCCACCCGCAGGTGCTCACCGACCACGGGCTCGCGGCGGCCGTCGCGGAGGTCGCGCTGCGCCATCCCGTGCCGGTGACCGTCGACCTGGACGTGCCCCGGCTGCCCGAACCGGTGGAGATCACGGCGTACTTCACCGTCACCGAGGCCCTGGCCAACGCGGCCAAGCACAGCGGCGCCTCGCACATCGGGATCGCCGGTAGGGTCGACGGGGGCCGGCTGACTCTCTCCGTCACCGACGACGGCCGCGGCGGGGCTGACCCCGGCGCGGGAGCGGGCCTGGCGGGTCTCGCGGACAGGGTGGCGATGTTGCAGGGCAGGCTGGTGGTGTCCAGTCCGGTGGGCGGTCCGACCGAACTCCGCGTGGATGTGCCGTGCTCCGGCTGATCCTCGCGGAGGACTCCGTCCTGTTGCGCGCCGGGCTGACGGAACTCCTCACCCGCAGCGGCCACCGCGTCCTCGCCGCCGTCGGCGACGCCGAGGCACTGATACGGGCAGTGGGGGCCGAACGGCCCGACGCCGTCGTCACCGACGTCCGGATGCCGCCCGGCTTCCGCGACGAGGGCCTGCGCGCCGCCCTCGAACTGCGCTCCCGGGACGGCTCGTTGCCGGTGCTCGTGCTCTCGCAGTACGTCGCCACGGCGTACGCGACCCAGCTGCTCACCGCCGGCCCCGCGGCGAGCGGTCCGGCCGGGCTGGGCTACCTGCTCAAGGACCGCGTCGGCGAGGTGGCGGATTTCCTCGACGCCCTCGAACGGGTCGCCGGGGGCCAGACGGTCATCGACCCCGAGGTGGTCCGGGTCCTGCTGGGCCGGCAGGCGGCGGACCGGCCGCTCGCCCGGCTCACCCCGCGCGAACGCGAGGTGCTGGCCCTGATGGCCGAGGGCCTCAACAACCAAGCCCTGGCGGCCCGGCTGTTCGTCACCGAGGCGGCCGTCGTCAAGCACGCGAGCAGCATCTTCATGAAGCTGGACCTCGACCCGGCCGAGGGCAACCGGCGTGTCCTGGCGGTGCTGGCCCACCTGCGGGGCGCGGAGGGCTGACCTCTTTCCCCCCTCCGGGATCCGGCCGGGAAACGGCCCCCGCGGAAAGAACTACGCGTTCGCGGAATGCATCTCGGCCCCGCCCCTGACGTCACCCCGACCCGCGGCGCCGGCCACGATGCGGGAGAACCCGGGGACGGCCACCGACCGCGCCCAGACCACCAGCAGCACCGGTAGCGCCAGGTAGCCGAAGCGCCCCGCCGGGGCCAGCAGGAAGGCCAGCGTGAGGCCGATCGCGAGGCGGTCGGCCGCCGCCACCAGCGTGCGCGGCGGCCGCACCGCCAGCGAGACCGCGACTGCCAGTCCGCCCACCGCGAGCAGAGCCACCGTCAGCCACCAGCCCCAGGTGCCCAGTTCGGCCAGCAGGTGTCCCGGCAGCGGGCTGCTCGCCGGGGTGGGCACCTCTGCACGCCCGGTCGGGAAGGCGAACACCTGCCGCACCGTCTCCGCCGGCTGGAGCAGCACGCTCGGCAGCACCAGCGCGGCCGTGCCGAGAGCCGCCGTCACAGCGCAGCGCACCGCCGCCCGGCCACCCCGGCAGGCGGCGAGCAGGGCCACCGCCACGGCCACCGCGGGCAGCGCCGTCCACTTCAGCGCGCACGCCCCGGCGAGGGCCGCCCCTGCCAGGACCGGCCGCCCCGCCGCAGCCGCCGCCAGCGCCAGGCAGCACAGCCCGGCCAGCGGCAGGTCCACCCCGCTCACCGCCAGCGGCAGCGCCACCACCGGCGAGGCCACCAGCACGGGCACCAGGGGCGACCGCGCCCCGCCGAGCAGGCGGCGCCCCGCCCACATCCCGCCGAACAGGACCGCCGCGCACCAGATCCGGGCGTCGCCCAGCCGTCCCAGCACCGTGTGCGGGATGCCGAGGGCAGCCATGCCCGGCAGGTATGGCGTGTACTCGTCCACTCCGGCGGGCTGGTCCACGTACATCCGCCCGGTCTCCAGCAGCAGCCGACCGGAGCGCTCCACGACCATCACCTCGGACTGCCCCTGGCCGGTCAGCACCAGCCACAGCAGCGGTACGGCGACGGCTCCCACGAGGGCGGCCGCGACGGCGGCCCGCGGCCGCCGGACGGTGAGCGCCGCGGCGCACAGGTAGCCGGCCGCCGCGCACCAGCCCCACAGCCGGTGCGGCCCCAGTGAGGAGAAGAGCGGAAAGGACAGCGCCCAGGCGGCCGCCACGAGCCAGCCGGTCGTCTGAAGGACGGGACGGACACTACGGGAAGGGGTCATGGGCCCATTCCAGCCGCGCACCCCCGGCCGGGTCTGCCCACCCAGGTGGACACTTCGGGGTCGGGTTTCCCCTACCTCGCCGCGCCCGCGCAACGGGCAGGGCGTACGGCAAAGGGGCACGACCCCGGAAGGTCGCGCCCCTTGGCTCGGACGGGGGAGGTCAGCCGGCCTCGGTGCCGCCGAAGCGCTCGCGGTAGGACTCCAGGTCCTCCTCGGTGATCCGCGCGAAGAGGACCGGCGGCACGGTGAACGGCGTGCCTGCCGGGACCGCGTCCAGCGACCTGGCCTGCTCCGGGGTGATCCACGTCGCCGTGTCGTCGGCGAGCGCGAACGCGGAGCGCATGACGCGCGCCGAGGCCGGGATGAACGGCTCCGAGACCACCGAGTAGAGGTGGATCAGGTTCATCGCGGTGCGCAGCGTGAGTGCCGCGCCGTCCAGGTCGGTCTTGACCTCCAGCCAGGGGGCCTTCTCGTCGAGGTACGCGTTGCCGGCGGACCACAGGGCGCGCAGCGCGGCCGCGGCCTTGCGGTACTGGAGGGACTCCATGTGGCCCTCGTACTCGGCCAGCAGCTCGGCGATCTGCTCGCCCAGCTTGGCCTCGACCTCGCCGGCCGGGCTGCCCGCCGGGACCTCGTCGCCGAACTTCTTGCGGGAGAAGGTCAGCACGCGGTTGACGAAGTTGCCGAGGGTGCCGCCGAGGTCCTTGTTGACCGTGGCGGTGAAGTGCTCCCACGTGAAGGACGAGTCGTCGGACTCGGGCGCGTTGGCGATGAGGAAGTAGCGCCAGAAGTCGGCCGGGAGGGTCTCCAGCGCCTGGTCGGTGAAGACGCCGCGCTTCTGCGAGGTGGAGAACTTGCCGCCGTAGTACGTCAGCCAGTTGAAGGCCTTGACGTAGTCGACCTTCTTCCAGGGCTCGCGGGTGCCGATCTCGGTGGCGGGGAACATCACCGTGTGGAACGGGACGTTGTCCTTGGCCATGAACTGCGTGTAGCGCACGTCCGAGGCCTCGTACCACCAGGACTTGTAGTCGCGGGTGGCCGGGTCGGCGTCCGCCCACTCCTTGGTGGAGGCGATGTACTCGATCGGGGCGTCGAACCAGACGTAGAAGACCTTGCCGTCGGCGGCCAGTTCGGGCCACGTGTCGGCCGGGACGGGGACGCCCCAGTCGAGGTCGCGGGTGATCGCGCGGTCGTGCAGGCCCTCGGTCAGCCACTTGCGGGCGATGGAGGACGCCAGCTGCGGCCACTCCTCCTCGTGCTCCGCGACCCAGGCCTCGACCTCGTGCTGGAGCTTGGACTGGAGGAGGAAGAGGTGCTTGGTCTCACGGACCTCGAGCTCGGTGGAGCCGGAGATGGCCGAGCGGGGCTCGATCAGGTCCGTGGGGTCCAGGACGCGGGTGCAGTTCTCGCACTGGTCGCCGCGGGCCTTGTCGTAGCCGCAGTGCGGGCAGGTGCCCTCGACGTAGCGGTCCGGCAGGAAGCGGTCGTCGACCGGCGAGTAGACCTGCCGGATCGCACGCTCCTCGATGAAGCCGTTCTGCTGCAGCCGGCGCGCGAAGTGCTGGGTGATCTCGGCGTTCTGCTGCGAGGAGCTGCGGCCGAAGTAGTCGAAGGACAGCTCGAAGCCGTCGTAGACCGCCTTCTGGGCGTCGTGCGCCTGCGCGCAGAACTCGGCGACCGAGACGCCGGCCTCCTTGGCGGCGAGCTCGGCGGGGGTGCCGTGCTCGTCGGTGGCGCAGATGTAGAGGACGTCGTGGCCGCGCTGGCGGAGGTACCGGGAGTACACATCCGCCGGAAGCATCGACCCGACCATGTTGCCCAGGTGCTTGATCCCGTTGATGTAGGGAAGCGCGCTGGTGATCAGGTGTCGAGCCATCCTCGGATGCTCCATTTCATCTATGCGGTGACAACGTGCCGTGACGGATTGTGATGCGGTTCATCGTATCGAACCGCCGAAAGGCCACGCGCCGCATTTCTTCGGGGTGGACGTAACGCAAAAGCGAGGGACGTGACCTCTCCGTCACGGCCCTCGCAGTGGGCCCATGCTACAGCCGGACCGGATCACCGCGGACCGGTGTCCGGGGTTCGGCGGGCGGGCCCGCCGCGGGGGTCGTCCTGGCTGGTCACACGGCTTACGCCGGTGCATGGCGGCCCGGCTTGGCCCCGGCATATGCGTATGCGCGGACTGGGCCCGCGGGCGGTCGAAGTCGGTCACGCGCCGATCATCACCGAACGTAATCTCTCGACGTCTCTCTTCTGCGCCCCCCGGGTGCGCCCGCACTGCCAGGCTGTCCGCGCACAGGGGATGAGGTGAGGTGGAACGGTGAGCGATGGCGGACCAGAGGAGTCCGGTGGGGCCGTGGGACTGCCCAGCCGACGGCGGCGGCCGACGCCGATGAGTCAGTGGGACCCGACGGCACGCCTGTCGTACTGGGCGTTCCACGCCAACCGGCGGCCCTCGTACATGCGTTTCGCGTACCTGCAGCTGGGCTCCGACACGGCTGCCGAGGACGCGGTGGACGCCACCTTCGATTCGATCATGAACGAGTGGTTACGAATGCTCCACATGGACCGGCTCGACGCCTACGCCTGGACCATCCTCAAGCAACGGCTGGTCGACCGGCAGCAGCGGCGCAGCACCTGGCCCGAACCGATGGACATCAGCGCCTTCGAGGCCGCCCTCAAGGAGGCCCACGCGGACCAGTACGAGGTTCTGACCGACACCATCCGCTTCTACTCGGCCGTGTCCCGGCTCGCCGAGCGCCAGCGCGACGCCGTGCTGCTGCGCTACGGGCTCCAGTGCACCCCCGGCGAAGCCGCCTCCGTGATGGGCGTCGACGAGGCCACCGTCCGCTCGCAGCTCGGCCAGGCCCACCGGCGGCTCGCCCGCCTGCTCGACACCTCCGCCGAATCATGAGGCGGCGCGAGGGCAAGGAGGAGCGCGGCGGCGACGCCACCCGCCGCTCCCTGACCGAGTTCCTGACCCGGGCCGGGGTCCGCGACCGGTACCCGCACTACGACCTGGGCGCGGCCGAGGCGCGGCTGCTGCGCGCCGCCCGGGGGCAGGCCGCCGCGGCACCCTCCCGGCGCCGGGCGTACGGGTGGAGCGACCCCGCGCGGGACTGCCCGCTCGACTCCGAACGGGCCCGGCGCGACCTGAAGGCCGTCTGCCTGGCCGCCGTGTGCACCCCGAAGGCCGAGGCGCAGCTGACGGCCTTCGTCGAGAGCGGGCACACCGATCTGGCCGGGGCGGTCGTCTTCGGCTGCCTGCTGCACCTGGCCGGGCTGCGCGAAGGCGCCCGCTTCTGGTGGCAGTTCGCCGCCGGTTCCGGGCGGGCGCGGACCGCACCGGCCGCGTACTGCCTGTTCCTCGACCACTCGCGGCGAGGGGAGCACCACGACGCGCGGATCTGGGCGCGCGAGCTGGGCCGGCGCGGCTTCCGGCCGAACGGCCGGCGGGATCTGCGCGAGGTGCGGCTGTGCGCGCAGGCGACGGTCCTGCGTTACGTCGACCAGCTCGACGATCCCGATCTGGGCCAGGTGCCGCTGCCGAGGCCGGGACTGCCCTCGGCGCTCGACGCGTTCCGGCCGGCGCCCCCGGTGGTGGCGCAGTCCCCGGAGCGGACCCGGCTGGGCGCGGGGCCGCTGCGGCATCCCGCGCTGGCGTCGGCGGCGCGCGACGGCCGCGCTCGGGCCGGGACGAGCGAGGCCCTGGCCCAGGCGCGGCGCGCGCTGGCCGTCGTACGGGTCCTCGAGAAGCATCCGCTGGGGGTACGGGCCGGCCAGCTGGGGCGGGAGGCCGGCCTGGCGGAGGCGGAGCTGTGGCCGCTGCTGGCGATGCTGTGCGAGGAGGAGTACGCGTACCGGCCGGGCGCGGGCGTGTACGCGCGCGGGCCCGCCCTCGACCGGCTCGCCGCCCCGGGCGGCAGCGGGCTGGCGGGCCAGCTCCAGCGCACCCTGGCCCTGGCCCGGGACAGCACCGGCGCCGCGGTGTACCTGAGCCGGTATGCCGAGGGGGAGGTCAGGATCACCCAGATGGCCGACGGGCCGGGGGCGCCGCCGGTGCAGGAGTGGGTGGACTTCAAGGCCGCGGCGCACGCCAGCGCCGTCGGCAAGTGCCTGCTGACCCAGCTCGACCACGACCTCCGCCGCGACCATGTCGCCCGGTACCGGCCGGCCCGGCTCACCCCTCAGACGATCACCGACAGCCGGGTCCTGTTCAACGCCCTCGACGCGCTGGCTCCGGGCGCGCCGGTCTTCGACCTGCGCGAATACTCCCCGGGTGTGGTGTGCTCGGCGTTGCCGATCGCGACCGGCGACGCCGCCGGGAGCCTCGCGCTGTCGCTGCCCGCGAACCGCGCCCACCGGCTGCCCGAGGCCACCGAGGCCCTGCGCCGCAAGGCCGTCCCGGTGCTCCTGGCGCTGCTCCTGTCGGGCGCGATCCCCCCGGACGCGCCGGCCGCCCCGGCTGTCGCAGAGGCCCCGGACACCGGGGAGGCCCCGACGGCCACCCCCCTCCCCCGTCCGTCGCACGTCACTCCGGAGACCCTCCGCCACCTCCGCAGTCTCTTCCGCACCCCGCTGACCCGGGCCACGCCGTCCCCGGCCGGTCCCCATCTGGTCAGCGACACCGCGGCGGAGGCGGCGTACTTCTTCGACCCGCTCCCGGAATCCGGTCCGCCCCGCCTGGCCCTCCCCCTCACCTTCGCCCCCCTCACCCCGGGCAGCCTCCCCCCGTCCGAAGGCCTCCTGATCCTGGGCACCTGACCCAGCCCCTTCCAGCCCCGCCGCCGGGACGGTCAGGCGGGGCGGGTGAGGCGGTCTGCGCCCGAGAGGATCGCGGCCGCCAGTGCCTCCGCCACCTGCGAGCTCCGCTCGCCCCGCAGCAGCGCGAACTCCACCGAGCCGAGGTCAGGCAGCCCCGGCACCCGGACCAGCCCCGGCGGGATCAGCCCCCGCGTGTGCGCCATCACGCCCAGGCCTGCCCGCGCCGCCGCGACCAGCCCGCTCAGACTGCCGCTCGTGCACGCGATCCGCCACGCCCGCCCGTCCCGCTCGAGCACCTCCAGCGCCCGGGCCCGGGTGATCCCCGGCGGCGGGAAGACGATCAGCGGTACGGGCCGGTCCGGGTCCACCCGCAGCCCCTCCGCGCCGATCCACACCATCCGGTCCCGCCACACCAGCCGGCCCCGCTCGTCCCCCGGGCCGCGCCGCTTCGCCAGGACGAGGTCGAGCCGCCCCGCGTCCAGCCGTTCGTGCAGGGTCCCGGACAGTTCGACCGACAGCTCCAGGTCCACCTCGGGATGCTCGTGCCGGAAGCCCTCCAGGATCTCCGGCAGCCGGGTCAGCACGAAGTCCTCCGACGCCCCGAACCGCAGCCGCCCCCGCAGCCGCGTCCCCGTGAAGTAGGCCGCCGCCCTCTCGTGCGCCTCCAGGATGGTCCGGGCGAAGCCCAGCAGCGCCTCGCCGTCCTCCGTCAGCTCCACGCTGTGCGTGTCCCGGAGGAAGAGCTGCCGCCCCGTCGCCTCCTCCAGCCGCCGTACGTGCTGGCTGACCGTGGACTGCCGGACGCCGAGCCGGCCGGCGGCCTGGGTGAAGCTGAGCGTCTGGGCCACCGTGAGGAACGTGCGCAACTGGACGGGGTCGTACATGGCAGGCATGGCTTCATGCTCCCACGGCCATCACGAACCGCAATGACAGTAAGTGCGGTGTGCAGGTTTCCCGATCACCGGCCGAGCGCCACGATGGGGAGGCACCCGGGGCACGCTCCCGCCCCGCCACCACCACGACAGCAAGAGAGCCCCGTACATGCGCCGCCCGCAGATACCTTCCCGGCTGCCCCTGGACCCGTACGTCCTGGCCCTCCTCGGCACCGTCGGCCTCGCCGCGCTGCTGCCCGCCCGCGGGCCGGCCGGCTCCGTCGCCGAGGGCGCCGCCACCGGTGCCGTGGCCCTGCTCTTCTTCCTCTACGGTGCCCGGCTGTCCACCCGCGAGGCCCTCGACGGCCTGCGCCACTGGCGGCTCCACCTGACCGTGCTGGCCTGCACCTTCGTCCTCTTCCCGCTGCTCGGCCTGGCCGCCCGCGGGCTGGTCCCCACCCTCCTCACGCCCCCGCTCTACAGCGGACTGCTCTTCCTGTGCCTGGTCCCCTCGACCATCCAGTCCTCGATCGCGTTCACCTCGATCGCCCGCGGCAACGTCCCCGCGGCGATCTGCGCGGGCTCGTTCTCCAGCCTCGCCGGCATCTTCCTCACACCGCTCCTCGCCGCCGGCCTGCTCGGCAACAGCGCGGGCGGATTCTCCCTCGACTCCCTCGTCAAGATCGTCCTTCAGCTCCTGCTGCCCTTCCTGCTGGGCCAGGTGCTGCGCCCGTGGGCCGGCGGTTTCCTGGTCCGGAACAAGACGGTTCTCGGCTTCGTCGACCGCGGCTCGATCCTGCTCGTCGTCTACGCCGCCTTCAGCGCGGGCATGGCCGCCGGGATCTGGCACCAGGTCAGCGTCCCGCGCCTGGCCGCACTGCTGGCGGTGGAGGCCGTACTGCTCGCCGTCATGCTCCTGGTCAGCTGGGACGGGGCGAAGCGGCTCGGGTTCGGCCGGGCGGACCGGATCGCCATCCAGTTCGCCGGGTCGAAGAAGAGCCTCGCGGCCGGACTGCCCATGGCCAGCGTGCTGTTCGGGGCCCAGGCGAGCCTCGCGGTGCTGCCGCTGATGCTGTTCCACCAGATGCAGCTGATGGTGTGTGCGGTGCTGGCGCGCCGCCGCGCCCGGGACGCCGGGGCCGCAGCGGACGGTGAACTGTCCGCCGGACATGTGGTGGAGGTCTCCCCCGGTGCATCTCTTTCGGATCACGCCGCGGGTCAGGTGTGATCCGAAAAGGACGACCTGCCCCAACACCCTGCGCGGCAGGCCCGGTAACGTGCGGCGGTGACCTGGATTCGCCCGCTCGCCGCCCACGCCGAACGCCCCTGCACCCTCGTGGTCTGCCGCGGCTGCTGCTGCGGGGACCCCCGCAAGAACCCCGGCTCCGACCACGCCGGCCAGCTGGCCCGGCTGCGTGAGGCCGCCGCCGCGTCGGGGGGCCGGCTGGCCGTCCGTACGAGCGACTGCCTCGGGCCGTGCGCGCAGGCCAATGTCATCGTGGTCCAGCCCACCACCGAGGCCCGCCGCCGGGGCGCCCGCGCGGCCTGGTTCGGCTGGGCCCTGGACGACACCGCGACCGACGAGGTCATCGCGTGGGCGGAATCCGGCGGCCCTGGCGTCACCCCCGTCCCGGCGACATTGGACCTCCACCGCATCGACCCGCCCGAGCCCAAGCCCAGGCCGGAAGCGAAGCGCCGCACCCGCCGGGGCCGCTGACCGGAAGACCGGAGGACCGGAAGACCGGAAGACCGGAGGACCACAGGCAGGAGGACCGGACCGCGGGAGCGCCCGGGGAACCGCTACAGGGTGATCCGTTCCTCGCCCGCGTAGATGTTCATGTTCTGCCCGCGCAGGAAGCCGACCAGGGTCAGGCCCGACTCCAGGGCCAGGTCCACGGCCAGCGAGGACGGCGCCGAGACGGCGGCCAGGATCGGGATGCCCGCCATCACCGCCTTCTGCGCGAGCTCGAAGGAGGCCCGGCCGGACACCAGCAGTACCGCGCCCGCCAGCGGGAGGAGGCCGGCCTGGAACGCCCGGCCGACGATCTTGTCGACGGCGTTGTGCCGGCCGACGTCCTCCCGCAGGTCCAGCAGCTCACCCTGCGGGGAGAACAGCCCGGCCGCGTGCAGGCCGCCGGTGCGGTCGAACACCTTCTGTGCCGCGCGGAGCCGGTCCGGCAGCTCACCCAGGAGCTCCGCGGGAATCCGTACGGTGTCCTCGGCCGCGCTCCGCTGGAGCGGGAAGCGGGTCGCCGTGCGCACCGCGTCGAGGCTGGCCTTTCCGCACAGGCCGCAGGAGGAGGTGGTGTAGACGTTCCGTTCGAGCGTGATGTCCGGCAGCGGTACCCCGGGCGCGAGCTGCACGTTGACGACGTTGTAGGTGTTCGAGCCGTCCTCCGTCGCCCCCTCGCAGTAAGTCACAGCCTGTACGTCCGATGCGGAGGCGAGCACGCCCTCGCTCACCAGGAAGCCCACCGCCAGCGCGAAATCGTCGCCGGGGGTGCGCATCGTGATGGCGAGCGGTTTGCCGCTCAGCCGTATCTCCAGCGGCTCCTCGGCGACCAGCGTGTCCGGGCGGACTCCGGTCACCCCGTTCCGCACCCGGACGACACGACGGCGCTCGGTGACCCGTCCCATGGTGATCAGCCCGCCCGTTCTGTTCTCGTCGTGCACCTCGTCGTGCAGCTGACGGGCCCATTCTCCCGGATCGCCGTTCCAGGGTGCTCCCGGCAGGAAGATCCTCCGGAATCTCCAAATTCAGGGCAGGTAATCCTGTTGGGTCACGTGCACCTGTACCCACCAGTAGCAGGTCAAGCTGGGTGATCCTGACTTCCGTACGAGGGGGGACCCCGCCCATGACCGGTTCACGCGTGGTGGCGCTAGGGCACTACCAGCCCGCGAAAGTGATCACCAACGAGGACCTCGCGGCGATGGTCGACACCAACGACGAGTGGATCCGCTCCCGGGTCGGCATCAAGACCCGGCACATGGCGGGCCCCGACGAACCGGTGGACGAGCTGGCCTTCCAGGCCGCGGGCAAGGCGCTCGCCGGCGCCGGCCTGTCCCCCGACGACATCGACCTCGTCCTGGTGGCCACCTCCACCGCGATCGACCGTTCGCCCAACATGGCCGCCCGCGTCGCCGCCAAGCTGGGCATGGGCGGCAGCCCGGCCGTCATGGACCTCAACGTCGTCTGCTCGGGCTTCACCCACGCCCTGGCCACCGCCGACCACGCGATCCGGGCCGGCTCCGCCACCCGCGCCCTGGTCATCGGCGCCGACAAGATGACCGAGATCACCGACTGGACGGACCGCACCACCTGTGTACTGACCGGCGACGGTGCGGGCGCGGCCGTGGTCGAGGCCAGCGAGGAGCCCGGGATCGGCCCGGTCCTGTGGGGTTCGGTCCCGGAGATGGGCCACGCAGTGCGGATCGAGGGCTCCCCGCCGGTCTTCGCCCAGGAGGGCCAGTCCGTCTACCGCTGGACCACCAGCCAGCTCCCGCCGCTGGCCCGCAAGGTGTGCGAGAAGGCCGGGGTCGCCCCCGAGGAGCTGGCCGCCGTCGTCCTGCACCAGGCGAACCTGCGGATCATCGAGCCGCTCGCCGCGAGGATCGGCGCCGTCAACGCGGTCGTCGCCCGCGATGTCGTGGACTCCGGCAACACCTCGGCCGCCAGCATCCCGATGGCCCTCTCGAAGCTGGTCCAGCGCGGCGAGATCCCCACCGGCGCCCCGGTCCTCCTCTTCGGCTTCGGCGGCAACCTCTCGTACGCGGGCCAGGTCATCCGCTGCCCGTAGCGGGTGCCACGGCGGCCGGGGCCCAGCGGGCCTCGGCTCCCAGCGCGGCCAGGAGTACAAGGACGAGCGCGACCAGCTGCCAGAGCCCGGCGGTGCCCGTGCCGACCGGGACGGTAGCCAGGACGAGCACCAGCGCCGCCGCCCGGAAGCGGGCCGGGCCGATCCCGAGCACGGCCCGGAAGGCCAGGTCCCCGGCCAGGTAGAGGGCGATCCCGCCCGCGAGGACGAGCGCCGGGCCCGTGTCCAGGTGCCCGCCCAGATGCCCGATGGTCTTCTTGACGCCGGCCGCGAAGGCGGCGATGCCGAGCAGCATGGGCAGGAAGGCGTAGTAGTACGCGCGCATCGCCAGCTTGAAACGCTTCTCCGGCGGGGCCTCGGCGAAGACCTGCTCGGCCCGGCCCTCGTCGCGTACGAAGTACATCCACCACAGCGCGGACGCGAGGGCGAGCGCCAGGAGAGCCCCTGCGACGATCCCCACGGACAGCGGCAGCGTGCCGACCCCGATGCCGATGGCGATCACGGACTCGCCGAAGACAATGATCAGCAGCAGCCCGTGCCGCTCCACGAGGTGCGCGGAGCTCATGCCGCCGAGCTGGTAGCCGAGCGTCGTCACCCCGGTCGCGTCCCCGGCGGAGCCGACCGGCTCCGCCCCGCTCGCCGCGGCCCGCTGCACCAGCTGGGGCACGACGAACTGGATCAGCAGGGCGAGCATCCACAGCGCCCCGGCGGGCGGTCCGTCGAGGAACCCGGCGGCCAGCACCGACAGCGCGCACAGCACGTTGGGCAGCGCGAACCAGATCACGCCGAACCCGTGTGCCTGCGTGAAGAGGGCGCTGTGCACGAGGACGACGCACAGGTACCCGGCCCCGAAGGCGACCCCGCCGGCCCCGAAGGCCGTCGGCACCGCCAGCGCGCACACCAGGAACGCCCCCATGGCCAGCATCAGCAGCACCCTGCGCACGGTCCGGTCGGGCGGCACCTGGTTGGTCAGGTGCGCGTAGCCGCCGTACATCCAGAACAGCACGGTGAAGATCACCAGCACCTGGCCCGCGCCCCGGAAGCTGATGTCGTCCGCCAGGAGCACGGTCAGCTGGGTGATGGTGAAGACGAAGACGAGGTCGAAGAAGAGCTCCAACGTGCTCACGCGGGCTTGCGTTTCCATGCGCGACTCATACCAGCAACGGGTGACTCCTCGGGGGCGTGCGACCTGAGATGTACGCGGATCCCGCCCGGTGGAGGGACGCGCCGGCCCCACGCGGGGCCGGAGGATGAAGGCACGCAGCCATCCGCCGCCGAGGGAAGCGAACGCCGCATGATCCGCAGGTCCGTCATCCTGACCACCGCCGCCGTCGTCTCGGCCGTGGGGCTCGCGACCGTGGTCGCGCTCCCGGCCGCGGCCGACTGGTACGGGAACCGCCACCAGGAGGCGGGCACGTACGCGACGGGCGCCGAGGCGAAGACGGCGCGGGCCTCGGTCCCGCGCTGGCTGGCGGACGACGCGACGTCGGTGGAGTACGCGATGAAGACGACGGGCGGCGACCGCCTGCTGAAGGCGACCCTGCCGGACGACCGGCTCCCGACCGCGTGCACGACGGAGCCGCGGCCGCACGCGCAGGAGGTCCCGCTCGCGGAGGACTGGTTCCCGAAGGACGCCCGGGGGAAGGCCACCGCGCGCTGCGGCCTGTACTACGCCTACATGGACGGCACCACCCTCTACGCGTGGCAGCACAACGACGACTGGCTGAGGGCCGAGCGCACCGCGGCGGCCCGCTGACCCGCGAGACGCGGAGTCTCGCCGCCCCCTCGGGGACATGCCTGCAGGTCAGCGAGCGGCCCGGGCCCGAATACCTGGTCGGAACCACCCCGATCCTTTGCTATTGTTGTCCTTGTCGCCGCGGGAAACCGGGGCCGACCACCTGGTCCGGGTGGCGGAATGGCAGACGCGCTAGCTTGAGGTGCTAGTGCCCTTTATCGGGCGTGGGGGTTCAAGTCCCCCCTCGGACACCAGCTGAGACCCCACTTCATGTGGGGTTTTTTGCTTTCCAGGCAGTGGCGTGGCCAACAGCCCAGCGAATCCCCATCTCTCCGTCCTTACGTGAGTGGCCGTACCGGGCCATCGTGTAGCCGGCCGCCGCCACCTTGGAGAAAGCGCCCGAGACGGGCGCACATGGACACAGGCAGGCCCCCGGCATCGCGTCGGGGGCCGCTGTCATTCCACGGGCCTGTCAGGCGCTGACCTCCGAGTGCACCGGGACCGGTGGCCGAACGCCCGTGAGTGACTCCGCGCGAGCGAGTAGGCGCGGGGCCAGGTCCGGGTACCAGCCGCGGGCTACGGCTTGCAGCATCTCCGCCA
This sequence comes from Streptomyces sp. NPDC051364, assembly GCF_040682115.1. Classification (NCBI taxonomy): domain Bacteria; kingdom Bacillati; phylum Actinomycetota; class Actinomycetes; order Kitasatosporales; family Streptomycetaceae; genus Streptomyces; species Streptomyces sp. NPDC051364. The sequence goes on along the minus strand of NZ_JBFBAH010000002.1, from coordinate 277,786 downwards.
GGGCCGCGAGTTCTCCGACTCGGCCGGCAGGGGTGTCCAGGACCGCAGCGAACTCCAGCCGGATGCGCTCCGCCACGTCGGGAACGAGCAGGCTGTTGGCATGGAGGAGGCCAGCGTCGTAGCCGTAGGGCACCAGGCCCCACCGCTCCCAGTCCAGCAGGGTCAGGGGCACGGTCGTGAGGTTGCCCCAATGCAGGTCACCGTGACCGGTCACCCGCTCCACCTTGGCAGGGGCCGGGATGCCGAGGAACTGGGGGAAGGCACGCTCGATCCACCCGTCCCGGACAGTGGCCTTCACCCCCTCCGCCTCAGCGAGCAGGGCCAGGGCTCGGCGCAGGTCGGCCCACCACTCGTCAGGCAAGTGGGGGTCATGGTGCAGGTCGGCCCGCTCCGGGGACACGACGGGATGCGTCACGTAGTCGAGGACTTCGGCCTCGAAGGCCCACTCGCCGTCAGTCCAGTCGTACACCTCGTACAGGCGCGGTCGCGGGACAGCGTCAGGCACCAGCAAGGAGGCCCCCACGATGCCCTCCCCCTGCTTCCTGCCCGCGTTCCTCGCGGCGGTCCGGCTTACCCGGAGCCACCGGTCCCTGGCTTGCCGACCGAGGGTGACACCCTGGAAGCCCCACGCCAGCGGGCCCGTGCACGTGAGGCCCAGAGCCTTGGCCGCCCGGTCGTGAGCGGCCTCCATCAGGGTCTGTACGTCCTCACTCGGCGGCGAGTTCATCGGTCACCCTCCTCAGTTCCTCGGCCGTCAGGGGCGCAGCCAGAGCCTTCGCCGCATCGTCCCAGTGTTCGCGGGTGCTCGCGGAAGTCAGCACGACATCGAGGCTGGGGCATGATCCGGCAGCCAGCAGGGCAGCGGCTGCGGCCGACAGGCCGGGGCGGATGAAGTTCACCAGTTCAGGCGTCATGGCCTCCAGCAGTTCGCCGCCGTGCAGAGGAGCGGAGCCGAACGTGATCAGCCCCGCGTCCTTCGCCTGCACCAGCGGTCCACCGCCGTTGAGTGCCTGCCTGATCAGGTCATCCATGATCAGACTGACGGGCATCTGCAACCCCGTGAAGTGGTGCTCGGCAGAGCCCGCCGCCTGTCGGGCGAGCGCGAGCAACTCGGGAACCGTGAACGCTTCAGAGGCCAGGCCCGTCCAGGTGGCGACGCCGTACCCGCCGATCCTGCCCTCTTGGGTGAACTCTTCCAGCGCCGTGAAGGCTTCCCGCACACGGCAGTGCAGAGCGGCGCGGTCAAGGCCGTGCCCGTGGTGCTCGGGGTTGTGCACGAACACCAGGTCCGCGCGGCCGAGTGTGGCCAACGAACGCTCCATCTGCCAGCGAACGAAGCCCGGTTCAAGGCTGTGTCGACTGGCCATCTCTTCCCGGGTGAGCACGCCCTCAGCCAGGGCGGTGCGGCCTTGCTCCTCCGTGAAGAACCCCGTCTTCGTAGCTACCCGCACGCTCGGGTACTCCCCGAGAACCGGGCGCAGCTCCTCATGCGCCCGACCGTGGGCGTAGTTGGGTGCCGTGTCCACCCAGGGGCTACCGGCAGCCAGGGCGGTGCGTGCCGCCTGACTGACGGCACGCACACGGTATGTCCCCAGGGAGAGAGCGGCGGTCACAGCGCGGTCCCTACGACCGCGACGGCATGGCCCTCGATGAGGGCGGAGACCAGCTCGGCCACGTCCTTGATCTCCAGTCCGGCGGAGTCGGCCATCTCGCCGAGCGTGGTCGGCTGACCGGTCAGCAGTGTGCCGAGGACGGGCGCGGCCGACTCGGCGAAGTCCCAGGCAGTACCCGCCGCCGAGAACGTGACCGTGCTGTGGGCGGGGTTCGCCGTCAGGCGGCCCCGAGGGGCGGTCAGCTTGACCATGATCTCCGGACGTGCGGGCAGCCCGTCCACGTAGGGCAGCGAGGGAATCGCGTGCCCCAGGTCAGTTGCGTCGATGGACTCCGCCCACCGCTCCACCAACCGGGGATCGGCCAGTTCGTTCAGCACCTCACCACGTAGCGCGGCGATGAAGTCGGAGTGCTCGCTCAGCGAGGCGAACCGCGGGATGTCCCTGCGCAGTGCGAGGGACGACCGGAGCTGATCCACGACCCAGAGCATAAGGTCCGCGCCCGTGTGCGGGACCATGCCGAACGTCAGGTGCAGCGACTCCGTTCCCTGGTCAGCTGTGACCGCGTGCCACCAGCCGCGAGGCAGGTAGAGCACATCGCCGGGAGCGAGCACGATGTCCGCCACCGGGTCGCCCTCGGGAGTCTCCGGCGACTCCACGTCCCGGAAGGTGGGAGCCTCACGAGTGGAGCCGTACAAGCGCCACCGCTTCGAGCCGTGAACCTGCACCACCACGACATCGTGGTCGTCCCAGTGCAGGCCGAAGCCCTCACGATTGGTCCAGGACGCGTACGCGTTGGCCTGCACGGACGTGCCGAGGAACCGTTCGAGACCCTCGGCAGCCATGCCCACCGCCGGGTGGATTTTCTCGACCGCATCGAGGACCAGCGACGCCCCGTCCTTGAGCTGGGCGTGGAAGTCGGCCGGCTGGATGCGGGACCAGGTGACCGCGCGGCGGTTCGTGGTCGGGATCGCGTAGCGGTGAAGGGGGACCATCTCGCCGTCGACCGACAGGCGCAGCCGGGGCGGCTCCAGTCGCTGCGTGGCGATGATCCGGTTGAAGTCGTCCCAGGAGAACAGGCCCGCCGTGTCGGCGGTGCCGGGGAAGTGCGCGTAGGAGCGGTGGTACGTCTGGGCGAGGAACGTGTCCCCGCCCAGGCGCCCCGCCCACGAGGCGGCATCAAGCATCGTGGGCAGCCCCGTCAGTCGTTGCCGTCAGAACGCCCGCTACTGACGTCCGACTCCTGCTCGGCACGCGTCCGCGCGGCCACGATCTTCCGCTTCGCGACGAGCAGGCCACCCCCCTCGGGGGCCGCCGAACCGGTGTTCTCTTCCACCATCGGACTTACCTCTCTACTCGGGAACTCCCGCCAGGAACCTGGCGGGAAGAAGGGAGGGCAGCAGCCGGTGAGGCTGCTACCGAGTCGCAAACGTTCCGGCAAGGAACAGGGCCGTACCGCCGAGGACCGTCGCCACGTAGAGCGGACCGGCGTACCGGCCGAATCGGTGAAGCAGCCAAGGCCCTAAGCCGGACATCACGCCGTCCTCGGCTCGATGTCAGCCGGACGGAGCGACGTGGCGGACAGCGACGGGTGGCCAGTGCAGCGGTCGCACCCGCACGGCGGGTATCGGCCCGGATCGGACAAGATGACGAACGGGTCGCCCTCGCGGACGCTGGTGCTCTGCTTCCAGGTACGACCCGAATCACGGGACACACGAAGCGTCATGAGAACGCGAGGGTCAGCTCCGAGGCTCGGGGCCTGAGAGGAACCGAGACCATCACGCGCCATGCCGTTCTCCGTTGCCATGTCCGCACCCTTCCGCAGGTTTGCCCCCGTGCCCGTTTGCGACAACACCAAGGAAAGCGCGGGGAGTCCAAGTCCTCCACGGCATCAATGCGGCACTCTTGATGCACATCCGTGCACGGGAACGCCGTGGGTTCAGGTCACGGGAAGAGGGGCGTCATGGGACTGGCGGAACGGCGCAAGACCCTGGGTTACAGTCAGGAGAAATTGGCCGAGTTACTTGGCGTGGACCGCACAACGGTCGGACGCTGGGAGAGCGGCAAGATCGCACCGCAGCCGCCTCAGCGGCCGGGCTTGGCAGCCGCCCTCGAAGTGAGCCTTCAAGAGCTGGATGCCCTTCTGACACAGCCACGAGCCGTAAGCCGGACGACCGGATGCCAGCAGCCCAGTGACCACCCGAGTGCGGGAGACCCAGACGAAGTGATCCGCCGCGAATTCCTCCGCATCCTCACCGTCAGCGGGGCGCTGACCGCCCTCCCGCTGGACGAGGCGGAAGCCCTCTCCGACGGGGTCCTCAGGGGCGCACCCGGCGACTTCGCGCGGATGAACGGCCACCTCTGGCAGGTCTACCAACTGGCCCGGTCCAAGGGGGTCCGTCTACCCCGTCGTCCGCGACCAACTGACCACCCTGAACGAAGCCCTCGCGGCCGACACCCGAGGCAACTCCCACCCGCTCCTCAGCGCGGCAGCCGACCTCTTCCAACTGGCGGGAGAAGTCGCCTTCGACGCGAACCGGTACACCGAAGCGGCTGCCTCCTACGCCCTCGCGGCATCCGTCAGCAGGGACGCCGGAGCCTACGACCTGTGGGCGTGCGCACTCGTCCGGCACGCCTACGTGGACATGTCGGAGGAGCGCTACCGGCAGGCGGCCCAGGTCCTGGGAGCCGCTGAGCGGCTGGCCGGGCGAGGTGACAGTAGCCTCGCCACGCGGCACTGGGTCGCCTCCGTCCAGGCAGAGGCGTACGCCGGCCTGGGCGACCTCCCCGCATGCGAGCGCGCCTTGGACCAGGCGGAGCAGGTCATGGGCCTGAGCGCGGGCAGCACCAACGGCGGGTGGTTGCGATTCGACGGGACGCGGCTGGCCGAGGAACGGGGAGCCCGCTACGTCCAGCTCGGACGGCTCGACCTGGCGGAGGAAGCGTTGCGGCGGGCACTGGAGCAGACCGCCCTTGCATCCGGGCAGTCCTACCGGCGGCGCGGCGCCGTCCTGACCGATCTCGCCGCCATCGGCGCCAAGCGGCGCGACCCCGAACACGTCGTCGCGTACGGCCGGGAAGCCCTCCTCCTGGCCCAAGCCTCATCCTCCGGATACGTCGCCCGTAGACTCCAGCCCCTGTGCGACGAGTTCGGCCCCCTGAGCAGGGACCACCGCGTAGCGGAGCTGGGGGCGGAGATCGCCGCGCTCAGCACGCCATGACGAGAGGGGTTGGCATGTCGCAGACCGAAGGTGCACGAGTGTTCCGGGAAGCCTGGATCGCGGGAGTGCACCAGCACTTCCCCGGGGAGCCGAAGGCAGGGTACGTGACGCCTTGGGACGACACCCCGCAGTGGGAGCGCGAGGCCGCAGGCTCGGTCCACGACCAGGTCCGGCAGTTCATCGAGATCAGCGGCGGGCACGCATCGAGGCTGTCCCGCGAGCAGAAGAGCCGGTTCGTCGCGACATGCTGGACCGCCCAGATGTTCAAGCACTTCGAGGACCCCAAGCCGGGCTACGTGGCCGACTGGCCCGACCTGCCGAAGTGGCAGCAGGAGACCGACGCCGACATCTTCGAGGCCATCGAGAAAGTCTGATCGAGCGGGCAAGATCGCCCGTCCTGGCCAGGTTGGGCACGTGACCAACGGGTGACCAACAGCGTCCTGAGACGGCCTGAAACAGCAGGAATTACAGGAAGAGCAGGACTGTCGAACTCCTGTCACGACGGGCATTCACACAAGTCAGAAAGCCTACAGGCTGGCGCCCGAGTGGAGAGTTCAAGTCCCCCCTCGGACACAGAACAAAAACCCCACTTCGGTGGGGTTTTTTGCGCTGGGGGTGCGGTGGCCTTGCGTTGTCCGGCTCGGGCGGCGGGGGTGGATCCGGTTGTGCGGCATCATGGGGCGCCACGGGGTCGGAGGGGAAGCAACGTGTCGCACGACGGGCCGGACAGCAGCATCGTGATCGCCGGGCGGTACCGCCTGGAGAAGCGGTTGGGCAGAGGCGGCATGGGGACCGTCTGGCGGGCCTCCGACGAGCTCCTCGGGCGCCCCGTCGCCGTCAAGGAGCTCCATGTCGACGGGGGTGCGGACGCCAAGGCCGCGCTGCGGGAGGCCCGGACCGTCGCTCAGGTCAGGCATCCGCACGTCGTCGTCGTGCACGACGTCGTGGAGCACGACGGGCGCCCCCACATCGTCATGGAGCTCGTCGACGGCGGCTCGCTGGCCGACCGGCTCGGGGCCGAAGGGCCGCTCACCCCTGCCGAGACCGCGCGGACCGGGCTGGCCCTGCTCGGCGCCCTGACCGCGGCGCACGCGCGCGGGGTGCTCCACCGGGACGTCAAGCCGGCCAACGTCCTCATGGAGGCCGGGACTGGGCGGGTGGTGCTCACCGACTTCGGCATCGCGCGGCTCGCCGGGTCCACCACCATCAGCGAGACCGGCGCGTTCGTCGGCTCGCCCGAGTACACCTCGCCCGAGCGCATGCAGGGGGCCGCCGCGGGACCCGAATCCGACCTGTGGTCGCTCGGCGTCCTGCTGTGCGCGGCGCTGACCGGCGAGTCCCCCTTCCACCGCGATTCGCTCGGCGGGGTCCTGCATGCCGTCGTGTACGAGGAGATCCGGCCGCCGGCGCAGGCGGGGCCGCTGGTTCCGGTCATCCGCGGCCTGCTGGAACGCCTCCCGGAGCGGCGGATGGGGGCGGCGGAGGCCGAGCGGCTGCTGTCGGCGTACGTGAGCACCGGCAAGGTCCCCGTCGTCGCCGACCGGGTACCGCCACCGAGTCCGGTGACCGCGCCGCCGGCCGGGACCGCATCCGGGGCGGACGCCGCGGGCGGCTACTCGCCGACCGAGCACGTCACGCAGCCGTCCGCCCCGGCCCGGCGAACCCGGCCCGCTCTGCGGGCGGGGCTGATCGCGGCGCTGTTCGCCGTCGCGGTCGCCGGCGCCGTGGCCGTCACCTCACAGCTCGGCGACCGGTCGGCGGACGGCGCACGGGAGACGACGCCCACCGCCACGGCCTCCGGATGGAGCCGGGCCTCCGCCGACGCCAAGCCCGCGCAGACCCTCTCGCCGGCGCCGGCCCCCGCCCGTACCGCGCCCCCGTCGGTGGCGGGGCCGGCGAGGCCCGCGCCCGCCGGGTACCGGTCCGTGTCCGACCCGGCGGGCTTCAGCCTCGCCGTACCCGACGGCTTCCAGCGCTCCACCGACGACGAGCGGGTCTTCTACGTGTCGCCGGACGGGGTCTTCCGTATCGGCGTCAAGGTGAAGCCGGCGGTGTCCGACGGGCCGGTCGCCGTCATGCGGCTCTCGCACGCGAGCGGCCCGGCCACCAACCCCGGCTACCGCGACGGCACGGTCGTCCCGACCACGCACAACGGACTGCCCGCCGCCCTCTGGGAGTTCACCTGGAACGGCTTCACCGCTGCCGAAGGCTCCCGGCACACCTTCGACGTCTGCTGGGACGAGAACGGGCGCATGTACGACGTGTGGGTGTCCGCGCCCGTCGGCCGGCTCGCGGAGGCGCGGAGCCACTTCGACGCGGCGCTGGACTCCTTCGTTCCGGGCGGGCCGGCAGCCGCGAACGGCTGAGCTCGCGCCCCGGCGCCCCCCTCAGACGCACGATCGGCGGGGCGCCCGGCGTTTCCGGGCCGTCGCCGCGGGGAGTGTCTCCCCGGGCGGCCCTTCCGCACCTCCGGCCGGCCCTTCCGCAGCTCCCTGGGGAGGTCTTGTGGAGGTCTTCGCACGGTGATCAACCGCGGGGAGGTGTGGGGTAGCGTCGCCGCGCTGCGCGGAGAGGAGCGGGGCATGCGCGAGATCACCGTCCCACCAGTCGTTATGGCGGCGCCCGTCGGCGGGCTCGCCGACGCCGTCTTCCGGCATGCCCAGGAGGATCCCGGCCGGGTGGTGCTCGGGCGCAAGGTCGACGGGGTCTGGCGGGACGTGACGTCCGGGGAACTCGCCGCCGAGGTGCTCGCGCTGGCGAAGGGGCTGCTGGCCCAGGGGGTCCGGTTCGGCGAGCGGGTCGCCGTCATGTCCCGGACCCGGTACGAGTGGACCCTGTTCGACTTCGCCCTGTGGGCGATCGGCGCCCAGCCCGTCCCCGTCTACCCGACCTCGTCCGTCGAGCAGGTGCACTGGATCCTGCAGGACTCCGACTGCACCGCCTGCGTCGTCGAGGACGAGGACCAGGCCATGACCGTCGGGTCCGTCATCGAGCGGCTCCCGCACCTGCGGCGGCTGTGGCAGCTCGACGCCGGGGCCGTCGAGGCGCTCGTCGCGGACGGCCACGGGGTCGCCGACGACCTGGTGCACCGGCACCGCGCCGCGGTCACGCCCGACGCCGTCGCCACCGTGATCTACACCTCGGGGACCACCGGCCGCCCCAAGGGCTGTGTGCTCACCCACGGCAATTTCATGTACGAGGCCGACACGATGGTGGCCCGCTGGGAGTCCGTCTTCCAGGCCGGGCCCGGGGAGCAGCCCTCCACGCTGCTGTTCCTGCCGCTCGCCCATGTCTTCGGGCGGATGGTGGAGGTGGCGGCCGTCCGGGCGCGGGTCAAGCTCGGTCACCAGCCGGTGCTGGCGGCGGCCGAGTTGCTGCCGGACCTCGCCGCGTTCCGGCCGACCTTCGTGCTGGGGGTCCCGTACGTCTTCGAGAAGGTCTTCGCAGCAGCCCGCCGCAAGGCGGAGGCGGAGGGGCGCACGGGCCCCTTCGACCGGGCGGTCGAGGCGGCCGTACGGTACGCGGAGGCGCGCGAGCAGAAGGCGTTCGGCATCGGGCCGGGCCCCTCGGCCACGCTGCGCATGGAACACCAGCTCTTCGAGAAGCTGGTGTACGGGAAGGTCCGCGAGGCGATGGGCGGCCGGGTGCGGCACGCCATGTCGGGCGGGTCGGCGATGTCGCGCCGCCTCGGGCTGTTCTTCGACGGGGCCGGGATCACCGTGTTCGAGGGCTACGGGCTCACCGAGTCCTGCGCGGCGGCCACCGCGAACCCGCCGGGCGCGACGAAGTACGGCACGGTGGGCCGGCCGATCCCGGGCAGTACGGTGCACATCGCCGACGACGGGGAGGTCTGGCTGCACGGCGGCCACATCTTCAGCGGGTACCTCAACGACCCCCACGCCACGCAGGAGGTGCTGCGCGGCGGCTGGCTGGCGACGGGCGACCTGGGCCGGCTGGACGAGGACGGGTACCTCACCATCACGGGGCGCAAGAAGGAGATCCTGGTGACCTCCAACGGCAAGAGCGTCTCGCCGACCGCCCTCGAGGAGCGGGTGCGTTCTCATCCGCTGGTCGCGCAGTGCGTGCTGGTGGGCAACGACCGGCCGTACGTGGCCGCCCTGCTCACGCTGGACATGGAGGGGATCGCGCACTGGCTGTCGATGCGCGGGCGCCCGCAGATGCCCGCGTCGCAGCTGGTCCACGACCCGGATCTGACCGCGGAGGTCCGGCGGGCGGTGGTGGCCGCGAACACGCTGGTCTCGCAGGCCGAGGCGATCCGCACCTTCCGGGTGCTGGCGGAGCAGTTCACGGAGGAACAGGGTCTGCTGACACCCTCGTTGAAGCTGAAGCGGCGGGCGATCGAGAAGGCGTACGCGACGGAGGTGGCGGCCCTCTACCAGCCCTGACGGCCCCCGCAGCAAGTAACTGACGATGCGTCACTTCACCTTCGTCAGCAATATTGACGATCCGTCAGGTCACCCACAGAATGCGGGGATTCCGACCGGAGGGGATCCCACACATGTTGCGACCGATCCGCACCCTGGCCGCCGCGGCGGCGGCGCTCGCGCTCGTCTCCGCCTGCAACTCCGCCTCCAGCAGCAGCTCCCCCCGCACGTCCGATGCCGGCGCGGCCGCCGACTTCCGCGGGGTGACCGACCGATCGATCAAGGTCGGCGGCATCGTCTCCATGACCAGTGCCAGCGGCTACAGCAAGAAGGACACCGACCTCGGGGCCAAGGCCCGGTACATGAGGGCCAACGCCGAGGGCGGGATCAACGGGCGCACGATCGAGTACCTGGGCGCGCAGGACGACGGCCAGGACCCCGCCAAGAACATGGCCGCCGCCCGCAAACTCGTCCAGCAGGACAAGGTCTTCGCGATCTCCCCGATGAGCTCGGTCACCTTCTCCGGTGCCGACTTCCTGGAGCAGGAGAAGGTCCCCACCTTCGGCTGGGGCACCCTGCCCTCCTTCTGCGGGCCCAAGTACATCTACGGGTTCAACGGCTGCCTGGCCCCCTCCCCCGGCGGCACCCTGAACCAGACCTGGCCCGAGGGCATCGCCCAGATCCTCGGCGGGGCCAAGGGCAAGTCGGTCGCGGTCATCGCCAACGACAGCGACGCCGGGAAGTTCGGCATCCGCACCTTCCAGCAGGGCTTCGCGAGCGCCGGGTTCAAGGTCGCGTACGCCAAGGCATCGGTACCCGCGACGGCGGTGCCGAGCGACTGGTCGGCGTACGTGAAGGAGATCCTGGAGAGCAACGACGGCAAGGCACCCGACGCCGTCGTCTCGGTCATGCAGACCCCGAACAACATCGGCCTGTTCACGGCGCTCAAGCGCAGCGGGTACAAGGGGCTGCTCTCCGACCCCACCGACTACGACCCGGGGCTCCTCGCCAAGGACGCCACGAAGCAGGCCCTCGACGGGGTGCACGTCCTGCTCCAGTTCGAGCCCTTCGAGTCGACGAGCCCGGCCATGGCCCGGTTCAAGGCGGACGTCAAGGCCGCCTCGGGGGGCCAGGAAGTGCCCCTGAACATGCACATGTTGACCGGGTACATGTCGGCGGACCTGTTCGTGTCCATTGCGCAGAAGGCGGGCAAGGACCTCACCGTCACGCACTTCCAGAACGCCGCGCAGAGCTTCTCCGACACCGGAACCCTCGTCGGCGACCGGGCCGAGCCCAAGGGGCAGAAGGACAGCTTCGGCTGCGGTGCACTGGTCCAGCTGAAGAACGGGGCGTACGAGGTGTCCGTACCGTTCAAGTGCCACGCGCCGATCCCCTTCAAGTAGGCGCGGTCCCATGGGAGATCTGCTCGTCTTCGTCCTGAGCGGTCTGGTCTCCGGAGCCCTGTACGCACTGCTCGCCACCGGGCTGGTGCTGTCGTACTCGGCGTCCGGGCTGTTCAACTTCGCGCACGGGGCCACCGCCTACCTGTGCGCGCTGATCTTCTACGAGGTGCACTCCGGGCTGGGGTGGCCGGCGGTCCCTGCGGCCCTGCTGGTGGTGTGCATACTGGCCCCCGGGCTCGGGTGGGGGCTGGACCGGCTGATGTTCCGGCGGCTCGCGCGGGTCGGCGAGACCGCGCAGATCGTGGCCACGATCGGGCTGCTGGTCGCACTGCCCGCGGCCGGACTGTGGGCCGTCGAGCTGCTGGGGGATGCGGGCGCGCCCGTGAAACCCGCGGAGAACCAGTTCGGGCTGCCGGGCGTGGGGCCGAGCCCGGCGAAGTCCTGGCAGCTCACGGAGGGCGTCGGCGTCGACTCCGACCAGCTGATCACCTGGGTGGTGACGGCGGTGGTGGCGGTGGCCCTGTGGGTGCTGATGCGGCACACACGGCTGGGACTGCAGCTGCGGGCGGCCGTCGACAACCGCTCGCTGACCGAGCTGCGCGGGATCAGTGCCGACCGGCTTTCGTCGGTGGCCTGGATGATCGCCTCCGGGCTGGCGGGGCTGGCGGGGGTGCTGGCGACGCCGCTGCTGGGGCTGTCGGCGCACGACTTCACCCTGTTCCTGTTCGTTTCGGCGACGGCGGCGGTGCTCGGGCGCTTCGCATCCGTACCGCTCGCGTTCGCGGGCGGGCTGGGTCTGGGGGTGCTGCAGAACCTGGTGGCCGGGTACGCGTCGTTCGCCGAGGGGATCACCGGGTTCCGGACGGCGGTGCCGTTCCTGATCCTGTTCGGCGGGCTGCTCGTACTGACCCGGCGGGCCCGGACGGCGGGGACCGCGGCCGTGGACGCGGCGCCCGTGGACCATCTGGCGGGGGCCTCGTGGGGACGGCGGTGGGGGGTGTGGGCGGCGCTCGGCGGGGCGCTGTGCGTGGCCTTCTACACGGTGACCACGCCGTTCTGGAGCGGGCTGCTCGCGCAGGGGCTGGCCCTCGGGCTGGTGTTCATGTCCTTCACCGTGGTGACCGGGCTCGGGGCGATGGTGTCGCTGGCGCAGGGCACGTTCGTGACGGGGGCCGCGCTGGTGGCGGGGCTGCTGATGAGCCGGGGCTGGCCGTTCGTGGCGGCGCTGGCGGTGGGGACGTGCGTGGCGGCGCTGCTCGGGGCTCTGGTCGCACTGCCGGCGCTGCGGCTGGGGGGACGGACCTTGGCGCTGGCGACGCTGGCGCTGGCGTTCCTCGCGGACCAGGTGCTGTTCCAGCTGCGGTGGCTGCGCAACGGGGACTCCGGGTGGCCGGTCCCGCGGCCCGTGTTCGGCCCGGTGGACCTGGGGGACGACCGGGCGCTGGGGGTGGCGCTGGTCGTGGTCGTCGCGGTGTGCGCGGCCGGGCTGAGCGCGCTGCGGAACTCGCCGTCGGGGCGGGCGATGCTGGCCGTGCGGTCGGCTCCGGCGGCGGCGATGGCCTCGGGGGTGTCCGTACTGCGCACGAAGCTGCTGCTGTTCACGCTGTCGGCGGGGCTGGCCGGGTTCGGGGGCGTGCTGGTGGCGTCGTACAACACCCGGATCACGGCGACGGACTTCACTGCCATGACGGGGCTGGTGTGGCTGGCGGTGGTGGTGGCCGCGGGGGTCCGGCGGCCGCTTTACGCGGTGGTGGCGGGGGTGGTCTTCGCGGTGGCCCCGCGGCTGCTGTCCGACTACGTGACGGAGTCCGCGCACCTGCCGGTGATCCTGTTCGGCCTGGCGGGGTTGGCCTTGGCCAACGATCCGGACGGGTACTGCGCAGCCGTTCCGGGGCGGTTGGCCCTGCGGGCGGCCAGGGCCGGGTCGGCCGGGCCCCCGGGGGCTGCCGGGGCCGCCGAACCCGCGCGGGCTGCCGGGGTTGCCGGGCCGGACCGGGGCCCTGCGGGGCTCTCCCCCACCCCGCCCCCTCCCGGAACCGTGGCTCCGCCCCGGACCCCGCTTCCGGGGACCAGCCCCCGGACCCCCGGGCCTCAAACGCCGGCCGGGCTGGATGGGCGGGCTGAATCAGCCTCGCCGGCGTTTGAGGCGCGGGATCTGGGGCGGAGCCCCAGGGAACGGCGAAAGGGCGGGGTGGCGGAAGACCCCGCAGGGCACGACCCGGCAGCGCCCGCCCTGGAGCTGCGCGGGGTCACCGCCGGGTACGACGGGGGGCTCGTACTGCACGGGGTCGATCTCGCCGTCCGGAAGGGGGAGATCCTCGCCGTGCTCGGGCCGAACGGGGCCGGGAAGAGCACCGCCTGCCGGGTCGCCGCCGGGTCGGTCGATGCCGTGGGCGGGAGTGTCCGCGTACACGGGCGGGACGTGACCCGCGAGCGGGCCGTGCGGCGCGCCCGGAGCGGGGTGCTGCTCGCCCCCGAAGGGCGGGGCATCTTCCCGGCGCTGACCATCGAGGAGAACCTCGCACTGTACCTCCGCGAGGCGGACGCGCGGACCGCCGTCTACGACCGGTTCCCCCGGCTCGGGGAGCGGCGGGGCGTCCCCGCAGGGGCGCTGTCCGGCGGGGAGCAGCAGATGCTGGCCCTTGCTCCGCTGCTGCAGCGCCCGCCCGAGGTGCTGGTCGCCGACGAGCCCTCGCTGGGGCTCGCTCCCCGCGTCGTGGAGGAGGTGTACGCGCTGCTCACCGAGTTGCGGGACGCCGGCACCGCGCTGCTGCTGGTCGAGGAGAAGGCCGCCGGGATCCTCGGTGTCGCCGACACCGTCGCGTACCTCTCCCAGGGCCGGGTCTCCTGGTGCGGTCCGCGCGCCGAGGTGGAGGCCGACCGGCTCACCGCGGCCTATCTGGGGATGGCGCGATGACGATGCCTTACGTACTGGAGGGCGCCGGGATCAGCGTCCGGTTCGGCGGGGTGAAGGCGCTCACCGGGGTGGACCTCGGGGTCCGCGCCGGCGAGGTGTGCGGGCTGATCGGGCCGAACGGGGCCGGGAAGACCACGCTGTTCGACGTGTTGTCCGGGATCCGGCGGCCCGACCGGGGGCGGATGCTGCTCGACGGGGCGGACATCACCCGGCGCTCCCCGGTCTGGCGGGCCCGGCACGGGATGCGCCGGACCTTTCAGCGCCAGCAGCTGTTCGGGCAGCTCAGCGTGGCCGACAACGTGCTCGTGGCGCAGGAGTGGCGGGGTGGCGGGGGCGGGATCGCCGCCGACCTGCTCGGCTCCCCGGCCCGGCGCCGCCGGGAGCGGGGGCGGCGGGAGCAGGGCGAGCGGGTGCTCGCCTCCTGCGGGATCGGCGCGCTGGGGGCGGCGTACGCGGGCGGGCTGCCGGTCGGTCAGGCCCGGATGGTCGAGCTGGCCCGCGCGGTGGCCGATCCGCCGCGGGTGCTGCTGCTGGACGAGCCCGCGTCCGGGCTGGCGGCGCCCGAGCGCGAGCAGCTCGCGGCGGTCGTGCGGCGGCTGGCCGAGGAGGAGGGGTGTGCGGTGCTGCTGGTGGAGCACAACGTGGCCTTCGTGATGGACCTGTGCACCCGGGTGGTCGTCCTGGACCTCGGCACGGTCCTCGCCGAGGGCACTCCCGCCGAGGTCCGTGCCGATCCGCTCGTCCGGGAGGCCTATCTGGGTACGTCCTGACGGTGTGTCCGATCCCTGCGGGTCCTGGCGGGAATACGTCGCAGGAGCGGCCGGTTGTCGCCCCCCATACCGACCGACGATCCGAGGGAACAGCCAGACGTGAACCAGGTCCCCAGCATCAAGCTCAACAACGGCACGCTCATGCCCCAGCTCGGCTTCGGCGTCTGGCAGGTTCCGGACGCCGAGGCCGAGCGGGTGGTCGGGACGGCGCTGCAGGCGGGCTACCGCAGCATCGACACGGCGGCCGTCTACGGCAACGAGCAGGGCACCGGCCGGGGCCTGGCCGGGGCCGGAGTGCCGCGCGAGGAGCTGTTCGTCACCACCAAGCTGTGGAACGGGCCGTCGCAGGCGTGGGACCGGGACGCGGTGCTGCGCGCGTTCGACGACTCCCTGGCCAAGCTGGGCCTCGACCACATCGACCTGTACCTGATCCACTGGCCGCGCCCGATGCGCGAAGACTTCGTCGCCATCTGGAAGGCCTTCGAGGAGATCGCGGCGAGCGGTCGCGCCCGCGCCGTCGGAGTGGCGAACTTCCGCCCGGCGGACCTGGAGCGGCTCGGCGCCGAGAGCTCCCTGGTCCCGGCCGTGAACCAGATCGAGCTGCACCCGCTCTTCCCGCAGGCCGAGCTGCGCGCCCTGCACCGCCGGCTCGGCATCGCGACCGAGGCCTGGTCCCCGCTCGGCCAGGGCAAGGGGCTGCTGACGCTCCCGGCCGTCGCCGAGGTCGCAGCCAGGCACGGGCGCTCCGCCGCCCAGGTGGTGCTGCGCTGGCACCTGCAGCTCGGGAACATCGTGATCCCGAAGTCCGTGACCCCGGCGCGGATCCGGGAGAATCTGGACGTCTTCGGCTTCGAGCTGGACGCCGCCGACCTCGCCGCGCTGGACGCGCTGGGTACGGGTCCCGCGGCCCGGCGGATCGGGCCGGACCCGGCCGTCTTCGACTACTGAGGGGTGCGGTGTGAGCGTCCCCGACGGGGTGTACCTGGTGCGCAACGCGGCCAGTGGGCTGCTGCTCCAGCT
This sequence comes from Streptomyces sp. NPDC051364, assembly GCF_040682115.1. NCBI lineage: Bacteria > Bacillati > Actinomycetota > Actinomycetes > Kitasatosporales > Streptomycetaceae > Streptomyces > Streptomyces sp. NPDC051364. The sequence continues at coordinate 262,460 of NZ_JBFBAH010000002.1, read as the reverse complement.
GGAGGGCGGCACGCGGGTGCGGGTGGGGCCCGAGGATCCGGCCGGGCCCCCGGCCGCCCGGCAGTGGCGGATCTCGCCGGTGCACAGCGGCGGCGGGATCGTCCACGTCGTCAGCGTGCACAACGACAAGCGGCTCGATGTCGCGAACGCGTCGACGGAGAGCGGCACCCGGGTCCAGGTGTGGCGGCCGAACACGTTCGGCGCGCAGGAGTGGATCGTCGAGGAGCATCTCGACGATCCCGGTGTGGTGTCCCTGATCGCCTGTATCAGCGGGCTGCCGCTGGAGGGGGACGAGGAGGGCCGGGCCCGTCAGTCCGAGGACACCGATTCGCCGTCGCAGTGGTGGCGCCTGGAGCCGGTCCTCCCCGGCCCGGGTTAGCCGGGGCGGGGCGGCGGGCGGCGGGCGGCCGCGTCGTAGCGTGCCGCGCGGGCGTGTTCGCGCCGGGCGCGGGGCGGGCGCCGATCGCCCGGTCCCGCGCCCGCCCGTCGCCCGTACCCCGGCTTCGCCGTCGGTATCAGCTCGCGCCGTGGGCGGGGGCGAGGGCCTCGACCCGCTCGGCGAGCGCGAAGTCGGCGCCGGTGACGGCGTCGCCGGCGCTGTGCGTGTTGACCGACACCCGGACCGTGTTGTAGCCGAGGGTGAGGTCGGAGTGGTGGTTCAACTCCTCCTGGACCGCGGCGATGTGCGTGACGAGGGCGCTCGCCGCGAAGTGGGTGCCCAGCCGGTAGGTGCGGATGATCCGGTCGTCCTCGAAGGCCCAGCCGGGGAGTTCCCGCAACCGGTCCTCGATCTCCTTCTGCGAAAGCGGCTCGTCTGCCATCGGCATGCTCCTTCACCGTTCGGGCCCGGACTTCTGACGTGGGGCCAAGGTTCCCACAGCGCACGCCCGGGGGAAGGTTTCGCGCCATAGTGCGTGCGGGTACTTCCGCGCCTTCCGGGTCCACGGTGTCGCCCCTATGCTCCTGCGCCGGACGTGACTGTTACCGCCGGTAATGCACACGCTGCCGACGACTCCGAAGGGGCTTCCTCATGACGCGCACGGGCAGTTCGAGGCGCACGTTCATCGCGGGCGCGGGGGCGGCGGCCACCGCCGGGGCGCTGGGGGCCTCCGGGGCCCTGGCCGCCCCCGCCCAGGCCCAGTCCCACTCCCCGACCTCGACACCGAAAACCACCGGCCGCCGCGTCGCCGTCCTCGGCGGCGGGGTCGCCGGGCTCACCGCGGCCCACGAACTCGCCGAGCGCGGGTACACCGTCACCGTGTACGAGCGCCGCGCGCTCGGCGGCAAGGCCCGCAGCATGGACGTCCCGGGCAGCGCCCGCGGCGGGCGCCGGCCGCTGCCGGCCGAGCACGGCTTCCGCTTCATCCCGGGCATCTACCACAACCTGCCCGACACCATGCGGCGCATCCCCTTCCCCGGCAACGCCCACGGCGTGTGGGACAACCTCGTCGCCCCGCCCGAGATGATGTTCGCCCGGGCCGGCGGCCGGGAGGACCTGCGCGCGCCCATCCCCTGGTCCGGCAACTCCCCCGCCGAGCTGACGCCCGACGAGATCCGCCGCGCCCTGACCGGCATCCTGCAGTCGCTGGTACGGCTGCCGCCGCACGAGACCGCGTACTTCGTCGACCGCGTGCTGGTCTTCCTCACCAGCTGCGACGAGCGCCGCAACGAGGTCTGGGAGCACACCCCCTGGTGGGAGTTCGTGCGGGCCGCGCAGATGTCGAACGAGTACCAGCGCATCCTCGCCGTGGGCATCACCCGCAACATCGTCGCGACCAAGGCCGAGGAGGCCTCCACCCGTACCGTCGGCGCCCTGGGCGAGGCCTTCGTCTTCAACGCGCTGGGGCGCGGGGCGGACGGGCCGCCGGACCGGATCCTCAACCTGCCGACCAACGAGGCGTGGATCGGTCCGTGGGAGGCCCATCTGCGCTCCCTCGGAGTGGAGTTCAGGATCGGCTGGACGGTGCAGGAGGTGCAGTACGGGAACGGCCGGGTGAGCGGGGTCGCGGCCCTGGACCCGGCGGGGGCCCGGCAGACCGTCACCGCCGACCACTACGTCAGCGCGCTGCCGGTCGAGCACGCCCGGCGCACCTGGAGTGCGGGGCTGCGGGCCGCGGACCCGATGCTGGGCCGCTGCGACCGGCTGGAGACCGACTGGATGACCGGCATCCAGTTCTACCTCACCGAGCGCGCACCCCTCGTCCACGGGCACCTCAACTGCATCGACTCGCCCTGGTCGTTGACGGCGATCCAGCAGGCCGAGCACTGGCCGGCCCGCGACTTCCCGGCCGACTACGGCGACGGGGTGGCGGTGGACTGCCTGTCGGTGGACATCTCGGACTGGGACAAGCCGGGGATCCTGTACGGGAAGACGGCCAAGCAGTGCACCCGCGAGGAGGTCGCCCGCGAGGTGTGGGCGCAGCTGAAGGCCTCCCTCAACGACACCGGGAAGACACTGCTGACGGACCGCACCCTGCACTCCTGGTTCCTGGACCCGGGGGTGGACGGGCTCGGCACCCCGAATCCGACCAACCAGGACCAGCTGCTGATCCACCCCACCGGCACCTTCCACAACCGGCCGAGCGCGGACACCCGGGTCCCCAACTTCTTCCTCAGCGGGGACTACGTGGCCGTCGACATCGACCTGGCGACGATGGAGGGCGCCAACGCCTCGGCCCGCGCCGCCGTCAACGCCCTTCTGGACCGGGACGGTTCGAAGGCGGAGCGGTGTGCGGTCCTGCCGATGTACCGGGCTCCGGAGGTGGAGTCCTTCAAGCGGCACGACCTGTGGCGCTACCGGCTCGGCCTGCGCAACGTCTTCGACCTGGGCTGACCCCCCTCTGGGCTACCGTCGTGGGCATGACCACCACCCCGTCCGTCGGAGCCCTGCTGCGTACCTGGCGGGAGCGGCGCGGCATCAGCCAGCTGGAGCTGGCGGGCCGCGCCGACTCCTCCTCCCGCCACATCAGCTTCATCGAGACCGGCCGGTCCCGGCCGAGCGAGGAGATGCTCCTGCGGCTCGCGGACCGTCTCGACGTACCGGTGCGTGAGCGCAACGCCCTGCTCCTCGCGGCCGGTTACGCCCCGCGCTACGCGCAGACCCCGCTGGACGACCCCGCCATGGAGGCGCTGCGCGAGGGCCTGGAGCGGCTGCTGACCGGCTACGAGCCGTATCCGGCGCTGGTCGTTGACGCCGCGTACCAGGTCGTCGCCGCCAACCGGGGCATCGCGATGCTGCTCGACGGTCTGCCGGAGCACCTGCTGGTCCCGCCGCTGAACGCCATGCGGATCACCCTGCACCCGGAGGGCCTGGCGCCGAAGATCCGCAACTTCGCGCAGTGGCGCGGGCATCTGCTGGCCCAGATGGAGCGGCAGATCGCACTGGCCCGCTCCGCTCCGCTGCGCGCGCTGTACGAGGAGGTGTCCGCCTATCCGGTCGCCGACCGGCCGGGGGACGCCGCACCCGAGGAGGCCGTCCCGTACATCGCGCTGCCGCTGGTGATCGAGCACGACGGGCACCTGCTCTCCTTCGTTTCCTCGATCGCGACGTTCAACACGCCGATGGACGTGACCGTCGCCGAGCTGGCCATCGAGACCCTCCTGCCGGCCGACGCCGCGACGGTGAAGTACCTGCGCTCACTGGGGCCTTGAGGCCGAACGCAGCGCCAGCTGCTGGAAGAGGGCGAAGGCCGCGACGGTGAGGGCCTGCACCGGGATCCACACCAGGCCGGCGGTGGTGGGCGCGTCCCAGAGGAGGAGCGAGACCAGACTGAGGGCCGCCCAGGCCCAGTTGGTATCGATGACGCCCTTCACCGCAAGGACCGGCGGCCGGCGGCGCGAGGCCAGCAGGCCGACGCCGGCCCCGTAGAGGGTCAGGAACAGGCCGAGTTCGAGCAGGGTGGCCTGGCCGACGCCGAGGAACCGGCCGAGCGGGGCGGAGAAGGCGGCGTACGCAAGGCCGTTCCCGGTGGTGACCACGGAGTCGAGGGCCAGGAAGCGGCGCAGCGCGGTCTGCGGGACGGTGGTGCGGGCGACGCTGCCGAGCAGGGTTGCGGACATGGCGGATCAGCCTCCGTCGAAGGTCGGGGCGGGGCACGCCCGGGCGGCCACGCGCTCGAATGCGCTGGTGGGAACGGGTTCCGAGGCCGAGTGCGCGGACTCGGAACCCGATGGCTCCACTGTGCCCACCGTTCCGCGCCGGGGTCGATTACCTCCGAGGTCATGCCCGGCCCGGCGGCGGTCGTGCCAACCTTCTTTGACTCACATCGCAAGAAAGGTGGGGGATCTCCTGTTTCGCCGGGGGCCCGCGGGCTACGCTGCACGGAGCTGAAGCTCTCGAACGTCCTCTCGACATACGGAGAACCTCACGGTGTCAGCCTCCGCCCGACCCGACCTGGACTCGGCGTGGGCCCGCGTCGCGGCGCTGGCGGAGCGGAGCGGCCGGGACCCGGCCGAGGTGCTGTCCCCGGAGCGGCTGAGCCGCCTCTGCGGGGTCGAACCCGCGCTCGTCCCCGAGGTCGTTGCCGGGACCGCGCCCGAAGCGCCGCTGTGCCGGCGGGTCCACCGGCGCTTCCTGCGGCTGCGGGCCACCCGCCGCGACAAGCACGGCCGGGAGTGGTCCCTCGCCGCCATCGCGGAGGACTTCCAGGCGCCCGGCGCCTCCCTCGGCCCCCTCAACGCGGGCACCGGGATGCCCAGGCTGGGCCACGCGGCGGGCGTGCAGCGGTTCTTCGGGGTCTACTCCGGCTTCCTCCTCGCCGACAGCCAGTGCGCGGTGGAACACGCCCTCGCCACCACCGGCGCCGACGCCGCGGACGACCTCGAGCACCTCTCGTACCTGACGGGCATGCCCCCGCACGACATCCGGCTCACCCTCGACGGCGCACCACCCCGGCTCCCGCTGAAGGAGCAGGTGCACCAGCGGTTCGAGCACCTGCGCCGCACCCGGCTGCGCGCGGACGGCCAGGCCCACTCCCTCGCGGCCATCGCCCACTCCTTCGACGCATCGGGGCAGTCGCTGACCCGTCTCGCGCGCGGTGAGGGCCTGCCCAACCTCGCTGCGGCCGCCGGGATCCAGCGCTTCTACGGGGTCGACGGCGGCTTCCTGCTGGCCGACGACACCGAGGCGCTCGCCACCGCACTCACCGGGATCGAGCACGAGCTGGAAACCGCCGGACGGAACGCCGAAAACCCGATGCTCGCCGTGCTGCGGGCGCACGATGTACGAAGCATCGTCACGCGGGCCGGACGGCTCTCTCCGGCGGGCTGGAAGTCGCTGGCCGACCACCTCGACGACCTGCTGGCCCGCGAGGGCCGGCTGGGGCGCCCGGGCTCGGAGAGCGAACGCCCGCTCCACGCGGCGGTGCCCGACGACCGTAAGGCTGCCGAGGGGGGAGCGCCATGAGGACCACACGGACCATGCGGAAACTCGGCGGAGATCTGCTGGCGGATGCGCGCCTGGCGCAGCCGGCCGATGCCGCCGAGATCATCGGGAGTCTGTGCGCCGCGTACGGCCGCCGGCGCGGCGGCCGGCCGGTGGAGTTCCGGTTCGCCGGATTCCCGCCCGACACGGCCAGCGGGCTGTGGCTGGAGATGGAAGAGCGCGATCTGCTCGTCATCGAGGAGCGCACCCGTCCCGAGCACCAACTCGTCATCGCCTGCCACGAGTTATGGCACTTGGAGGAAGGCACGTGTGACAGTCACGGCCCGGGCATGGCCGTGGCGGCCCGGCTCACGGGGCACCGGGGCGATCTCGCCGAGCTGCTGCACTCGGAGGCCGGACTGGGCAGCGTGGTCCGGCAGGCAGCCGCCCGCGCGGACCGGGAGGATCCGGCGGAGATCCGGGCCGAGACCTTCGGGCTGTACCTCGGCCAGGTCCTGAAGGCGTACCTGCCGGGACCCCGCGAGGAACGGTTCCCCGAGGCGATCGAGCGCATCAAGACCTCGCTCGGCTGGGGCCGTTGAGTGCACGTCCCCGCGGCGCGCCGATGACGCCCCGGTGACCACCGTCTTCCCCCCGACGCACCTCACGTGCCGCTGCCCTCGCACGGCCCTGGACAGAGAGCACCTCGATGACCCAGTCTTCCCCGCCCCGCCACGCCGTCGTCATCGGCGGCAGCATGGCCGGCCTGCTCGCTGCGGCCGTGCTCGCCGAGCACGCCACGGTCACGATCATCGACGCCGACACGCTGCCCGACAGCCCGGCGCCGCGGCGCGGACTGCCGCAGGCCCGGCACGTCCACGTCATGTGGTCGGGCGGGGCCCGCGCCATCGAGAAGATACTCCCGGGCATCACCGACGACTGGACGGCGGCGGGCGCGATCCGCCGCAGCCTGCCCACCGACCTGGTCACCAAGACCGCCCAGGGCTGGATCCCGCGCTGCGGGGAGAAGCAGTTCAACATCTCGTGCAGCCGCGACCTCCTCGACTCGGTGGTCCGCGCCCGGGTGACCGGCCTGCGCGGCGTCACCACGCTCCAGCAGAGCCGCGTACAGGCCCTGGAGGGTACGGCGGCCCGCGTCACCGGCGTCCGCGTCGACACCCCCGGCGAGGCGGGCCGGCTGCTGACCGCCGACCTCGTGGTGGACGCGAGCGGGCGCGGCTCCCGGGCCCGGGCCTGGCTGCGTGAACTCGGGGTCGGCGGGATCAGACAGGCCCAGGTCGACTCCGGCCTGGTGTACGCGACCCGGATCTTCGAAGCCCCCGCGGGAGCCCACGAGATGGGCTTCCCGATCGTCAACGTGCAGTCCGATCCGCGGGTGCACGTACCCGGGCAGACGGCGACGATCGTGCCCATCGAGAACGGCCAGTGGCAGGCCACCCTGTCCGGCACCCGAGGCGGCCAGCCCACCGGCGACCCCGAGCAGTTCATCCCGTTCGCCAAGGGCATCCGCGATCCCGTCGTCGGCGAGCTCCTCGAGGGCAGGAAGCCCCTCACGGACGTCGCCGTCACCCAGGGCACAGCCAACCGCAGGGTCTACTTCGAGAAGGCGGACCTGCCCGACGGCTTCTTCGCCGTCGGCGACTCCGTCGCCACCTTCAACCCGCTGTACGGACAGGGCATGACGGTCGCCGCCCAGGGCCTGCTGGCCGTACGCGCCCTGCTGCGGGCCAAGGGCCTCGCCCATCCCGGCTTCGGCCGTGAGGCGCAGCGCGCGCTCGTCCCGCAGGTGGCCACCGCCTGGGAGCTCGCCACCTCGCAGGACATCCTGTATCCCGGGGCCACCGGCATGAAGCCGCGGGCCGGCGCCGGGATGCTCAACGCGTACGTCAGCCGGCTGATGACCGGGGCCACCACGCGGGAGGCGCTGACCGCCGCATTCCTCCAGGTCATCACCATGAGCAGCCCGCCCACGTCCTGGCTGCGCCCCTCGGTGGTCTGGCACGTGCTGCGCGCCTCGGACCGGGGCGCGCTGAAGGCGCCGCCGCTGACCGCGGCCGAGCGGGCCGTCGCGGAGCTCGACCAGGGGTCCGGCCCGGTCGACCCGGCGGGCCCGGCCGACCCCGTGGGCCCGGTCGGTCCCGTCGGTCCCGTCGGCCAGGCGCGATGACCGACGGTCTCATCCTGTACGTACCGGGATCGGTGATGATCCTGGCACTGCTGATCAAGGCGCCGACCCTGCGCCGGGGCTGGGACCAGCCGCTCATGCGGGCCGTGTGCACCCTGCTCGTCGTCGGCTGCATGGTCATGTTCCTGGCGGCTCCGCCGACGATCTCCGCGGTCAACCGGCTCACCGGCATCGTCAACTTCTCCGCCCCGCTGGTGTACAGCGTGCTGACCGCGTTCTCGGGGTCGTGCATCGTGCTGGTCCTGCAGTGGGGCGGCGGCCCGCCTGCGGTCGTCCGGCGGGCGACCCGGCTGACGGTGGCCGCGTTCGGCGCCGTCACGCTGCTCATCGTCGTCCTCTTCGCGATCGGCGACGCGCCGGTGGAGCGGCTGCGCGACCTGGACACGTACTACGCCAACACACCGTGGCTGCGCGAGATGATCGTCTGCTACCTGCTCGCGCACACCGTGGGCAGTTCGACGCTCACCGTGCTGTGCTGGAAGTGGCTGCTGCGCGTGCGCCCCTCGCTGCGTCCGCTGCGCACCGGACTGGCCCTGATCGTGCTCGGCGGGTTGCTGGACCTGGGCTACCTCGTCACGAAGTGGGCGGCGGTGGGCGCCCGCTGGGCGGGCCGCGACTGGGACGGTCTGTCGACGTACGTGGCCCCGCCGTTCGCCTCCGCGGCGGCCCTGATGGTGGGGTCGGGGTTCATCGTGCCGCTGGTCGGCGGCTCGGCGGCCTGGCGGGACTTCAGCCGGTACCGGCGGCTGCACCCGCTGTGGAAGGCGCTGCGCGGGTTCGCCGCGTCGAGTGTGACGACCGTGCCGCTGACCTGGTGGTCGCCGATCGGGATCCGGCTGATCCACCGCGAGTCGGTGATCGACGACGGGATCCTGGCGCTGGGCCGCTGGTTCGACCCGGCCGTACGGGGCGCCGCGTACGAGGCCGCGCTCGGCCAGGGCATGTGCGAGTCGCAGGCTTCGGTCGTGGCCGATGCGGCCATGCTCGCCGCGGCCTGCCGGCGCCGGGAGGCAGCCGAGGCCGCCGAAGCCGCCGAGGCTCTCGTCCCGGCGGACGCGGACGGCGCCGGGGAGCACCCGGCCGAGGCCGATCAGGGGCTGCCCGAGCCGCACCGGCTGGACTCCCGGCCGCTCGCGGCACTGGCCCGGGAGTTCCGCGCCTCCCCCATCGTGGCGGCCGTACGGCGGGACCCGGCAACCCTGTGAGCGGCCCGCGCGGAGGTCGGCGTCAGCCGGCGAGGGCGTCCTCGGGCTCGGGGTTGCGGGCGAGCCAGGCTCCGTACGCCCGCACCCTGCGCCAGTGCTGGAGCTGGTCGAGGGCGAACGTCGCCCGCGGGGAGGCCTCCGGGCGCGGTTCCAGGCCGCGGGCCAGCCGGTGCAGCTGGAAGCGTACGAAGGCCAGCAGCCCGGCGCCGGCCAGGTCCCGGTCCTTCCAGTGCAGCCGCTCCACCGTCACGCGTACGTCCTCCCCGGCGCGCCAGCGGGCCGGCAGGTCGGGGCGGAACGCCAGGGCCGAGGCGAGCCCCACCACGGACACACCGCGCTCCAGGACCTTCTGCGCGGTCGCCTGGCGGCCTATCCCCCCGGTCAGCATCAGCGGCATCGTGGCCGAGCCCAGGAACTGCTCGGCGAAGGAGAGGAAGTACGCCTCGCGTTCCAGCGTCCGCAGATCGGCGGTGCGGCCCAGGGTCGCGGGGCTCTCGACGCTCCCGCCGGACAGTTCGACCAGGTCGACGCCGAGGCCGCCGAGGACCGCGAGGACCTGCGCCGCCTCCTCGGTGTCGAAGCCGCCGCGCTGGAAGTCGGCGGTGTTGAGCTTGACCCCGACCGCGAAGCCGGGGCCCACCTGCGCGCGGACGGCGCCGACGACCTCGGTGAGCAGCCGGACCCGGTTCTCCAGACTGCCGCCCCAGCGGTCGGTGCGCCGGTTGACGAGCGGGGAGAGGAACTGGCTGAGGAGGTAGCCGTGGGCGGCGTGGATCTGCACCCCGTCGAAGCCGGCCTCCTCGGCCCGCCGGGCCGTGACCGCGAACCGGGCGACGGTGGCCTCGATGTCGGCCTCGCTCATCGCGGTGGGGCGGGCGAAGCGCTTGGTGTGCCTGCCGAGGCTCACCCCTATGTCGGAGGGCGCCCAGGCCGTGCCGGGCATCTCCGAGCCGACCTGCCGGCCGGGGTGGTTGATCTGCATCCAGACCCGGCCGCCGCCGCAGGACGCGGCTTCGGCCCAGCGGCGGAAGGGGCCGAGCGGGGAGCTGGCGTCGAGGACGATCGTCCCCGGCGCGGTCAGCGCCCGGCGGTCGACCATGACGTTCCCGGTGATCAGCAGCCCGGCGCCGCCCTGGGCCCAGCGGCGGTAGAGCCGTTCGATGCGCTCGTCCGGCAGCTGGCCGGACCCGGCGAGGCTCTCCTCCATGGCGGCCTTCGCCAAGCGGTTCGGCAGGGCCGTCCCGTTGGGCAGCTCCAGTGGCGTGAACAGGTCCATCAGCAGTTCCCCCAGGAAACGTGTTGCACGTGTCATCGCGCGCCCCGCGCAAAACATACCGCCCCCTCCCCGGCCTCCGTCAGGCTGCTGCGTGAACCGGTTCGCCGGCTCCTCGGCCGGGTGCTCCGCATCCGTGGGTCCCTTGAGGCGCTTGGTGAGAACGGCCGGGGAACGCCGCCACCGCACCGCCGCGACGACCGAGTCGGCTGCCTCAGGACGTCGGGCCTCCGGCCCTGCACCCCGCCCTGCACCGCGCCCGGCGGGGCGGCGGCGCACCGGTCGCGCCGCCGGTGGCGGGTGTAGGAAATCGGACACCCGGGGATGCGGAACGCCCCGGGCCGAAGGGCCCGGGGCGTTCACCGTTCACCGTGCGCGTGCGGGGCGGATCAGAGCTCGGCGAGCGCGAGCCCCGCCTGGGCGGCGGCCGCCTGCACGGTCTGCTCCAGCAGGACGGCGATGGTCATCGGGCCGACGCCGCCGGGGACCGGGGTGATCAGCGAGGCACGGGCGGCGGCCGACTCGAAGTGGACGTCGCCGACGTTGCCCTCGTTGTAGCCGGCGTCCAGGACCACGGCGCCCGGCTTGATGTCCTCGCCGCGGATGAACTCGGCCTTGCCGACGGCGGCGACCAGCACGTCGGCCTGGCGCACGATCGAGGGCAGGTCCACGGTGCGGGAGTGGCAGTAGGTGACGGTGGCGTTCTGCTCCAGCAGGAGCATGCCGGCCGGCTTGCCCAGGATCGCGCTGCGGCCGACGACGACGGCGTGCTTGCCGGTCAGGTCCACGTCGTATTCGGCGAGGAGCCGCATGATCCCGCCGGGGGTGCAGGAGACGAAGCCCGGCAGCCCGAAGCCCATGGCGGCGAAGGAGTGCATGGTGACGCCGTCGACGTCCTTGCCGGGGGCGATGGCCTCGAAGGCGGCGCGCTCGTCGATGTGGTGCGGGACGGGGTGCTGCAGCAGGATGCCGCTGATCTCCGGGTCCTCGGAGAGGGCCGTGAGGGCGGCGACGAGCTCCTCGGTGGTGGTCTCGGCCGGCAGCTCCACGTGGCGGGAGGTGATCCCGGCCTTGGCGCAACGGTTCTGCTTCATCCGTACGTACGTGACGGACGCCGGGTCCTCGCCGACCAGCACGGTCGCGAGGCAGGGAGCGGTACCGGTGCGCTCGGTGATCTTCGCCGCGAGGACGGCGGTCTGCTCCGAGATGCGGCGGGCGAGGGCGGTGCCGTCCATCAGCCGGGCACGGGCGGTGGCAGTCTGGGCAGTCGTCACGGGGTCTCCTGAACGTCGCTGCGGATCGCGGTTCGCCCAGGCGCGCGGCAGTCGACGTACCGGAGTGCGCGGTACGCCGGGCCGCTCCCCGGTGGTGATCCACCCGAACGCCAGTCACGGCCCGCCGACCACTGTAGTCGACCAATCCGGTGGATGCCGGGCGTCCAACCTGGGACGATCAGTGCATGACGCGCACTTTCGACCATCTTGTCGCCGAGGCCGAGTCCGTCTCCGTGGACGGCTGGGACTTCTCCTGGCTCGACGGCCGGGCCACCGAGCAGCGCCCCTCCTGGGGCTACCAGCGGCTGATGGCCGAGCGCCTGGCCCGGGTCCGGTCCGCGCTGGACATCCAGACCGGCGGCGGCGAGGTCCTGGCCGGGTCCGGTCCGCTGCCGCCACTGACGGCGGCCACCGAGTCCTGGCCGCCCAACATCGAGAAGGCGACGCGGCTGCTGCACCCGCTGGGCGCGGTGGTGGTCGCGGACTCCGACGAGCCGCCGCTGCCCTTCGGCGACGACGCCTTCGAGCTGGTGACCAGCCGGCACCCGGTGACCATCTGGTGGGAGGAGATCGCGCGGGTGCTGACGCCGGGCGGCACCTACCTCTCGCAGCAGGTCGGACCGGCGAGCGTCTTCGAGCTCGTCGAGTACTTCCTCGGCGCGCAGCCGGAGGAGGTCCGGCGCGCCCGGCACCCCGACGACGCCGGCGCAGACGCCACCCGGGCCGGCCTCGAGGTCGTCGCTCTGCGCTCCGAAAGACTGCGTACGGAGTTCCACGACATCGGAGCCGTGATCTACTTTCTCCGGAAGGTGATCTGGATGGTGCCCGGCTTCACGGTCGGGCAGTACCGGGACCGGCTGCGCGAGCTCCACGAACAGATCGAACGCGACGGTCCGTTCGTGGCGCATACCGCCCGTTTCCTCATCGAAGCCCGCAAAACGGGCTGACGGGAAAGGCCGCGGAGACGCGGACGGATCCACGGCCGATCGGTTGCGCGCCCACAGCGTGGCGCAGGTCACTCAATTCAGCGCGTAACGAATCGACTCGGGCATGCGATGAACCGACAGGTGTCCTCGCGCGGCCCCGGAATACAGACCCCCCTCGGGTCTGTTTCCCGAGTTCGCGCGATGATGTCCCGCCCACTCCTTATCTGTTCGCAACGAGAGGCTCCTTGTGTCGCTCAGCCCGTCCCGTACGTTCCCTCCGGAGATCGCCGAATCGGAGGCCCTCGTCGCGCTCGTAGAGCGCGGCCGCGAGCAGGGTCACATCAACGGTGACGACGTGCGCCAGGCCTTCGAGGCCGGCCGCATCCCGGTGGACCAGTGGAAGCGGGTCCTGCGCAGCCTGAACCAGGTCCTGGACGAGGAGGGTGTCGCGCTGCACGTCAGCGCCGCCCCCGCCACGAAGGCTGCCGCGAAGAAGCCCCGCAAGGCGGCCGCCGCGCCTGCCCGCACCGTGACCAAGAAGGCGGCCGCCGCGCCGCGCCCCATCGGTGCGCGCAAGGCCTCGGCCACCAGCCCGGCCACCGCCACCGCGTCGGCGATATCCGCTTCGCCGGCCGCGGCCACCGAGGACGAGGTGGCGGCCGACGCCGTCGCCGAGCCGAAGAAGCGGACGGTCAAGAAGACCGCCGCGAAGAAGACCGCGGTGAAGAAGACCGCCGCGGCCAAGAAGACCGGCGCCAAGGATGCCGACGAGGGCGAGACCCCGGCCGCCGAGGGTGAGGACTGGGCCGCCGAGGACCTCGCCGACGACGCCGAGGAGGAGGCCCCCAAGCCCGGCGGCACCCAGGGCTTCGTCCTGTCCGACGACGACGAGGACGACGCCCCGGCGCAGACGGTCATGGTGGCCGGCGCCACCGCCGACCCCGTCAAGGACTACCTCAAGCTCATCGGCAAGGTGCCGCTCCTCAACGCCGAGCAGGAGGTCGAGCTCGCCAAGCGCATCGAGGCGGGCCTCTTCTCCGAGTACAAGCTCGAAGAGGAGGAGGACCACAAGCCCGCCTTCAAGCGCGAGCTGGAGATCCTGGTCGAGGACGGCCGCCGCGCCAAGAACCACCTGCTGGAGGCCAACCTCCGTCTCGTGGTCTCGCTGGCCAAGCGCTACACCGGCCGCGGCATGCTCTTCCTGGACCTGATCCAGGAGGGCAACGTCGGCCTGATCCGCGCCGTGGAGAAGTTCGACTACACCAAGGGCTTCAAGTTCTCCACGTACGCGACCTGGTGGATCCGGCAGGCGATCACGCGTGCCATGGCCGACCAGTCGCGCACCATCCGCATCCCCGTCCACATGGTCGAGATCATCAACAAGCTGGCGCGCGTCCAGCGCCAGATGCTCCAGGACCTCGGCCGGGAGCCCACTCCGGAGGAGCTGGGCAAGGAACTCGACATGACCCCCGAGAAGGTCATCGAGGTCCAGAAGTACGGCCGCGAGCCGATCTCCCTGCACACCCCCCTGGGTGAGGAGGGCGACAGCGAGTTCGGTGACCTGATCGAGGACTCCGAGGCGGTCGTCCCGGCCGACGCGGTGAGCTTCACCTTCCTCCAGGAGCAGCTGCAGTCGATCCTGGGCACGCTCTCCGAGCGTGAGGCGGGCGTCGTCTCGATGCGTTACGGCCTGAACGACGGCCAGCCCAAGACCCTGGACGAGATCGGCCGCGTGTACGGGGTCACCCGTGAGCGCATCCGCCAGATCGAGTCCAAGACCATGTCGAAGCTGCGCCACCCGTCGCGTTCGCAGGTGCTGCGCGACTACCTGGACTAAGCCCGGACTAAGCCGGCCCGCGCCCTCAGGCCAGTCGGAAGACCGGCCCCGGGGCGTGAACGGCAGGGAAGCACCCTGCGGAACCGGACAGGCGTGCTCGCGCCGGATCCGCAGGGTGTCGCACCACCCGTCCGTGATCACCAGCACCGGGGCCTGCGGAGGGAAGTCCTCCGCACGCCGGAGCAGGTCGATCGCGGGTTGGAGCACGGTCCCGCCCCGCCCGCGCTCCTTTACTCGCCCCGCGATTTCGGTGGGGGGCAGATAGCCCGCTTCGTACGGCGCCGCGTCGCAGAACACGACGCGTGCCGCCGGTACGTCGCGGGCTTCCGCGTACCACCAGCGGGCGAGCTGCGCGTCCCAGGGCACGGGCGGGTGGGCCGGCGCCCGGATCTCCTGGACCAGTCCGGCGGGCAGCAGTCCGCGCTCCCCGCAGGCGTGCAGGTCGAAGCCCTGGACGAGGCCGCGCCGGTAGAAATCGTCCAGGTCTGTGTACGGGAGGCTGCCCGCGTGGGGCAGCGGCTCGCCCAGGAGGTCCCCGAGGCCCTTGCCGCGCAGGGGTCTACAGCCGGCGCTGCCGGCGCAGGTCGGCGGCGATGCGGTCGTAGACCTCCTCGACGGAGGTTTTCCGCCGCAGGGCGGTTGCCGGGTGCCTCAGTGCTCCAGCAGGTGCTTCAGCTTCTCCTCGTTGCGCGGCATCTCCTTGCGGGCGTACGGCTTGACCACGAGCGGTGCGATGACCCTGCCGATTCCGTGGGCCTCGAAGTCGAGGTCGAGGGTCACGCGCGAGCGCTTTCCGCCGTCGAGGGGTTCGATGGTCCCGCGCACATCCCCGCGTACGGGTCCGTCGAGCCCGTGCAGGCGCCAGCTGCGCGGCGGGTCGAGCTCCTTGACCTCCATGGTCATCGGGAACTCCCGCTTGCCCATGCGCCGGGTGACCTTGACCTTCGAACCGACGTGGAGGGGTGCGCCGTCGAGCGGGTGGGCGGAGACGGCGCTGTCCTGCCACTCCGGCAGGTGCGTGGGGTCCGTCACGTAGTCGAAGACGTCTTCGGGACTGCGGGAGATGTCGATGCTTTCTCTGATCGCGGACATGGCGACCCCTTCACTGCCCCCTGCTTGTCCTCTCGTTTCCTCTCATTCCAAACTACCGCGCAGGTCAGGCGGTGGCTCGGTGCCCGGCTCGGTGCTTTCGGGCGGACATCGCGGCGTAGACGAGGACGCCCGCGAAGAGGAACAGGACGCCCTGGTAGACGGCCGCGTAGCCGGAGCCGGCGACCAGCCACATCGAGAAGCCGAAGGCCAGGCCGGCGAGGACGCCGTCGCGGACCAGGCGGCCGCGGTGGACGCGCTCGGACTGCCCGGAGAGCAGGAAGTAGATCTGCGCGGCGCTGGAGAGCAGGTACGGGACGGTCGCCGTGAAGGTGGTGACCAGGACGAGGACCTCGAAGACCCCGTCCGAGCCCAGCGTGTAGTTGTAGATCGTCAGGCCGGAGGCCAGGACGACGGTGACGAGCACGCCGACCACCGGGACGCCCCGCTTCTTCGCCTCGAAGACCTTCGGGAAGAGCCCGTCGCGGGCGGCGGCGTACGGGGTCTGCGCACTGAGCAGGGTCCAGCCGTTGAGGGCGCCGAGCATCGAGATCACGGCCGCGCAGGCGACGAGGGTGCCGCCCCAGGTGCCCCCGAACATCCCGTTGACGGCGTCGGTGAAGGGGGCCTCGGAGGAGACCAGCTTCTCGTGGGGGACCAGGCCGAAGACGGAGAGGGTGCCCAGCAGGTAGACGGCGGCCGCGCCGGCGGTGCCCAGGATCGTGGCCCGGCCGACGTTGCGGGCCGGGTCGCGGACCTCGCCCGCGCTGACGGCGGCCGACTCTACGCCGAGGTAGCTGAAGAGCAGGATCGCCGCGGCGGCGGAGACCGCGCCGACGGGGCTCTGGCCGGTGGCCTGGAAGGGGCCGAGGTTCGCCGGGTCGAAGAAGAACAGCCCGCCCACCGCGACCAGCAGCAGCGGGGCGAACTTCAGTACGGTGGCCACCAGTTGGACGGTTCCGACGTAGCGGGTGCCGGCCAGGTTGGCGAGCGCCGGGAGCCACTGCACGGCGAGGGCGGCCAGGCACATCGCCGCCTTGTGCTCCCCGACGGCCGGGAAGAGCACGGTGATGTAGCCGACGGCCGCCACGGCGAGGGCCGCGTTCGAGACCCAGGCGGTGATCCAGTAGCTCCAGGCCGCGAGGAAGCCGGCGAAGTCGCCGAACGCGGCGCGGGCGTAGACGTACGGGCCGCCGGTCTGCGGGAGCCGCTGCGAGAGCCGGCCGAAGACGAGGGCGAGGGCGATCGCACCGGCGGTGAGCACGCCGAAGGCGAGCAGGCTGATCGTGCCGAAGGGCGCCACCGAGGCGGGCAGCAGGAAGATCCCGCCGCCGATGATGTTGCCCATGACCAGGCAGGTCGCGATCGGGAGGCCGAAGCGGCGCGCGTGGGGGCTCGCCGCCTCCTCGGCCGGTGTCGGGTCGCCCGGTGTCCGGGTGGGGGCAGGAGCGTGCAGGGTGGAGCTCACGGGTGGTACGCCTCGGGTGTTTCATATGCTGGACAGGTCGACATATCGTCGGGCACACCAAAAGCCGTACCAAATCAGCGATTTTCGTCCTGCACGGGCACCCCAACGGAAGGAAACGTTCCGCCGACGGACCGCTCCGGCCGTGGATCCTCCGTCAAAGCGGTCAGCGGTACCTGGGGCCCGTCCGCCTCCCGCAGCCAGCGCCGCAGTACCTCGTGCACCGCCTCCGCGCCCACCAGGCCGGGCTCCGGCTCCGACAGTTCCGTCGGCCACATCAGGAACGGGTGCCCCTGCTCCCCGCCCAGGCCTCCGTGCGAGCCGATCTGCTCCTCGAAGGCGTGCACCGACCCGGTCCTCGGGTCGTACACCGAGTTCACCATGACGTCGGCCACGTGCGGGAAGGCGTCGGTCCGGCGGACCGCCTGCGCCGCGCCCGGTCCGAACCGGGCCAGCAGCTCCTCCGCCGCACCGGGCTCGTCAAGGCGGGCCGCCGCCCCGCCCGGGCCCAGTACCTGCCCGTCCACCAGCAGGAACCCGATGCCCGGGTGGTTGGCCAGGGTCGCCAGCAGAGCGGGGTGCGCCTGCTCGATCCGCGCCCGCGAGGCCCGGCCCGGCATGTCCGGGAAGGAGATCAGCCCGAGGTTGCCCGAGGCCAGCACCACCGGGTTCGGGCCCCGCTCGGGGTGGGCCTCGGCGCCCTCCTCCACCGGCCGGTGCAGGGCCGCCAGCACCGCCGCGCGGGCCTCGGCGCCGCTGCGGGTGCGCCCGGCCCGGCGGGAGACCGGCAGCCCGCAGCCCGCGCGGACCAGGTCCTTCAGCGTCAGCCCGTAGCGGCCCAGGAAGGTCTCCCCCGGGCTCTGGCCGTGGTCCGACAGCAGCACGATCCGGTACTCCCGGGGTGCGTGCTCGGCGACGCGGGCGATCAGCGCGAGGCTCCGGTCGAGCCGGGCCAGCACCTGGTCGGTGTCCCGGCCCTGCGGCCCCGAATGGTGCGCGACCTCGTCGTAGGCGACCAGGTCCGCGTAGATCGCGGCACGCCCCGCGAGCATGTCGCCGATCACCGCCGCCACCACGACGTCCCGTTCGACCACCGTCGCGAAGGCCCGGATCAGCGGGTACAGCCCGCCCCGGGCGACCCGCGGCCGCTCCCCCCGCAGCCGGGCCCGCAGCGACTGGCCGAGCTCCCGGGCGACCTCGGCGACGAAGGACAGTGCGGTGCGGACGGCATTGGCCGGGTCGGAGAAGTACGCGAAGTAGCCCGCGCGGGAGCGGTTCGCCCGGCCCCGCCGCGCCGAGACCGACAGGACGAGGGCCAGCTGGTCGGCGCCGCCGCTGAACAGATTGCCGCGGCTCGCCCCGTCGAGGGTGAGCAGCCCGCCGTCGCCGGTGCGGGTGATGGCCCGGCGCTGGAGTTCGGCGGCGCTGGTGGGCCGGTTGCAGACCACCACCTCGCCGGTGTCCTTCTCGTACCAGCGGAAGGCCGGCACGTCGAAGTTGGAGCCGTGCAGGATGCCGAGCTGGCTGGCGCCGGTCTGGCTGGACCAGTCGGTGCGCCAGGACGTGATGCGGTGGCTGCCGTCCAGCCAGCCGGCCACCGTGGGCATCAGGGCGCTGCCCGCGGCGCGGCGCAGCGCCTCGTACCCGACCCCGTCGAGCTGGAGGAAGACCAGTCCGGGGGCGGTCTCCCGGCCACCGGGCGCGCCCTTGTGCCGCATCCGCCGGCGGCGGCGGTCGGCGAGTCGGTAGAGCCTGCGCCGGTACGCCTCGTCGTCGCGTACGGCGAGCGCGGTGGAGGTCGCCGAGGCGACGGCGGACATCACCGCGGCCACCACCACGGCGGTCTCCGGGGCCACTTCGCCGCGGCCGGACGGGATCAGGCTGAGGGCGAGCAGCAGCAGCGAGCCGTTGAGGAAGAAGACGAGCAGGCCGAGGACCAGGGCGGGCACCAGCAGCAGCGCCCGGACCAGCACCGGCCACACCAGCGCGCTCAGCAGGCCGAAGGCCCCGGCGCCCCAGGCCGCGGTCAGCCCGATCTCGGTGACACTGTCGCCGTCGCCGGACTGCAGCCGGAAGTCGGGGAGGATGCCGGCCAGCGCGAGCATCGTGAGGGTGGACACCGCCCAGACGATGATCACCCGCGCCAGGGCGCTGCCCGTGGTCCGCCACCGTCCTCGCCACACGCCGTACCGCCTCGTGTCTCCCCCGGACCCGCGCCCCGCGCGCGGCCGCGCCGCACGCTCCAGCGTCGCACAGGGCGGCGGAGGAGGCCGGGTGACAGGGGTGGCGCACGGACGTACGGAAGGCGCGGCGCCGGGAGCCGGGGCGCGGCGGGGTGCGGCGGCCGGGCCGGGCGGCGGCGCCGGGGCGCGGGGCGGGAGTGGGGCTGCTACGTGCCGTCATATCCGGCGGTCGGCATGGACAGCCGGCGGTGCACCTCGGCCTTCATGGCGGAGGTGTACTGCGGTTCGGCGAGCCCGGCGGTCTCCAGCCGTACGCCGCGCCGCTCGCACTCGGCGGTGAACTCCTCGACGGAGCGCAGCGCACAGGCCAGTACCCGGTGGTTGGGGGCGACGAACAGGTCGACCTGCCCGGCGTCGACATCGCACCAGAGCCCGCAGTGGTCGGCGCGCAGCCCGTAGAAGAGCAGCTCCCTCGTCACGACGTAGCCCTGGTCGGCGGCCCAGCGGGCGCACATGGCGTGCTGGCTCCGGGTGTCGACGACGAAGGGGTCGGTGTCCAGATCCTCGAGCGGGGCCAGGCTGGCGATCACGGCCACGCGCAGCTCATCCATGTCGCCCGACCCTACTCCGATCCGCCGCCCGGGAGGAGGGGGCTGCGGTCTTCGGTTCCGGGCGCAGCGGCGGGGCAGGCTCAGGGGGTGTCTTGTCGGTCGAGCCCGGCCTGACCGGCAAGATACCCCCTGAGCGGCCTCGGGGAAGTGGGGCACGCCCCCGCGCCGCCCTGCACGGCACCTCGCCGCGTTGTCGCAGCACCCTGGTACGTCCAGTACAAACGTGCCGCTCCGCCTTGCAATGCACCGCACCGGACGACGCGAAAACGCACCCCACTTCCCCGAGGCCGCTTAGGCTCGAGAGGTCCGGGGAGACGAGGGCGACGGGGAGGCCGGGTGTCGGTGGAGATCACCTGGTGGGGGCACGCCACGTGCACGGTCGAGGACTCCGGGGTGCGGCTGCTGACGGATCCGCTGTTCGCCCGGCGGCTCGCGCATCTGCGGCGGCGGCGCGGGGCGCTGCCCCCGCCCGAGGCGGCCGAGGCCGACGCGGTGCTGGTGTCGCACCTGCATGCCGACCATCTGCACCTGCCGTCGCTGGCCCGGCTGGCGCCCGGAACCCGGCTGCTGGTGCCGCGCGGGGCGCGCCGGGCCGTGCCGGGGCTGGCGCGGGTCGCACGGGTGCGCGGGCTGGCGGTCACGGAGATGGCTCCGGGCGACGAGGTCGGCGTACGGGCCGGCGTACGGGTACGGGCGGTCAGTGCGCGGCACGACGGGCGGCGGCTGCCGTTCGGTCCGCATCTCGCGCCGGCGCTCGGGTACGTGGTCCAGGGCTCGGCGCGGACGTACTTCGCCGGGGACACCGGGCTGTTCGACGCGATGGCCGAGGAGGTCGGGCCGGTGGACGTGGCGCTGCTGCCGGTCGGCGGCTGGGGCCCGTACCTGGGGCCGGGGCACCTGGACGCGGGCCGGGCGGCGCAGGCACTGGCCGCGCTGGCGCCGGCGGCAGCGGTGCCGGTGCACTACGGGACGTACTGGCCGATCGGGCTGGACGCGCTGCGGCCGCACGAATTCCACGCGCCGGGCGAGGAGTTCGTACGGCGGGCCCGGCAGCTGGCGCCGAAGGTGACGGTACGGGTGCCCGACCACGGCGAGCGGGTGCGGCTGCCGTGACATGGTGCGAGCTGGCGGCAGCGACAGCGGCGGGGGTCGGCCAGGCGCCGCCGGAGGCGACCCAGCAGGCGGTGGGCTACCCGGCGCTGTTCCTGCTGGTGGCACTGGGGGCGCTGGTACCGGTGATCCCGACGGGGGCGCTGGTGAGCACGGCAGCAGTGGTGGCGTTCCATCACCAGTCGCTGCCCTTCGGGCTGTTGCTGGTGTTCGCGGTGGGGGCGGTGGCCGCGTTCACCGGGGACGTGGCGCTGTACTGGCTGGGGCAGCGCGGGGTGCGTTCCCGCAACGGCTCGCGCTGGCTGGAGGCACTGCGCGGGCGCGCGACTCCCGAGCGGCTCGCGCAGGCGCAGCGCAAGCTGGACGAACACGGGGTCCTGGTCCTGGTGGTCTCCCGACTGGTCCCGGCGGGCCGCATCCCGGTGATGCTGGCCTGTCTGCTGGCCCGCCTCCCGCTACGCCGGTTCGCCCGCGGCGACGCCCCGGCCTGCCTGGCCTGGGCGGCGACGTACTGCCTGATCGGCATCCTGGGCGGCTCCCTGTTCTCGGAGCCCTGGAAGGGCGTGGCCCTGGCGGTCTCCCTCACGCTCCTGATCAGCGCGGCTCCCACCCTCTGGCGCCGCTTGCGCAGCCTTTGACCCTCCCGGTGCCCGGCCCAGGAGACGCCCCCTTCGGCCCCGCCGGCGTTTGAGGCGCCGGGGGCTGCGGGGCCGGGGGCCGCGAAGCCGGGGGCCGGGGGGGGTGTCCGTCCCGTCCCTCATCAAGAGCTCTCCGTTCACCGCACAGCGGGCTCGTCGCGTCGGTCGGCGAAAGTCGGTCAGGAGGTCAGCCCGGCCAGGACCGATCCGAGGAGGTCCAGGGAGCGTCGTACGTGCGGGAGCGCGAGCGGGTCGCGCGCAGTGAGCGCGGCGAGCCGCTCCTCCGGGGTGGCGCCGAGCAGCGGGCCGGTCGACAGGCGGACCCGCAGCGCGCCCAGGTCGTCCGCGAAGCGCTGCCCGCCGGGGGTGGGTGCGCCGAGCCGGCCTCCCAGGTAGTCCTCCAGTTCCATGGCGTCGCGGACCCCCTGGCGCGCCAGCCCGGCGCGCAGCGGGCTCAGGTCCGCGTACAGGTGCCGCCCGGCCTGCGGCGGCCGGGCGAGGGCGCCGACGGCCAGCAGCTCCCGGTGGGCCGCGGCGGCGACCACCCCGTGCAGCGCGGCCGCGGCATAGGCCCGGCCGACGACGGCGTCGGGCTCGTCGAGGGCGTGCGCGGCGGCCCCGGCGACCGGGCCCGCGACCAGGGCGCCGGTCGCGGTGAGCATGTCGAGAGTGCGGGCCCGCAGCCAGGCGCCGCGCGGGGTGCCGGGGAAGCGGACCACGGCGGCCGGCCACCCGGCGGGCAGCAGTGCACCGGACAGGTCGAGGAGTACGGCGGCCGAGTCGGGCAGCATCTCGGCCGGGCTCAGGACGAGGGTGTCGTGCGGCCGGTGGACGGTGTCGCGCCAGCTCTCGTCGCTGACGACGAACAGCCCGGCGTCCCCGGCGGCCTCGCAGGCCTCGCGCAGCATTTCGGGCGGGGGCACCGTCGCCGTCGGGTCGTCGGCCACCGACAGCAGCAGTACGCGCGGGTCGCCGCCCTCGGCCCGCACCCGCCGTACGGTCTCCAGCAGGGCGTACGGGTCCGGGATGCCGCCACACTCGGCCGGGGTCGGCACGTGGTAGGCCCGCCGTCCCAGCAGCCGGACCTGCGGCGTCCACCAGGCGGGACAGGGCCGGGGCAGCATGACATCGCCCCCGCACGCGCCGAGCAGCGCCAGCAGGAGACCGGGCGCGCCGGGCCCGGCGGCCACGTTCTCCGGCTCGGTGGGGAGCCCGCGCCTCCCCCAGTGCCGGCACGCGGCCTCGCGTACGGGCTCCCCGCCGCCCGGGGGTTCGGGGGCGGACCGTTCCGCGGCCGCGGCGATCACGGCGGTGAGCTCGGGCAGCACGGGCAGTCCGGGCTGGGGCGGGGGCGGCCCGTACCGGACCGGACCTCGGCCCTCCGCCGTGCGCTGCATCCCCGACACCTCGCCGCCCTGCCTTTCCCCGTTCCGTACATACCGCCGACTCCGTACGTGCTGCCGACTCCGTACGTGCTGCCGACCGGCCATGCCCTTGACCATGCCCTTTATACGGTTATTCGTAGGGGTACGCCTGTTATCGCCCTCCGGGGGGCCGAGGGCCACGGGCTCGGGGGCTCAGCCCTGTCGGCCCACCATGGCCAGCAGCCGGGTCTGGGCGTCCGCGCCCGCCGGCACGTCCAGCGGCGCGGCGTACATCCCGCCGGCCGCGAGCCCGTCGGCGTACGGCATGACCTCCTTGAGGGAGAACTCGACCAGGCCGTCCGGGAGCCGGTCGTCGGCTCCGACGGCCCGGGAGAGGTCCCAGGTGTGCACGACGCAGTCGGCGGTCAGCTCCGCGCAGTACGCCCGGCCCAGTGCGGGCCCGTACGAGAGCCTGACCGTGCGGTCCAGCGCCCCGGCCGCGGTGAACGCGGCGTGCGCCGCGGCCGCCGCGCGGTCCCAGGCCCCGGCCGGGTCCTCTCCGAGCACGTCGCCGGAGAACGCGTCGCCGATCTCCTCGACGGTGCGGCCGTCGGTGACCATCGGCGGGATCCAGAGCTGCTCGCCGGTGACGTGGTTGACCAGGTCGCGCACGGTCCATTCCGTACACGGCGTCGGGGCGTCCCATTGGCCGTCCGCGACGGCGCGCACCCGCTCGCCGAAGAGCCGCAGGGCCTCGGCGTGCTGTTCGAGCAGCGTGTCCGGCATGGCTCCCACCGTCCTCTGCCAGGGGGTCCCGTCTCTGGAGCCCACTGTCCTCGCACCCGTATCGCCGTGCCACCGACCTGTTCGATTCCCGTGCAGCGCAAGGATGGTGTCCACATGTCAAAACACATATCTTATATCCCGAACCCATCCCCTACGGTGATCACAACGCTTCAACGACGAGGAGGAGTCGGGTCATGAGTGCCAGGGAAACGGCCGTCTACACGCACGGGCACCACGAATCCGTTCTGCGCTCGCACCGCTGGCGCACCGCCGCGAACTCGGCGGCGTACCTGATCGGCGAGCTGCGGCCGGGGATGTCGGTCCTGGACGTGGGCTGCGGCCCGGGCACGATCACGGCGGACCTGGCGGAACTGGTCGCGCCGGGCGGCCGGGTGACCGCGGTCGACGCCGCGCAGGACGTCCTGGAGCAGGCCGCGGAGTACGTGGAGGAGCGCGGCCTGGCCGGGGCGGTCACGTTCGCCACGGCGGACGTCCACGCGCTGGACTTCCCGGACGACTCCTTCGACGTGGTCCACGCCCACCAGGTGCTGCAGCACGTCGGCGACCCGGTGCAGGCGCTGCGCGAGATGCGGCGGGTGTGCCGGCCGGGCGGGATCGTGGCCGCCCGGGACGCGGACTACGCGGCGATGACCTGGTACCCGGCGGAGCCGGGCCTGGACGCGTGGCAGGACCTGTACCGCCGGGTGGCCCGCGCGAACGGCGGCGAACCGGACGCCGGGCGCCGCCTGCTGTCCTGGGCGAAGGCGGCGGGCTTCACGGAGGTGTCCTCGTCGGCGACGGCCTGGTGCTACGCCACTCCCGAGGAGATCGCGTGGTGGTCCTCCCTGTGGGCGGACCGTACGACGGCCTCGGCGTACGCGTCCCTCGCGACGGGCGGCGGCCACGCGACCGCGGCCGAACTGTCCGCCGTCGCCGAGGCCTGGCACCGCTGGGGCACGGCCCCGGACGCCTGGTTCTCGGTCCTGAACGGCGAAATCCTGGCCCGGGCCTGACCCTCCGCCTTCCCCCGGGGACACGTTTCCCCATCCGCCCCCGCCATCACGTCCGACCCGGATTTGGGCCCTTGCCCCGGAGGTGGTTGGCTTGCCGCGACGAGCGAAGACAACTGCTGGAGGAACAGCTATGGCGCAGGTCGAAGCCACCACGGAGCGGATCATCGCGGCTGACGCGGAGACCGTGTTCGACGCGCTGGCGGACTACACCGGGACCCGGGCGAAGATGCTGCCCGAGCACTTCAGCGAGTACGAGGTGCGCGAGGGCGGCGACGGCGAGGGCACCCTCGTCCACTGGAAGCTCCAGGCCACCAGCAAGCGCGTGCGCGACTGCCTGCTGGAGGTCACCGAGCCCACCGACGGCCAGCTCGTGGAGAAGGACCGCAACTCCACCATGGTCACCACCTGGGTCGTCACCCCGGCCGGCGAGGGCAAGTCCAAGGCCGTGGTCACCACCGTCTGGAACGGCGCCGGCGGCATCGGCGGCTTCTTCGAGCGCACCTTCGCCCCCAAGGGCCTCGGCCGGATCTACGACACCCTGCTGGCCAACCTGGCCGCCGAAGTCGAGGGCTGAGCAAGGCCGTTGCCCGGCAACGGTGCCGGGCGGCTCACCGGATCGGGTGGATTTCCCGGCGGAAGTGAGCCCCCGGCCCGGGCGTGACCTCCCGGCGACACCGCGGTCGGACGCCCGGGCGTGGCCCCCGGCCGGAGCGGGCCCGGGCGGCTAGGGTGGAAGCCTGCGTGGGCGGCTCCGTCCGTGTCGGCCGCGCCGTGGCAGCCGACCGCCCGGGGGGCCCGATGAAGATCCTCGTCTCCGCCGACATGGAAGGCGCCACGGGCGTCACCTGGCCCGCCGACGTCCTGCCCGGCACGCCCGAGTGGGAGCGCTGCCGCCACCTCTTCACCTCCGACGTGAACGCGGCCGCACTCGGCTTCCTCGACGGAGGCGCCGACCGGGTCCTCATCAACGAGGCCCACTGGTCCATGCGGAACCTGCTGCTCGAACAGCTCGACGAGCGGGCCGAGATGCTCACCGGCCGCCACAAGTCCCTCACCATGGTCGAGGGGGTCCAGCACGGCGACGTCGACGGCATCGCCTTCGTCGGCTACCACACCGGCGCCGGAACGCCGGGCGTCCTCGCCCACACCTACCTCGCCAACTCCATCACCGGGGTCTGGCTGAACGGGATCCGCGCGAGCGAGGGACTGCTCAACGCCCACGTCGCCGCCGAGTACGGAGTGCCGGTGGTCCTCGTCACCGGCGACGACCTGACCTGCGTCGACGCCGACGGCTACGCCCCGGACGCGGTGAAGGTCGCCGTCAAGGACCACGTCTCCCGCTACGCCGCCGTCTGCCGCACCCCGGCCCGTACCGCCGCCGACATCCGGGCCGCAGCCAAGGAGGCCGCGGCCCTCGCCGTACGCCGGGAACCCGCGCGCGGCGGGCCGTACACCGTGGAGCTGGAGTTCGACGCCGAGCACCTGGCGATGGCCGCCACCGTCGTCCCGGGCGTCGAACGCTCCGGAGAACGCAGGGTCGCGTACACCAGCGAGACGATGTACGAGGGGATCCGGACCTTCAAGGCGGTCACGACGGTCGTCTCGGCAGCCGTGGAGGAGCAGTATGGCTGACATGCCCGCAGTCACCCCCCAGCGCCCGGCCGAGGAGACCCCCATCGGGGAGCCCTCCGCCTCGGAGTCCCCCGTCGACCGGGTGGCGCTCGACGAAGCCGTCGAGTTCACCTCAGGCCTGATCCGCATCGACACCACGAACCGGGGCGGCGGCGACTGCCGCGAGCGCCCCGCCGCCGAGTACGTCGCCGAGCGGCTCGCCGCAGCCGGCCTCGAGCCGGTCCTGCTCGAACGCACGCCCGGCCGCACCAACGTGGTGGCCCGGATCGAGGGCACCGACCCCGGCGCGGAGGCCCTCCTCGTCCACGGCCACCTCGACGTGGTCCCCGCCGAGGCCGCCGACTGGAGCGTGGACCCCTTCTCCGGCGAGATCCGCGACGGGGTGGTCTGGGGCCGCGGCGCCGTCGACATGAAGAACATGGACGCGATGGTGCTGGCCGTCGTACGGGCCTGGGCGCGCGCAGCCGAGAGAGGGCAACACTGCCGGCCGCGCCGCGACATCGTGATCGCCTACACCGCGGACGAGGAGGACCGCGCGGTCGACGGCTCGGGATTCCTCGCCGACCAGCACCCGCACCTCTTCGAGGGCTGTACGGAGGGCCTGAGCGAATCGGGCGCCTTCACCGTGCACAACGGACCCGGGCAGGCCCTCTACCCGATCGCGGCCGGCGAACGTGGCACCGCCTGGCTGAAGTTGACCGCCCACGGCACGACCGGCCACGGCTCCAAGCCCAACCGGGCCAATGCCGTCAGCCGGCTCGCCGCCGCCGTGGCCCGGATCGGCGAGTACCGCTGGCCCGTCCGGCTCACCGGCACGGTCGCCGCCTGCATCACCGAACTCGCCGCCCTCCAGGGCCTGTCGGTCGACCCCCGCGCCCGCAGCTTCGACCTGGACGCCGTCCTCGGCAAGCTCGGCCCGGCCGGCCTCCTCGTCGAGGCGACCGTACGCAACAGCGCCAACCCCACCATGCTCAGCGCCGGTTACAAGCTCAACGTCGTTCCGGGTACGGCCACCGCCTACGTGGACGGCCGGATGCTGCCCGGCAGCGAGGCCGAGTTCATCGCCACCCTCGACGAACTCACCGGCCCCGACGTCACGTGGGCGTTCCACCACCGCGAGATGGCCCTCGAAGCCCCCGTGGACGGACAGACCTTCGCGATCCTGCGCGAGTCCGTGGAGCGCTTCGACCCCGACGGCCACGTGGTGCCGTTCTGTATGGCGGGCGGCACCGACGCCAAGCAGTTCTCCCGGCTCGGGATCACCGGATACGGCTTCTCCCCGCTGAAACTGCCGCCCGGCTTCGACTACTGGTCCCTCTTCCACGGCGTGGACGAGCGGGTCCCCGTCGACGCCCTGCACTTCGGCGTGCGCGTCCTCGACCACGCCCTGCGGACCCTGTGAGGGGGAGCCGGTGATGGCGGTGCCGACCGGGCCCTACGGCAGCTGGCCCTCGCCCATCGGCGCGGCGGTCGCCGCCTCGCTCGACGGGCGGCCCGAGTACCTCGGCACCGTCGGCCCCGAGGTGTGGTGGACCGAGCCCCGGCCGGCCGAGGGCGGCCGCCGCACCCTGGTGCGCCGGCCCGCCGACGGCGGCCCCGAGGCCTCGGTGCTGCCCGCCCCGTGGAACGTCCGCAGCCGCGTCACCGAGTACGGCGGCCGGCCCTGGGCGGGCACCGAACGGACCGCGGGCGGGCCCCTGGTGGTGTTCGTCCACTTCGCCGACCAGCGGATGTACGCGTACGAGCCCGACGCGCCCGGCGGCCCCGCCCCGCGGCCCCTCAGCCCCGTCTCCGCGGTCGGCGGCGGGCTGCGCTGGGCCGACCCCGTCCTGCGGGCCGGTGAAGTCTGGTGCGTACTCGAGGAGTTCACCGGCCCGGCGCCCACCGACGTACGCCGGGTGCTGGCCGCCGTACCGCTCGACGGCTCGGCCGCCGAGGACCGGTCCCTCGTCCGCGAACTGACCGACGACCGGCACCGGTTCACCACCGGACCCCGGCTGTCCCCCGACGGGCTGCACGCGGCCTGGCTGGTGTGGGACCACCCCAGGATGCCGTGGGACGGCACCGAGGTGCGCCTCGCCGGCGTCGCGGCCGACGGGACGCTGACCGGGACCCGTACCGTGCTCGGTGGTCCCGAGGAGTCCGTGGCCCAGGTGGAGTGGACCCCCGGCGGGGACCTCCTCGCCGTCAGCGACCGCAGCGGCTGGTGGAATCCGTACCGGGTGGATGCGGCGACCGGCGAGGCCGTCAACCTGTGCCCGCGCGAGGAGGAGTTCGGCGGCCCTCTGTGGAAACCCGGGCTGAGCTGGCTCGCCCCGCTTCCCGGAGGCCTCCTCGCAGTCCTGCACGGCCAGGGCTCCTCGGTGCTCGGCATCCTCGACCCGGAGAGCGGCGACCTGGTGGACGCCGCCGGGCCGTGGACGGCCTGGCAGCCGACCCTCGCCGCGCACGGCAGCCGCGTGTACGGGGTCGCCGCCAGCCCGCGCAGCGCCTACGAGGTGGTGGAGCTCGGCACCGGGGACGGGCACGCCCGGGTGGTCGGCGCGGCCGGGGTGGACCCGGTGGACCCCTCGTACTACCCGGAACCGCAGAGCCGGACCTTCCTCGGTCCGGGCGGCCGGGAGATCCACGCCCACGTCTATCCGCCGCACCACCCCGCGCGCCGGGCCCCCGCCGACGAACTGCCCCCGTACGTGGTGTGGGCGCACGGCGGCCCCACCGACCACATGCCGCCCGTACTCGACCTGCACATCGCCTACTTCACCTCGCGCGGCATCGGTGTGGCCGAGGTGAACTACGGCGGCTCCAGCGGCTACGGGCGCGCCTACCGGGAGCGGCTGCGCGAGCAGTGGGGCGTCGTCGACGTGGAGGACTGCGCGGCGGTGGCCCGGGCGCTGGCCACCGAGGGCACCGCGGACCCGGACCGGCTCGCCATCCGGGGCGCCAGCGCGGGCGGCTGGACGGCGGCGGCCTCGCTGGCCGCCACCGACCTGTACGCCTGCGGGACGTTCATCTACCCCGTGCTGGACCTGCTGGGCTTCGCCGAGGAGACCCACGACCTGGAGTCCCGGTACATCGACGGCCTGGCCGGACCCCCGCAGACCCTGGCCGTACGCTGCCGCGAACGCTCACCGGTGGCCCGCGCCGGCCGGATCACCGCACCCTTCGTACTGCTCCAGGGCCTGGACGACCCGGTCTGCCCGCCGGCCCAGGCGGAGCGCTTCCTGACCGCGCTCCGGGGCCGCCCGGTCCCGCACGCGTACGTCGCCTTCGAGGGCGAGGGCCACGGCTTCCGGCGGGCGGACACCATGATCCGCGCACTGGAGGCCGAACTCTCCCTGTACACCCAGGTGTTCGGCATCGACCGGACGGACGTCCCGAAGCTGGTGCTGGCGCCGAGACCCTTCTGAGCGGCCTTGGTGAAGTGGGGTTTCGTTTTCGCGTCGGCCGGTGCGGTGCATCGCAAGGCGGAGCGGCACGCCTTTACTGGACGTACCAGGGTGCTGCGACAACGCGGCGAGGCGCCGTGCCGGGCGGCGCGGGGGCGTACCCCACTTCCCCGAGGCCGCTTGGTGCCGCACTAGGCGGTGTGCCGCCAGACGCGGAGCGGGCCCAGTGGGGCGAAGCCGTGGCGGACGGCGGTGTCGAGGTCGTCCCCGGCCTCGTAGCCGACGACCGGGAGGCCGGGCCAGAGGTTCGCGACCGCGGTGAGGGCGCCCGTCCAGGCCTCGTCGTCCGGGGTTCCGTCCGCGGTGAACACGTTGGAGAGGCCCACGACCCGGCCCGTCCGGTTGGCCGCGGCCCCGGCGACGATACGGCCGTCGGCGGAGCGGCCGGCGAAGAAGGCGATCTCCTCGGTGAGCAGGCCCGGGTGGAACAGGCCGGTGCTCTCCCCGCCGTCCCACGCCGCCTCCCAGGCGGCCAGCTCCCTGGCGCCGGTGACACGGGACCAGGTCAGTGGGGATGTGGCAGCAGCGGCCGTGACTGGAGCCAGGGCCTGCGCCGGGCGGTGGATCCACTGCGCTGCGAACAGGACCTCGAAGCCCGCCGGGGCCAGGTCGAGCACGGCGAAGCTGTCCTTGACCGAGCAGCCGGGGGAGCCGGTGTCCATCCCGGCCAGCAGCGCGTCCGCCGAGGCCTCGCGGGTCAGGGTCACGCCGTCGGGGTAGTACGGAGGGGTGCGGCGCGCACTGGTCCACGCGTCGGCCGCGAACGAGCCGCCGCCGCTGACCGCCGCGCACCACTCGGCGTTGTTGTGTACCGCCGCGCGCAGCAGTTCTTCGGTGTCCAGGTCGGCGATCACGTCGGGGATCCTGCCACACCTCATAGCCTGGGCGGATGTCATATTCCACGTACCTCCGCGAGGGGGAGCACGTCGGCCTGCGGCCGTTCCGGCTCGCCGACGGCCCCGAGTTCACCGCACGCGTGCACGAGAGCCGGGACCTCCACCGCCCGTGGCTGTCCCCGCCCGCGACGATCGAGGAGTACGAGCCGTACGCGACGCGCCTGATCGAGGGCGGGAGCCGGGCAGGGTTCCTGGTCTGCGAGCGCGAGACCGGGGCCATCGCCGGGTTCGTCAACGTCAACAACATCGTCCGCGGCGCCTTCGACTGCGGGGCGCTCGGCTACGGCGCGTTCGCGCATGCCGCCGGGCGCGGGCTGTTCCGGGAGGCGCTGGGGCTGGTCGTGGGGTACGCCTTCACCCCCGAGGACGAGGGCGGCCTGGGACTGCACCGGCTGGAGGCCAACATCCAGCCGGGCAACGCCGCCTCTCTCGCGCTGGTGCGCGGGGCCGGGTTCCGGCTGGAGGGGTTCTCGCCGGACTTCCTCTTCGTCGAGGGGGCCTGGCGCGATCACGAGCGCTGGGCGGTCACCGCCGAGATGTTTGGTCCCGCGGGCGCCGATCGCGCAGGATGAAGGCATGCGAAGCCTGGTGCTCATCGACGCCCCGTCCAACCTGGGCCTGCGCCCGTCCGCGCCCGGCACCGTCCCCGGTGTCTACAAACTGGCGGGCGCCCTGCGCGACCAGGGCCTGCTGAGCCGGCTCGGCGCCCGCGAGGGCGGGGTCGTGGTGCCGCCGCGCTACGACCGCGGCAGCTGGAAGGAGGGCGACGGGGTGTTCCACTCCGGCCCCCTCGCCACGTACACGCTCGCCCTCGCCGACCGCATCGGGGCGCACCTGGCGGCCGGGGAGTTCCCTGTCGTCCTCGGCGGGGACTGCTCGATCCAGCTCGGCGCCTCCCTCGCCATGCGCCGCCTCGGGCGGTACGGACTGGCCGCGATCGACGGCTCCGCCGACTTCCGCCACCCCGGCAACGAGGCCGTCAACGGGCCCGTCGGGGCAGCCGCCGGGGAGGAACTCGCGCTCGCCACCGGCCGCGGCCAGGCCGACCTGGCCGACCTCGACGGGCTCGGCCCCTACCTCCGGGACGAGGACGTACGGCTCTTCGGACTGCGCGACGGCGACGGGGACCTGCCGGAGCTGCGCGCGGCGGGAATCTCCGCGGCCACCGTCGGGGACATCCGGGCCCGCGGCGCCGTCCCGGTGGCGCGCGCCGCGCTGGACGGACTGCATCGGCCGGACACCGACGGGTTCTGGGTCCACCTGGACGCCGATGTGCTGGACCCGGCCGTGATGCCCGCCGTCGACAGCCCCGACCCGGGCGGACTGCTCCCCGGCGAACTGTCCGAACTGCTCGCCGTGTTGGTGGGCTCCCCGCGGTGCGTCGGGCTCAACGTCACGATCTACGACCCGGACCTGGACCCGGAGCTGCGGGCCGGGGAGCTGCTCGCCGACCTGGTCGCGGGGGCGTTCGCGTAGGCGGGGGCGTTCGGGGTGGCCGGGTTGCCCGGGTCGTTCGGGGTAGCGCTCCGGCCAGGGCTTTGCGTAATCCTGACCGGTGGTGATCCGCGGAACCCCTGTGCACCGGCCGCCGTGGCGTGTTCCATTTCCTGCATGGCCACCACCGTCCGCCGCGCCGTACTGACCCTGCCCGCAGCCCCCTTGGGGCCCGAGAACCCGCTGCCCGTCCTGCGCGCCCCCGCCGACGCGCACGCACTGGACGAGCTCCCCCAGCCACCGCTGGGAGGTGCCCCCAGGCGCGAGGGGCTGCCGCGCGACATGGCCCGGCAGATCGGGTACGAGCCGCTGCGCTCGCTGCTGCCCGTACGCCTGCTGGACGGGTACCAACGGCGCAGGCAGGAGCGCGAGTTCGAGGCTGTCGTCATCGAGAACGCACACCTGAGGGTCACCGTGCTGCCCGGACTCGGCGGCCGGGTCCACTCCCTCGTGCACGTGCCCACCGGCCGTGAACTGCTGTACCGCAACCCGGTGTTCCAGCCCGCCAACTTCGCCCTCAACGGCGCCTGGTTCTCGGGCGGCATCGAGTGGAACATCGGCGCCAGCGGCCACACCACCCTCTCCTGCGCCCCGCTGCACGCCGCGCTCGTACCGGCGCCCGATGGGGGCGTGATGGTCCGGCTGTGGGAGTGGGAGCGGCTGCGCGACCTCCCGTTCCAGGTGGACCTGTGGCTGCCGGAGGACTCGGAGTTCCTGTACGTCGGCGTCCGCATCCGCAACCCGCACGAGCGGTCCGCCCCCGTCTACTGGTGGTCCAACATCGCCGTCCCGGAGGACCCCGGCACACGGGTGCTCGCCCCCGCCGACGAGGCCTGGCACTTCGGGTACGAGCGGGCCCTGCGGCGGATCCCCGTACCGCAGTGGGAGGGCGAGGACCGCACGTACCCGCTGCGCAGCACGTACCCGGCCGACTTCTTCTACGAGGTCCCGGCCGGGGCCCGGCCCTGGATCGCCTCGCTGGATGCGGAGGGGCACGGGCTCGTCCAGACGTCCACGGCCCGGCTGCGCGGGCGCAAGCTGTTCGTCTGGGGCGCGGGGGAGGGCGGCCGGCGCTGGCAGGAGTGGCTGACCGAGCCCGGCACCGGCGGCTACGCCGAGATCCAGGCCGGCCTCGCCCGGACCCAGCTGGAGCACGTACGGCTCGAGGCCGGGGCGGAGTTCAGCTGGCTGGAGGCGTACGGGCCCCTGGCCGCGGACATGGCGTCGGTGCACGGCCCCGACTGGGCGTCGGCCCGGTCCGCCGCGGAGACGGCCCTGGCTGCGGCCCTGCCCCGGGAGCGCGTCGAGGAGGCGTACGAGGCGTGGCGCGGGTCAGCCGACACGGAGCCCGGGGAGCGGCTGGCCACGGGCTCGGGGTGGGGCGCGCTGGAGGTGCTGTGCGGCGGGCACAAGCTGCCCGGCACCCCCTTCGAGGGGGCGGGGCTCGGCGAGGCGCAGGCGCCCTGGCTGGAGCTGTGGCGTACCGGGGTCTTCCCCGCCCCGCGGCGGGTGGCGCCGCCGGGGCCCAGCCTGGTGGCCCCGCACTGGCGGGACATGCTGGAGACGGCCCCGGCGGATCCGCTGACCGAATACCACCTGGGCGTGGCCCAGTGGCATGCGGGCGATGTGGCCCAGGCGGTGCGCAGCTGGGAGCGCGGCCTGGCGCTGGCGCCCTCGCGGTGGCCGCTGCTGCGCTGCCTGGCGGTGGCGGACGCGCTGGCCGGCGACCCGGCGCGGGCCGCGCAGCGGTTCGCCGAGGCCTTCGAGGACCTGACCGAGGAGAGCCGGGGCGGCGAGCCGTGGACGGCCGCGGAGTCCGCGCTGGGGCGGGAGGCGATGACGGCGCTGCTGGCAGCGGGTCGCCTGCCGGCGGCGCGGGCGGTGTGGGACCGGCTGCGGCCGGCGCTCCGCGAGGAGGGCCGGTTCCGCCTGCTGGCCGCCCGGCTGCTGGCGGCGGAGGGCCATGTGGGCGCGGCCCGCCGGGTGTTCGAGGAGGGCTTCGAACTGCCCGACCTCCGCGAGGGCGACGAGATCCTCTCGGAGGTCTGGACCCGCATGACGGACCGCCCGCTCCCCCCGTCGTACAACTTCCGCATGCGCCCGCCGACGTAGGCCCACGGCCCCCGAGGACCGTGGGCGGGGGGCGTCGTCGTCAGGCCGGCGAGTAGGCATCTCCGTATCCGTCGGCTTCACCGACACCGCCCTGTGGCGGACCGTCGAACCCGGCACGCCCTCCCCCGCCGCCCGGCTGGCCGCCGTACGGGCCCTGACCGACGCCGGGGATCGAGTGCGGGGTGCTGATGGCCCCGGTGATCCCCTTCCTCGGGGACTCCCCCGAGCAGCTGCGGGCCACGGTGCGGGCCGTCGCCGAGTCCGGGGCGACCTCGGTGACACCCCTGGTACTCCATCTGCGGCCGGGCGCCCGCGAGTGGTTCACGGCGTGGCTGCGGGCCCGCCATCCCCACCTGGTCGAGCGGTACGAGCGGATGTACGCCGGCCGCTCGTACGCGCCCACCTGGCACCGGCGGCAGATAACCCGGCAAGTCCACGAGCTCGCGGCGGAATTCGGCATCGGCCCCTCCCGGCAGGCCGCGGCCCGCAGGATCGCCGTCCCCGAAGCCCCGGCCGAGCCCGCGCCCGCCGGCCCCACCCAGCTCAGCCTCCTGTGACCTCGTACGGCCCCTGAAAGCTCATCACATCGGGCCAATCAGCAGCCCAATCCCGCCTTCCAGGCACGGTTTCCGGGACGATTCCGCCCAGAACCCTCGGCTGGGAGGCCCCATGCTGCACCCCGCGAAGAAGCGCGGCCCCTTCAAGAAGCGCGCCGCCGTCCTGCTCTCCATCGCCACCGCGACGGTGGCCGCCGTCGTCACGAGCCCGGCCGGCGCCACGCCGACGGCAGCGGCGCCGGCCCGGGCCGCCGCCGCGCCCGCCGCGCTCCGCTGGACCGGCTGTGCGACCCAGCGCTACCCGACGCTGCAGTGCGCCTCCCTCAAGGTCCCGCTGGACCACGACCGGCCCGCGGGCCGCCAGATCTCCCTGGCCCTGACCCGGGTCCCGCACACCGCCCGCACGTCCCAGGGCCCGCTGCTGGTCAACCCCGGCGGCCCCGGCGGCAGCGGCCGGGCGCTGGCCGGGTTCATCGCCTCCGCGCTGCCCAAGGACGTCGCCGCCCAGTACGACGTGATCGGCTTCGACCCGCGGGGCGTCGGCAAGAGCGAGCCCACCCTCGACTGCGGGCCCGGCCACTTCACCCCCGTACGTCCGGACTCCGTCCCGCGCGACCTGCAGACCGAGCAGGCCAACCTGGAGCGGGTGAAGTCCTTCGCCGAGTCCTGCCAGACCAAGCACGCGGACGTGCTCCCCTACATCGGCACCGTCTCGGCCGCCCGCGACATCGAGGTGCTGCGCAGCGCCCTCGGCGCGGCGAAGGTCAGCTACTTCGGCTACTCGTACGGGACCTACCTGGGCGCGGTGTACGCCAAACTCCACCCGGACCGCGTGCACCGCCTCGTCCTGGACTCCGTGGTCGACCCGGGCGGGGTCTGGTACGAGGACAACCTCGCGCAGGACCAGGCCTTCGACGCCCGCCACAAGGCCTTCCTGGCCTGGGTGGCCCAGTACGACGAGAAGTACAAGCTCGGCACCGACCCGGCGGGGGTCGAGGAGCGCTGGTACGCGATGCGGGACGCCCTGCGTACGACACCGGCGGGCGGCAAGGTGGGCCCGTCGGAGCTGGAGGACACCTACATGCCGGGCGGCTACTACAACGGCTACTGGCCGGTCCTCGCCGAGGCCTTCTCGGCGTACGCGGTGACCGGGGACCCGAAGCCGCTGGTGACGGCGTACGAACGGTTCGGGGCGGTGGAGCCGTCCGCGGGCAACAGCTACAGCGTGTACACGGCGGTGCAGTGCCGCGACTCGGCCTGGCCGACGGACTGGAACCAGTGGCGCACGGACATGTGGCGCACCCATGCGAAGGCGCCGTTCATGACCTGGAACAACGCCTGGTACAACGCCCCGTGCGCGTTCTGGCAGACGGAGCCGCTGGCGGCGCCGGACGTGACCAACGCCGATCTCCCGCCGGCCCTGCTCCTCCAGGCGACGGACGATGCGGCGACTCCGTTCGAGGGGGCGCTGAGCATGAAGGGGAAGCTGAAGGGCTCGGCGCTGGTGGTCGAGGAGGGCGGCGGCAACCACGGGGTCGCGCTCAGCGGCAACAAGTGCCTGGACGAGAAGGTGGCGGCGTACCTGCGGACGGGCGGGGCCTCGGATGCGACCTGCCCCTCCCAGGCGGCCCCGAAGCCGACCGCGGCCACCCGCGCGGTGCCCCCGTCGGCGGGCGGCGCGGCGCTGCACGGCCTGCTGGGCTTCCGCGGCTAGGGGCGGTGCGCGGCTCGCGGGCCGGCCGGTTCGCCGTTCGCCGGTTCGCGGGCCGGCCGGTTCGCCGGCCAGCCGGTTCGCCCGAGTTCGTCCCGAATCAGTGCCACTCGTACCGGCTCCGCCCGGCCCGTCCCCGACGCTGCGGTGAACAGGAGCGGGCCGGCCGGGTATGAGCTAGGGTCCCTGCGGTGAAGCAGCACATACCCCTCCTCGCTCGGCGGAAGACCGCCGAGGCCCCGGCAGCCACCGGTGCGCGGCTCGGCTGGCTGGACGCGCTGCGCGGCTTCGCCGCCCTGGTCGTGGCCCTGCACCACTTCGGCGTGCTGCGGATGCTGCCGTTCGGCGGGCTGGTCCGGCAGAACTTCGACCTCGGTGTGTTCGGGGTCATGCTCTTCTTCATCGTCAGCGGCTACATCATCCCGGCCTCGCTGGAGCGCCGGGGCGATGTCCGGGCCTTCTGGATCGGCCGGATCTTCCGGATCTACCCGGCGCTCATCGTCGCGCTGGCCGCCTCGATCGTGATGCTGCCGCCCGGGGACGGCTCGACCTCGCTGCTGCGCACCGGTGACAACCTGGCCTCGCTGATCGCGAACGGCCTGATGCTCCAGGACCTTCTCGGCGTCCGCAACGGCATGAACGTCACCTGGACCCTCTGCTACGAGATGGTCTTCTACTTCTTCGTCACCGCCCTGTTCACCCGTGGCCTGCACCGGCACAGCGGAGTGATCGCGGTGGCCTTCGCCGGCGCCGCGCTGGCGATCGGCACGGCCCTGGCCCCGCAGCTGCTGCTGACGGAGCTCGGCTCGGTCCGGCTGCTCCTGCTGATCGTCACCCCGGTCTTCCTGCTGGGCTTCTGGGGTGTGCTCAGCGGCAACCGGAAGCTGACCGGGGCGGGCGCCGTGCTGCTCGGCGGACTCGGCCTGGTGCTGCTCACGCTGAACAGCCGGGCGGTGGCGTTCGAGACCTTGCTGATCCCCGCGACGATGTTCGCCGGCACCGCGGTCTACCGTGCGCAGCACGGCCAGCTCCGCCGGGCCCCGGCCCTGCTCGCTTGCGGGTTCGTGGTCGCCGCGGGCGTGCTCGCCGGGTGGCTGTACAACCGGAACGGGGTCCAGGAGCACACGTGGACCTCGGGCTGGAAGGCCTTCTCGATCTCCTACCTGGCGGCCTGGGCCCTGTTCGGCCTCGGTTTCCTCCTGCGGAACCGGCGCTTCCCGAAGGTGCTGACCTGGCTCGGCGCCATCAGCTTCTCGCTGTACCTGCTGCACTTCCCGCTGCTGCGTACCCTCGGGCCGCTGCTCGGGGTTCCGCCGATGCCCTCGTCGACGCTCGGGAAGTTCGCCTGGACGGGGATCTTCCTCGCCGTACTGCTGGCCGCGAGCCATGTGATGTACCGCCTCGTCGAGCTGCCGGCGCAGCGTCTCGGCCGGCGGGTCCAGCAGGCGGCGGAGCGCCACCGGCCGTCCACGCAGGCCGCGCCGGCCACGACGGCCACGACGGCCACGGCCGCGGCCGGGCCCGATGTGATCCTGGTGCCCCGGCAGCCGGGCGGTGCGGGCCGCGGGCCCGCCGCCGTCCCCGCGCAGGGCGAACCGTCCTCGGCCCGCTGACCCGGCCTACCGCTCCGCAGGCATCGGCAGCACCGCGAAGGCCTCCACCTCCAGCAGGAGTTCGGGCCGGAAGAGGGCGGCGACCTGGACGGCCGAGGAGGCCGGCTGCCGGTCGCCGGGGATGACCGCGTCGCGTGCCTCGCGTACCGCCGGGAGGTGCGCGACGTCCGTGACGAAGTAGGTCAGCTTCACGACGTCGTCGAAGGTCGCCCCGGCCGCTGCCAGGCAGCGCCGCAGGTTCTCGAACACCTGGCGGGCCTGCGCGGAGGCGTCGCCCGCGCCGACTACCTCGCCCTGCTCGTCGAAGGCACACTGGCCGGAGACGGCGATGAACCGCCCGGTGCCCCAGGCCACATGGCTGTAGCCCGTACCGGGGTGGACGCCCTCCGGCGCGGCCAGGCGGGTGATGTGGCTGTCGTCGCGTTCGCTCATGCGAGCGATCATGTCAGCCGAGCGCGCGCAGCGCGGCCGTCGCCGCCACCGCGAGGCGCGGATGGGACTGGGCCCGGGTCAGCACCTCTCGGGACCGGGGGTCGGCGAGGGCGCCGAGTCCCTCGACACAGGCCAGGGCCACCCGCCAGTAGGGGTCGTGCGGGGACAGCAGGCGGGCCAGGGTGGCCATCAGGACCGGCGCCGACTCGGGGGCGCGCAGGGCCGTGAGCAGCCGTACGGGCTGGAGGGCGTAGGCCGTGCGCAGGGTGTTGGTGGCGAGGGCGGCCGCCGCGCGGGCGGTACGCGGGTCCCCCAGTACGGCGAGCGCCTCCGCGGCGGCCGCGCAGCGCGGCGGATCCCGGTGGTTGAGCAGCAGCACCAGCGGCTCGAAGGCCCGCCGGTCCCCGGCCAGGCCGAGGCGGTAGGCGGCCAGCTCGCGGGCCCACAGCGGCAGCCCGGCGGAGGTCAGGGAGGCCGCCAGCGCGTCGGGGTCCGCCGCGAGCAGTTCCTCGTACGGAGGGGACTGCCCGGATTCCGTTCGCAGGCGCTCCAGCACGTCGTTCACCCGGCCACCCTAGGGGGGTGAGGGCGCCGCCGCGGCGGGTTTCCGCAGATGGGTGATCGATGATCGATGATCGGTACATTTGGGCGGTACAGGTCACATCTCCGCGCTCTGGCGCGCCAGTTACCGGCGGGTTACGCTCCCTTCAACGTACGAGGCCGGCCTGGTGACGCAGCCGCCCCGTACCAGTCGGTTCGGTACCTCATGTTCGGTACCTCAGGCACGTCAGGCATCCCGGGTACATCACGTACCTCGTGTGCCTCGGCTGCCTCGAGTGCTTCTCGTGTACGGCGTGGCCCCGGGACAGGGTCCGCCGCTCTCTGCGCCCCGCCCTTCCTCGGGGCCGGGATCTCTGCCGCGCGTCGTGCGCCGCGCGCCGCCCTCAGTCGTCACCCTCTTCCACTGGAGTCCCGCGATGGACCTTCCGTCCACGTCCAGTCAGTCCACCCTCCAGACCATCGCCGTCGTCGGCCTCGGCACGATGGGCACCGGCATCGCCGAGGTCCTCGCCCGGGCCGGCCGCGAGGTCATCGGCATCGACATCAGCGACACCGCCACCCGCCGGGCCACCGCCTCCCTCGCGGCCGCCACGGCCCGTTCGGTGACCCGCGAGCGCCTCACCGAGCAGGAGCGGGAGGGCGTGCTGGCCCGCTTCCGCACCTTCACCGAGCTGACCGCCGCGGCCGACGCCGATCTCGTCATCGAGGTCGTCCCGGAGAGCTACGAGGTCAAGCAGCGCCTCTTCCGCGAGCTCGACGCGATCGTCCGGCCCGGCACGATCCTGGCGACCGGTACCAACGCCCTGTCGGTGACCCGGCTCGCCGCCGAGTCGCAGCGTCCCGAGCGCGTCCTCGGCCTGCACTTCTTCAACCCGGCCCCGGCGATGAAGCTGGTCGAGGTCGTCTCCAGCGTCCTCACCGCCCCGACGGCCGTCGAGGCGGTCACCGTGCTGGCCCGCGAGCTCGGCAAGGAGCCCGTCTCGGTCGGCGACCGCCCCGGCTTCGTCGCGGACGGCCTGCTCTTCGGCTACCTCAACCAGGCCGCCGCGATGTACGAGTCGAAGTACGCCTCCCGCGAGGACATCGACGCGGCGATGCGGCTCGGCTGCGGCCTGCCCATGGGCCCGCTCGCGCTGCTCGACCTGATCGGCGTGGACACCGCCCGGACCGTCCTGGAGGCCATGTACTCCTCCTCCGGCGACCGGCTGCACGCTCCGGCCCCGATCCTGGGCCACCTTGCCGAGGCCGGCCTGACCGGGCAGAAGTCCGGGCGCGGCTTCTACACGTACGAGGAGCCGGGCAGCTCCACGATCGTCCGCGACGCGCAGACCCCGCTGGACGGGGCCCGGCTCGGCGAGGGCCGTCCGGTCGGCTCGGTCGGCGTGGCCGGCTCCGGCACCATGGCGAGCGGTATCGCGCAGGTCTTCGCGCAGGCCGGCTTCGCGGTGGTGCTCGCCGCCCGCAGCCAGGAGAAGGCGGACGCCGCGAAGGCCGCGATCGGCAAGTCCTTGGGCCGTGCGGTGTCCAAGGGCCGGCTGACCGAGGAGGGCGCCGCGCAGACACTGGCCCTGATCACCCCGGCCGGGTCGCTGGACGCGTTCGCCGACGTGGACCTGGCCGTGGAGGCCGTCGCGGAGGACCTGGCGGTCAAGCAGGAGCTGTTCGCGGCCTTGGACAAGGTCTGCAAGCCGGGCGCGGTGCTGGCCACCACCACCTCCTCGCTGCCGGTGATCGCGGTCGCCCGCGTGACCTCGCGTCCGCAGGACGTGATCGGCATGCACTTCTTCAACCCGGCGCCGGCGATGAAGCTGGTCGAGGTGGTCCGGACCGTCCTGACCTCCGACGACGTGCACGCCACGGTCCGCGAGATCTGCACGAAGGTGCGCAAGCACCCGGTGGACTGCGGGGACCGGGCCGGCTTCATCGTGAACGCGCTGCTGTTCCCGTACTTGAACAACGCCGTCAAGATGGTCGAGCAGCACTACGCCAGCCTCGACGACATCGACGCCGCCATGAAGCTGGGCGGCGGCTACCCGATGGGGCCGTTCGAGCTCCTCGACGTCGTCGGTCTGGACGTCTCGCTGGCGATCGAGAAGGTCCTCCACAAGGAGTTCCGCGACCCGGGACTGGCCCCGTCCCCGCTGCTGGAGCACCTGGTGGCGGCGGGCTGCCTGGGCCGGAAGACCGGCCGCGGATTCCGTGAGTACGCCCGCCGGTAAGCAGCGCCCTGGCCAGGTGCCCCAAGAGCCGGATGCGTGGGGAGGGCTGCTCGGGTCTGCCGGACCCTCACGGCAGGCCATACCTTCCGAGCCCAGTGCGGGCTCTCCCCCGCATCCACCCCCGTCCCACCCCCCTCAGGCGCGCTCCCCTGCGCAAATGAAGTACTTTCGATCCATGTCCCAGCCCGCCAAGACCTCGCCCCGCGCCGCCACGGCCTCCGACAGCCCGGAGAGCACGGCCGGCACCAAGGCGGCCGCGCAGCGGCTCAAGATGCGCCGTGAGCTCGCCGCCGCCGCGATGGAGCTGTTCGCGACCAAGGGGTACGAGGCGACGACGGTCGACGAGATCGCGGCGACGGCGGGGGTGGCGCGCCGGACCTTCTTCCGGCACTTCCGCTCCAAGGAAGAGGCGATCTTCCCGGACCACGACGACACCCTGACCAGGGCCGAGGCGGTGCTGGACGTGGCCCCGGCGCACGAGCACCCGCTCGACACGGTGTGCCGCGGGATCAAGGAAGTCATGAAGATGTACGCCGCCTCGCCGGCGGTGTCGGTGGAGCGCTACCGGCTGACCCGCGAGGTGCCGGCGCTGCGGGAGCGGGAGATCGCCTCGGTGGCCCGGTACGAGCGGCTGTTCACCCGCTATCTGCTGGCCCACTTCGACGAGACCGACCACCACGACGGCAACGACGACCCGCTGCTGGCCGAGGTGGCCGCCTCGGCGGTCGTCACGGCCCACAACCACGTGCTGCGGCGCTGGCTGCGGGCGGGCGGCCAGGGGGACGTGGAGGCGCAGCTGGACCATGCCTTCTCGATCGTGCGGAAGACCTTCGGTACGGGGATCGGCGCGGGCCGGACCCTGAGCACGGCGCCGGCCCCGGACGCGCCGG
This sequence comes from Streptomyces sp. NPDC051364, assembly GCF_040682115.1. NCBI lineage: Bacteria > Bacillati > Actinomycetota > Actinomycetes > Kitasatosporales > Streptomycetaceae > Streptomyces > Streptomyces sp. NPDC051364. Next base: position 220,552 of record NZ_JBFBAH010000002.1, on the reverse strand, counting down.
CGGCGGTCCGCACGCAGGGCGAGGTGCTGGTGGCGGTGGCCCGTACGGACGCCCCGCTCGACGAGGTCATGCGGACCATCGAGGAAGCACTGAGGAACAAGCAGTAGTCCCACCCGTCGAGTCACACACATCACAGTGGCCGCCCCCCTTCCGGGGGCGGCCGCTTTTGTTTGTCCGACTTGCCCCTACTCACGGGTAACTCTGATCGATCATCGCTCATCTGCGCAGGTCAATAGGCAAATGAGAGAAAGTTTTGGCACGCGGTGCCTTGCCGGGTGACACGGGGTGCCATACGTTGAATCTCGTCCGGATGTCCCCGCGGTCCACGCCCACTCGGCACGAACCGCGCCCCGGATGCCTGCGTCACCAGGCACCGCACGCCTCACCACGGGCGTCGCCAGCACCACAGCTCTCCCCCAGCCTTCGGCCGGGGGGACCCTCACCGGACCGACGGCATCTCGCAGCACCGCAGCACCACACCACACCCGTACCACGCACCTGCGTATCCCTCAGCGCACCCTCATCAGCGCTCCGCCGGAGGCAACACCGTGAAGGACATCCTGGACGCGATCCAGTCGCAGGCCGCTACGGCCGCCGACTTCGCGGCCCTGCCGCTCCCCGACTCGTACCGCGCGATCACCGTGCACAAGGACGAGGCGGAGATGTTCGCAGGGCTCACCACCCGCGAGAAGGACCCGCGCAAGTCCCTGCACCTCGACCAGGTGCCCGTGCCGGAGCTCGGCCCGGGCGAGGCCCTGGTGGCCGTCATGGCCTCGTCGGTCAACTACAACTCCGTGTGGACCTCGATCTTCGAGCCGGTGTCCACCTTCAGCTTCCTGGAGCGCTACGGGCGCCTGTCGGAGCTCACCAAGCGCCACGACCTCCCGTACCACGTCATCGGCTCGGACCTCGCGGGCGTCGTGCTGCGCACCGGCCCCGGCGTCAACGCCTGGAAGCCGGGCGACGAGGTCGTCGCGCACTGCCTCTCGGTCGAGCTGGAGTCCTCGGACGGCCACAACGACACGATGCTCGACCCCGAACAGCGCATCTGGGGCTTCGAGACGAACTTCGGCGGTCTCGCCGAGATCGCACTCGTCAAGTCCAACCAGCTGATGCCCAAGCCCGGCCACCTCAGCTGGGAGGAGGCCGCCTCCCCCGGCCTGGTCAACTCCACCGCCTACCGCCAGCTGGTCTCCCGCAACGGCGCCGGCATGAAGCAGGGCGACAACGTCCTGATCTGGGGCGCCAGCGGCGGACTCGGCTCGTACGCCACCCAGTTCGCGCTGGCCGGCGGCGCCAACCCGATCTGCGTCGTCTCCAGCGCGCAGAAGGCGGACATCTGCCGCGCGATGGGCGCGACCGCGATCATCGACCGCAGCGCCGAGGGCTACAAGTTCTGGAAGGACGAGCACACCCAGGACCCGAAGGAGTGGAAGCGCTTCGGCAAGCGCATCCGCGAGCTGACCGGCGGCGAGGACGTGGACATCGTCTTCGAGCACCCGGGCCGCGAGACCTTCGGCGCCTCCGTGTACGTCACCCGCAAGGGCGGCACCATCGTCACCTGTGCCTCGACCTCGGGCTACAACCACGAGTACGACAACCGCTACCTGTGGATGTCGCTCAAGCGGATCGTCGGCTCGCACTTCGCCAACTACCGCGAGGCCTGGGAGGCCAACCGCCTGGTGGCCAAGGGCAAGATCCACCCCACGCTGTCCAAGGTCTACTCCCTCGAGGAGACGGGCCAGGCCGCGTACGACGTCCACCGCAACCTCCACCAGGGCAAGGTCGGCGTGCTCGCCCTCGCCCCCGAGGAGGGCCTCGGTGTCCGCGACCACGAGATGCGCGCGACGCACCTCGAGGCGATCAACCGTTTCCGGAACATCTGAGACCGTTCAAGGGCCAAAGGGACAGCCTGAGATGACAGAGCGCCAGAAAGACCGTCCGTGGCTCATGCGGACGTACGCCGGCCACTCCACGGCCGAGGCGTCCAACGAGCTGTACCGCCGCAACCTCGCCAAGGGCCAGACCGGCCTGTCGGTCGCGTTCGACCTTCCGACGCAGACCGGCTACGACCCCGACCACATCCTCGCCCGCGGCGAGGTGGGCCGGGTCGGGGTCCCGGTCTCCCATCTGGGCGACATGCGGCGGCTGTTCCAGAACATCCCCCTGGAGCAGATGAACACCTCGATGACGATCAACGCCACCGCCATGTGGCTGCTGGCGCTCTACCAGGTGGCCGCCGAGGAGCAGGGCGCGGACATCGCCCTGCTCCAGGGCACCACCCAGAACGACATCGTCAAGGAGTACCTCTCGCGCGGGACGCACGTCTTCCCGCCCGGGCCCTCGCTCCGCCTGACGACGGACATGATCGCGTACACGGTCAACCACATCCCGAAGTGGAACCCGATCAACATCTGCTCGTACCACCTCCAGGAGGCCGGGGCCACCCCGGTCCAGGAGATCTCGTACGCGATGTCGACCGCGATCGCCGTGCTGGACTCGGTGCGCGACTCGGGCCAGGTCCCGGAGGATCGTTTCGGCGAGGTGGTCGCCCGTATCTCGTTCTTCGTGAACGCGGGCGTCCGCTTCGTCGAGGAGATGTGCAAGATGCGCGCCTTCGGCCGCATCTGGGACAAGGTCACCCGCGAGCGCTACGGCATCGAGAACGAGAAGCAGCGTCGCTTCCGCTACGGCGTCCAGGTCAACTCCCTGGGCCTGACCGAGGCTCAGCCGGAGAACAACGTCCAGCGCATCGTGCTGGAGATGCTGGCGGTCACCCTCTCCAAGGACGCCCGCGCCCGCGCCGTGCAGCTGCCCGCCTGGAACGAGGCGCTGGGCCTGCCCCGGCCCTGGGACCAGCAGTGGTCGCTGCGTATCCAGCAGGTTCTGGCGCACGAGAGCGACCTGCTGGAGTACGAGGACATCTTCGCCGGATCCCACGTCATCGAGGCCAAAGTCGACTCCCTGGTCGCCGACTGCCTGGCCGAGATCGACCGGATCCAGGAGATGGGCGGCGCGATGGCCGCCGTCGAGTCCGGGTACCTGAAGTCCCAGCTCGTCTCCTCGCACGCCGAGCGGCGGGCCCGGATCGAGGCCGGCGAGGACAAGATCGTCGGCGTCAACTGCTTCGAGCAGACCGAGCCGAACCCGCTCACCGCCGACCTGGACGGCGCCATCATGACGGTCGACCCGGCCGTCGAGGCGCTGACCGTGGAGCGGATCGGCCGCTGGCGCGAGGAGCGTCAGGAGTCATCGGACCGGCAGGGGAACGGCGACCCGTTCGTCTTCCCGACGGTGATGCAGTCCCTGGACCGGCTGAAGCAGGCCGCGGCCGGGACCGAGAACCTGATGGAGGCCACCCTGGAGTGCGCCCGCGCCGGTGTCACCACCGGCGAGTGGGCAAACGCACTGCGCGAGGTGTTCGGCGAGTTCCGCGCCCCGACCGGGGTCTCCTCGGCCCCGGTGGCCGTCACCGCGGAGGCGGGCACGCCGATGGCCCTCGTCCGCGAGAAGGTCGCCCGTACCGCCGAGGACCTGGGCTCCGGCCGGCTGCGCCTGCTGGTCGGCAAGCCCGGCCTGGACGGGCACTCCAACGGCGCCGAGCAGATCGCCGTACGGGCCCGCGACGCCGGTTTCGAGGTGGTCTACCAGGGCATCCGGCTGACGCCCGAGGAGATCTCCTCGGCGGCGCTGGCCGAGGACGTGCACTGCGTGGGACTGTCCATCCTGTCCGGTTCGCACAGCGCGCTCGTGCCGGACGTGCTGGAACGCCTCCGTACGGCGGGGGCGGGTGACATCCCCGTCGTGCTCGGCGGCATCATTCCGAACGCCGATGCCATCGCCCTCAAGGCGGCCGGAGTCGCTGCCGTCTTCACACCCAAGGACTTCGGTATCACGGAGATCATCGGCCGTATCGTCGACGAGATCCGGAAAGCGAACAAGCTCGACCCTCTGGAGGTCCCCGCATGACCGCCCACCCGTCGCCCACCACCGCCCTTGCAGGAAGCGGCTCCGCCGCTGCTCCTTCTGCATCGTCTCCCGTGAACCGGCTGCGGCCGCGCCGCTCCTGCCTCGCGGTTCCGGGATCGAACCCGCGGTTCCTGGAGAAGGCCCAGGGCCTGCCGGCCGACCAGGTCTTCCTCGACCTCGAGGACGCCTGCGCCCCGCTGGCCAAGGAGGGCGCCCGCCACACGATCGTGGACGCGCTGAACAACGGCGACTGGACCGGCAAGACCCGGGTCGTGCGCGTCAACGACTGGACCACGCACTGGACGTACCGCGACGTCATCACGGTCGTGGAGGGCGCGGGCCAGAACCTCGACTGCATCATGCTGCCGAAGGTCCAGGACGCTCAGCAGGTCGTGGCGCTGGACCTGCTGCTGACCCAGATCGAGAAGACCATGGGCTTCGAGGTCGGCAAGATCGGCATCGAGGCGCAGATCGAGAACGCCAAGGGCCTGGTCAACGTCGACGAGATCGCGGCCGCCTCGCCGCGGCTGGAGACCATCATCTTCGGCCCGGCCGACTTCATGGCCTCGATCAACATGAAGTCGCTGGTCGTGGGCATGCAGCCGCCCGGCTACCCGGCGGACGCGTACCACTACATCCTGATGCGGATCCTGATGGCGGCCCGCATGCACAACCTCCAGGCGATCGACGGCCCCTTCCTCCAGATCCGCGACGTGGACGCGTACCGCGAGGTGGCGGGCCGGGCGGCGGCGCTGGGCTTCGACGGCAAGTGGGTGCTGCACCCGGGCCAGGTCGACGCGGCGAACGAGGTCTTCTCCCCATCCCAGGAGGACTACGACCACTCCGAGCTGATCCTCGACGCGTACGACTGGTGCACCTCCGAGGCCGGCGGCAAGAAGGGCTCGGCCATGCTCGGCGACGAGATGATCGACGAGGCCAGCCGCAAGATGGCCCTGGTCATCGCGGGCAAGGGCCGCGCGGCCGGGATGCAGCGCACCACCAAGTTCGAGATCCCGGAGGCCTGATCCCGATGCAGTTCGGACGCACTTACGAAGAGTTCGAGGTCGGGGCGGTCTACAAGCACTGGCCCGGAAAGACGGTCACCGAGTACGACGACCACCTCTTCTGCCTGCTGACCATGAACCACCACCCGCTCCACATGGACAGCAATTACGCGGAGAACACGACCGACTTCGGCAAGAACGTGGTCGTGGGCAACTACATCTACTCCCTGCTGCTGGGCATGTCCGTGCCGGACGTCTCCGGGAAGGCCATCGCCAACCTGGAGATCGAGTCCCTGCGGCACGTGGCGCCGACCTTCCACGGCGACACCATCTACGGCGAGACCACGGTCCTCGACAAGACCCCGTCGAAGTCGAAGAACGACCGCGGCATCGTCTACGTGGAGACCAAGGGCTACAAGCAGGACGGCACCCTCGTCTGCGTCTTCCGGCGCAAGGTGATGGTCCCGACCGAGACGTACATCAAGGAGCGCGGCGGCGAGCAGCCCGGCCGCCCGCAGCTGAAGGAACAGGGGAAGTAGCCATGGCCCGACTCGCCCAGACCGCCGGGCTCACCGACGTCCAGCGGGAGATCCTCAAGACCGTCCGGGAGTTCGTCGACAAGGAGATCATCCCGGTCGCGACCGAGCTCGAACACCGTGACGAGTACCCGCAGCAGATCGTCGACGGCCTCAAGGAGCTCGGCCTCTTCGGGCTGATGATCCCCGAGGAGTACGGCGGCCTGGGTGAGTCGCTGCTCACCTACGCACTGTGCGTCGAGGAAATAGCGCGGGGCTGGATGTCCGTCTCGGGCATCATCAACACGCACTTCATCGTGGCGTACATGCTCAAGCAGCACGGCACGCAGGAGCAGAAGGACCACTTCCTGCCCCGTATGGCGCTGGGAGAGGTGCGCGGCGCGTTCTCGATGTCCGAGCCGGGGCTGGGCTCCGACGTGTCGGCCATCACGTCCAAGGCGGTCAAGGACGGCGACGAGTACGTCCTGAACGGCCAGAAGATGTGGCTGACGAACGGCGGCAGCTCCACGCTGGTGGCGGTCCTCGTGCGAAGTGACGAAGGCCACCCCGAGGGCACGGCCCCGCACAAGTCGATGACGACCTTCCTCGTCGAGAAGGAGCCCGGCTTCGGTGAGGTCCGTCCCGGCCTGACCATCCCGGGCAAGATCGACAAGATGGGTTACAAGGGCGTCGACACGACCGAGCTCATCATGGACGGACTGCGCATTCCGGCCAATCGGGTCCTCGGAGGCCAGACGGGCCGAGGGTTTTACCAAATGATGGACGGCGTCGAGGTCGGCCGCGTCAACGTGGCGGCGCGTGGCTGCGGTGTCGCTCAGCGTGCGTTCGAGCTGGGTGTCTCGTATGCCCAGCAACGTCACACTTTCGGCAAGGCGATCGCCGAGCACCAGGCCATCCAGTTCAAGCTGGCCGAGATGGCTACCAAGGTCGAGGCCGCCCATGCGATGATGGTGAATGCGGCACGCAAAAAGGACTCCGGGGAACGAAACGACCTCGAAGCAGGGATGGCGAAGTACCTCGCCTCCGAATACTGCAAAGAGGTGGTGGAGGACGCCTTCCGTATCCATGGCGGCTACGGATTCTCGAAGGAGTACGAGATCGAGCGCCTCTACCGCGAGGCGCCGATGCTGCTGATCGGTGAAGGTACCGCCGAGATCCAGAAAATGATCATCGGTCGGCGCCTTCTCGAGGAGTACCGACTCCAGGGCTGAAAGTCCCTTTTGCGGCGGATCGTCCATGGGTTCGTCGCAAAAGAATCACTGGCAGTCACTGGCCTGCGGCCATCGACTCGGCTTCTGGCTTGCCCAGTTGTTGCGTGCAACCGATAGCATTCCAGTAAAGCCGCCGTCCCGTCCCCCTGTTTGCGGCGCGGCAATCACCCGCTACGAAGGTCATCCATGCCCCACAGCCAAACCTCTGCACCTCGCGTCGGCATCCTCGGTGGACGTCTCGCACGCGGAGCATCGCCGTGGCTTCTGCCGACCGTCGCCACCGCTGCGCTCAGCCTCACCCGGGCCCGCAAGTCCGGACGCTGGGCGGCAGTGGCCGTGCCCACCACCGCTCTCGCGGCGGGCATGCTGTGGTTCTTCCGCGACCCCGAGCGTGAGATCACGCAGGGCCGGGTCATCTCGCCCGCCGACGGTGTGGTGCAGAGCATCATGCCGTGGAAGGACGGACGGACCCGGGTCGCGATCTTCATGAGCCCGCTGAACGTCCACGTCAACCGCGCGCCCCTCGCGGGCACGGTGACGTCCGTGGAGCACATTCCCGGCGGGTTCGTCCCGGCGTTCAACAAGGAGAGCGAGAACAACGAGCGCGTTGTCTGGCACTTCGACACCGAGCTCGGCGACATCGAGATGGTGCAGATCGCCGGCGCCGTCGCACGCCGCATCGTCCCGTACCTGCCGGCCGGTACCAAGGTGGAGCAGGGCGAACGCATCGGTCTGATCCGTTTCGGCTCCCGCGTCGACATCTACCTCCCCGAGGGTGTCGAGGTCGCGGTCGAGGTCGGTCAGGCCACCACCGCGGGGGTGACCCGAATTGACCGTGACTGACCCTGAGACTCCCACCACACCGTCGGGTGGGTGGGTGCCCGAGGCCGCGGAGGAAGAGTCCGCCGAGGACGACATGCCGCTCTCGCTGCGGCTGTCGATAGCGGACACCCTCACCCTCGGCAACGCGACGTGCGGATTCATGGCGGTGTACTTCACCACCACCGGGATCCTCATCCCGCACCTCACCGGCAGCGGCGAGTCGGGCATGGCCCGTAACAGCGCCGCGACGGCAGTGATACTGATGCTGCTCGCCGCGGTCTTCGACCTCTTCGACGGCATCGTGGCCCGCAAGCTGCGCAGCTCGCCGATGGGCGCCGAGCTGGACAACCTGTCCGACCTGATCAGCTTCGGCCTGGCTCCCGCGTACTTCGTGCTGGTGTACGGCATGGTCGCCGACGACGCGGTGCAGAAGATGTCGGCGCTGGCCGCGATCGTGGTGCTGCTGGCCGTGGTGCTCAGACTCGCGAGATTCAGCTGCGTGACGATGAAGGACGGCATGTTCCAGGGCATGCCGAGCCCCTTCGGCGCGCTGACGGTCGTCTCGATCGTGCTGCTGGAGCTGCCGTTCGTCCCGACGCTGCTGGCGATCATCGGGGTGGCCTGGCTGATGGTGAGCCGGGTCGAGTACCCGAAGCCGCGGGGTGTCCTCGCGGTGGCGATGCTGAGCTGGATCATCGGGGCCATGGGCCTGCTGGCGGCCTGGGCGTTCGACGCCCCGGGCGGTCAGCTGCTGCTCCAGGCGGGCTGCGCGCTGCAGATCGCCATGGCGGCGACCATCCCGCTGTTCGCGACGACCCGTCGCGCGAACACGTTCCGCCACAACCGCCGCGAGGCGCGAGCGGCGTCGCAGCTCCCGTAACCCGGAGCACCGCAGTTGTACGAGGCCCCCGGCCGCCGTCAGGCGCCGGGGGCTTTCGCATGCGTCGGCGGCTACGCTTGATGTCGGAAAATCGCCAGCCCCGCGGGGGCCGGGCCGGGATCCTGGAGCCATGTACACCGACACCGAGCGCTGCGTCAGGGCCGTGCAGTCGAAGGACGCCCGCTTCGACGGGTGGTTCTTCACCGCCGTGCGGACCACCGGGATCTACTGCCGTCCCAGCTGTCCCGCGGTGCCGCCCAAGGTCGAGAACATGACCTTCCTGCCCAGCGCCGCCGCCTGCCAGCAGGCCGGGTTCCGGGCCTGCAAGCGGTGCCGGCCCGACACCTCCCCCGGCTCCCCCGAGTGGAACGCCCGCGCCGACGCCGTCGCCCGGGCGATGCGACTCATCCAGGACGGCGTCGTGGACCGCGAGGGCGTCCCCGGGCTCGCGGCACGGCTGGGGTACTCGACCCGCCAGGTCGAGCGGCAGCTGAACGCCGAGCTCGGCGCCGGGCCCCTCGCTCTCGCCCGGGCGCAGCGCGCCCAGACCGCCCGGCTGCTCATCGAGACCTCCGAGCTGCCCATGGGCGACGTCGCCTTCGCCGCCGGGTTCTCCTCCATCCGGACCTTCAACGAGACCGTCCGCGAGGTCTTCGCCCTCGCCCCCGGCGAGCTGCGCCTGCGGGCCGAGAAGGCGAGCCGCGCAGCGACACCGGCCGGCCCGAGGGTCCCCGGGACCATCAGCCTGCGCCTGCCGTTCCGGGCTCCGCTCAACCCCGACAACCTCTTCGGCCACCTCGCCGCGACCGCCGTCCCCGGCGTCGAGGAGTGGCGGTCCGGCGCGTACCGCCGGACGCTGCGGCTCCCGTACGGCACCGGGGTCGTCGCACTGACCCCGCAGCCGGACCACATCGGCTGCCAGCTCGCCCTCACCGACCTGCGCGACCTCACCATCGCCATCAGCCGCTGCCGCTGGATGCTCGACCTCGACGCCGACCCCGAGGCCGTCGACGAGCAGCTGCGCTCCGACCCGCTGCTGGCCCCGCTCGTGGACAAGGCCCCGGGGCGCCGGGTGCCCAGGACGGTCGACGCGGCGGAGTTCGCCGTACGGGCGGTGCTCGGCCAGCAGGTGTCCACCGCGGCGGCCCGTACGCACGCCGCCCGGCTGGTCACCTCGTACGGGGAACCGGTGGCCGACCCCGACCCCGAGGGCGGGCTGACCCACCTGTTCCCCTCGCCGCAGGCGCTGGCCGCCCTGGACCCGGAGGCCCTGGCTCTGCCGGCGAGCCGGCGCACCACCCTCACGACCCTCGTCGGCGCGCTGGCCGACGGCTCGCTCCCGCTCGGCATCGACAGCGACTGGGAGGCGGCCCGCGCACAGCTGAACGCGATGCCCGGGTTCGGCCCGTGGACCACCGAGGTGATCGCGATGCGGGCGCTGGGCGATCCCGACGCCTTCCTGCCGTCCGACCTCGGGGTCCGGCGGGCCGCGAAGGAGCTCGGGCTGCCGTCCACCCCCGTGGCGCTCACTGCCCGGGCGGCCGGCTGGCGGCCCTGGCGCGCGTACGCCGTGCAGTACCTGTGGGCCACCGACGCCCACCCCATCAACCACCTGCCCGTCTGAGGAGTGCATCCCGTCATGAGCACCACGAACACCATCAGCACCAAGCAGCACACCGTCGTCGAGAGCCCCTACGGCCGGCTCACCCTGGTCGCCACGGACGGCGTCCTCAGCGGCCTGTACATGACCGGGCAGCGGCACCGGCCCGCCGAGGAGTCCTTCGGGGAGCGGGTCGCCGCGACCGAGAAGCCGTTCCCCGAGGTCGTGCGGCAGCTGGCCGCGTACTTCGCCGGGGAGCTCACCGAGTTCGACGTGCCCGTCCGGCTGGAGGGCACCGCGTTCCAGCGCAGCGTGTGGGACCAGCTCGTACGGATCCCGTACGGCGAGACCTGGTCGTACGGGGAGCTCGCGGCCAAGCTCGGCAAGCCGAACGCCTCGCGCGCGGTGGGCCTGGCCAACGGGAAGAACCCGGTCAGCATCATCGTGCCGTGCCACCGGGTGATCGGCGCCTCGGGCAGCATGACCGGCTACGGCGGCGGCGTCGAGCGCAAGGTGCGGCTGCTGGCCTTCGAGGCCGGCGAGGCCACTCTTTGAATCGGACCGGCGTGAGTCGGACCGGAGCGCGTCAGACCAGCGCGAGCGGGACGAGCAGGGCGAACGCGGCGCCCGCCTCCACCGCGTAACCGAAGAGCGAGGGGTGCTGGACGGGGGCGGCGAGCAGGACCACGCTCTGCTGGGCGGTGGCCGCCGCCACCCAGTCGGCGTCGGCGCCGAGGTTGCCCTGGTACCAGCCCTCGCAGGCGCCCGGGCCGGTCACGGCGAGGAGGTCGTCCTCGCGGTGGTAGAAGGCCTGCCAGCCGGCGGCGGGGACGGACCAGCCCTCGAAATCGGTGAACTGGGCCCAGCCGCCCTCGCGTATCGCGGTGTCGAACAGCCACACCGGCGTTCCCTCGGCCGTGACCTCGCCGCCCGCCTGCTCTTCGGTGGTGAAGTGGACCATGGGCAGGGCGTCGGGCCCGTCGGCGGTGCTGGGCCAGGCGTACATCGTGATCATCAGATGATTCTGTCCTGCTCGAAGTAAGCCCGGTGTCACGAGGAGACCGGGCGCGTGCCGTTCTCCAGCTCCGCGGCGCCCTCGCCGGATTCGAGGACCCGGTAGGCCTCTCGGGTGCGCCGGCCGAGCGACCCGGGGAGGTACGTGGTGAGTTCGGCGGGCTCGACCAGTCGCCAGGAGAGCAGTTCCTCCTCCTGGAGCTTGATCGAGGCGAGCTGCGCCTCGTCGAGCACGCCGCCGTCATAGAGGTACGCGACCAGCGGCGGGCGGCCCTCGCCGAGCGTCCAGTCGACGGTGAGCAGCCGGCCGAGCGGCAGGTCGAGGCCGATCTCCTCGGCGCTCTCGCGGCGGGCGGCCGTGCGCGGGGACTCGCCCTGGTCCGACTCGATGGTGCCGCCCGGCAGGGCCCAGCCCTCACGGTAGTTGGGCTCGACGAGCAGCACCCGGCCCTCGGCGTCCCGGTAGAGGGCGGCGGCGCCGGCCAGCACCCGGGGCAGGCTCGCGATGTACGTGGCGTAGTCATCCGTGGTGGTCACGCCGCCACCCTACCCAGCGGCTCCACCGGGCGGGATCACGCCTCCGGGGTGTGGGGGGGCGGGCGGGTCGTCGCGGTGGCGGCGGGGGGATTCGGCGACGCGGCGCAGGCGGGGGTGACGGGCCGGGCCCTGGTCGGTGAGGGCGTCGCCGACCATGGCGGTGACCGCGTCCCGCATCCCGTGCAGGGCGTGGTGGCGGGCGGGACCCGCTCCGGGGGCCGAACCGGCTGATCGCGAGGACGACGCACATGACGAGGAAGACGGCGGCGGCGATCACGAACAGCCAGGCGAAATTGGCCAGCACCCAGGCCAGCGCGGTGCCCGACGCGGTGTCGAAGGAGTCCTTGCCCGGCGCCGCCCAGGCGACGACGGCCAGCACGGCGATCACCCCGATGGTGACGACGGCACGGTCCGGTTCGGGGTCCGGACCCTCCGGACGTGCGTCTTCCAGCGATTCCGCGCTCATGCGGCCACACTATGCAGGCGTATATCCGTATTTAGGGGCATGGCGCGCCGGACGTGACCCAGGCCACGCATGGGCATAGGAGGATCCTCCGGATAGGCTCATGGGGGCGCGACTGCACTGTTCGATAGCAAGGGATTAGCAAGGTGACGGACGGAGCAGTAACTGAGACCGCGCGCGTGCTCATCGCCGCGGACAAATTCAAGGGCTCGCTCACGGCCGTTCAGGTCGCGGAGCGGGTGACGGCGGGCCTTCGCAAGGCCGTACCGGGCGTGGAGATCGAGACCCTCCCCGTCGCGGACGGCGGCGACGGCACGGTCGCCGCCGCCGTGGCGGCCGGGTTCGAACGCCGGGAGGTACGGGTCACCGGACCGCTCGGCGAGCAGGTCACGGCCGCTTTCGCGCTGCGCGACGGCACCGCCGTGGTCGAGATGGCGGAGGCCTCCGGGCTGCAGCTGCTGCCGGCGGGTGTGTTCGCCCCGCTGACGGCGACCACGTACGGCTCGGGCGAGCTGCTGAAGGCCGCGCTGGACGCGGGGGCGCGCTCGATCGTGTTCGGCGTGGGCGGCAGCGCCACCACGGACGGCGGTGCGGGGATGCTGGCCGCGCTGGGTGCGGTGTTCCTGGACGCGAACGGTGAACCGGTCGGTCCGGGCGGCGGCGCGCTCGCGGGGCTGGCGTCCGCCGACCTGTCCGGGATCGACCCTCGCTTCGCGGAGGTCGACCTCGTCCTGGCCAGCGACGTGGACAACCCGCTGACGGGCCCGAAGGGCGCGCCTGCGGTCTACGGCCCGCAGAAGGGGGCGTCGCCGGAGGACGTGGCGACGCTGGACGCGGCGCTGGCGCACTTCGCGGTGGTGCTGGAGAAGTCGATCGGCGAGAAGGCCGGCCGGCTGGCCGCCGCGCCGGGTGCGGGTGGCGCGGGCGGCATCGGGTACGGGGCGCTGCTGCTCGGCGCGTCGTTCCGGCCCGGTATCGAACTGATGCTGGAGGTGCTGGGGTTCGCCCCGGCGCTGGAGCGGGCGACGCTGGTGATCACCGGTGAGGGCTCGCTGGACGAGCAGACGCTGCACGGCAAGGCCCCGGCCGGTGTCGCGGCGGCGGCGCGCGCGGCGGGCAAGCCCGTCGTGGCGGTGTGCGGGCGGCTGCTGCTGGGCCAGGAGGCCCTGGAGGCGGCCGGCATCCGCAAGGCGTACCCGCTGACGGACCTGGAGCCCGACCCGGCCAAGTCCATCCCGAACGCGGGTCCCCTGCTGGAGCGGGTTGCGGCCCATATCGCCGCCGACGTGCTCTGATCCGCCGATCGGCCATGCGAGGCCCGGCGCCCCCCGAGTGGGGGTGCCGGGCCTCGGCGTTTGCGGGCCGGCGCCCCTGCTACGCGGTGAGCCGGGCCGGCGCCCCGGAGGCGGCGAGCAGCTGAGCGGTGGTCACCACGCGGGCGAAGCCGCCGCCCTGGAGGTTGACGGCGGTGGCGGCGGCCAGCTGGTCGGCCGTCAGCCGGAGCCCGTCCGGACCCTCGAGGTCGAAGGTGTGGGTGGCGTCGAGCGGGACGAGCACGTCGTAGCCCAGGTTCCCGGCCATCCGTGCGGTGGTCTCGACGCACATGTTGGTCTGGATCCCGGAGACCACGAGCTGGCCGATGCCCTGGGCGGTGAGCCATGCGGCCAGGTCCGGGGTGCCGTAGAAGGAGGAGTTCACGGTCTTGGTGATAAGCAGGGACTCCTGCCCCGCCCGGTCCGCCACGAAGTCCTTGAAGGCGTGGCCGGGCCGGTCGGCGGCCAGGACCGAGCCGGCGGCGCGTGAGGCGTGCTGGACGAGCACCACGGGGCGGCCGGACTCCTGCCAGGCGTCCATGAGGGCGGCGATGTTGGCCTCGGCGGCGGGGTTGTTGCGGGGGCCCCAGTAGGAGGCGTCGTCGAAGCCCTTCTGTACGTCGATGACCAGCAGGGCGGCGTTCGGGGCGAGTGCGATCTCGTTCTTCGTCATGGCTTCATGATCTTCCGCCGGACGGTGCGTCGACAGCGGCAACCGGGACCCGAAACGATGGGATCCTGCCAGGATGGCAGCATGCATCGTGTAGCCGTCGTCGTCCAGCCCGGGATCCGCAGCTTCGACCTCGCCGTCATCACGGAGGTCTGGGGCCCCGACCGCAGCCACCTCGGCGTCCCCCGCTTCGAGCTGCGCCGGTGCGCCGTCGATACCGAGCCGATCGCGCTGCCCGGCGGGCTCACCCTGGCACCCGACCGGCGGCTCGACTGGCTCGCCGAGGCCGATCTCGTCGTCGTGCCGGCGCTGGCCGAGCCCGCCGCCCCGACGCCCGAGCCGGTCCTCGCCGCCCTGCGTGACGCGCACGCCCGGGGCGTGCCGGTCGCCGCACTGTGCGCGGGGGCGTTCATCCTCGCGGAGGCGGGCCTGCTGGCGGGCCGCCGGGCCGTGACGCACTGGTGGCTGGCACCGCAGCTCGCCGCGCGCCATCCCTCCGTGCTGGTCGAGGACGCCCCGCTGTACGTGGAGGACGGCGGGCTGTGGACCTCCGCGGGGGTGGCCTCCGGCATCGACCTCTGCCTGCACCTCGTACGGGAGGCCCACGGCGCGGAGGCCGCCGCCGCCATCGCCCGGTCCATGGTGACGGGCCCGTTCCGAACCGGCGGCCACGCCCAGTACCTGGACCGGCCCACCCCGGCGGCGGACCGGACCGCCGAGGCCCTGGCGGCCGTACGGGAGCGGGCCCTGCGCCATCTGCACGAGCCGCTGTCCGTGGCCACGCTGGCCCGCTGGGCGGGGATGTCGCCGCGCTCCTTCGCCCGCCATTTCGTCGCCGCCACCGGGACCACCCCGCACCGCTGGCTCCTCGGCCACCGCCTGGACGAGGCCCGCAAGCTCCTGGAGCGCACGGACCACCCGGTTCCGGAAGTGGCCCGGCGCGCGGGCTTCGCCAGCGAGGTCACGTTCCGCCAGCACTTCACCTCGTACGTCGGCCTCAGCCCCCGTGCGTACCGCAGTGCGGCGATCGCCACACCAGCAGCCCCGCCCAAATCCCGGTGACAGTGTTAGAAATGGCTCATGACCGGACGTTTGGGTCGACCCAGGGGATCCCCGCCCGGGCAGCCGACCGGGCGCGACCCGGGCCTGCCGCCGCGCCTCTCCCTGGGTGCCCGCAGTGTCGCCGGTCAGGTCTTCGCGCTCCAGGCGGTCATCGTGGTGCTGCTGATCGCGGCCGCCTCGCTGGCCCTCGTGTTCCAGGAGCGGTACGACACCGAGCGCGATGCGCGCCACCGCTCCCTCGCGGCCGCGGAGGCCTTCGCGCACGCCCCCGGCCTCCCCGAGGCCCTCGGGGCGCCGAACCCGACGCGCGAGCTGCAACCCCTGGCCGAGGCCGCCCGGCGGGCCTCGGGCGTCGACTTCATCGCCGTGATGACGCCCGACGGGGTCCGCTACACCGACCCCCGGCCGGACCTGATCGGCAAACGGGCCACCGGCGACCTCTCGCGGGCCATCGGCGGGCAGTCCTTCACCGAGGTGTTCAAGGGGTCTCCGAGCGATGCGGTCCGCGCCGTGGTCCCCGTACGGGACGCGAGCGGGACGGTCGTCGGCCTGGTCGGCACCGGCATCGAGGTCGCCAAGGTCTCCGACGTGGTCGAGGGCCAGCTGCCGCTGCTGCTCGGCGCCGCGGCGGGCGCACTGCTGCTCGGCACGGGCGGCGCCGCCCTGGTCAGCCGGCGGCTGCGGCGTCAGACCCGGGGCCTGGGCGAGGCCGAGATGGCCCGGATCAACGAGCACCACGAGGCGGTCCTGCACGCGGTCCGCGAGGGCGTCCTGATCATCGGCGCCGACCAGCGGCTGCTGCTCGCCAACGACGAGGCCCGGCGGCTGCTGAACCTGCCGCCCGACGCCGAGCAGCGCCATGTGGGCGAGCTGGGGCTCGACCCGCGCACCACCTCGCTGCTGGTGTCCGGGCGGGTCGCGACGGACGAGGTGCACCTGGCGGGCGACCGGCTCCTCGCCGTCAACGTCCGCCCGACCAAGCCGTACGGAGGGCACCCGTCCGGCAGCGTCATGACCCTGCGCGACACCACCGAGCTCGCCTCGCTCTCCGGCCGCGCCGAGGTGGCCCGGGAGCGGCTCCAGCTGCTGTACGACGCGGGGGTGCGGATCGGGACCACGCTGGACGTGGTGCGGACCGCCGAGGAGCTGTCGGACGTGGCCGTGCCCCGGTTCGCCGACTTCGTCACGGTGGAGCTGCTGGAGCCGGTGCTGAGGGGCGAGGAGCCCTCGCCGGCCACCGGCATGTACTCGCAGATGCGCAGGGCGGCGATGAGCGGGGTCCGCACCGACCATCCCCTGCAGCACGTCGGCGACATCATCCGCTTCGAGGTGCCCACCGCTCCGATGGCGGCGGCCCTCGACGCCGGGCACGCGGTGCTCGCGGCCGATCTGAACGCGGCGATGGGCTGGCGGGCGCAGGACGAGGCCGGCACCCGCGAGGCGCTGGGGTACGGGCTGCACTCGCTGATCTCGGTGCCGCTGCAGGCCCGCGGCGTGGTCCTCGGGATGGCCAACTTCTGGCGGGCCGCCGACACCCCGGAGGCCTTCGACGAGGAGGACCTGTCGTTCGCGGAGGAGCTGGGTGCGCGGGCGGCCGTCTCCATCGACAACGCCCGCCGCTACACCCGGGAGCACGCGACGGCCGTGGCCCTCCAGCGGAGCCTGCTGCCCCGGGTGCTGCCGGACCAGAGCGCCGTGGAGGTGGCCTTCCGGTACCTGCCCGCGAAGGCGGGCGTGGGCGGGGACTGGTTCGACGTGATCCCGCTCGCCGGCGCCCGCGTGGCGCTGATCGTCGGGGACGTCGTCGGGCACGGGGTGCACGCGGCGGCCACGATGGGCCGGCTGCGGACCGCCGTGCACAACTTCTCCACCCTGGACATGCCGCCCGACGAGCTGCTGGGACACCTGGACGAGCTGATCCACCGGATCGACCAGAACGAGTCCGCGGCCGCCGGGGACGCCGCTGACGGCGCGGGCGAGGCGGCCGGCGTCACGGGCGCCACCTGCCTGTACGCGGTCTACGACCCGGTCTCCGGGCTCTGCACGATGGCCAGTGCCGGGCACCCCGGACCGGCCCTGGTCCGGCCGGACGGGGGCGTGGAGTTCCCTGAGCTGCCCGCCGGGCTGCCGCTCGGCGTGGGCGGCATGCCCTTCGAGGCCACCGAGCTGCTGCTGCCGGAGTCGAGCCGGCTCGTGCTGTTCACGGACGGCCTGCTGGAGGACCGCGACCGGGATTTCGACACCGGCCTCGACCTGCTGGCCGAGACGCTCTCCCAGCCCGGCCGCAGCCCCGAGCAGGCCTGTGCGGACGTGCTGGCCGCGCTGCTGTTCCCGTCCCCCAGCGACGACATCGCCCTGCTGATCGCCGACACCCGGCGGCTGGACGCGGACCGGATCGCGGAGTGGGAGGTGCCCGCCGACCCGGCCGCGGTCTCCCGGGTGCGCAACGCGGGCTCGGCGCAGCTCGCCGCCTGGGGGCTGGGGGACATCGCGTTCACGGCCGAGCTGATCCTCAGCGAGCTGATCACCAACGCCATCCGGTACGGGACCGCGCCCATCCGGGTGCGGCTGCTGCGCGACCGCAACCTCATCTGCGAGGTCTCCGACGGCAGCAGCACCTCGCCGCACCTGCGGTACGCGGCCACCACCGACGAGGGCGGCCGCGGCCTCTTCCTGGTCGCGCAGTACACCGAGCGCTGGGGTACCCGGTACACCGAGCGCGGCAAGGTCATCTGGGCCGAGCTGCCGCTGACCGGCGGTCCGGAGCCCGCGTTGCCGGTGACGGACCTGGAGTCGCTGGAGGACCTGGCCTGGTGACGGCCCGGGGCGCCGGCGTCACCCGCCCCGGGCACACCGGCCGGTCAGCTGGGCCGGGGGGCCGCCGTACGGGCGAGCAGGACCGCCACGTCGTCCTGCGGGGCCCCCGGCAGCAGGCGCGCCAGGATCTCGTCGCACAGCCGGTCCAGCGGCTGTCCGGCGTCACGCAGCGCCCGCCCCAGCTGGGCCATGCCCTGGTCCAGGTCGCGGTCGCGGGCCTCGATGAGGCCGTCGGTGTAGAGGACGAGCAGGCTCCCGGGCGGCAGGGCGACCTCCTCGGTGCGGAACTCCTGCCCGCCCGTGCCCAGCGGGGTGCCGGGCGGGCCGTCGAGGAAGGTGACCTCCCCGCCCGCCGTGACGATGGCAGGCGGTGGGTGGCCGGCGCGGGCGATGGTGCAGCCGCCCGTGGCCGGGTCGTGGACGGCGTAGACGCAGGTCGCCATCTCGTCCTCGCCGAGGTCGGCGACCGCGGCGTCGAGCGAGCGCAGCAGCCGGGTCGGGGAGACGTCGTGGCGGGCGAGGGTGCGTACGGCCGTGCGCAGCTGTCCCATGACGGCGGCGGCGTGGATCCCGTGGCCCATGACGTCCCCGATGACCAGGCCGGTGCGGCCGCCGGGCAGCTGGATGACGTCGAACCAGTCGCCGCCGACGTCGTGGTCGCTGGCGGGCAGGTAGCGGCCGGTGAGTTCGAGGCCGGTGACCTCGGGCAGGGCGCTGTTGCTGAGGCTGCGCTGGAGGGTCAGGGCGGCCCGCCGCTGGTTGGTGTACATCCGGGCGTTGTCGATGTTGAGCGCCCCGCGGGCGACCACCTCGTCGAGGAGCACGCAGTCCTGCTCGTCGAAGGGCTCGCGGCCGCGCAACCGTGTCACGGTGACCGCGCCGAGCACGGTGCCGCGGGCGACGAGCGGGATCAGGCGGGCGGAGCCGAGGGTGGCGAGGTAGTCGCGCAGTTCCGTGGCGCGCGGGTCGGGGACCAGCGCGTGCACGTCGGACACGTACAGGTTCATGGGCCGCCCCTCGGCGATGACCTGCTCGTAGACCGACTCCGCCGGGATCTGGAAGGTCTGGCCGGGTGCCAGCCGGGCGGTGGGGGCGCCCGGGTCGGGGAACTCGACCGCGATGCGGCGCAGCATGCCCTGGTGGGTGGCCGCGGCGTCGTCGGGCGCGAGGACGGCCTCCAGCAGCTGTACGTCGGCCGAGTCGGCCAGCTGGGGTACGAGGACCTGCACGATCTCCCGGGCGGTCTGGTCCAGGTCGAGGGTGGTGCCGATGCGGGTGCCGGCCTCGGCGAGGACGGCGAAACGGCGGCGGGCCCCCTCGGCGTCGACCTGGGCCTGCTGGCTCTCGGTGATGTCGATGAGGGAGGCGATCACGCCGAGCGGGCGGCCGGAGCCGTCCAGCAGCGGGGCGTACGAGCAGGACCAGGTGTGGTCGTGCTCGGGGTCGGCCGGGGTGCGGCCGGTGCGGCGGACGTCGACGACGGCGGTGCCCCGGTCCATGACCTGCTGCATCGTCGCCTCGAGCGCGACGGCGTTGACGCCGGGCACGACCTCGGTGAGCCGTTTGCCGAGGTGGTCGGCGGCCGACACGCCGTTCATCCGGGCCAGTGCGTCGTTGACGCGCAGGAAGCGCAGGTCGGGGCCGAGGGTGGCGAGGCCGATGGGCGACTGGGTGAAGAGGCTCTGGAGGGCGGCGAGCGAGTCCCGCATGCGCAGGACCTCGGAGGTCTCCACGGCGATCAGCATGGCGCCCGTACGGCCCTGCGGGTCGATGGCGGGGACGATCCACATCTCCATGGTGACGCGGTGCCCGTCGCGGTGGCGTACGGGGAGGGTGCCGACCACCGTCTCACCCGCCTGGACGCGCCGGGTCAGGTCGTCGGCGAGCTCCTGGTTGGTCTCGGGGACGAGCACGGACGTGCCGGGGAGGCCGAGGATGTCCTCGGGGCGGTGGCCGAGCAGGTCCTGGGCGGCGAGCGACCATTCGACGATGAGTCCGTCGGCGTCCTCCCGCCACAGGGCGATCGGCAGGAGCTCGCGGAGCACACCGGCGTATCCGACAGCCGCGACCGGCTGATCCGGGACCTCGCTCGTCGACTGGTATGTGTCCACCGCACCGACCTCACCCGGGGGCCTGATTCCTACCGATTCACCCTATCCGAGCGATCGGCGCGGGGCGCTGCGTCGGTCGGTGTGGTCAGCGGCCCCGGATACGGCCGGGCGCGGCCTCGGGTACAGCCAGGGCAGGACGAAGGTGACCCAGAAGAGAACGGCGTAGAGGATGAGGGCGGCCCACCAGCCGCCGAGCCCGGGGCGGCCGGCCTGGACGAGGCCGGCGATCACTCCCGCGACCGCGGCGGCCCCCGGCAGCAGCGCCCACCGGTCCGTGCCGACGTACAGCACGGCCGCAGCGGCGAGGGCGAACGCGGCTCCGACGATCAGCGTGCGGGCGCCGTCGCCGACGTCCGGGGTGTGCAGGCCGCGCAGCTGCCACAGGGCGACGGGTGGTCCCGCCGTCGCGATCAGCAGGGCGGGGACGCGCAGCCGGGCGGGCCGGATCCGCTGCCGGACGAGTGCCGCCAGGGCGACCATGGCATACAGGCAGACCGGGACCTCGCCGGGGAGCGAGGACCAGTCGCCGGTGGAGAAGGCGATGCCCGTCCACATCAGCACGGCCGCGCACAGGGCCGGTACGGGTGCCAGCACCCCGACCAGCACCGGGAGGCAGACCAGCGGCTTCAGTACGCCGAGGAGGCCCTGCACCAGGCGGGCCCCGGCTCTGCCCGTGGGCTGGAGCGCCGGCCAGGCGAGGAGCCCGGTGCGCAGGGCCGCCCGGCGCGGATCCCGCGCCCGGAGCAGCCGGCCGGCCTCCTCGGCGCCGATCTCGCGCAAGGACGCCATGGCCGCGTCGAACGCGGCCCGTGTGGGCAGGCCCGGCGGGTTCGGCGGGGAGTCCGGGGGCCGGTTGCCGCCCCGGAAGCCCTTGCGGTGCAGCTCGGCGAGGAGCGGCAGCTCCTCGTGGAGGATCTCGTGCTGGCGGACCGCGGTCAGCACGTCCCGTACCCGGTCCCAGGGGGCCACGTCGGGCCGGGTGGTGACGTCCTGCGCCCAGAGCTCCGTGAACGGCGGGCCGAGTGCCATCTCCCCGGCGATCTCCTCGCCGAGCGCCGTGAGGTCCGCGGGGTCCCCGAACGCGTCGTGCAGGCGCTCGTCGGTGGCGACGACCGACACGAGGGCGGCGGCCCCGTCGAGGCGGCCCCAGGTCCAGTCGCTCATCCGCCACCGGACGCTGAGGAACGCGGCGAAGTTGTTCAGCCGGTTGCCGCTGAGCTTGGCCCTGACCATGTCCTCCGGGGAGTCCGGGGCCACCTGCGGCAGCACCGTGCGCGTGGCCCAACTGGTGTCGGCCGCCGAAACGGTGTGGAAGTCGATGTCGGTGGCCTCGGCCAGCGGGTCGGGGCGCAGCGGGCCGAGCAGCACCTCGGCGTACGCCAGCGCCTCGGCCATCGGCGGGCCGGCGCCGCGGGCGGCGGCGTGGAGGGCCTCGTAGCCGTCGACGTCGGGGCTCAGGTCCAGGCCGATCTCCTGGCCCAGGTCCGCCAGCCGCTCCCACAGGTTGCCGAAGCCCTCCGGGACCGCCGCCGGGCCGGTCGCGGGGACCTCGGGCGGGGAGCCGGCGCCGACCGCCGTCGCGAGGTTCGCCGCCCAGGTCTCCCAGTGCGCGGGCGTGGCCTCGGGTGGGGGCACGGGCGGCATGAGGGCGCCCAGCAGGCGGGTCGCCTCGCTGTACGGGGCGGTGGCATCGGTGGGCATCAGCCCGAGGGAGAGGGCGGCCCGGTAGCGGCCGAGCAGCAGCCGGTCCCGGGCGGCGTTCAGGGTGGCGACGGCGGAGCGGCACGCGAACACCCGTGTCCGGTACGCCTCCACCAGCTCCGCCTCCACCGGCCCGGCACCGGACTCGTACGCCCTCAGCCAGTCCATGAGCAGCCGTACGGTACGCGCGAGGGCCAGCGGCGAGTACCCCGGCCCGGGCAGGGTGCCGGGCCCCACCGCCAGGCCGTCCGCCGCCCGGCGCAGCCGGGCGAAGAGGGCCGCCGAGCCCTCCGCGGCGCTCTCGTCCAGCGCCTCCAGCGGCCCCGGGCCCGCGGGCAGCGGCAGCGCGTCCGGGCCGGTCACCTCCGCCGGGTCCGCCAGCAGCCCGATCAGCCGCTGCGCCTCCGCCCGGCCGGCCGTGCGGGTGTACGGGTCCAGCCGGGCCATGGCCGCGTCGTACAGCTCGGTGAGGGTCAGGGGCAGCACCCCGAGGACGGCCCGCTGCTGCTCGGCCGCGGCCTCGGCGGCGCGCAGTTCGAGGGCGTCGTCGCGCAGGGATTCCGAGCCGGTCTTCACGGCCAGGGACTTCGCGGCCATCCGCACCAGCCGGGTGACGCGCCGGCTGCCGCCCGGCTCGGGAGGCGGCGGGAACGGGGGCACCGGCTGGAGGAACAGCAGCCGGCGGTCGGCCCTGCGGGCCACCGGGGACCCGGCGACGGCCCGTACGGCCCAGGCGACGGGGATGTTGTCCAGCAGCCCGCCGTCCATGAGTTCGGCGCAGCCGTTCAGGTCCTCGTCGGGGTGGCCGCTCTCGCTGCTGACGCCGCGCATGTCCACCCGGGGCGGGTCCTCGACGGGCTGCGCGCCGTTGCCGACGTACACCCGGCCCGGTTCGAAGGCTCCCGGGAAGGAGGAGGAGGTCCGCGCCGCGTACGCCAGCCGGTCCAGCGCCGCCTCCCGGGCCGCGCCCGTGACGTCGTCGGGGAAGTCCGTCAGGGCGCCGCGGTGCCGGAAGCGGAAGTAGGCCTGGGAGCGCCCGACCGGAAGCGGCCGTCCGAGGGTGGGCCGGACCAGGTCCCGGCGGGGTCGCAGCCGGGTGGCCGTCAGGATCAGCCGCAGCGAGGCGGGCGGCCTCCGGTCCGGCGGGGCCTCGTCGACGAGCCGGCCCAGCGCACCGCGCAGCTCCTTGTAGAAGACCTCGTCCCCGCGCATCAGCGAGGCGGGCACGTGGAAGGGGGTGGAGCGGCGCAGCAGCCCTTCGAGGTCGCCCAGGCGCAGCCACAGGTCCCGCACGCCCCGGCCGAAGGGCATCCCGTACACGAGGTGGCAGGCCAGCAGGACGCCGTTGATCCCCCCTGCACTGGTTCCGACGAGGACGTCGATGTCGACGTCCTCGTATCCGCACGTGTCCAGCAGCCCTGCGTAGACGCTCGTTTCCGGGGCGGGCTGCTGCCCGGACGCCGCCCGGAGAGCCGACGTCTCGCAACAGGCCCCGCCCGTCCATACGGCGAGACTGACCCCGCCGCGCATCGCGAGGGCCAGCCGCAGTTCCGTACTGCGCCGGCCCGGCCGGTCGTCGCTCATGCCTCCAGCTTGGCCCTGGATCAGGCGTGGCGCACCCGGGCGGCCACCACCTCGCGGGTGCGGGTGGCGGAGCGGCAGAAGTTGCGTATCAGGCCGGAGAGTTCATACCCCGGTTCCACCCCGAGTTCGCGTTTCACGAGGTCGCGGTACGTGTCGTAGGTGCGCATCGCCTCGATGAGGTTGCCCTCCGCCAAGTGGGCCTCGATCAGTGCCCGCTGGGCGCTTTCGCGCAGTGGTTCGGCGCTCACCGCGACCAGCGCGGACTCCACCGCTTCGGCGTGCCGGCCGACGCGGGCCAGCTCGCGGCTGAGCGCCTCCAGGGCGTGCAGCAGCCGCTGACGGACGCGTTCGCGTTCCAGCAGCACCCAGTCGTCGTACCAGCCGGGCAGCAGATCGAGCGCGTCGGTACGCCATTTCAGCACCGCGAGGTCCTGGCCGGTGGCGGTGCCGCCGATGAGCCGCCCGGCCCAGCCGTACAGGACGTACAGGTCGACCACCGTGTGCTCGCGCACGGCGAGCGAGCACTTGTCGGAGTCGAGCAGGTCGATGCCGGCGGCCTTGAGCCGCCACAGCGCGGACCGCAGGTTCCCCGCAGCGTCGCGCTCAACGGCGGCCGGGTCGAACGCCGGCATGCCGCGGGCACGCTGTGGCCGTCCGGCGACGACCCCTTGTCGAAGTCGACGGGCCCGGCGAGGACGGCCTCCGGGCGGCGCCCCGCCGGGATCTCGTCGGCGAAGCGCCGGTTGAGCAGCGCGACGACGCTGCGCCCCACGGCGGCGAGTGCCCGGTATCCAGCCATGGGCCGATGCTGCGGCCCCTCCCGTCACGGGGGCGTTGCGCAACCCCCGGGGCCGGGCGCCGGCGACGGCCGGGCCGCGAGCCGCCGGCGATGGCCGGGCGACGAGCCGGTGACACCGCCCGGCCCACACTCGGGGGGCGCCTGCCCCCTCACCCAGGAGAGCCCACCATGAGCAGCACCCCGCACCACCACCCGGCCGGCACCAGCACAGGCGGCGGCTGCGATCCCGGCGCGATCGACGAACTCGCCTGCGTCGCCGCGGGCATCCAGCGCCGGGCCGAGGTCACCCAGGAACACCTGCCCCAGCTGCGGGAGTTCCAGGAGAAGTTCAACAGCGCCCGAACCCAGTACACGAAGGCGCGGCTGGCCGCGAAGACCGATCTGGACGAGGCGGCGGCGACGCTCGGCAAGGTCCGCGAGCAGATCCGCTGCCGGGTCACGCACGAGCAGCGCCACTGTCTGCAGCAGGCCGTCGACAAGATCTTCGACGACATCCGCAGGTGCCAGGGCGGTTGGGGCTGCTGCGTGGACGACTGCGGGTGCGTGTTCGACGACACGGTCGGCAGGGACGACACGGTCGCGACGCTCTCGGCGCGCGTCGCCCGGTACACGGCGGACACCGTGAAGGCCGCGGCCTGCTTCACCGACCTGGACGGCGAGCTGACGGCGCTGCCCGAACGTGCGGCGAAGATCAAGACGGAGGCGGCCCAGCTGCTGGCGGACGTCTGCGACGCGGTCCTGGGCAAGGACGTCGTACGCCTCTACGCGCGCCTGCTGGTGCTGCTGCGCCGCATCGCGGAGGCCTGGCGGGGCTTCGAGACGGTCTCCGAGTTCGTCGACTGCCTGTGCAAGGCGCTGCTGTGCGTGCTCAAGGGCTGGCAGGCGATCGCCGTACTGGAGGGCGCCCGCGCCGAGCTCGTCTGCAAGGAGGAATCGCGCAAGAAGGCGTGCGAGCGCAAGCAGAGGGAGACGGTCGAGGAGGTGATGGCGGAGTACGCGCGCCTGTGCCCCCCGTGCGCCGCGCACCCCGACGAGGCCGAGGAGGAGGACCCGGACGAGGACCGCACCGCCGACGCGGCGTAGTCCTCAGGACCTCCCCCAGCCTGCGGCCCGGCTACTCCCAGTCGTCCCAGGGCGGGTCCGTGTCGTCGAAGTCGAAGGGCGGTTCCTCGTCGGCATGCGGTGCCGCAGGCTCCGGCGGTGCCGCCTGGGGGGGCGCGGACGCGGGCTCGGCGCTACCGCCGGTCTCGGCCAGGGTGTCGAGGATCCCCTCGGCGTACTTGGCGAGCTTCGCCTCGCCGACGCCGCTGATCGTGCCCAGCTCCTCCACCGTGGCGGGCGTCCGGGTCGCGATCTCCCGCAGCGTCGCGTCGTGGAAGACCACGTACGCCGGCACGCCCTGCTCTCGGGCGGTCGCCGCCCGCCAGGCGCGCAGGGCCTCGAAGACCGGCACGGCCGCCGCCGGCAGGTCGACCGGAACGCGAGCGGCCTTCCCGGAGCCGGAGCCCGAACCGGACGACTTGCGGGACGCCGCGGCCGGCGCCGCCTCCTTGCGCATCGGAACGCTGCGGCGGCCGCCCAGCACCTCGCCGCTGGCGTCCGTGAGCACCAGCGTCCCGTAGTCGCCCTCGACCGCCAGCAGCCCCGAGGCCAGCAGCTGGCGTACGACCCCGCGCCATTCCGCGGTGCTCAGGTCCGCCCCGACCCCGAAGACCGAGAGGCCGTCGTGGTCGAACTGGATGACCTTGGCCGTCTTCTTGCCCTGGAGGATGTCGATGATCTGGCCGGCGCCGAACTTCTGCCGGCGTTCCTTGGCCAGCCGCCACACCGTGGACAGCAGCTTCTGCGCCGCGACCGTGCCGTCCCAGGACTCGGCCGGCGTCAGGCACGTGTCGCAGTTGCCGCACGCTCCGGCCACCTGCCCGAAGTACGCCAGCAGCCGCACGCGGCGGCAGTCGACGGTCTCGCACAGCGCGAGCATCGCGTCGAGGTGCCCGGCCAGCGAGCGGCGGTGCGCCTCGTCGCCCTCGGAACCCTCGATCATCTTGCGCTGCTGCACCACGTCCTGGAGGCCGTACGCGAGCCAGGCCGTGGCCGGCTGGCCGTCGCGGCCGGCGCGGCCGGTCTCCTGGTAGTAGCCCTCGACCGACTTGGGCAGGTCCAGATGCGCCACGAAGCGCACGTCCGGCTTGTCGATGCCCATGCCGAACGCGATCGTGGCCACAACCACGACCCCGTCCTCCCGCAGGAAGCGCGCCTGATTCGCCGCGCGCGTACGGGAGTCCATGCCCGCGTGGTACGCGACCGCGTCGATGCCGTTCTCCGCCAGGAACGCGGCCGTCTTCTCCACGGAGGCCCGCGACAGGCAGTAGACGACCCCGGCGTCGCCTTCGTGCTCGGTGCGGATCAGCTCCAGCAGCTGCCGGGTCGGGTTGTTCTTGGGGGCGATCCGGTACTGGATGTTGGGCCGGTCGAAGCTGGCCACGAAGTGCCGGGCGTCGCCCTCCGCCAGGCCCAGGCGGGCCGCGATCTCGGCGTGCGTGGCCTCGGTCGCCGTCGCGGTCAACGCGATCCGCGGCACCTTGGGCCAGCGCTCGTGCAGCATGGACAGCGCGAGGTAGTCGGGCCGGAAGTCGTGGCCCCACTGGGCTACGCAGTGCGCCTCGTCGATCGCGAAGAGCGACACCGTGCCCCGGTCGAGCAGCCGCTGCGTGCCCTCGGTGCGCAGCCGCTCGGGGGCCAGGTACAGCAGGTCCAGCTCGCCGGCGAGGAAGGCCTGCTCGACGGCCTGCCGCTCGTACGGGTCCTGGGTCGAGTTGAGGAACCCGGCCCGCACCCCGAGGGCGGTCAGGGCGTCCACCTGATCCTGCATGAGCGCGATCAGCGGCGAGATCACCACGCCCGTACCGTCTCTGACCAGCGCCGGGATCTGGTAGCAGAGCGATTTGCCGCCGCCGGTCGGCATGAGCACCAGCGCGTCGCCGCCGCCGGCCACGTGCTCGATGATCTGCTGCTGCTCGCCGCGGAAGGAGTCGTATCCGAAGACGCGGTGCAGCACCTGCAGGGCATCGGGGGTCTCGGTGGGCGCGTCGACAAGGGTCATCCCAGAAGCCTAGCGACCTCCACCGACACACCCGGCCGCTTCCGCCGGAAGCCCCGCAGGCGGTGTGCGGCCGCGTGGTGTGCGGTTGTGGTGCGGCCGTCGGGTTGTCCGACGAGGATCACCGGGATGTCGGCGTGGCCGGGGCGATCAGGCGGCGCAGCAGCGGGACGAGGGGCCGTTCCACGAGGCGGTACAGCAGCCAGGCGATCAGCACTGCGCCTGCGATCACTCCGAGCAGGGTCGGCCATGCGCCCCACTGCTCGTTCCATCGCCAGATCACGCGCACGCCCAGCGACTGGTGCACGAGGTAGAGCGGGTAGGAGATGGCGCCCGCGACGGGCAGCCAGCGCCACTGGATCCAGTCGAGCTTCCCGAGGGCGATCAGGCCCATCAGCAGGTACATCGCGGTGATCGCGACGAGGCACACCTTCCAGTTGATGCCGTGCCCCTCGCCTTCCATGATCGCTGGGAGCCAGTGCTGCATCAGCAGCCAGGACAGCGCCAGGACCCCCAGGGTTTCGCCCTCGATGCGGCCGGCCCGGCGGATCAGGTAGAAGGCCATGCCGGCGATGAAGAAGGGCGCCCACGCGGGTACCAGGAGCTGGTCCAGCAGCTTGATGCCCGACGCCGGGGCCAGGACCGAGCCCAGCGCCCAGAGCCAGCAGAAGTTCGCGACCCGGCGGTGGCTGGTGCCCAGCAGGACGACCAGCGAGAAGATCAGGTAGAAACGCAGTTCGACCCAGAGCGTCCAGTAGACGTTGTCGATGCCGTTCACGCCGAGGGGTTCCTGCAGCATCGTCAGGTTGGTGAGCATCCGTCCGACGGTGACCCGCTGCTCTCCCGGGGTGTGCGGGCCCAGGCGGGCGGCCGCCGAGGCGAGCACGACCGCCGCCCAGTAGAGCGGGAACAGCCGCAGGATCCGGCCCTGCCAGAACCGCTGGAGCGATTTGCCCCAGGCGGACATGCAGATGACGAACCCGCTGATCATGAAGAAGAAGACCACGCCCAGCCAGCCGAACCCGGCGACCCGGTGCAGCGTGGGGAACAGCTCGACCGACGTCCGCTGCCAGGGGATCGTCCCGGTGCCGGCCAGGTAGTGGAACAGGACCACCGACAGCGCCGCCAGCAGCCGCAGGCCGTCCAGCACGGCTATGCGCGGCGCCCGCGCGGACTTCGCCTCACCGGCGGCCCGCCCGGCACCGCCGCCCCTCGACCACATCTTCCGGCGACGCCGGGTGGGGTCGGGGGCTGCCTGCGGAGCCCTGGCGGGCGCCGGGACGCGGTCCTCGGCAAGGACGGGCGTGTCGGACATGAAACCTCTGGAAGTCCTGCGGTGTCCGCGACACCGATACGATTCGGGGGTATGGAGCCCCGTGATGGTATCGACGCTGCGTGCACCCAGGAGCACCCGGGGTCCGCCCGGCAGGCCTGCCGTTCGCGGTACGTCGCAACCGTGGGCGGTCAGGGGAGCCGGCGGGCGAACGCGTCATAGGCGGACTCGTCGAAGAGGACGAAGCGGACCTCCTCCACGGGCGGCGCCGCGGCCGCGCGGGCCGTTTCCACCGCGATCCGGGCGCCGTCGTCCATCGGCCAGCCGAAGATGCCGGTGGAGATGGCCGGGAAGGCGACCGTACGGGCGCCCAGCTCGGCCGCGACCCGCAGGGACTCGCGGTAGCAGGAGGCCAGCAGCTCCGAGCGGTCCTCGTCCCGGGACCAGACCGGGCCCACCGTGTGGATCACCCAGTCGGCCGGGAGCCGGCCCGCCGTCGTGGCCACGGCCCGGCCCGTCGCGAGGCCCTTGCCGTACTGGGAGGCGCGCAGCGCCCGGCAGGCGTCCAGGATCTCGGGGCCGCCGCGCCGGTGGATGGCGCCGTCCACTCCCCCGCCGCCGAGCAGCGAGGAGTTCGCCGCGTTGACGATCGCGTCCGCCCGCTCGGCGGTGATGTCGCCCTGGACGAGGGTGATGCGCACCATCAGGAGGCCTTTCGCAGGTGCCGCCAGACGGCCTTGGCCGCGTTGTGCCCGGACATGCCGTGCACGCCGGGGCCGGGCGGGGTGGCCGAGGAGCAGAGGAACACGGCCGGGTGGGCCGTCGTGTACGGGAACAGGGACAGTTTGGGCCGCAGCAGCAGCTGGATCCCGGAGGCGGCGCCGCAGGCGATGTCGCCGCCGACGTAGTTGGGGTTGCGGGCGGCCAGTTCCGGCGGGCCGGCGGTGGCGCGGGCCAGCACCAGGTCGCGGAAGCCGGGGGCGAAGCGCTCGATCTGGCGCTCGACGGCGTCGGTGAGGTTGCCGCCCCAGCCCGCGGGGACGTGCCCGTACGCCCAGAACACGTGCTTGCCCTCCGGCGCCCGGCCGGGGTCGGCCAGGCTGGGCTGGGCGGTGATCAGGAACGGGTTGCGAGGCGCGCGCCCGCCCGTGGCCAGCTGGAGGGCGGCGTCGATGTCGCGGGCGCGCGGGCCGATCTGGACGGTGCCGGCCCGGCGCGGCGCCTCGGCGGTCCAGGGCACGGGGCCGGACAGGGCGTAGTCGAGCTTGAACACGCCGGCGCCGTACTTGTAGCCGTCGTACGCGCGCCCCAGCCGGGCGATCCGGGCCAGCGCGGTCGGCGAGGTGTCGAAGACGTACGCCCGGGCCGGCGGCAGGTCGTCGAGGCGTTTGACCTCGAAGCCGGTGTGGACCGTTCCGCCGAGGTCGCGCAGGTATCCGGCGAGGGCGTCCGAGATCGACTGCGAGCCGCCGCGCGGCATCGGCCAGCCGTTGGCGTGCGCGGCCAGGGCGAAGACCAGGCCGACGGCGCTCGTCGCGATCCCGCCCAGCGGGGCGATGACGTGCGCGACGAGCCCGGCGAACAGCGCCCGCGCCCGCTCGTCGTGGAAGCGGTTCAGCAGCCAGGTGGAGGGCGGCAGTCCGGCGAGCCCGAAGCGGGCCAGGGTGACGGGGTCCCGGGGCAGGGCGGTCGACGGCAGGGACATGAAGTCCCGGGCGAGGGTGTCCCACTTGCCGAGGAACGGCTGCACCAGCCGTCGGTACGTGCCCGCGTCCCGCGGCCCGAGGGAGGCGGCCGTCTCGGAGACGGAGCGGGAGAGCACGGCGGCCGTGCCGTCGTCGAAGGGGTGCGCCATGGGCAGCGGGGCGTGCAGCCACTCCAGCCCGTACCGCTTCAGCGGCATGGTGGCGAACACCGGCGAGCCGATGCCGAGCGGGTGCACGGCCGAGCAGGGGTCGTGCCGGAAGCCCGGGAGGGTGAGCTCCTCGGTGCGGGCCCCACCGCCGACCGTCTCCGCGGCCTCGAACACGGCCACCGAGAAGCCGCGCCGGGCCAGCTCGACGGCGGCCGTCAGCCCGTTGGGCCCCGCCCCCACCACGACCGCATCGAGAATCGACGGCACCTTGAGACTCCTTCGTCCGGCGGCGGCTGCGCTTCCAGGATATTCGGCCCGTCCACAAGGGCCCCGGCCCGGCCCGGTCGGACCGTCCTACGCGCCGCGGAGCAGGTCGCGGATCCGTACGGCCGTGACCTCGTCGCGCCCCACGGCGAACGGCAGCTCGTTGTCCCGGTCCACCCGGAAGGGGACTCCGGCGACGGTGCTCTGCGCGCCGCCCGCCTCGGCGACCAGCAGCAGACCGGCCGCGTGGTCCCATGCCGAGGGCCAGGTGAACGCGAGGCCGTCCATCTCGCCGCGGGCCACCTTCAGGTACTCCAGGCCGGCGGAGCCGCAGGGGCGGGCCGCGACCGCGGGCACGTCGAGCCGGGCCAGGGTCGCCTTGTCCTCGTCGGAGGTGTACAGCGGGTGGGCCATGGCGACGCGCAGCGTTGCGCCCGGCTCGGGCGAACCGCTGTGGATCCGCTCGCCGTTGACGTACGCGCCCTGCCCGCGCACGGCGGTCGCCAGCTCGTCCAGCGCCGGGGCGAAGGTCCAGGAGGCGAGGATCTCCCCGCGGTGGGCCAGGGCCACCAGGGTGCAGAAGGCCGGGTCGCCGGCGACGAACTGCCGGGTGCCGTCGACGGGGTCGACGATCCAGACCGGCGCGTCGGCGCGCAGCGCCCCGTACACGGTCGGGTCGGCGTGCACGGCCTCCTCGCCGACCACGGCGGAACCGGGCAGCAGGCGCGTCAGCGAGGCCGTGAGGTGCTCCTCGGCCTTGCGGTCGGCGACGGTCACCAGGTCGTGCGGGCCGCTCTTCTGGTCCACCTCGTGCTCGGCGAGCTGCCGGAATCTCGGCATGATCTCGATCGCCGCCGCCTTGCGGACCGCTTCTTCCACCGCGGACAGGTCTTGGGCCAGGAACTCTTCGATCATGCCCCCATCACACCACGCCCGACTGACAAACCCCACCGACAATCGGCGTCCGCCGGTTGGACTCCAGGTGGACTCCGGGTGCCGCGGACCACGGTGGTGCAGCCGTCCGGTCCGGTGGCGGAGGATGGAGCGGTGATCGTATTTCGCTGCGTGCGCTGCCGGACCGAGCTGACCACCGCGGTCCGGGAGGTGCCGATCCCCCCGGAGAGCGCGACGTGGGCCCCGTACGAGGCGCCCGTGGAGCCGTGTCCGCCGCGGATGGCGCCCGGGACGTACGCCTACGACCCGGAGCCCTCCCGGTTCTCCTGGGGCCCGGCGCCGAAGGGGCGGCCGCGGGGCGGTGCGCCGCGCGGGCCGGGGACGGCCGTGGTGCTGAGCCCCGGCGACATCCGCGGGGTCGAGCCGATCGAGCGGCGCCGGATCGGCTGCTGCGGGCCCATGGGCCTCGACGGGCCGAACCTCGCGTGTGCCGGGTGCGGAGCGGAGGTCGCCGTCGAGGCCGCCGACTGCTGCACCTGGCAGGAGATCGTGCTGGACCCCCGCTTCGCCGAGGCGGTGGACGCGCACGGCCCGGACGTCAGTGGTCCGGGTGTTCCCGGGTCATGAGCGCTGTGTACAGGAGGAAGGACGAGGCCACGCCCACCGCCCAGCCGTAGTTGGCCAGGGGCTTCAGGAGGGGGATCAGGCCTTCCTCCGGGAAGGGGCCCTGGCCGGGGGCCGAGTGCGATCCGCCGATGGCCAGCACCCCGCCGACCAGGAACGCCGCCAGCGCCCGGAAGTTCCAGCCGCCCGTGTACCAGTACGGCCCGCCCTCCCGGTACAGGTCGGGCAGCGAGAGCCGGGTGCGCCGCACGAGCCAGTAGTCCGCGATGAGGATGCCGGCGACCGTGCCGAGCAGGCCGCCGACCAGGCCGAGCCAGGTGAAGATGTACAGCTCGGGGGTGGAGGTCAGCTTCCACGGCATGATCAGTACGCCGACCACGCCCGTGATCAGCGCACCCCTGCGGAAGTTGATCAGGCGGGGGGCCAGGTTGGCGAGGTCGTACGCCGGGGAGACGACGTTCGCCGCGAGGTTCACCGAGATCGTCGCGACGAGCACCGTGACCAGGCCGTAGAGCAGCCCGAAGACGCTGTCGGCCTTGGCGACCAGCTGCACCGGGTCCCAGATCGGGGCGCCGTACACCGCCTCCGAGCCGGAGGTGACGAACACCGACAGCAGCGCGAAGAGGGTCATCGTCGTCGGCAGCCCCAGCGTCTGTCCGAGGATCTGGGAGCGCTGGCCGGCGCCGAAGCGCGTGAAGTCCGGGATGTTGAGCGAGAGCGTGGACCAGAAGGCGATCATCCCCATCAGCGACGGGAAGAAGACCGGCCAGAAGTCCTCGCCCCAGCCGAGCTTGGACGGCTGGTCGAGCAGCTCGCCGAAGCCGCCCGCCTTCACCCCGATCCACACCAGCAGCGCGAACGCGCCGACGATGACGAAGGGCGCGGCCCAGTTCTCGAAGCGCCGCAGCGTCTCCATCCCCCGGTAGATGATGGCGAGTTCGAGGACCCAGAAGAGGATGAAGCACAGCCACAGCGGCCAGGGCTGCCCGGCGATCTGCCCCGCGTCCGCCCAGCCCCCGAAGATCTCGCCGAGCAGGACGAAGATCCCGGACCCGCCGATCCAGGTCTGGATCCCGAACCAGGCGCAGGCCACGGCCGCCCGGATCAGCGCGGCCAGATTGGCTCCGCGCACCCCGAACGAGGCCCGGGCCAGCACCGGGAACGGGATCCCGTACTTGGGACCTGCATGCCCGGTGAGCAGCATCGGCACCAGCACGATGAGGTTGGCCAGCGCGATGGTGAAGACGGCCTGTTTCCAGTCCATCCCCAGGGCCACCAGCCCGGAGGCGAGCAGCCAGGACGGAATGTTGTGCGCCATGCCGACCCACAGGGCCGCGAAGTTGTACGTCGTCCATCGCCTGGCCTCGACGGGTACGGGCAGCAGGTCGGGGTTGGCGAAACGGCCGTCGGAGGGGACCTCGCCGGGAGCGAGCTCGACGCGGTCCGCGGTGTCGCCGATCGTGTGGTCCGGCATGTGCGCACGCCCCTTCAGGTCGGGTGGGGATCCGGGTCAGGTTCCGAGCGCCGGGATCAGGTGCTGCCCGTAGGCGTCGATGGTGGCCTCCCTCGCGTCGCGCCGCGCCCCGCGGGCGTGGTGGCTGTCGCGGTGGCTGTAGTCATACCCCCGGCGGGTCTCGATGTATTCGGTGAGCTCACCGCGACCGTCCCGTCTCCTCGGCCGGCGGGCCGTGCGCCCTCGAGTGTGGCCCATGCCGGTCCGCGTGCCGCGGTTTGGCACGCCGCGCTCGTCGACGCGGTGCGGCTCACTCGGACCACGGTGGCCTCGCCGGGGCGCCGCGGCGTCAGGTGTGATCGTCCGCGCGCGCTGCGCGAACGCGGCGCCTGACGCCTCGGCGGCCCCGGCCACCACTCAACGCAGAGCGGCGGTCCGGTTCGTCGTGTGAACCAGCTCGGTGTACGCCTCGCTCAAGGCGGTCGTCGTCCTGCCCACCGTGTACGCGTGCGCGTCGATCGACCGGACGGGCTGCACCTCGTAGGCGGTGCCCGTGAGGAAGCACTCGTCGAACCCGCCGAGCTCCTCGGGGCGGACATCACGTTCGACGACGCGGATTCCCAGCTCCCGCGCCAGATCCAGCACGGTCGCCCGGGTGATGCCCGCGAGGAAGCAGTCCGCGGTGGGGGTGTGCAGCTCTTCCCCCGCCACGAGGAAGATGTTGGCTCCCGTGGCCTCCGCGACGAGGCCGCGGTAGTCCAGGAGCAGCGCGTCGTCGAAGCCGGCGGCGTCGGCGGCGTCCCGTGCCAGGGTGCAGATGTTGTACAGGGAAGCCGCTTTGGCCCGGACGGGCGCGGTGTCCGGCGCCGGGCGACGCCAGCGCGAGGTCCCCAGCCGGATGCCGCTGTTCTTGGCGTCGGCCGAGAAGACGTGCGGCCATTCCCACGTGGCGATCGCGACATGGACGGAGGTGCCCGCACCGGCCACGCTGATCTGCTCGCTGCCGCGCCATGCCACCGGCCGGACGTAGCCGTCGCCGATGCCCTGTCGGGCGACGAGTTCGAGCGTCGCCTCGTCCAGCTCGGCGACGGAGAAGGGGATGCCGAAACCCAGTTCACGCGCCGAGTCGTGCAGCCGCTGCGAGTGCTCGGTCAGTTTGAAGACGTGACCGTCGTAGACGCGTTCCCCTTCGAAGACGCCGCCGCCGTAGTGCAGACCATGGGTGAGCACGTGCAGGCGGGCGTCGCGCCAGGGGACGAACCGGCCGTCCAGCCAGATGTGCCCGTCACGGTCGTCGAGGGCCGGAGTGGTCACTGCGCGCCCCCCACCGGTGTGTATGCGATGCGGACGATCTGCTCGATGGTGCCGTGGAACGCCTCGGCGTCCTCGGTGGAGGGGTGGTGGGACAGGACGAACGCCGGATAGCCGGTGAACTCGGGGTAGGGCCGTACGACGTCACCCGGATGCAGCATCTGGACGATGTGGTCCACCCGGGGGTCCTCGGCCAGTTCGTCCAGGCCGTGGATGGCGGTGATCCGTCCGGAGCCGCCGCAGGGCACGATGTAGTTGGCGGCCGCACCGATGGCTCGTGCCGGCTGCGCCGGCGGGCCGGGCAGGGAGGCGGGGCCGAGCCCGGCTGCGACGCGCAGGGCGTCCGCGGCCAGATCGGCTCCGGCGACGTGTTCGGCGATGTAGTGGGAGACGCCGGAGCCGCCGATGCGCGCGCCGAGTTCCAGCAGGTAGGGCCGCTCGCCGCCGCGCAGCCGCAGTTCGGTGTGGGTCGGGCCGTCGGTCACCCCGAGGGCGGCGTGGGCGGCGACGACCTCGCGTACCACGGCCTCCTGGACGTGGGGCGGCAGCGCGGCCGGGGCCCGGTAGACGCCCTCTTCGAAGTGCGGGCCGGCCGGCTCGCCCTTGTAGCCGATGGACAGCACCTGGACCTCGCCGCGGTGTGCGAGGGACTCCACGGCGAATTCCGGGCCGTCCAGGTACTCCTCGACGACGAGACCCGCGACGTGGTTCAGAGTGTTCCGGCAGACCTCCCACACCTCGTCGACCACGGCGGCGAGCTGCTGCGGGCTGTCGGCCTTGGTCACGCCGAGGCTGGAGAAGCCGTTGGCCGGCTTGACCACCACCGGGAAGGTGAGGCGGGTGGCGTCGGTCCACGCGCCCGGGTCGTCCACGGCGACGAAGCCGGGTACGTTCAGGCCCGCTTCGGCCAGCCGGCGACGCATGATCCGCTTGTCCTGCACGGCACGGGCCGTCTCGCGGCCCAGACCCGGAAGGCCGAGGGCCTCGGCCACGTCGGCGACGAAGGGCACCGCGGGGTCGTAGAGCGTCGTGATGCCGTCGAACGGGGCGCTCTCATGGCGTTGCTTCAGGACGCCGAGGGCCTTGGCCGGATCCCCCTCCACGTCCAGGTGGAGCAGCTCCACCACGGCGGGTGGCAGACGGTCCGGGGACACGGACTCGTCGGGGCGCGGGACCAGGACGATGTCGATGCCGGCCCGTTGCGCGCCCTCGAAGATCCAGGGCAGCGACGTGCGCTGGTAGACCAGGACGACGGTGGGGCGTGGGGGGTGTGGCTCAGTCACGATGTGCTTCTTTCGGTCTGGGTCGGGCTCAGGGGCCGGTCTTCCTCCGTGGCCGGCGGGCGGACCGGGGCGACGGTCATCCACACGCCCGCCGAGCAGAGTGCGAGGAAGAGGAGCGAGGCGGGACCGGGAGCGTCCGCCTCACCCCACGCCCACTCCCCCAGGCGCACCAGGAACGGCACCACCAGTGCGACGGAGGAGGTGAACAGGGGGCCCTTGCGCAGGATCAGTTCATGGGAGATGACGAAGACGGGCGCCGTCAGTACCGCGCCGAGCACGGCGACTCCGGCCCACTGGGCGGCGCTGATGTCGCCCAGCGGCACGCATACGGCCGCGGCCACCCCGAGCATGACCGTGCCCGTGCCCGTGACCGCCGGAAGGGCGGCCAGCGGCGGGACGTCGGACATGTGCTTGCGGTAGACGTAGCCGTACAGGGCATACGCGAACGTGCCGGCGAGGGCGAAGAGGACCCCGGTGACGAGTACTCCGGTTCCGGCGTCGGTATGCGCCGGGCCGTCTGCCAGCGCGTAGCCGAGGGCCGCCGCGACGGCGAGCAGGGTTCCCAGGACCCGGCGGGTGCCTGCCTGTTCCCGGAAGGCGACGATGCCGATCACGAAGGTGATGCAGGGGAGGAGCGACACCACGAGGCCCACCCGGGAGGCACCCATCCGGTCGATGCCGAGCAGGGTGCCCGTGTAGTAGGCGAAGAAGCCCAGGAACGCGAGCAGCACGACGGCCCCGCGGCGGCCGCCGGAGACCCGGATCGCCGTCCATGTCCGGGGCCGCAGCGCGGAGATCGCGCTGATGACGACGAAGCTGGCCGCGGTGCGGCCGGCCGCCACCGCGAGCGGCGGGGTGTCGCTGACCAGCTTGCCGGAGACCACCCATCCCGTCGCCAGCAGCAGCACCATCAGGCAGGACAGGGCCGGGGTGCCGAGGCTGCCCCTCCCGGGACGCTCACCGCTCATGATGCAGACTCACCACTCCGCGTCCGCGAACCGCAGCGGCGGCAGCCCGGCGAGCGTCCGCTTGGCCCGCAGCAGGACGCTCTGGTCCTCGGTGAAGCGGAACCGCTGCTTCGCCTCACCCGCGGGCAGGTACGCGCGGACGAGTTCCCTGGCCGCGGCCCGGTACTCGTCGTCGGTGCGTACGTGGTCCTCGAGCCGCTCGACGGTGGCGACGTACTCACCCAGGGCGTGGAGGGTCTTGTCCCAGTCCAGGTGGAGCAGGCCGCCGGCCTCGGGCGACCCGGTCAGCGCGTCGTGGGCGCGCAGCCAGGAATAGAGGAAGACGCCGGTGCCCGAATCGAAGTTGCGCGTCGCGTCGTCGGCCTGCGGGTACCGGAAGACCCGCTCCAGCAGGATCATGGCGATCTGTTCCTGCGCGAAGGGGACCCCGCCGTCCGCGCAGGCGAGGACGGTCTTGGCGTCGACCTTGGTCTCCTCCAGGAGCCCGACGAACCAGTTCATCTTCAGAGTGATGTGCTGATCGAACGGCCAGCGGCCCTGGTAGTGCATGGAGTCGTGCAGGTATCCCCAGATCGCACGGGCCTCGAAGCAGACTTCCGGGGCCAGGCCGGACGAGGCCCGTGGTACGGACTCGGCGGTGAGGACCGCCTCGGCGCCCGGCAGGGCGTAGGTCTCGTGGATCTTCCGCATCTTGTTGTAGAAGAACATCGCGTACGGCTGGTCTTCGACCTTGTCGGGCGCGGCCACGTTCTCGGGGAAGAACACGATGCAGTTGCCGTGGGCGAACCCGTGGCTGCCCGCGATGAGCACCAGGGACTGGCAGTTGTTCTTGGGGTGCGGGAAGGACGTGGCCAGCCGGGGCAGCACGTCGGGTTCCTTGCGCAGTGCGAAGAAGCAGTCGAGCCGCTTGCCCACGGGCGGGACGCTGTTGGTGGTCTGCGCGGGAGCCAGGAAGAACACGTGCTCACCGTCCGCGGGCGGCTCGAGCGCGTCCCGGGAGCGGGCGAAGTCGGGCGGCGTGTCCAGGCCCGCGGCGATCCAGCCGTCCACGTCCGCCACGAGGGCATCGGCCTGGCGGGCCCGTCCGTTACGGCCGTACCAGGCGGCGGCCTCGTCCCGGATCGCGGCGAGCAGTTCGCGATCGGCTGCCTGAGGGGCCGTCACCGTACCGTCGTCGGCCTGGCGGAGGCGGAACCGGTTGACCTTGGGGATGAGGGATCCGGTGAGGTCCTTCGCCTCGGCGCGCGAGGCGGCACCGATCGGGGCGCTGGTCGGGGCGCTGGTCGGGGCTCCGGTCGTCACAGCGCCGCTCCCGCGGTGTCCGGCCGGCCGGCCGCTGCGAGCACCTGGTGGATGGTGAAGACCATGGGCACCGGGCCGAAGTCCCTGAGAACGCGCATCCCGTGCCGCTCGGCTGCGACGATCGTGGTGATGCAGCCCTCGCTCAGGCCGGCGGCGCAGTCGATGGCGGCCTGGGAATTGCTGAGCACGAGGCGGGGCTCGGCCTGCGGCGAGACCAGTCCCACCGGGGCGGGGTGTGTGGAGACGGTCAGCGGGGCGTCCGCTCCCATGCTGGCCAGGACCATGCTGTGCGTCGGCATGATGAAGCTGTCGACCATGTGCAGCCGGTGCAGGTTCCCGAAGGTCAGGGTGTGTAGCGCCGGATAGACGGCGCAGGCCGCGAGCGCGTGCTCCCCGTCGTCGGGCACCGCTTCGAGGGCTTCCTCGAGTGAGGCGTGGAGTTCGACCTCCCCCGTGACCCCGCGGCGGCGCAGCCATTCATGGGCGGCGGCCTCGAGGTTCGTCCCGTGCGGGCCGAGCGTGTGGACGTAGCGGATGCCGTCCGTGCCTATGCCCGTATGGTGACGGGGCTCGGTGGCTGTACTCAAGTTTCCTCCTGGCAGCGTCCCAGGCGATCACCCGGGACTGGATCACTCGTCTGAGTGATCAAACAGCCAGGCGCTGTCGCGCACAAAGCAATTGTTGTGCGCCTCACACAGAACGGCGGCGCCCCCTGCACCGTCACCTGGGCACAGGCGGTGCAGGGGGCGCTCGGGGCAACTCCCGGGAGCGCGGGCCGAGTCGTCAGCCGTTGATCGCCGGGATGACGTGCTGCCCGTACGCGTCGATGGTGTCCTCCTTCGCGTCGTGCATGTCGTACAACGCGAACTGGTCGACGCCCAGGCCGCGCAGGGTCCGCAGCTTCTCGATGTGGGCCTCGGGCGGGCCGAGCAGGCAGAAGCGGTCCACGATCTCGTCCGGCACGAAGTCGGCGGACGGGTTCCCGGCGCGGCCGTGGTGGCTGTAGTCGTAGCCCTGGCGGGCCTTGATGTACTCGGTGAGGGCGTCCGGCACCATGCCGGAGTGCTCGCCGTAGCGGCCGACGAGGTCGGCGACGTGGTTGCCGACCATCCCGCCGAACCAGCGGCACTGGTCGCGGGCGTGG
This sequence comes from Streptomyces sp. NPDC051364, assembly GCF_040682115.1. Taxonomy (NCBI): domain Bacteria; kingdom Bacillati; phylum Actinomycetota; class Actinomycetes; order Kitasatosporales; family Streptomycetaceae; genus Streptomyces; species Streptomyces sp. NPDC051364. The sequence goes on along the minus strand of NZ_JBFBAH010000002.1, from coordinate 180,988 downwards.
GCCAGGTCCTCGCCCACGTACGCCGGCGCCGCCACGCAGATCTTGACCGCGCCCGGGTCACGGCCGGCCCGTTCGGCGGCCTCCCGGACCGAGCCGACCATCCACTCGGTGAGGTAGGGGTCGGCGAGCTGGAGGATGAACCCGTCCGCCTTCTCGCCGGCCAGGGCCAGCGCCTTCGGCCCGTACGCGGCCATCCAGACGGGGAGCTTCCCGTCCCGGATCCACGGGAGCCGCAGGAGGTTCCCGTCGACCTCGGCCTCCCGGCCCTCCGCGAGGTCCCGGATGACGTCGATGGCCTCCCCGAGCCGGGCCAGGGTGTTCGGTTTGCGCCCGGCGACCCGCATCGCGGAGTCGCCGCGGCCGATCCCGCACACCGTGCGGTTGCCGTACATGTCGTTGAGGGTGGCGAAGGTGGAGGCGGTGACCTCCCAGGTGCGGGTGCCGGGGTTGGTGACCATCGGGCCGATGTGCAGCTTCTGCGTGTTCGCGAGGATCTGGCTGTAGATGACGAACGGCTCCTGCCACAGCACGGCGGAGTCGAAGGTCCAGCCGTAGTGGAAGCCGTTGCGCTCGGCGCGCTTCATGAGGCTGATGACTTGTGAGGCGGGCGGGTCGGTCTGGAGGACGAGGCCGAAGTCCATCACGGTTCCTTAGAGGTACTGGCAGGTGGAGCGGGGGATGTACACCCCGTGGCCGGCCCGGCCGGTGTACTCGCGCCGGTCGATGACGAGTTCGCCGCGCGAGAGCACGGTGTCGACGCGTCCGGTGATCCGCTTGCCCTCGTACGCCGAGTAGTCCACGTTCATGTGGTGCGTCTCGGCGGAGATGACCTGCTCGGCGTGCGGATCGTAGAGGACGATGTCGGCGTCGGAGCCGGGCGCGATGGTGCCCTTCTGCGGGTAGAGGCCGAACATCCGGGCCGGGCTCGCGCAGGCGATCTCGATCCAGCGGCGGCGGCTGATGTGCCCGTCCAGGACGGCCTGGTGGAGGAGGTCCATCCGGTTCTCCACGCCCGGCAGCCCGTTCGGGATCTTCGAGAAGTCGCCGCGGCCGAGCTCCTTCTGGCCGCGGAAGCAGAACGGGCAGTGGTCGGTGGAGACCACCTGGAGGTCGTCGGTCCGCAGGCCCCGCCACAGCGCGGCCTGGTGCTCGCGCGGCCGCAGCGGGGTGGAGCAGACGTACTTGGCGCCCTGGAAATCGGGTTCCGCGAGGTTGTCGGTGGACAGGAACAGGTACTGCGGGCAGGTCTCCCCGAACACCGGCAGGCCCTTGTCGCGGGCGGCGGCGAGCTCGGCAACCGCCTCCTCGGCCGAGACGTGGACCACGTACAGCGGGGAGCCTGCGACGCGCGCAAGCTGGATCGCCCGGTGCGTGGCCTCGGCTTCGAGGAGGACCTTGCGGACCTCGCCGTGGTGGCGGGGATCGGTCTCCCCGCGGGCCAGGGCCTGTTCGACGAGTACGTCGATCGCGATGCCGTTCTCGGCGTGCATCATGATCAGCCCGCCGTTGCCGGAGGCCCGCTGCATGGCGCGCAGGATCTGCCCGTCGTCGCTGTAGAAGACGCCGGGGTAGGCCATGAACAGCTTGAAGGAGGTGACGCCCTCCCCGATCAGGTGGTCCATCTCCTTCAGGGTCCCCTCGTTGACGTCCGAGAGGATCATGTGGAAGGCGTAGTCGATGGAGCACTTGCCGTCGGCCTTGTCGTACCAGGTGTCGAGCCCCTGGCGCAGCGCCTGGCCCATCCTCTGCACGGCGAAGTCGACGATGGTGGTGGTGCCGCCCCAGGCGGCGGCCCGGGTGCCGGTCTCGAAGGTGTCCGAGGCGGCGGTCCCGCCGAAGGGCAGCTCCATGTGGGTGTGGGCGTCGACCCCGCCCGGGATGACGTACTTCCCGCTCGCGTCGATCGTACGGTCGGCGGTCCAGGCCTCGGCGGCCGCCGATCCGTGGGCCGCGAGGGCGGCTACGCGGCCGTCCTCGACCAGGACGTCGGCATGGAGCTCGTCGGCGGCCGTGATGACGAGGCCGCCGCGGATGAGGGTGCGGATGGACATGTGCGGCGCCTCCGGTTACACGATGCTGCTCAGGGCCCGTTCGAGGATGTCGGCGCCCTCTTCCGCCTCGGCGACGGTGAGGGACAGCGGCGGCGCGATGCGCAGCACGCTGGTGTCGTGCCCGCCGCCCTTGCCGATCAGCAGACCGCCTTCGCGGGCGGCCTCCAGGACGGCGGCGGCCGCGTCCGGATCGGCCTCGTCGGTGCCGGGTTTCGTCAGCTCCAGCCCGGCCATCAGGCCCCGGCCGCGGACCTCCCGTACGGCGGGCACGGTGGCGGCGATGGCGCGCAGCCGCTCCAGGAGCAGGCCGCCGACGCGTCGGGCGTTGCCCTGGAGGTCGTGCTCCAACAGGTACGCGAGGTTGGCGACGCCGGCCGCCATGGTGACCGGGGAGCCGCCGAAGGTGGAGATGGAGTTGGTGTCGATGCAGTTCATCACCTCGGCGCGGGCCACGACCCCGCCGATGGACATGCCGTTGCCGATGCCCTTGGCGAAGGTGAGGATGTCCGGCGGCCCGTTCTGGGCGTGGGCCTGCCAGCCCCAGAAGTGCTCTCCCGTACGGCCCCAGCCCGTCTGCACCTCGTCGCTGATCCAGAGGATGCCGTGCCGGTCGAGGACCCGGCGGAAGGCCCCGTACAGCCCGTCGGGCGGGGCGGTGAACCCGCCGACGCCCTGGACGGGTTCCGCGATGAGGGCGGCGACGCCGCCGCGGGCCTGGCCGAGCACGTCCTCGAGGTCGGCGACGGCGGCGGCGGTGAACTCGGCGTCGTTCAGGTGCGCGAAGGGTCCGCGGGAGCGCACGGCGCCGTGGACGTAGTACGTCTGGAGCGGCGAGAGGCTGGTCGGGGACCAGCCGCGGTTGCCGGTGATGCCGACGGTGGAGAAGGACCGGCCGTGGTAGCTGTTGCGCATCGCCAGGATCTGGTTGGAGCGGCGGTACGCGGTCGCCAGCAGCAGGGCGGTGTCGTTGGCCTCGGTGCCAGAGGTGGTGAAGAAGACCCGCGCCTCGGGGATGCCGGACAGGGCGGCGACCCGCTCGGCCAGCTCGATCATCGGGCGGTTGAGGTACAGGGTGGACGAGTGGATGAGCCGGCCGGCCTGTTCGGAGACGGCCTTGGTGACCTCGGGCAGGGCGTGCGCGGTCATCGTGGTGAGGATGCCGCCGAAGAAGTCGAGGTAGCGGTTGCCGTCGGCGTCCCAGACGTGGCGGCCCTCGCCGTGCGTGAGCTCGATGGGGCGGCGGTAGTAGAGCGCGAGCCAGTCGGGCAGGACGGCCTGGTGGCGGCTGTGCAGGGGGATCGGGTCGGTCACCGGCTACCTCCGGGGATACCCCGGCCGCTGGGCTGGGGAGGAATTGGGCCCGTGTGGGGCAGGGCAGAGAGGCACAAGTCGCCATCAGCGTGCGGCGTCAGCCACAGCAGCGTCGCGCTCGGACTCCAGGCGGTGGAGGATCTCGGAATTGAGAGACCTGCGGGTGGATTTGGCTTGAGCAGCCAACCATGCGTGGAGGTCGGAGGGGAGCCGGAGCGTAATGCGCTTTTCATCATCCATACTCTCAACCGTAGTTGTAGATTGGTGTCATGACGACACCACGTGAGACGGTGGAGGGGACGGGCCACGCCCGGTACACCTACCGGCTTCGCCTGTCGTCCACTGCCCGCAGCACACTCGAAGCGGAGTGGGCGCGGTGCCGCTGGATCTGGAACGAGTGCGTGGCCCGCTCGAAGAAAGCTCATGCCGACAAGGAGAAGTGCGGCCCGGCGCGGCTGGACAAGATGCTGACCGAGGCCCGTGCCGCGAACGCATGGCTGCGTGAAGGCTCCAGCGTTCCCCAGCAGCAGCTCATCCGGGACTTCGGAAAGTCCCGCGCGAAGGCGTTGAAGGACAGCCAGGACCAGCTGCCGCTGCGCAAGCGCGCCGGGATGCCGAAGCACAAGAAAAAGAACGTGGCCGCGCCGACCCTGAACTACACGCGCCGCGGATTCCGGGTAAGGGACGGCCGACTGCACCTCGCGGGTGGCACCGTCGTGACCGTGGTGTGGTCGCGAGACCTTCCATCGGCGCCGTCCAGTGTGCGCGTCTACCGCGACAGCCTCGGACACTGGTACGCCTCGTTCGTCGTGGCGACCCCGATCGAGGCCCTCGAAGGGACAGGCCGGTGCATAGGCATCGACTGTGGCGTGAAGGAAACCGCGACCACCACCAGCGACGACCACGACCTCCCGCACCCGCGGCACGGCAGGAACGTCGCCGGAAAGCTGACCCGCTACCAGCGAATGATGGCCCGCCGGAAGCCGAAGCGCGGTCAGGCGGCGTCGAAGGGCTACCGATCCGCGCAGCGGCAGTCCGCGAAGGCGCACAAGAAGGTCGTCAGGCAACGCCAGGACACGGCCCGCAAGTGGGCGAAGCGCGTCGTGAAGGACTTCGACCAGCTCGCCGTGGAGGACTTCCGCCCGAAGTTCCTCGCCAAGACCTCCATGGCCCGCAAGGCAGCCGACGCCGCGATCGGGGCCGCCAAGGCCGAGCTGATCAACATGGCGCGCAAGCACGGGAGGAAGCTGCACCTCGTACACCCCGCGCACACCACCATGGACTGCGCACAGTGCGGAGCGAGAACCAAGCACGCACTACCTCTTTCCGAACGTATCTACGAGTGCAGCACGTGTGGAGCTCTATCCCCCAGAGACAAGAACTCCGCCCGCGTCATGCTCGTCCGGGCTGGTCTCAACCCGGCTGGTGCTGATCGTGCAAGACCTGTTGGACCGCCGGTCCACAGGCGGCGTGAGCCAGGAATCCTCCTTTAGGGGGAGGAGTCAAGGCTGAACGAGCCCTCCGTAGGCGTCGGGGCGGCGGTCGCGGTAGAAGGCCCACTGGTCGCGGACCTGCTTGATGAGGTCGAAGTCGAGGTCGCGGACGAGGAGTTCCTCCTCTTTGCCGCTGGCGGTCTCGCCGACGAACTGGCCGCGGGGGTCGACGAAGTAGCTGGTGCCGTAGAAGTCGTTGTCGCCGTACTCCTCCTGGCCGACGCGGTTGATCGCGGCGATGAAGTACTCGTTGGCGACGGCGGCGGCGGGCTGTTCCAGCTGCCAGAGGTAGGAGGACAGGCTGCGGGAGGTGGCGGACGGGTTGAAGACGAGCTGGGCTCCGGCCAGGCCCAGCGCGCGCCAGCCCTCGGGGAAGTGGCGGTCGTAGCAGATGTAGACGCCGACGCGGCCTACGGCGGTGTCGAAGACGGGCCAGCCGAGGTTGCCCGGGCGGAAGTAGTACTTCTCCCAGAAGCCCTTGACCTGGGGGATGTGGTGTTTGCGGTACTTGCCGAGGTAGCTGCCGTCGGCGTCGATGACGGCGGCGGTGTTGTAGTAGAAGCCCTCGGACTCGAGCTCGAAGACCGGTACGACGATGACCATGCCGGTCTCGCGGGCGAGCGCCTGCATCCGCTGGACGGTGGGTCCGTCGGGTACGGGCTCGGCCCAGCGGTAGTGCTCGGGCTCCTGTACCTGGCAGAAGTAGGGGGCGTTGAACACTTCCTGGAAGCCGATGATCTGCGCGCCGTCGGCGGCGGCCCGCCGGGCGTGCTCCTCGTGCTTGGCGATCATCGACTCGGTGTCTCCGGTCCAGGTGGCCTGGACGAGTGCGGCGCGGACGACTTGGGCCATGAGCTGCTCCTCGCGACGGGAACGCCGAGTTCTACGCACGTAGACGGTGTGCGTAGGGAGTAGAACGTAGGCCGCGTCACACCGCGGGGCAAGACCGCCGTGCGCGGTTGGGTGAGTCGATCAAGTAATGACAACGGATGGTCGAATCCGCTCAATGGACGTGCGGTTTCGCAACCCGCAGGGCGTGTACGAGGTCACGGTGATGCGTGCCGGACAGGGCCTCGGCGGCCCGGAGCAGCCGGGGGGTGAACCACTGCGGATCGCGGCGCGCGAGCCGGACCGCCTCCTCCGCGGTGCGGACCTTGACGAAGGCGCCGAGCAGGGAGTCGGCCTCGTGGGTCCGGCCGGCGGCGGCCAGGGCCAGGGCGGCGTCGGCGATCTCGGCGGCGGGGCGGGCCGCGCCCTGGCGCAGCAGGGCCTCGCAGTCGGCGTGCCGGCCGGCATCACCGAGGGCGGCGGCGGCCGCGGCGAGCCGCTCGGGCGGGAGCGAGGCCGCCTCCCACAGGAGCGTGGCCCAGTCCGCACCGAGCCCGGCACGGACCAGCTCGGCGGCGAACCCGGGCAACCAATCGGCGGGCCCGGCGGCGGCCTCGCAGAGCACCGCATGCGCCTCCCCGCTGCGCCCCTGAGCCCGCAAGGCCACCAACTGCCCGACCACCCCGGCAACTCTGCCGGCGGAGTGCCGGCCCGGCTCCGCCGCCGCTAACCCGACCCCGGCGGCGGCATGCACCTCCGCCTCCGGCGGGGCGAAGTGGTCCCAGGCGGTGGACTGCGCCTGCGCCTGCGCCTTCGGCGAGGCTGAACCGGACCCGTCGGCGTACTGCACCTCCGGCCTCGCCGGAGCGAAACGGGCCCGGCCGAGCGTCCCGGGGGGAGCCGGGGGCTCGGGGTCGGGGCGGCCGAAGCGGGCGCCGCGGGGCGGAGCGGCGTCCGCGTCCGGGAGCCCGGGCGGCGGGGTGAAGGCGGCGGAGGCCTCGGGGGCCGCGGCGCCGGCGTAGCGGGCCCCGCCGGCCCGCCGCGCCCCGCGCAGCCACCGCCCCTCGGCCCGCCCGACGGGCGGCTCCGCCCGGTCCTCCCCCGCCTCCCGCTGCCGCGGCACCCCGGGCAAGGGCCCACCGTCCCCCACCCCGGCCCACGCCCCGGGCGCCTGCGCGGCATCCGCGGCTTCGGCCTCGGCGGACCAGGAGCCACCGCCCCGGCTGCCCAGGTCCGGCCCGTGCGGGTCCTGGTAGGGGGCACCGGCCCCGTCGGCCGGCGGGTCGCCACGCCAAGCAGCGGCGGGCAGCAGGTCGGCGGGCTGCCAGGCCGGGGCCGGCTCCGGGGTGGGCGCCGACAAGGCCGTCAGGCGGGAGGTCAGGTCCTGCTGACGGGCGGCGGCCCTGGCTGCGTCGTCGCGGGTCCAGGCGAGTTCCCGGGTCAGTGCTTCCGCGTCGGTGCGGTCCGTCGTCGCGGCCAGGCGGGCCGTCAGGGTGCGCGTCGCCGCGTCCGAGACGGCCCGCTGGTCGGTGGCCGCCGCCAGCAGGGTCCGCAGTTCGTCCGCGCCGCCCGGCAGCCGGTCCCACACCTCGACGGCCGCGGCCCGCAGCCGGGCCGCGTACTGCGTCTCCCGCTGCGCGGACTCGGCGCCCCTGGCCCCCGCGAGGTCGCTGAGCAGCGACTCCAGCACGTCCCACGGCGGCATCGCGGCCCCGTCCAGGCAGGCCCGCAGACCCTCCGGATCCCGGCGCAGGAACTCCCCGTACCAACCTGCCCCCGGATCGAGCCTCTGCGTCAACCCGCGCAAGTAGCCCGAGAGTTGACCGATCACCAGCGAAGTCGCGGTCTCCATGCCCGCATTGGATCCCACCGGTGTTACGGGCGGGCTACGGGAGTCTCAAAGCTTGACGGCGATCGCGGTGTGCGGACGCTTCCCGAGCCGGAACACCGCCGCCGGCACGTCCAGCCCCCAGAACTGCCAGGTGTACTTCCGCAGCATCAGCTTGCGCACCCGCTTCAGCCCCGCCTCGTCCAGCAGCCGCGCCTCGCCCTCCAGCACGGGCGCCCCTTCCGCGACCCGCCCGCGCACGTCGCAGGCGCTGACCGTGACCCGCCCGTCGTTGCGGATCCGCTTCACCTTCCAGGAATCGCTGCGCGTCCAGACGTACAGCTCACCGCCGTCCGCCACCGCCCACACGGGCGTCGCGACGGGCGTGCCGTCCTTGCGGAACGTGGTGAGGCTGACGTACTTGCCCTGGTCCAGCTCATCGAGAGTCATCCGCGGAGCCTAGTGCCGGGTGTCGGCGCGGTGCGGCGCCCGCGTCATGGAGGGCCGCGTCACCCTGGCGCCTGGTGCCTGGCATCGGCCCGGCCCCCCGGGGCCGCGCAGACGGCAAGCAGCAGACCCGCCGCCAGCAGGGCGCCCAGGAGTCCGAAAACGAGTCGTTTGGAAGCGTTCGAGGCTGACACGCCTTCACGCTTGCCCCGCGCCCGGCCGCTCCCACCACCGATTGGGCCGTTCGGCCCGCCGGGCCCGCCCGAAAGAACCCGCAGGTCCGCGGGCCGGGAAGGGCCGAGGAAGGTCGGAAAGGGCCGGAAGGGCGCGGGAAGGACAAACAAGCGCCCGGAACGACGTCAGGCGGGCACGAAGGCGCAGCGGCGCAGCACGTCGTCCAGGGACAGCCCGAGCGCCTCGGCCACGGCGGCCACGGTGAAGAACGCCGGCGTCGGCGCGCGGCCGGTCTCGATCTTGCGGAGCGTCTCGGCGGACAGTCCGGCGCTCGCCGCGACCTCGACCATGCTGCGGCCGCCGCGGGCCTCGCGCAGCAGTGCGCCCAGGCGCTCGCCGCGCTCGCGCTCTTCGGGGGTGAGAGGGGTGCGAACCATGACCGCATCCTACCCGCTCCCCCAATAACTATCCCGTGAAAGTTATACCGGGATAGATATACCGGTATAGTTATTGGCATGGTGGAACTGAAGACGGAAGAGTCGATCGACGCAATGCGCGCCCCGGGCCGGGTCGTCGCCCAAGCCCTGGCCGCCGTACGGGAGGCCGCCCGGGTCGGGGTGTCCCTGCTGCACCTGGACCGGGTGGCCCGCGAGGTGCTGGCCGGGGCCGGCGCGGGCTCGCCGTTCCTCGGCTACCGGCCGGAGTTCGCGCCGGTGCCCTTCCCCGGGGTGATCTGCACCTCGGTCAACGACGCGATCGTGCACGGCATCCCCGACGGCTACCGGCTGCGCGACGGCGACCTGGTCAGCATCGACTGCGGGGCGAAGCTCGGCGGCTGGGTCGGGGACGCGGCGGTCAGCTTCACCGTCGGCCGGCCGCGCCCGGCCGACCTGCGGCTGATCGAGACCGCCGAGGCAGCCCTCGCGGCCGGCATCGCCGCCGCGCTGCCCGGCAACCGGATCGGGGACATCGCGTACGCCATCGGCTCGGTCTGCCGCTCCGCCGGCTACGGCGTCCCGGACGGGTTCGGCGGCCACGGCATCGGCCGCAGCATGCACGAGGACCCGGGCGTGCCCAACGAGGGCCGGCCGGGGCGCGGCACGAAGCTGCGCCCCGGCCTGGTCCTCGCGATCGAGCCGATGCTGGTCGCGGGCGGTACGGACGACTACCGGTGCGACGGGGACGGCTGGACCCTGCGGACCGTCGACGGCAGCCGCGCCGCGCATGCGGAGCACACGGTCGCGATCACCGCCGGCGGCCCGAGGATCCTCACCACACCCTGAGTCCTACGGCTTGCCGTGCGGGTGGACCACCATCGCCGAGCCACCGCCCCGCCGGCTCGTCTCGGCCGCGGCCAGCCAGCGCCCGTCCGGGAGCCGCTGGACCCCGGTCGCCGCGCCGATCTCCGGGTTCTGCCGGAACCCCTGTCCCAGCGCCTCCAGTTCGCTGCGCAGCGGGCTGTTCCACAGGCCCGGCTCCAGCTCGGTGGTGGTCTGGTTGCGCTGGCTGGCCCGCGGCGCCGCGATGGCGTCGACCAGCGGCAGCCCCCGGTCCAGGTGCCCGATCAGGGTCTGCAGGACGGTGGTGATGATGGTGGCCCCGCCCGGGGAGCCCACCGCGAGCACCGGACGCCCGTGCTCCAGCACGATGGTCGGGGACATGGACGAGCGCGGCCGCTTGCCGGGGCCGGGCAGGTTCGGGTCCGGGACCCCGGGAGCCGCCGGGGCGAAGGAGAAGTCGGTCAGCTCGTTGTTCAGCAGGAAGCCACGGCCCGGGACGGTGATCGCGCTGCCGCCGGTGGATTCGATCGTCAGCGTGTACGAGACGACGTTGCCCCAGCGGTCGGCGACCGTCAGGTGCGTGGTGTTCTCCCCCTCGTACGTGGTCGGGGCGGCCTGGCCGGAGCCGCCGCAGGCCGCCGGGTGACGCGGGTCGCCGGGGGCCAGCGGGCTGGTCAGCGTCCGGTCCGGGGCGATCAGGCAGCCGCGCGAGTCGGCGAACCGCTGCGAGAGCAGCTCCCGCGTCGGCACGTTCTCGGCGGCCGGGTCGCCGACCCAGCGGCCGCGGTCGGCGAACGAGATCCGCGAGGCCTCGATGAACCGGTGCAGGTACTGGGTCTCGGACAGCTTCGACAGGTCGGTGCGCTCGAGGATGTTGAGCGCCTCACCGACGGTGGTGCCGCCCGAGGACGAGGGCGCCATGCTGTACACGTCGAGGCCCCGGTAGCTCACCTGCGTCGGGGCCTGCCGCTTGGTCTCGTACGCGCGCAGGTCGCCGGTGGTCAGATCGCCCGAGCGGACGATCCGGGTGGCGGCCGGGTCCACGGGGGGCTTGCGCACCGCCCGGACGATGTCCTCGGCGATCGGGCCCCGGTACAGCGCGCCCGTGCCCTTGCGGGCCAGTTCCGCGTACGTGGCCGCCAGGTCGGGGTTCTTGAAGGTGGAGCCGACCACCGGCAGGGCGCCGCCCGGCAGGAAGAGCTTCCTGGTGTCGGGGAAGTCCTTGAAGCGGCCCTGGTTGAGCTCCGTCTGGGCCCGGAAGGTCGGGTCGACGGTGAACCCGTCGCGCGCCAGCTTCTCGGCGGGTTTCAGAAGTTGGCCGAGCGGGCGGGTGCCCCAGGCGTCGAGGGCGCTCTTCCAGGTGGCCGGGGTGCCGGGGACGCCGACGGAGCGGCCGCTGGTCTGGCCCTGCTCGAAGGGGATGGGGACGCCGTTCTCCTGGAAGAGGCCGGCGGTGGCAGTGGCGGGCGCGGTCTCGCGGCCGTCGATGGTCTGCACCCGGCGGGACTTGGCGTCGTAGTAGACGAAGTAGCCGCCTCCGCCGACGCCGGCCGAGTACGGCTCGGTCACCCCGAGCGCGGCCGCCGTCGCGACGGCGGCGTCCACGGCGTTGCCGCCGGAACGCAGGACCGCGATGCCGGCTGCGGAGGCGTCGGCGTCGACACTGGCGACGGCCCCGCCGTAGCCGGCGGCGACCGGGACCTTGGCGGGAGTGCCCCCCGCGGACGCCACCGCCTCTGACGGCGGGGCCGCCACGCCGGTGGACACCAGCGCTCCGGCGAGGGCGACGAGCGCTAACTGACGTGTGGCGGAACGACGCATCCGTACCTCCAGTCGACGGCCCGTCGGACCCCACCGGACAGGCCTGAACTCGGCACTTTAACTTCACCGCACCCCCCGCGTCAGGAAGACTCCGTGCGGGCTAGCATCCGGCCCATGAACGAAGACGTGCGCAACATCGTGCTCGGGGTGGTGGCCACCGCCATCAGTGGCGGCTTCGGCTGGTTCTCCCGGACCTACCTGTGGCGCCGTACGCTGCGCCGCAAGCAGGCCTTCTTCGGCCTGCCCACCGGCTCCGACTGCCTCTTCGTGGTCAACCGGAAGATGGGCGACTCCGAGGGGGCGGTGCACCGCAACGACGCCTTCGCGCTGCTGGAGATATCCGCCCTGATCAAGGACTGCGGGGCCAATCTCCAGATCGTCTCCCACGACGCGGTCCGCCAGGGCTTCGGCGAGCGCGCCGAGTTCTGCGTGGGCGGGCCGATATCCAATGCGCGGACGGCGGCCCATCTGGCCTCCATGCTGCCGGGCGTCCGGGTCGACCTGTCCAGCGAGCCGGGTCCGGACCGCGGGGCGATCCGCGTCGGCGAGGAGACGTACCGCTGGCAGAAGGGCCAGATCGACCACGTGCTGCTGGCCCGGCTGACGACCGGTCCGGGGAGCCGGCCGGTGTTCCTGGTCTCCGGGCAGACCGCGATCAGCAACCAGGCGGGCGCCCGCTACCTGGCGCGCCACCACAAGGACTTGGCGCGCCGCTACCGCGGGGACTCCTTCTGCGTGGTGCTGAAGGTCAACAACTCCGATGCGTACGGCCCGGACGTGGTCGAGCTGCTGGCGGACGTCACCCGGCCGGCCCGGACACCCGCAGCGGCAGCCGCGTGACCCCGTTGATGAAGTTCGACACCAGCCGGCGCGGCGGGCCCGCGAGTTCCGGGGCCGGCATGGCCGCGCACCACTCCTCGTAGAGCACGCGCAGCTGGAGCCGGGCGAAGTGGGCGCCGAGGCAGACGTGCGGGCCGTCCCCGAAGGAGACGTGCTCGTTGGGCGTCCGGCCGAGGTCGAGGCGCCCGGGGTCGGTGAAGACGCGCTCGTCGTGGTTGGCGGAGGCGTGGAAGACCACGACCTTGTCCCCGGCGCGGATCGGCTGCCCGGCGAGCTCGGTGTCGACGGCGGCCGTACGGCGGAAGCTGAGCACCGGTGGGTGGACGCGCAGCAGTTCGTCGACCGCGGTGTGCATCGGGGCCCGGCCCTCGGCGAGCAGCCGGTACGCGCCCGGGTCGCCTGCCAGGGCCAGCAGTCCGCCGGGCGCGGCGCTGCGTACGGTGTCGTTGCCGGCGACGGTGAGCAGGAAGAAGAACATCTCCAGCTCGGCCGGGTCCAGTCCGGCCTCGGCGAGCGCGGTCATGACGTCGTCGCCGGGGTGCGCGCGCTTGTGGGCGGCCAGTTCCCGGGCGTACGAGAACATCTCGCCGAGCAGCGCCGGGGAGCGCGGGTTGAGGGGCTTTGCATCGGGCCCGAGCAGGGGCGCGGGCGCGTCCTCGGGGTCCTGGTAGCCGATGATCCGTACGGTCCACTCAAGCAGCAGGCCCCGGTCGGCGGCCGGGACGCCCAGCAAGTCGGTCAGGTTGAGCAGCGCGTACTCGTCGGTGACCGTACGGACCAGGTCGGCGGCGCCGTCCTCGGCCTTCGCGCGTGCGGTGGCGAGCAGGGTGCGGGCCCGTTCGCGGACCCGGCCGGCGAAGGCGTCGACGCGGGCGGGGGTGAAGGCGCGGGAGACCAGCCGGCGCAGCCGCCCGTGGTCGCCGGCGCTGCGGCGCGGGTCCTGGTTGAGCATGGTGCGCCGCAGGAACGGCAGGTCGGCCGGGTCGGGATCGCGGATCTGGGTGGCGCCGAGCCAGGAGGAGTACGTGGCGTGGTCGCGCAGCACCCGGACCACGTCGGCGTGCCGGGTGACGGCCCAGAAGCCGGGGCCGGCGGGCCAGCCCTGGATCTCCGGCTCCGCCTGCCAGGCGACCGGGTGCCGGTCGCGCAGCAGCCGGTAGCTCTCGTACGGGATCCCGGCGCCGTAGATCCGGGGGTCGAAGACGTCGGGCACGTACACGGCGGGGTCCATGGGGTCACCGTGGCCGTGGTACCGGCCGTCCCGCAAGGGGGCGATCAGCGGCCGAGGTCGCAGCGGGCGGGTCCGGCCGAGGTGTCCGGGCCGCGCAGGACCACCGCGTACCGCGGGTCGACGGAGGCCGCCGTGCACACGAGTTGACGGCGGGCCGTCTCGGACAGGCCGGCGACCGCGAACGGCAGCCGGACCTCCAGGGTCTCCCCGGACACGATGCTCGTCGAGATGCCGAAGGGCGGCTTCCTGTCGGCCGGCGCGGGCACCCGGGTCTCCAGATTTGCGGCCTTCTCCTTGTCGAGGGGGCCGATGAGCAGCCGCATGAGGACGGATACCGCCGACTCGGCGGGTTGCTCCCCCTCGGGTACGGGAAAGAGCCGCCCGTCGGACGTCACGAAGTACACCGTCCCCTTGGTGTGGGGGTCGGGAAAGACCACCTTCGCGGCGTCTCCGCTCTCGATGACCCCGGTGGGCTTGATCCCGCAGCCGGTGAGCAGCTGTCCGCCCAGCAGCAGGGCGGCGCCGGCGGTCGCGGCCGTCCGTACCCGGGTCATGCGTCGGCCTCCAGAGGCATGTCGAGGGTGAACACCGCTCCCCCGGCGGGCCCGTTCGCGGCGCGCAGGGTACCGCCGTGCAGCCGGACGTTCTCCAGGCTGATGGCGAGGCCGAGGCCGCTGCCCGCGGAGCGGGTACGGGCGGCGTCGGCCTTGAAGAACCGGTCGAAGATGTGCGGCAGCACCTCGGGGGCGATGCCGGGCCCGCTGTCGGCGACTTCGATCAGCAGCCGGGGGCCGCCGATCCGCGATGCGGTGCGCACGGTGACGTGTACCGGGGCGCCGCCGTGTTTGAGGGCGTTGCCGACGAGGTTGGCGAGGACCACGTCGAAGCGGCGCGGGTCGAGCCGGGCGCGGACCTGCCACGGCAGGTCGGTGACCACCCGCTCGTCGTCCCAGCGGCGGAGCTCGAGGGTCTTCTGCACGGCCTCGGCGATGTCCACGTCGTCGAGGTTGAGCTCGGCGGCGCGGGCGTCGAAGCGGGAGATCTCCATGAGGTCCTCGACGAGGACGGCGAGCTTGCCGGTCTCGGCGCTGACCAGCCGCACGGCGGCGGCCGTGTCGGGGTCCAGCCGCTCGGCGTCCTCGTCCAGGACCTCGGTGACGGCGAGCATCCCCGACAGCGGGGTGCGCAGCTCGTGGGAGACGTCGGAGGCGAATCGGCGGGCCCGGATCTCGGCCTCCCGCAGTTCGCTCACGGACTGTTCGAGGGCGCGGGCGGTCTCGTTGAAGGTACGGGCGAGGCCGGCGAGCTCGTCGGCGCCGCGGACCTCGATGCGGGTGTCGAGGCGGCCGCGGCCGAGGCGTTGGGCTGCGCGGCGCATGTCCCGTACCGGGCGCAGCACGCTGCGTGCGGCGAGCAGGGCGGGGACGACGGCGATGGCCAGGCCCGGGACGGCGCCGCGCTGGGCGGCTTCGACCATGGCCTCGACCGTCTTCCCCTCGGTGGTCAGGCGCATCGTCGCGAAGACGACCAGGCCGGTGGGTTCCCGGGTCTCGTGGTGGAGGAAGACGGCCGGCATGCCGACGGTGAGGTACGGGGTGCCGGAGGCGTCGGTCACCCGCTGGAAGGCGCCGTGCGGATGGGCCGTCACCTGGCGGCGGAGCTGCTCGGTCACCACGGTGGAGGTGGGCGCGGTGGTGCTGGAGGCCCGCAGGGTGCCGTACTCGGCGAAGACGTTCCACGGGTTCGGCTTGCCCTTTTTGCCCAGCTCGTTGACGATGCGCTGGAGCTGCGCCTGGTCCAGCGGCAGGTCGAGGGGCTGGGTGCCCACGAGGTCCCGCAGGGTGATGACCGCGGTGTCCTGGCTCTGCTTGAGGACCGCCGTGCGGGCCTGCTGGTAGGTCAGCGTGGCCGTGGTCACCGCGCTGATCGCGGCGACCAGCAGGAAGGCCGCGATCAGCCGGGTGCGCAGCCCGAGCGGCGCGATGCGCCTCACAGCGGTCCGAAGCGGTAGCCGAAGCCGCGCACGGTCTGGATGTAGCGGGGGCTGCCGTCGGGGTCCTCGACCTTGGTGCGCAGGCGGCGTACGCAGGCGTCCACCAGCCGGGCGTCGGCGTGGTAGCTGTGGTCCCACACGTACTCGAGGAGCTGCTGGCGGGAGAAGACCTGCTCGGGCGAGGCGGACAGGTGCAGCAGGAGTTTGATCTCGCTGGGGGCGAGGGGGACTCGCTCGCCGTTCTTGGCGACGGTCAGCCCGGCGCGGTCGATGGCGAGCTCGCCGTGGAACTCGACCTCGGGACGGCTGCCCGAAGGGGCGCCGAGCCGGCGCAGCACGGCCTTGATGCGGGCCTCGATGACCTCGGTGCGGGCGGGTTTGACGATGTAGTCGTCGGCGCCGGCCTCGAGGCCGACGACTATGTCGAAGTCGTCTCCGCGGGCGGTCAGCATGATGATCGGGAGCTGGCTGGTCTCGCGGATGCGGCGGCAGACCTGCACGCCGTTCATCCCGGGCAGCATGAGGTCGAGCAGCACCAGCTCCGGGAGGAAGCTCCCCATCAGCGCGAGGCCCGCCTCGCCGGTCTCGGCGGCGCTCACCTCGTGGCCGCGGCGGCGCAGGCCGAGGCCCACTCCTTCCCTGATGGAAGGGTCGTCCTCGATCAGCAGTACGCGTGGCATCCGGTCATTGTCCAAGGTGATTGGGGGCTTGCTCTCCTGCTAACGGCCGATTTTCTGCCGCAGGGAGTCCAGCAGGTCGGTGATTTCCGTGAGGCGCAGCGGCCTGGCGAGCAGGACGACGACGAGCGCGACGGCCGCGGTTCCCGCGCCGACGGCGGCGAAGTCGCCGAACCGCTCGGACGCGCGGGCGGCCGCGTACCCGGCAGCGGCCGCGGGCAGGCTTGCGACGAGCAGCCGCAGGTGGGTGCGGACCGCGGTGGTGCGCCGCTCGGTACGGCTTCCCGTGCGCGGGCCGAGCCGCCGGGCAAGGGTGTACGCGGTGACCGCGAGGCCCGCGAACAGCGCGACGGAGTAGGCGCCCGCCATTCCGGTGACCGCCCAGCGCGGCGGCAGCACGAGGTACGCGGCGGCCGACAGCACGGCCCACAGGCCGGCGATGACCAGGTTCAGGAAGAACGGGGTCCGGGTGTCGGAGAGGGCGTAGAAGGCGCGCGAGAGGACGTACTGCCCGGAGAAGGCGATCAGCCCGGGGGCGAAGGCCACGAGCATGCCCGCCATGACCTCGATGTCGGCGGCGCCGGTGCGCCCGTACCCGAAGACGCTGCCCATGACCCAGGGGGCGAGCGCGGCGAACAGCGCGGCGGCGGGGACGACGAGGGCGGCACTGGAGCGCAGCGCGTACGACACGTCCCGGCGTACCGCGGCAAGGTCGCCGTCGGAGGCCGCGGAACTCATCCGGGGCATCAGGGCCGTCACGAGGGAGACGGTGATGATGCCCTGCGGGACGATCCACAGCTGGTAGGCGTTGCTGTAGGCGGTGTAGCCGGCGCCGCCCGCGAGGCCGGCCTCCACGGCGTGCCGTCCGGTGGCGGTGGAGAGCCGGGTGACGACCCAGTAGCTGATCTGGTTGGTCAGGACGAGCATGACCAGCCAGCCCGCGTTGCGCAGCGGGCGGGCGAGGCCGCTGCCGCGCCAGTCGAAGCGGGGGCGCCAGCGGAAGCGGGCGGCGCGCAGCGAGGGGACCAGGGCGAGGGCCTGGAGGACGATGCCGGCGGTGGTGCCGAGGCCGAGGAGGCGGGTCTCACCGGCCGTCAGGCCGTCCGCACCTCCTTGACTGCCCTGGGAGACCACGAGGAACAGCCCGAAGACGCCGATGATCACGATGTTGTTGAGGACGGGGGTCCACATCATCGCGCCGAACCGGCCGCGCGCGTTCAGCACCTGGCCGAGCAGGGTGAACAGCCCGTAGAAGAGGATCTGCGGGAGGCAGTACCGGGCCAGGGCCACGGTGGTGCTCGCCTGGGTGCCGGTGTAGGGCGTGTACGCGGACACGATCAGCGGCGCGGCCAGCACGGCGACGGCGGTCAGCACGACGAGCGCCGCGGTACAGGCGGTCAGCAACCGGTCGGTGTAGGCGGCCCCGCCGTCCTGGTGCTCCTTGGCGGCCCGGACCAGCTCGGGCACGAAGACGGCGTTGAGCGCGCCGCCGATGAGCAGCATGTACAGGATGTTCGGGACGGTGTTGGAGACGGCGTAGCTGTCACCGAGCAGCCCGGTGCCGAGCGCGGCGACGACGACGGCGGAGCGGACGAAGCCGGTGGCACGGGAGACGATCGAGCCGGCCGCCATGAGCGCACCGCTGCGCAGCACGGAGGTCTTCCCCGGTGCCGGCTCCGCGGTGCCGTCGGCAGGCGTGCCTTCGGCGGACGGACCGGTCGCCGGTCTGGTGTCGGTGGCCGTCACCGGCGGGCCAGGTAGGCCTGGAACGCCTTGTAGAGCGCCGTGTTGCCGTATCCGTCCATCGGGGTCTCCCACTCGCCGAGCGTTTCGACGACCTGCCCGCCGGTGCCGAGCTTCCAGCGCAGCAGCCCGAAAGAACGTTCGCCGGGGTCAAGGGTGGAGGGTACCCCGCGCATGTCGTATTCGTCCGCTCCGAGGGTGTGTGCGTCCCGCATCATGCGCCACTGCAGGGCGTTGCTGGGGCGGACCTCGCGGCGGTGGTCGGCGGAGGCGCCGGTCTGGTACCAGACCCGCTTCCCGGCCACGATCATGGTGTGCGCGGCGAGGATCTCGCCCTGGTGGATGCCCAGGTAGAGGCGCATCCGGCCGGGCGCCTCGGCGTTGAGGACCTCGTACTGCTGCTGGTAGTACGCGAGCGAGCGGCCGAGGCGGAAGCCGTCGCGCTCCTCGGTGATGCGCAGCAGCCGGTAGAACTCGGGCAGGTCGGCGGCGGTGCCGAGGACGGTCTCCACGCCGGACTTCGTGGCCTTGCGCACATTGCGCCGCCACTCCTGGTTGAGGCCGGACCACAGCTCGTCGAGGGACCGGCCCGCGATGGGTACGCGGAAGACGTGGCGCGGCTGCGCGTCGCCGTCGTCCTCGCCGCCGCAGCGCTTCCAGCCGCGGGTGCGCAGCCGGTCGGCGAGTGCGGCGCCGACCGGGTCGACCTCGGTGGCGAGCACGTCGGAGATCTGCCGGCCGGGTCCGGTACCGGACTTGACGGCGGCGGCGTCCCAGCGGCGGTAGGCGGGCGTGGGCCCGATCCGGACGGCGAAGGCGCCGGCCGCGCGCAGATGGCGCTTGAAGGGGTCCAGCCACCGGTCGATGTTCGGGTCGGACCAGTCGGCGACGGGGCCCTCGGGGAGGTAGGCGAAATATTTACGGGTGCCGGGGAATTGGCGGTACAGGACCAGTCCGGCACCGGCTATTTCCCCGTCGGGGTAGTGCCATCCGACCCTTTCCGAGCGCCAAAGGTCCTTCACCCCGGCCCAGGACGGGTACTGGAGAAAGCTCGCGTTCCGGTTACTGGAAAGGAAGGCCTGGTATTCCGGAACGGACAGCGGACGCACACTCAGCTCCTGGTCCGGGGACTGGTGTCGCTGGGCGGGGGTCACGAGCAGTGCGCACACGACGGATCGGGCCTTCCTGTACGTCCGGGAACCCGGGATGCGGATGCGGGATGCGGGATGCGGGATGCGGGATGCGGGATGCACAGGACTCTCACAGGTGTCCATGACCGAAGTGCGCGGCGATTGTGACCGGACGATGACCGTTTCGCTGCGGTCCACGTCACAACCGAAAGTCGGATCTTTTCGGCGGATTATGCAACCTACAGTCGTGCCGTTCGCATCTCCTTTTGCGGACGATCATTACTTGGAGGGGTTTTCGTTGAGCCGCACACGCCGTATCGCACGCAGCCGCCACGCCATGCTGGCCGGGACCGCACTCATGGCCGCCGCGCTGACCGCCTGCAGTGGCGGCTCGGGCGGGAACGGGAGCGGGTCCGGCGCGGCGGAGATGAAGAAGAAGCCGGACATGGCGATATCCGTGAACCTCACGGGCGATCAGGCCAAGCCCGGCGAGCCGGTGAAGGTGACCCTCGCCGAGGGGAAGCTGTCCCTGGTGAAGGTGTCCGACGGCAAGGGCGGTGAACTGCCCGGGAAGATAGCCGACGACGGCAAGTCCTGGACGTCCGAGCGCAACGCCTCGCCGGGCACGGACTACAAGGTCGAGGCGCAGAACACCGACAGCCAGAACGCGAGCGCCCAGTTCAAGACGGTCGCCGCGGACAAGGTGAACAAGGTCACGATCAACCCGGGCAAGGCCAATCCGGTGGTGGGCATCGCCCAGCCGGTCTCGATCGTGTTCGACAACCCGGTGAAGAACAAGGCCGAGGTCGAGAAGCACCTGAAGGTCACCACCTCGAACAACACCGAGGGCTCCTGGGGCTGGTTCAAGGACTACACCGGCAACGACCGGGTGGACTGGCGGCCGAAGGAGTACTGGAAGTCCGGCACCGACGTCAAGGTCGAGATGAACCTCAACGGGGTGGACTCGGGCCAGGGCGGCGGGATGTTCGTCAAGGACTACAACACCGAGTTCAAGATCGGCAAGGACCGCCGGCTCCAGGTGAACCTGGACACCCGCAAGATGACGGTGACCGAGGACGGCCAGGCGGTGAAGACCATCCCGGTCTCGGCGGGCACGCCCGGCGGCCAGAAGGCCTCCTGGTCCGGGAAGATGGTGCTGATGACCAAGGAGGGCACCATCCGGATGGACTCCCAGACGGTGGGCCTGGGCGACTCCTACGACAAGATGGTCGACTACTCGATGCGGGTGACCTGGTCGGGCATGTACATCCACGCCGCACCGTGGAACAACGGCAACTTCGGCCGGGCGAACACCAGTTCCGGCTGCGTCGGCATGAGCGACTCCGACGCGAAGGCGCTGTTCGGCGAAGCCCAGGTGGGCGACCTGGTCGAGGTCACCGGCGACGGCTCCAAGGGCAAGGCCGACATCGGCAACGGCTACGGCGAGTGGAACCTGTCCTGGGACGAGTGGAAGGCCAAGAGCGCCCTGGCGGGCGGCGCGGGCGGCACTCCCCAGAACGGCTGATCCCCGCACTTGACACACATCCAATCGTTACCAGCGCGTAACTTACCGATGGGTTACTTCCGGTAACCCCCTCCCGTTACCGTCGGGTCACTTTGACACCGGCGCACGCGAGGAGCGATCGATGGTCCGCACCGTCCGCACCACCCCCGCCGCGGCTGCCGTGGTGGCCGTACTGGCGGCAACCGCCCTGGGCCTGGCCCCCCACCAGGCCCAGGCGGCGCCCGCAGCCGCTGCCGCAACGACGGCAGACGCCTCGGCGGAGCTGCGTTTCCACGACATCCCCGGCTCCGGCGGGATCACCCTCAAGGGCAACGTGTTCACCCCGGCAGGCGCCCAGCCCGGCCGGAAATACCCGCTGATCGTGCTCCCCACCAGCTGGGGCATGCCGCAGATCGAATACATCGCACAGGCCAGGAAGCTCGCAGACGACGGCTACGTCGTGGTCAGTTACACCTCCCGCGGCTTCTGGCTCTCCGGCGGCGAGATCGAGGTGGCCGGCCCGCCGGACACCGCCGACGTCTCCGCCGTCATCGACTGGGCGCTCGCCAACACCCCCGCCGACGCCGCCCGCATCGGCCTGGGCGGGGTCTCGTACGGCGCGGGCATCAGCCTGCTGGCCTCCGCGCACGACCCCAGGGTCAAGGCCGTGGTCGCGCTCAGCGGCTGGGCCGACCTCATCGAGTCGATCTACTCGGGCCGCACCCAGCACCTCCAGGCCGCCGCGATGCTCGGCGGCGCGGGCTACCTCACCGGCCGCCCGGGCCCCGGACTCCAGCAGATCCTGGGCGACTTCCTCGGCTCCCGGCTGGACCGGGAGGCGCAGATGATCGAGTGGGGCAAGGAGCGCTCCGCCGTGGAGCAGATCGACCGGATCAACGCCAACGGCGCCGCGATCATGCTGGGCAACGCGTGGGGCGACACCATCTTCCCGCCCAACCAGTACGCCGCCTTCTACGAGAAGCTGACGGGCCCCAAGCGCCTGGAGTTCCGGCCCGGCGACCACGCCACCGCCGAGGGCACCGGCCTGCTCGGCCTGCCCAACGACACCTGGACCAACGCCCGCCGCTGGTTCGACCGCTACCTCAAGGGCGAGCGCAACGGCGTCGACACCGAGGCCCCGGTACAGATCAAGTCCCGCAGCAACGACGGCTACGAGGGCTACGCCGACTGGAAGTCGGTCGGCTCCGGCGGCGCCGAGAAGCTCGCGCTCTCCGACAGCGAGCACCTCTTCGCCAACATCGACTCGGGCGCCGACGGCGGCGTCATCTTCCTCTCCAGCATCCTGGACCAGTTCGTCAAGGCGCCGCCGGCCGCCTCCATCCCGCTCCTGCCCCGGGCCTTCGCCGCCGTCTGGCAGTCGCCGCGCTACGACGCAGACCGCCGCATCCGCGGCACGGTGAAGCTGCACACCACCGTCACCCCCACCGCCCCGGACGGCACCTTCGTCGCGTACCTCTACGACGTCGGCCCGCTCGGCATCGGCAAGCTCGTCAGCAACGCCCCGTACACCTTCCACGACAAGCCGCGGGGCCAGGCCTTCGGCGTGGACCTGGAGCTGTTCTCCACCGCCTACGACGTGCCCGAGGGCCACCGGCTCGCCCTCGTGATCGACACCGTCGACCCCCTGTACATCGAGCACAACCCCACCGGCGCACAGCTGACCTTCTCCTCGCCGCGCACCGATCCCTCGTACGTCTCGGTACCTCTGCGCGAGCAGTGATCTGCGGCTGCTGCCGGGCGGGGCGGCTCTTCGGAGCTACCGAGAACCGCCCGGCAGCACCGTTCCGGGTTCCGGCGCAGGCAGATCGACCGCCTCGGTCTTCACGCTGCGCCGCTCGAACCGCGCCACCCAGCCGGCGAACCAGGAGAGCAGCATGCACATCCCGATGTAGATCGGGGAGATGATCATCACGACCGGGATGAACGGCAGGTCGTAGTCGAGGTTCGAGGCGATCAGCTTGCCCGCGTGCAGGAACTCCTCGTACGTGATCAGATAGCCGAGCGAGGTGTCCTTCAGGGCCACCACCAACTGGCTGATGATCGTAGGCAGCATCGCCCGGACCGCCTGCGGGCTGAGCACGTACGTCATGACCTGGGTCTTGCGCATGCCCAGCGCGTACGCCGCCTCCCGCTGGCCCCTGTCGACCGAGTTGATGCCCGTACGGAAGACCTCGGCGAGGACCGAGCCGTTGTACAGGGTCAGCCCCGCCACCAGCGCGGGCAGCGGCTGGACCTTCAGGGCGACGAAGATGAAGAAGATCATCACCAGCACCGGCATCGCCCGGAAGAACTCCACGCACAGCGTGGCCGCCCAGCGCACCGGCCGGTGCACGGACAGCCGCCCGGTCGCGAGCACCGCGCCGAGGACGAGCGAGAACACCGAGGCGTACATGAAGGCCTTGAGGGTGTTCCCCAGCCCCCTGAGCAGCAGTTCCTGGATGCCCTTGTACGTGAAGGGGCTCCACTTGGCGGCGGTGAACTGGTCGGTGTCGAAGAGGAGGTAGAGGATCCAGGCGAGCAGGCCGAGGATCACCACGGTCGAGACGATCCCGTAGAGGAAGTGCCGGCGCCTGGCCTGCGGGCCGGGCACGTCGTAGAGGGCGGTGGACTCCAGGTCCCCGTGGAGTGCGTGCGCGGTCATCGGACGATCCCCCAGCGCCTCTCCAGCACGTTGAAGAGCGCACTGATGGACAAGGTGATGACCAGGTAGCCGACGGCGATCCAGACGAAGGTCCAGACGATGCTGTAGCCCAGCTCGTTGAGGGGCTTGTACGTGCCCAGCAACTCGGTGACGCTGAAGGAGCCGGCGATCGCGGAGTTCTTGGCGAGTGCGATCAGCGTGGAGCCGATGGGCGGGATGACGCTGCGGAAGGCCTGCGGCAGGACCACCCCGCCCAGGGTCTGGGAGAAGGTCATGCCGAGACTGCGGGAGGCCTCGCCCTGGCCCTTGGGCACGGTGTTGATGCCCGAGCGCAGGACCTCGCAGATGAAGGCGGAGGTGTAGCAGCCCAGCGACAGCACGGCGAACACCTGGAAGGGCAGGACCACCCCGAAGCGCGGCAGGCCCAGCAGCACCGCGAAGAAGAGCAGGGTGAGCGGGGTGTTGCGCAGCACGGTGACCCAGACCGTGCCGAAGAGCCGCAGGGAGCCGACGGGCGCGACGCGGAAGGAGGCCATCACGAAGCCGAGGGCCAGGGCGAGGAGCGAGGCGTAGACCGTGAGCTGGACGGTCCCGAGGAAGCCCTTCGCGTAGAGCGAGAAGTTCTCCGTGAGTACGTGCATGGTGGTGTGCTGTCCCCTCAGCTCGCCGGGTAGCGGTCGATGGCGGGCGGCTTCGGGGCGGGCACGCCGGACAGGCCGAGCGTCGCCTCGTACGCCTTCTTCCAGTCGCCGTTCTTCTCATGCGCCTCCAGGGCGTCGTCGAGGGCGAAGCGCAGGGCGTTGTCGCTGCGCGGGACGCCGATGCCGTAGGGCTCCTCGGAGAAGGGCGCGCCGACCACCTTCAGTTCCTCGGGGACCTTGGCCGCGTAGCCGAGGAGGATCGAGTCGTCGGTGGAGACGGCGTCGACCTGGTAGGTCAGCAGGTTGTCCACGCAGACCGAGTAGGTGTCGTAGGCGACCAGGACCGCCTGCGGGTACTCCTTCTGGAGCCGCTGGTACGGGGTGGAGCCGGCGGCGGAGCAGACCTTCTTGCCGGCGAGGTCCTCGGGGCCCTTGATGTCCTTCTCGTTCTTGCGGACGAGCAGGGACTGGCCGGCCATGAAGTACGGGCCGGCGAAGCCGACCTGCTTCTTGCGGTTGTCGTTGATCGTGTAGGTGCCGACGTAGTAGTCGATCTGGCCGTTCTGGAGGGCGGTCTCGCGGTTGGCGGAGGCGATCGTCTTGAACTCGATCGTCTTGGGGTCGAAGCCGAGCGAGGCCGACATCATCTTGGCGATCTCGATGTCGAAGCCGGAGTAGCGGCCGCTCGCCGGGTCCTTCTCCCCCATGTACGGCTGGTCCTCCTTGGCGCCGACCACCAGGTGGCCGCGCTTCCTGGCCTTCTCCCACGTGGGGGACTCCGGCAGCCGGAAGTCCGTCGCGACCTTGTACACCGGCAGGTCCTCGGGCTGCGGGCCCTTGACCGGGGGGCTGCCCTCCTTGCCGCAGCCGGCGAGGGCTGCCAACAGGGCAGCGGCGAGGAGGAGGCGGCGGAGGCAGGCGCGCGGCCGCGCGCCGCGGGTTCGCTTCATCGGGCCGCCCCTCAGTGTTTGAGGATCTTGGAGAGGAAGTCCTTGGCCCGTTCGCTCTCCGGGGCGGTGAAGAAGGCCTCCGGTGTCCGGTCCTCGACGATCCTGCCGTCGGCCATGAACACGACGCGGTTGGCGGCGGAGCGGGCGAAGCCCATCTCGTGGGTGACCACGACCATGGTCATGCCGTCGGCGGCGAGCTGCCGCATGACCTCCAGCACCTCGTTGATCATCTCCGGGTCGAGCGCGGAGGTGGGCTCGTCGAAGAGCAGCGCCTTGGGGTTCATGGCCAGGGCGCGGGCGATGGCGACGCGCTGCTGCTGGCCGCCGGAGAGCTGGGCGGGGTACTTCGGCGCCTGGTCGGCGAGGCCGACGCGGGCGAGCAGCTCCCGGGAGCGCTTGTCGGCCTCGTCCTTCTTGCGCTTCCTGACCTTGATCTGCGCGAGCGAGACGTTGGCGAGGACGGTCTTGTGCGCGAAAAGGTTGAAGGACTGGAAGACCATCCCGACGTCGGCGCGGAGCGCGGCCAGCTCCTTGCCCTCGTCGGGCAGCGGCTTGCCCTCGAGCCTGATCGTGCCCGACTCGATGGTCTCCAGGCGGTTGATGGTCCGGCACAGGGTCGACTTCCCGGAACCGGACGGGCCGATGATCACCACCACCTCCCCGCGGCCGACGGTGAGGTTGATGTCCTGGAGTACGTGCAATGCCCCGTAGTGCTTGTTGACGTCCCGCAGCTCGATCAACGGATCGACGGCCATGCGCTGCCCTGCCCACCTGTCGGAATCTCGAGGTCAGCGCAAACTATCCAGCCGCGGAAGAGCACTTCATCTCGACACGCCTAAAGAGGGCATAAAGCCCACACTGTGATGAAACTGCCCGCCCGTTCCCGCGGAGGGACTCAGCCCTCGGAGGCTTCGGCGTAGGCCTGGGAGAGCTCGGGGGATCCGGTCATCGCCCAGGACACCCCCCACTCCACCACGTTCAGCTCGCGGCCCGAGGCCAGGCGGATCACCGGCTGGCCGTTGGGCCACACCTGCCAGGCGGAGCCCAGCTTGGTCCGGATGATCACGGTCCCGAGGTAGAGGCCCGCGTCGTTGCCGAGCCAGGGCACGACCACCGGGTCCCGGCGCCAGCGGGGCATCAGCTGGTCGAGCGCCTCCAACGAGGCCGGGCTCTCGTCGAGTTCCAGCCCGGCCGCCCGCGCGTGGACGCGCAGCATCTCGCATTCCGAGAACAACTCGTTGATGCCCTCGGGGTCGTCCGCGAGGGTGGCGGCGAGTCCCGCACCCCGTTCCGTTTCGTGCCGGTTCAGCCAGTTGTCCAGGAAGGGGATGTTCATACCGCCCAGCCTGGCACCAGGATCCCGCGCTGGCCACAGGGCGCGCGGGATCCGTCCACGGCGCGCCCTGTGGCCGCGTCAGGCGTCCAGCGCCAGGTCCACGACCACCGGGGCGTGGTCCGAGGCGCCCTTGCCCTTGCGCTCCTCGCGGTCGACGTAGGCATCGGTGACGGCCTTGGTGAAGGGCTCGTTCCCGTAGACCAGGTCGATGCGCATGCCGCGGTTCTTGGGGAAGGCGAGCTGGCGGTAGTCCCAGTACGTGTACGGGCGGTCGTACTTGAGCGGGCGCGGCAGCACGTCGGCGAGCCCCGCGGCACGCAGTGCCTCCAGGGCGGCGCGCTCGGCGGGGGTCACGTGGGTCAGGCCCGCGAAGACCGCCGGGTCGTACACGTCCTCGTCGGTGGGGGCCACGTTGTAGTCGCCGAGCACGGCGAACGGGCGCGGGCCGGCCGCGTCTTCGGCGACGGCGGAGGTCAGCGCGCGGAACCAGTCCAGCTTGTAGCCGTAGTGGTCGTGCTCGACCTCGCGGCCGTTCGGCACGTACACCGACCACAGGCGCACCCCGCCGCAGGTGGCGGAGATCGCCCGGGGCTCCTCGACGCCCTCGTAGTCGGGGCCGCCGGGCAGGCCCCGGACCACGTCCTCCAGGCCGACCTTGGAGATCAGGGCCACCCCGTTCCACCGGCCGGTGGCGTTGACGGCCGCCTCGTAGCCCAGCTCGCGCAGCTGCTCGTGCGGGAACTGCTCCGCGGAGCACTTGGTCTCCTGGATGCACACGACATCCGTGCCGGAGCTCTCCAGCCAGGCCAGCAGGCGCGGCAGCCGGGCGGTGATCGAGTTGACGTTGAACGTGGCGATACGCATGCCGTCCAACCTACCGCCCGGCTCCGACAGTCACAGTTCCGCGGCCTCCCCGGCGGCGAGCCGCCCGTGGTGGGTGCCGCCGAGGGCGGCCAGGGCGTGGTCGTAGATCGGCCGGGCGATGTCCGAGAGGTAGGCGTCGTGGATGTCGATGGCCCGGCGCGGCTTGACCTCGCGCAGGTAGTCGATCACTTCGGAGACCTTGTTCCAGGGCGCGTGCACCGGCAGCATCAGGGTGTCCACGGGCACCTCGGGCACGGTCAGCGCGTCACCGGGGTGGAAGAGCGAACCCTCCACCAGGTAGCCGACATTGGTGACCTGCGGGATGTCCGGGTGGACCACGGCGTGCAGCTCGCCGTGCACCTGGACCTGGAACCCGGCGGCACTGAAGGCGTCCCCGTGGCCGACGGTGTGCACGCGGCCCGGATAGGCCGGGGCCAGCCGCTCCGCGACGCTGCGCAGCGTCCACAGCGCGGCGGCCGGGTTCGCGTCGAGGGCGGCCCGCAGCCGGCCCTCGTCGAAGTGGTCGGGGTGCTCGTGCGTGACGAGCAGGGCGTCCGCCCCGAGCCCTGCGTCGGGCTCGCTGAAGGCGCCCGGGTCGATGACGAGCACGCGCCCGTCCTTCTCCAGTTGGATACAGGAATGCAGCCGCTTGGTGAGCTTCATGATCCCAGGCTAGCGGCGGGACGACGCGGTCAGGGCGGTACTACAGGGCTGCCGGGGCTGCCGCTAAGGGGTCGCCGTGGACACCACGTAGACCCGGGGCTTCTCCGGGTCCGTGAGGTCGACCGTGACGTCCCGGGTCGGGCGCGGGTTCGGCTGCTCCAGGGTGGTGCCGTACCAGGAGTTCTGCGGGCCCCAGCTCCAGCCCGCGACCGCGGCGTCGTGCGCCCCGACGGAGACCTCGCGGGTCATCTCCGCCCGGCTGGTGCCGACCTCGGCGAGGAAGGAGTCCAGGTCGGCGGGGGTGACCGCGAACTGCACGTACAGCCGGCTGGTGCGCCAGTTGTTGGTTTCGAGGAACCCGACCCGCCAGGCCTTCGGCGGGATCGGCACCTCGTAGATGCTGCGCTGCACCCTGGACGGCCAGCCGGGGCGCACCTTGGTCGCGCCGACCTTGGCGGCCTTGTCGCGGCCGCTCTCGCGGCTCTGCTGGGCTGACACGGCGAGGTAGCCGGCGGGCACGCCGACCAGCAGCAGGATGATGATCGCCGTGATCCAGCGGCGCCGGACGACGTGCTTGCGGTCCTCCGCCGGGAGCCGCGTGCCGCCCTCCTCGGGGGCGGGCGCCTGGCGGGGCAGGGTGGGCGGTGTCACTGCGTGTCCCCGTCCGTGAGGTCCGCGGTCGTGGGGTCCGCGGTCGTGGGGTCTGCGGCCTTGGCCTCGGCGGCCTTGGGGTCCGCGGCCTTGCGGTCCGCGGTGGCCGGGGAGTCGATCAGGCCCCACTGCGCGTAGCGCTCGTACCTCTCGACGCGCCGGCGCGTGGCGCGGCGGAAGCGGCGGGCGACGAGCCGGGCCAGGTCGGCGGCGCCGACCATGCCGGCCTCGGGGCCGAGCTGGGCCTTGGCGATGCGGGCCTCGGGGCGGTAGCCACGGCCGGTGAGGTGGCGCCGGAAGGCGTCCCGGGCGGGGCCGATCAGCAGGTCGTCGGCGGCGCTGACGCCGCCGCCGATGACGAAGCAGGAGGGGTCGAGGGCGGCGGCGAGGTTGGCGATGCCGACGCCGAGCCACTGGCCGATGTCCTCGAGGAGCTCGATGCACATGGCGTCGCCCTCGCGGGCCAGCTCGGTGATGAGCGGCCCGGTGATCTCCGAGACGTTGCCGCCGACCCTGGCGATGATGTCGTGCGCGACCGGGGAGTCGGCGGCGGCCAGCTCGCGGGCCTCGCGGACCAGAGCGTTTCCGGAGCTGTACTGCTCCCAGCAGCCGCGGTTTCCGCACGGGCAGCGGTGGCCGCCGGGGACGACCTGCATGTGGCCGAACTCGCCGGCGACCCCGAAGCGGCCGCGCTTGACCTGGCCGCCCTCGAGGATCGCGCCGCCGATGCCGGTGCCGAGGGTGATCATGACGAGGTGGTCCTCGCCGCGCCCGGCGCCGAAGCGCCACTCGGCCCAGGCGGCGGTGTTGGCATCGTTGTCCACCATGACCGGGACCACGAGCCGGGACTGCAGCGCGTCGCGCAGCGGCTCGTCGCGCCAGGCCAGGTGGGGTGCGAACAGCACGCGGGAGCGGTCGGCGTCGACCCAGCCGGCCGCGCCGATGCCCACGGCGTGGACGTCGTGCCGGTCGGACAGGTCGAGGACCAGCTCGACGATGGTGTCCTCGACGACCTTGGGGCTCTTGGACTTGTCGGGGGTCTCGGCGCGGATCTTCTCCAGGATGATCCCGTCGGCGTCGACGACGCCGGCCATCACCTTGGTGCCGCCGATGTCGATGCCGACGGTCGGGACGCGCGGGGCGGTCAGGTGCGACCGGCGCTCACGGGTCCCGATGGTCCGCAGGACGGTGCCTCGCGCGGACCCCCGGTGGGTGAGCGTGAAGTCCCGGTACGTGCTCATCGAGTCGTGTCGTCCCTCAGGGTGCGGTGGTGCCGGACGCCGGATCGGCTGCTCCGGACGGGTGGTCCGGTCCTGATTCTGCCACCCGCTCCAGTTCGTGGCTCAGCTCGTCCAGCTCGGAGCCGCCCGCCATCTGCCGGGTGAGCTCGTCCAGGGTGATCGAGTCGCGGGTGTGGCTGCCGGCCATGGTGCCGCGCTTGAGCAGCACGAACCGGTCCCCGACCAGGTAGGCGTGGTGCGGGTTGTGCGTGATGAGGACCACGCCGAGACCGGCGTCGCGGGCTGCGGCGACGTACTTGAGGACCACGCCGGACTGCTTCACGCCGAGGGCGGCAGTGGGCTCGTCGAGTACGAGGACCTTCGCGCCGAAGTGGACGGCGCGGGCGATGGCCACGCACTGCCGCTCACCGCCGGACAGGGTGCCGATCGGCTGGTCGACGTCGCGTAGGTCGATGCCCATGCGCAGCAGCTCGGCGCGGGTGGTCTCGCGCATGAACTCCACGTCGAGGCGGCGGAAGGGGCCGCGGCCCTTGGTGGGCTCGGAGCCTAGGAAGAAGTTCCGCCAGACGGGCATGAGCGGGACGACGGCCAGGTCCTGGTAGACGGTGGCGATGCCGTGGTCGAGGGCGGCGCGCGGGTTGGCGAGCGCGGTCTCCTCGCCCTCGATCTCGAAGCGGCCGGCGTCGTGCCGGTGCAGCCCCGCGATGATCTTGATGAGGGTGGACTTGCCGGCGCCGTTGTCGCCGAGGACACAGGTGATCTCGCCGGCGTGCACCTCCAGGGAGACCCCCTGGAGGGCCCGGATGTTGCCGTAGTACTTGCTGACGTCGGTCATTTTCACGAGCGCCGGCGCGGAGGACTTCTCGTACGGGGTCGCGGACACGGTCTCGGTCATCACTTCGCCTCCGCCCGCTTGCGGACCCATGCGTTGAGCAGCGTCGCCAGCAGGAGCATCGCGCCGAGGAAGAACTTGAACCAGTCCGGGTTCCACTGTGCGTAGACGATGCCGTTGCTGGTCATGCCGAAGATGAAGGCGCCGACGGCCGAGCCGATGGCGGAGCCGTAGCCGCCGGTCATCAGGCAGCCGCCGATGACGGCCGCGATGATGTACAGGAACTCGTTGCCCACGCCCTCGCCCGACTGGACCACGTCGAACGAGAAGAGGATGTGCTGCCCGGAGATCCAGGCGCACAGGGCGACGCCCATGTAGAGGCCGATACGGGTCTTGACGACCGGGACGCCGGTCGCGCGGGCCGCGTCCGCCCCGCCGCCGACCGCGAAGATCCAGTTGCCGGCTCGGGTGCGCAGCAGGATCCAGGTGGCGACGGCGACCAGGGCCAGCCACCACAGGATGGTGACCTTGAGCGTGACCGAGCCGACATTCCACTGCGAGGCGAAGAGCGCGCGGGCGGAGTCGAAGCCCTCCATGTCGGCGATGGTCTTCGTCGAGACGGAGCCGCTGATCAACTTGGTGAAGCCGAGGTTCAGGCCGGTCAGCATCAGGAAGGTGCCGAGCGTGATGATGAAGCTGGGCAGCTTGGTGCGGGTCAGCATCAACCCGTTGAAGAAGCCGATGGCCAGGGTGACCAGCAGGGACACCCCGACGCCCACCCACACGTTCGCGGTCATCTGGTAGCTGACCATCGAGCTGACCAGCGCCGAGGTGGTGACCGTGACGCCGGCGGAGAGGTCGAACTCGCCGCCGATCATCAGCAGGGCCACCGGGCAGGCCATGATCCCGATGGTGGAGGCCGAGTACAGGATCGTGCTCAGGCTGGAGGCCTGCAGGAAGCTGGGCGCGGCGATCGAGAAGAAGACGAAGACGGCGGCGGCGCCGACGACCGCGCCGAGCTCGGGGCGGCCGAGCAGCTTGCGGACCAGGGAGGTGGGGGCGAGCCGTTCGTCGACGGCCGTTGCCGTGCTCATCGGCTGCCCCGCTTGATGAACTCCTCCAGCTTGCCGGCC
Organism: Streptomyces sp. NPDC051364; assembly: GCF_040682115.1. Classification (NCBI taxonomy): domain Bacteria; kingdom Bacillati; phylum Actinomycetota; class Actinomycetes; order Kitasatosporales; family Streptomycetaceae; genus Streptomyces; species Streptomyces sp. NPDC051364. The sequence goes on along the minus strand of NZ_JBFBAH010000002.1, from coordinate 149,664 downwards.
TCGTCGGCCGTCACGATCTGCGGGCCGGTCAGCACGGGGCCGCCGCCGCCGAGCACGTTCGCGTTGTAGCGGTACAGCCAGAGCAGGTCGATGGCCTCGTAGCCCTGGAGGTAGGGCTGCTGGTCGACGGCGAAGCCGAGGGCGCCGGACTTGAGGTCGCGGGCCACGGACGCGTTGAGGTCGAAGGTGTCGACCTCGGCCTTGCTGCCCGCCGCGTCCTTCGCCTTGACCGCCGTCGGGGCGAAGGGGGCACCGAGGGTGACGATCGCGTCGACCGACGGGTCGGCCTGGAGCTTCGCCTGGATGGCCGCCTGGACGGAGGGCATGTTGGTGCCCTCGACGTACAGGTTCTCCATCGTCCCGCCGAAGGTCTTCTTCGCCCCGGCGCAGCGCTGCTCGTGGCCGACGTTGCCCTGCTCGTGCAGGACGCAGACGGCCTTCTTCTTGCCCCGCTTGGTCAGCTCGGTGCCGACCGCCTCGCCGGCGATCTGCTCGTCCTGGCCGATGTGGGTGAGGGCGCCGTACGCGGCGGACTGCGCGGATCCCGAGTTGACCGTGATCACCGGGATGCCGGCCTTGACGGCCTTGCCGATGACGTCCTTGAGCGCCTCGGGCTTGGCCAGGCTCACCACGATCCCGTCGACCTTCTGGTCGATGGCGTTCTGTACGAACTGGGCCTGCTGCTGTGCCTGGTCGTCGTGGGCGTAGACGAAGTTGATGTTGTCCTTCGCCGCGGCCTCCTTGGCGCCCTTCTGGACGATGTCCCAGAAGGTGTCACCGTCGCCCGCGTGGGTGACCATCGCGAAGGTCCAGCGCGGGGTGGACACGGCGGGCCGGCCCGCCTGGGCGGCCTTCGCCCGGTCCTCGGCACGCTTGCCGCCGGTACTGCTGCAGCCCACGAGGGAGGCTCCCAGTACCGTCGCGAGCACGGCGCCCACGACGCGTACCCCTGTCCGAACCCTAGCCACGTCTGCGTGCCCTTCCCTCGTCCTGCATGCTGCTGATGTCAAAGCGGTCATTCCGGTTCCAGCCGCTCAGTATCCGCCACAGTGGACCATGTGCGGTCATCGGGGCCTTCGAGGTCATCTGGGCCATCCGGGTACTGTCGGGCAGATTGACAGCCACCTCCGACGGGGTCACTTTGAGTGCATGCGCATCGGGGTGATCGGAACGGGCCGGATCGGCTCCTTCCACGCGGCGGCACTGGCCCGCCACCCGGACGCCGGCTCGCTGCTGCTCGCCGACGCCGATCCCGCGCGTGCGGCGCGCATCGCCGACCGGCTGGGGGCGACCGCCGCGCCCTCCGTGGAGCAGGTCTTCACGTGGGGTGTGGACGCCGTGGTCGTCGCCTGCGCCACCGACGGGCACGCGGAGCTGGTCCTGCGGGCGATCCGCGGCGGACTCCCGGTGTTCTGCGAGAAGCCCCTGGCCACCGACCTTGCCCGGACGCTGGCCGTACTGCGCGAGGTCACCGCCGCGGACGGGGTGCTCCAGCTGGGCTTCATGCGCCGCTTCGACGCGGGCTGCCGCACCGCGCGCGAGCTGGTGCGCTCCGGAGCCCTGGGCCGGCTGCACACCGTGCGGACGATGACCGCCGATCCGGCGCCGCCGCCCGCCGCCTACCTGGCGACCTCCGGAGGCCTGTACCGGGACTGCATGGTGCACGACTTCGACATGGTCCGCTGGGTGACCGGGCACGAGGTGACGGAGGTCTACGCGACCGGCTCCGACGCGGGTCCGGCGATGTTCCGGGAGGTCGGCGACGTGGACACCGCGGTCGCCCTCCTCACCCTGGACGACGGGACCCTGGCCACCTGTACGGGCACCCGGTGCAACGGTGCCGGGTACGACGTGCGGATGGAACTGGCCGGGGAGCTCGACCAGGTTTCCTCCGGGCTGGACGACCGTACGCCGATCGCCTCGACCGAACCGCAGGGCCCGCCCCCGGCGAGCAAACCGTGGACGGGGTTCCTGGAGCGGTTCGCCCCCGCGTACGAGGCGGAGCTGGCGGCCTTCGTCCGGCTGGTGCGCGGCGACGGCCCCAACCCGTGCGACGGCCGGGAGGCGCTGGCCGCGCTGCGGATCGCGGAGGCCTGCGAGCTGTCGCGCCGGGAGCGCCGCCCGGTCCGGATGGCGGAGCTCCCGGACCTGTAGGGGCCCCGGGGACGGCTGCGGTACGGGATCGGCCACGGGCGGCGGCTACCAGCGCACCGGCAGTCGGGTCACGCCCCGGATCAGGCTGCCCCCGATGTACGTCGGCGCCTCCCCGGCGGGGTCCTCGGCCAGGTCCGGGAAGCGCTCCAGCAGCCCGCGGATCGCGATGCGGCCCTCCATCCGGGCCAGCGGGGCGCCGATGCAGAAGTGCAGTCCGTGCCCGAAGGCGAGGTGGCCCTGCGGGGCGCGCCGGATGTCGAACGTGTCGGGCGCCTCGTACCGCACGGGGTCGCGGTCCGCGCCGGCCAGCGAGACGAGGACGGTGGCTCCGGCCGGGACGGCGGTGCCGCCTATCTCCATGTCCTCGCGGGCGTAGCGGTAGGTGGTGTTCTGCACCGGGCCGTCGTAGCGGAGCATCTCCTCGATCGCGCCGTCGAGCAGGCCGTCGGGGTCGGTGCGCAGGGCGGCCAGCTGGTCCGGGTGGGCCAGCAGGGCGCGCGTGCCGTTGGAGATGAGGTTGACGGTGGTCTCGTGTCCGGCGATCAGCAGCAGGAAGGCCATGCCGATCAGCTCGTCGGGCGACAGCGCGTCGCCGTCCTCGTCGCGGGTCCGGATGAGGGCGCTGAGCAGGTCCTCGCCGGGGTCCTTGGCTTTGGCCTCGACGAGCTCCGCGAGGTAGTCGCCGAGCTTCTGGTGCGCGGTGGTGCTCGGGGTGGCGGAGGTGGGCGCGAGGACCTCCTTGGACCAGTGGCTGAAGCGCTCGCGGTCCAGGTCGGGGACGCCGAGGAGTTCGCCGATGACGGTCATGGGCAGCGGGAAGGCCAGGGCCTTGATCAGGTCGGCGGTGCGCTGCGGGCGGCCGGCCATCGCGTCGAGCAGGTCGTCGGTGATCTGCTGGACGCGGGGGCGCATCGCCTGCACCCGGCGGGCGGTGAACTCGCGGGCGACCAGGCGGCGCAGCCGGGTGTGGTGCGGCGGGTCGGCCTCCAGCATGTTGCTGTTGGCGGGGGTGGTCGCAATGCCCGGCAGGACTGCGCTGCTGATCCAGTTCTTCGAAAGACCCGGGTGGTTGAGGGCGTGGCGGGCCTCTTCGTAGCCGACGACCAGGAAGGTCGGCGCGTACTCGGCGGCCGTGACCTCGACCTGGTGCACCGGTCCCGCCGCGCGCAGCCGGGCGTAGAAGGAGTAGGGGTCTGCGTGGAAGTCTGCGTCGTTCACGCTGATGTCCGGTTGTGGCATGCGGTCACATTAATGTGACCGCTCGGTGCTGGGACCATCGATTTCCGGTCATGCGCCCGAGATCGGACGACATCCGAGGTCATCCGGCCACGGCGCGGCGGCCCCAGGCCGTGCCGCCGAGGACGAGAGCGGCGCCCACGAGGCCGGCCGGGCCGAGGTGTTCGCCGCCGATGGCGATGCCGGCCGCGGCCGCCCACAGGGGTTCGGTGCCGAGCAGCAGGCTGACCCGGGAGGGCGAGGAGCGGCGTACGGCCCACATCTGCACGAAGAAGGCGAAGAGGGTGCAGAAGACGGAGAGGAAGGCGAGCCCCGCCCACTCGGCGGCCCCGAAGCCGGCGGCGGCCGCCCAGGGGCTGTCGCCGGTGCCGGGCACGGCGGCCAGTACGGCGAAGACGAGAACGGCGCCGCCGAACTGAACGGTGGTCAGCGACAGCGAGTCGGCGTCCTGGACGGCCTTGATCCGGGCCATCAGCAGGACGTGCAGGGTCCGGGCGAGCGCCGCGCCGAGAATGAGCAGGTCGCCGGTGCCGGGGACGGTGAACCCGGCGCCCTGGGTGAGCAGGACGACGCCGGCGAGGGAGGCCACAGCTCCCGCGAGGAAGGCGCCCGACGGGGCCTTGCGCCGTACGGCGGCCTCGGCGAGCGGGGTGAAGATCATGGTCAGGCTGATGATCAGCCCGGCGTTCGTGGCGGACGTGTGCACGACCCCGTAGGTCTCCAGCAGGAAGATCCCGCCGAGTACGAGCCCCAGCAGGCCCGCGCCGCGCACCTGCCCGGCGGTGAGCGCCCGCAGCCGCTGCCACCCGGCGACGGCGAGCACGGGCAGTACGAGCGCGAAGCGCAGGACGAGGACGGCGATCACGGTGTGGCCCGTGGTGATGCCCTTGGCGGCGAGATAGCTGCCGCCCCAGACGACGGCGACGGCGAGGACGGGCAGATCGGCGAGCCAGGCCCGGCGGGGGGCGGCAGCGCGTGCAAGGAGGGCGGACGAGCTCACCAGGGACTCTCCATCGGCGTGAAGCGGGTGGAGACTTCGGCGGCTCCCTCGGGCGCGGCTCACCGTACCGGAGCCGATCATGGCGGTCGAGCGGTTTCACCCGGGCCCGCCCGGCCCGCCCGGGACCCGTACGCCGGGCCCCGGTCGGCGTCGGCGTCGACGGGGATCAGCCGAAGGTACCGAAGGTGGGCCGGCCCGTCGGGCGGTACGTGAGGATGGCGGCGCCGTTCGGCGTCGTGCGCGAGGCGGCCAGCTCATAGGCCGTGGGCAGCCCGCCCGTCGGGAACAGCCGCCGTCCGGCGCCCAGGGAGACGGGGTACACCTCCAGGTTCAGCTCGTCCACGAGGTCCCGCGCCAGCAGCCACTGGGCCAACTGCCCGCTGCCGTGCACCTGGAGCTCCCGGTGCCCCTCCAGCCCGTCCTTGATCCGCATGATCTCGCTCTGGAGCTGCTCCCCGTCGATGATGGTGGTCCCCGCCCAGGCCGGTTCCTTGAGGGTGGTCGAGGCCACGTACTTCGGCAGGCCGTTCAGCCTGCTCGCGATCGGGTCGGTGGGGTCGGTCCTCTTCGGCCAGTAGTCGGCGAAGATCTCGTACGTCCGGCGCCCGAGCAGGAAGGCCGCGGCCCGGTCGAACAGCTCGGTGGTGAACGCCCCCACGCCCTCGTCGTAGAACGGCGTCAGCCAGCCGCCGTACTCGAACCCGCCGCTGGGGTCCTCCTCCGGCCCGCCGGGGGCCTGCATCACTCCGTCGAGGGTCACGAAGGTGGTGAGGGTCAGCTTGCCCATGGCTCTGCACTCCTTGCGTCCGGTGTCTCCTGCACGGGTTTCCCCTGCACGGGTTCAGACTCCCGGCAGCCCCGGAACTCATCGGCGCGGCGCGCGCGAACGCGAGGTCCGATTCCCGCCAGCGCCCGCTCCCCTCCCCCTATTTCATTGAACTCGCAACGACCTATCGGGCAGCGAGAACGAGGGAGAAGGACCATGAGCAGCAACGACACGGCGGTGGCACTGGTGACCGGCGGCAGCCGCGGCATCGGGGCGGCCACCGCCCTGCGGCTGGCGCAGGACGGCATCGACGTCGCGCTCACCTACGTCAGCGGCGCGGAGGCCGCGGCGGAGGTCGTGGGCAAGATCGAGGCGCTCGGCCGCCGCGCCCTGGCGGTCCGGGCCGACGTGGGCGACCCGGCGCAGGCGGTCGCCGCGGTGGAGCAGACCGTACGGGGCCTGGGGCGGCTCGACGCACTCGTGAACAACGCGGGCATCGGCGTACTCGGGCCGCTGGACGCCCTGACCCTGGCCGAGGTGGACCGGGTACTGGCGGTCAACGTGCGCGGCGTGTTCCTGACCACCCAGGCCGCGGCCGCACGGATGGGCTCCGGCGGCCGGATCGTCACCATCGGCAGCTGCATGGCCGCGCGGGTCCCCGGCCCGGGCGGCACCCTGTACGCGATGAGCAAGGCCGCGCTGACCGGCCTGAACAAGGCGCTGGCGCGGGAGCTCGGCGGGCGCGGCATCACCGCGAACCTCGTGCACCCGGGCCCGGTGGACACCGACATGAACCCGGCGGACGGCCCCCACGCCGCCGCGCAGAGTGCACTGACCACCCTCGGGCGCTTCGGCACCGCGCAGGAGGTGGCGGCCATGGTGTCCTTCCTCGCCGGTCCGGACGCCGCCTATGTGACGGGCGCCGAGTTCGCGGTGGACGGCGGCCACGCGGCGTAACACCTACGGGGATACGCCGACGGGGCGCACCGCTGCTGCGGTGCGCCCCGTCGGGCCGTGCGGGCCCCGGGGGTGTCGGCCCCCGGGGCAGTCACGAGGAACCGGCCGGCGTCAGCCGCCCAGCTCCTGGTGGCGGGCGGTCAGCGCGGCCGCGCCGGCCTCCGTCAGCGAGCCGTACAGGCGCAGACGGGAGAAGCCGCCGTCCGGGAAGATGTCGATCCGGACGTGGCTGCCGACCGCCGGGGTGTCCAGTACGAAGCGGTGGTTGGTGTCGGGCTGCAGGCGGGTGCGCGGCAGGAACTCCGTCCACTCGCCCTCCTCGCCGGACTTGACGGACAGCGAGGCCCAGCCGGCCGAGTTGCCCTTGAGGTAGGCGGTGTCGATCTCGACGGCGCGGATCTCGGAGTCGGCCACCAGCTGGTAGCGGATCCAGTCGTTGCCGTTGTCGCGGCGGCGGGCGGTCTCCCAGCCGTCGTCCATCTTGCGGGAGCGGCCCGGGTTGATGGTGTTGGTCGGCGGGGAGTAGAAGCGGTTGGAGGCGTCCTGGACGGAGCCGCCGTTCTCCAGGGCCGCCACGTCGAAGGAGCCGAGCGCGTCGAGCCACTTCGGGTCGGGCAGGACCTCGCCGTAGACGCGCAGGCGGGCGATGCCGCCGTCGGGGTGCTGGTTGACGCGCAGGTGCGTGAAGCGCTGTACGACGTCCACTTCGAAGCCGTTGGCCGCGTGGCCGCCGACCGGGGTGCGGGCGACGATGGTCGTCCACTTCACGTCGTCGCCCTGGAGCTCCTCCGGGGTCGGCGCGAGGGCGCCCGCCCAGTTGGTGGCCTCGATGGAGACGGCCTGCGGCATGTTGCCGCGGAAGTGGGCGGTGTCGACGACGATGCCGCGGATGACGCCGGGGGCGCCCAGGCGTACGAGCGCCCAGTCGTGGTCCTCGGGGGTCGGCCAGGGCTGGGTGGCGCGGACGCCACGGCGGCGGCGGGTCTCCCAGCCGTCCATGACCTTGCCCTTGTGGCCGAAATCCTCGGGGTCGAAGTGCGCGGCCTCGGAGATCAGCAGGTTCTCGCGCTGGGCGAAGAACTCGTCGTTCGCGGCGATGACACCGGCGCCCAGCTCACGGGCGGCGAGGTTCGCGTACTGGGTGAAGGGGAAGTCCGCGGTGCGGTAGTCCGCGTACGGGTCGCCACCTCCGTACGGGTTCGCGTTGCCGGTGAAGGAAGGGATCGCCGTCACAGTCAGTTCTGCCTTTCGAGAAGTCGGCCCGTGGGCTCGGTCGGGGTGCCGTGGTCGGCGATCTGCGCACCGCGCAGCCAGGTGGACTTCACGACGCCGTGCAGGGTCTTGCCCGCGTACGCCGTGACCCGGTTGCGGTGGTGGAGTTCGGCCGGGTCCACGGTGAACGTTTCTTCGGGGGCAAGCACGGCGAAGTCGGCGTCGCGGCCGGCCTCGATCGCGCCCTTCTGCGCCAGTCCGGCGAGGGCGGCCGGAGCGGCGGACATCCAGCGCACGACGTCCTCGAGGGAGAGTCCGCGGCGACGGGCCTCGGTCCAGATCGCCGGCAGGCCGAGCTGCAGGGACGAGATGCCGCCCCACGCGGTCGCGAAGTCGTCCGTCTTCAGGTCCGCCGTGGAGGGCGAGTGGTCGGAGACGATGCAGTCGATGGTGCCGTCGGCGAGCGCGCCCCACAGGAGGTCCTGGTTGGCGGCCTCGCGGATGGGCGGGCAGCACTTGAACTCGCTGGCCCCGTCGGGCACTTCCTCGGCCGTGAGGGTGAGGTAGTGCGGGCAGGACTCGACGGTGATCCGTACGCCCTCGGCCTTGGCGGCGGCGATCAGCGGCAGCGCGTCGGAGGAGGACAGGTGCAGTACGTGGACGCGCGCGTTCAGCCGCTTCGCCTGGGCGATCAGGTTCCCGATCGCGGTGTTCTCGGCGTCGCGCGGGCGGGAGGCGAGGAAGTCTGCGTACTTGGGTCCGGGGACGGCCGGCGCGGAGTCCAGGTGGTGCGGGTCCTCGGCGTGCACGATCATCAGGCCGCCGAAGCCGGTGATCTCGGCGAGGGAGGTGGCCAGCCGCTCCTGGTCGAGCTCGGGGAACTCGTCGACGCCGGAGGGCGACAGGAAGCACTTGAAGCCGTAGACGCCGGCGTCGTGCAGCGGGCGCAGGTCCTTGACGTTGTCCGGCAGGGCGCCGCCCCAGAAGCCGACGTCCACGTGCGCCTTGGTGCGGGCGACCTCCTGCTTGACGCGGAGGTGGTCGACCGTGGTGGTCGGCGGCAGGGAGTTGAGGGGCATGTCGAGGATCGTGGTGACGCCTCCGGCCGCGGCGGCGCGGGTGGCCGTCCAGAAGCCCTCCCACTCGGTGCGGCCCGGGTCGTTCACGTGCACGTGGGTGTCGACCAGGCCGGGGAGCAGGACGTCGTCGCCGAAGTCCTCGAGCCGGGCGCCGGCCGGCACCCCGGCGTCGTGAGGCAGTACGGCGACGATCTTCCCGGCGGCGACGGCGACCGAAGCGGCGCGCGTCCCCCCGGGGGTGATGACGCGAGTCGAGCGCAGTACCAGTTCCACGTCGTGGGACACGCCGGAACCTCCCCATCTACTTCCACAGAGCGAAATTCAACGTTCTGTTGACGGAGTCTCGCCGCCGATCCGGAGCCAGTCAAGAGCGTCCGGACAGAGCACTGACACACCGGAGTCGCAATTGGATGTTTCCACAGGATGGAATTAAGATTTCACTATCCAGAATGTAGCTATCACCACCGGGGGCGGGCGGGTAACTTCCCGAGGACGTCCACCACCCGGACAAACCCCCTCTGACCGGCGGGGACGGCTTCGACCCGGCTCTAGGGCCGACGCCGACCGACCGGTAGGCTGATTCCTTGCCTGCCAGCACCGAAAGGACCGCGCCGTGCCGACGTCCAGCGCCAGCACCACCGACGCTTCCGCCAAGCCCACCGCCGCCAGCGGTGGCGTTCAGTCCCTCGAGCGCGCCTTCGATCTGCTCGAACGCATGGCCGATGCCGGGGGCGAGGTCGGCCTCAGCGAGCTCTCCACCGCCAGCGGTCTGCCGCTGCCGACGATCCACCGCCTCATGCGCACCCTCGTGGCATGCGGCTACGTCCGGCAGCAGCCCAACCGACGGTACTCCCTCGGCCCCCGGCTGATCCGCCTCGGCGAGTCCGCGTCGCGCCTCCTGGGGACCTGGGCCCGGCCGTACCTCGCCCGTCTGGTCGAGGAGACCGGCGAGACGGCGAACATGGCCCTGCTCGACGGGGACGAGATCGTCTACGTCGCCCAGGTGCCGTCCAAGCACTCCATGCGCATGTTCACCGAGGTCGGCCGCCGGGTGCTGCCGCACTCCACCGGTGTGGGCAAGGCGCTGCTCGCGTACACCCCCGCCGACGAGGTACGGGCCCTGCTGGCGCGCACCGGGATGCCGGCCGCGACCGAGAAGACCATCACCACGCCCGAGGGCTTCCTGGAGGCCCTGGAGCAGGTCCGCAAGGTGGGCTACGCGGTCGACGACAACGAGCAGGAGATAGGAGTCCGCTGCCTCGCCGTGTCGGTGCCGAACTCGCCGACCGCCGCCGCGATCTCCATCTCGGGTCCGGCCGGCCGCGTGACCGAGGCCGTGGCCGAGTCCTTCGTGCCGATCCTCCAGAACGTCGCGGCCGACCTGTCCGTGGCCCTGCAGAGCCAGAACCCCGCGTAGGTTCCGGCTCCGTACGTACGCAAAGGCCCCGGCCCCCTCTGGTTCGAGGGGGCGGGGCCTTCGCGTGGTGCGAGGGGCGGGGCCCTTCGCCTGGCGCGAGGGGTGGGGCCCTTCGCCTGGCGCGAGGGGCGGGGCCCTTCGCGTGCGTACGGGCGCTCAGGCCGCCGGGACGGACTCCGGCTCCGATGCCGCCTCCGTCAGGCGGCCGTCCGTCATCGTCGCCGTCCGGTCCATCCGCTCCAGGTGGGCGTGGTCGTGGGTGACCACCACGGTCGCGGTGGAGCGCTCGCGGGTCAGGGTGACCAGCAGGTCGAGGACGGCCGCACCGCGCTCGTGGTCCAGGGCGCTCGTCGGCTCGTCGACCAGGAGCACGGCCGGCTCGTTCATCAGGGCGCGGGCGATGTTGATGCGCTGGCGCTGGCCGCCGGAGAGCTGGTGGGGGCGCTTGTCGGCCTTGTCGGCCAGGCCCACCGCGTCCAGCAGTTCCAGCGCGCGGCGGCGCAGCGTCCGCGACGGGCGGCCCGAGAGGTGCGCCATCACCTGGAGCTGCTCGGCGGCGGTGAGCGAGGCCAGCAGGTTCGGCTGCTGGAAGACGATGCCGATCTTCTCGCGGCGCAGGGCCGACTTCTCGGCCGCGCTCAGCCGCGCGGTGTCCTGGCCGGCCACCACCACCTGCCCGGAGTCCGGGGTGACCAGGGTGGCGGCGACGGCCAGCAGGCTGGACTTGCCGGAACCGGAGGGTCCGATCACCGCGGTCAGCGTGCCCGCGGGCACGTCCAGCCGGACCCGGTCGAGGGCGGTGAGCCTGCTCTCGCCGTCCGGATAGGTGAGCGTGACGTCGTGCACGAGGAGGGTCATCGGGCGCTCCCTAGGGCGGTCAGGGGGTCGACGGCGGTGATCCGCCGGATGGACAGGCCCGCACCCAGTGCGCCGAGCACGATCATGATCGCGGCGGGCACCAGCACGGTCGCGGTGTCGAGGACGAAGGGCACGTTGCCCCCGCTGATCAGCGCGCCGAACCCGGCGGCGATCGCCGTACCGAGGCCGGTGCCGATCGCGAGCATGACCACGGCCTGGCCGAGCGCGTCCTTCAGCAGGTACGGGGTGGAGGCGCCCAGTGCCTTCAGCACGGCGACGTCCCCGCTGCGCTGGATCGTCCAGACGGTGAAGAAGGCCCCTATGACCAGGGCCGAGATGACGAAGAGGAAGCCGCGCATCAGCTGGAGCGAGCCGTTCTCGGCCTGGTAGGACCCTATGGCTCCGAGGGCCTCGTCGATGGTCCGGGCCTTGGTGGCGGCCGTCTTGTCGCCGGCGGCGAGGTCCGCCGATCCGGCGGTGTCGAGCGCGATCACGGTGGCGAGGGTGTCGATGGAGGTGCCGGGGTTGCCGATGCGCTGCCAGTCGTGGAGGTCCATCCAGACGACCGGGGTGTGGCTGTACGCGGCGGTGCCGGAGACTGCGGCCACGGTCAGCTCGAGCGGGCCGATCTTCAGCTTGCCGCCGGCGGCGAGGCCGCCGAGTTCCTTCGCGGCCTTCTCGGTGAGGACCACCTGCCCCTGGGCGAGGCCACTGCCGCGCGGCGGGAGGGGGCCGGCCGGGTCGACGCCGAAGACCGAGACGGCGGCGGTGCGCTCGCCCGCCGCCGCGTTGGTGGTGCGGATGCCGAGCGGCTGCGCCGACTTCACACCGGGCTGCGTCCGCCAGGCCTGCCAGGCCTTCTCGGGCACCTGGGAGTTGGTGAAGGACACCTTCTGGTCCCCCGTCGGCGCGGCGAAGGCCAGGTGGGTGGCGGGCAGGCCGGTGACGGCCGAGATGTTCTCCCGGGCCAGGCCGGCGGTGAGCCCGGACAGCAGACCGACCAGCAGCGTGATCAGCAGTACGACCGAGCCCATGAGGGCGAAGCGGCCCTTGGCGAACCGTAGATCTCTCCATGCGACGAACATGATCCCCACCCTGGTCCTCGGCGCGGGCACAGGGCATCGCGCCACGGTAGTGATCCTGGTATCGAAGGACGCATCCGGACATCAAACTTTCGATTGACCGGGGGGGCGCGGACGGCCACTTAGGCTGGACGGGCCATGGCTGCTCCGGAATCCCTCGCTCCGCGTCCCCTCACCCCCGTCTCGCGCATCCTGCGCCTGTGCCTGCACGCGCTGCTGTTCGGGCTGCTCGCGCTGGCCGCCGGGCGGGCCGTCACCGACTCCGCGCCGCGCGCCGGATGGGTGGTCACCGCCTGCGCGGTGCTCGCCGCCGTGTACGCGGCCGGCGTACTGACCCCCGCGGTGCACCGCTCGCCGCGCGCCGGGGCGGTGTGGCTGGCCGGGCTGGGCGCGGCCTGGGCGGGGCTGCTGGTGCTCTCCCCCGACGGGCTGTGGATCGCGTTCCCGCTGTATTTCCTGGAGCTGCACCTGCTGCGGCTGCGCTGGGGCGTCGCGGCCGTCGCGGTGACCGCGTGCGCGGCGATCGGCGGTTTCCTGGCGCACGCGCAGAGCAGCGCGGTGTCGCCCGGAGCCTTCCTCGGACCGCTGCTCGGCGGGGCCGTGGCGGTGGCGACCGTACTGGGCTACCAGGCGCTGTACCGCGAGAGCGAACGGCGCCGCGAGCTGATCGAGGAGCTCATCGCCACCCGCGCCGAGCTGGCCGTGGCCGAGCGGGACGCCGGAATCCTGGCGGAGCGGGAACGCCTGGCCAGGGAGATCCACGACACCCTGGCCCAGGGCCTGTCCTCGATCCAGCTCCTGCTCCGCGCGGCGGAGCGGTCACTTCCACAGGACGCTCCCGCCCTGGAACACATCGGCCAGGCCCGGGAGGCGGCCCAGGAGAACCTCGCCGAGGCGCGTCGTTTCGTACGGGCGCTCACACCTCCCGACCTGGAGCACGGCTCCCTCGCCGCCGCGCTGGAGCGGCTGTGCACGGCCGCGCCGGGGCCGCGGGCCCGGTTCTGCCTGAGCGGCGCGCCCCGGGTCCTGCCCACCCCGTACGAGGTGGCCCTGCTCCGCATCGCCCAGTCGGCGCTCGCCAACGTGGTGCGCCACGCGCGCGCGGACCGCGCCGAGATCACCCTGACCTTCATGGACGCCTCGGTGACGCTGGACATCGTGGACGACGGGACCGGCTTCGACCCCTCCTCCGCCCCCTCCGGCGAGGGCGGGTTCGGCCTCCCCGCCATGCGCTCGCGGGCCGAGACCCTCGGGGGCCTGTTCACGGTCGAGTCCTCCCCCGGCCAGGGCACCGCCGTGGCCGTCACCCTGCCGCTGCCCCTGGAGGCATCCTGATGACGATCCGCCTGCTGCTGGCCGACGACCACCCGGTGGTCCGGGCCGGGCTGCGTGCGGTGCTGGACACCGAGCCGGACTTCGCGGTGGTCGCCGAGGCCGCCACCGCCGAGCGGGCGGTGGAGCTGGCCGCCTCGGAGCCGGTGGACGTGGTCCTGATGGACCTCCAGTTCGGCACCGGCATGCACGGCTCGGCGGCGACGGCGGCGATCACCGCCCGGCCCGGAGCCCCCAGGGTCCTGGTCCTGACCACGTACGACACGGACGCGGACATCCTGGCGGCGGTGGAGGCGGGCGCGTCGGGCTACCTGCTGAAGGACGCCCCGCCGGAGGAGCTGGCGGCGGCGGTCCGCACCGCGGCGGCGGGCCAGTCGGCGCTGGCCCCGGCGGTGGCACTGCGCCTGATGGACCGCATGCGCACGCCCGCGGAGGCGCTGACGAAGCGGGAGCTGGAGGTGCTCCAGCTGGTCGCGGACGGCCTGTCGAACCAGCAGATCTCGAAGAAGCTCTTCCTGAGCCAGGCCACGGTCAAATCCCACCTGGTCCACATCTACGCGAAGCTCGGCGTCGACTCCCGCACCTCAGCGGTGGCCACAGCCACATCCCGCCGCCTCATCCGCACCCCGTAGCTCCGCCGCGCGGCGCCCTCCGCCGGGGAGAGTAGGGCAAGCCCCCGGGCGGATACACCGGGGCGCAGGTGGGCGCGGGGCACGCCGGGCCGGAAGCATTCGGGTACCGAGCCCCGACCCGAGAGCGAGCCCCGATGTCCGCCACGACCGCACCTGCCACGGTCACCCCGCCGCAGGCCGTCCGCACCGCCCATGCCCTCTGGCTGACCGCCGTCGCCGCAGGGGCCTTCGAAACCGCCCTCGCCGTCGGCCGGATGGCCGCCGACGGCACGGCCTCCGCCCCCGGGATCGGCATCGGCCTGGCCGTGCGCCTCACCGTCTTCACCGCCGCCGTCCTGATCGCGCGGCGCATGCGCGCCGGCGCCGGATGGGCCCGGACGACCCTCGCGGTCGGCCTCGGCATCCTCGGCACCGCCTCCATGGTCGTCCAGCCCCTCGGCCACCTCCTCGACGGCGGGTCGATATCAGCGGCGCTCGGCCGGGCCGACGCCCTCGACTGGCTCTTCGGCGCCAGCCGGACCGTCCACGTGGCCGCCGTCCTCACCGCGGTGGCCCTGATGTTCCGCCCGGCCGCGAACGGCTACTTCCGCAAGCGGCAGCCGTAGGTCGTGTCGTCGATGTCCCTCCCCCAGCTACCGCTGGGAGGTGCCCCCAGGCCGGCGGGGCCTGGCCCGCCCTTCGGGCGGCCGACGCTCCTTTGACGGCACTCCTTACGCCACCCAGTGCGGCCGCTCCACCGCCGGAGCCAGCGGGACCCCGTCATGGAAGGCCGCCGCGAGGCGCCGTACGGCCTCGTCCAGCCGATCCGCGGACAGCGTGTACGGAATCCGCAGCCGATGCTCGAACGTCCCGGGGTCCACCCCGAACCGCGCCCCCCGCCCGATGTGCACGCCGCAGGCGCCGGCCCGCTCCGTCAGCGCCGAGCTCACCGGCTCCCCCAGGTCCACCCACAGCGACAGCCCGCCCGGCGGCACCTGCCACGACCACTCCGGAGTGTGCCGCTCCAGCGCACCCACCAGCGCCTCCCGCTGCCCCCGCAACTGCGCGAGCCGCGCCGGCAGGGTCCGCTCCAACCCCTCCAGCAGCGGCAGCGCCACCAGCTGGTCCAGCACCGACCCCGTCATGTCCACGGCCACCTTCACCGCCGTCAGCTCCGTGATCATCTTCGCGGTGGCCCGTACCCACCCCACCCGCAGCCCGCCCCAGTGCGTCTTGCTGAGCGAGCCGATCGTCACCACGTGGTCCGCCCCGCCCCGCGGCGCCAGCGAGGCCAGCGGCGCCGGCGGCGGTACGTCCAGGGCGATGTCGGCGATGGTCTCGTCGACCACCAGCCAGGTCCCGGTCCGCCGCGTCGCCGACAGCAGCCGCAGCCGCTGCTCCTGCGGCATGAGCAGCCCCGTCGGATTGTGGAAGTCCGGGATCACGTACGCCAGCCTCGGCACGGTCTGCCTCAGCATGGACTCGGCGATCTCCATGTCCCAGCCCGCATCGGAGACGGCGATCGACCCAGTGCGCAGCCTGGCGTGCCGCAGGGCGTCGAGGGCGTTCGCGTACGTGGGGCTCTCGGTCACCACCCGGTCCCCGGGCCCGCACAGCAGGCTCACGACCAGCGAGAACGCCTGCTGCGCACCGGCCGTGACCAGGATCTGCTCGGGGCGGGTCGGCAGCCCGCGCCGGGTGAACCGCTCGGCGACGGCGCTGCGCAGGTCGGGCAGCCCGAAGGGGTTGTAGCCGGGGCTCCGGGCGAGGCCCGGCAGCCGGGGCGCAGCCCAGGCGAGGGCCTCGGTGAGGGCGTCCTCCGGGGCGCCCAGGGCGGCGATCGCCAGGTCGATCCCGGGGTCGCCGTCGGCGATGTAGCCGCCGGAGCCGACCAGCAGGTGCGCGCCGACCGGTCCGTGACCCTCGGGGAGTTCGGTCCAGGTGCCGGAGCCGCGCCGGCTGCGGACGTAGCCGCTCTCGCGCAGCAGGTCGTAGGCCCCGGTGACGGTGGCGCGGCTGGCGCCGAGCGCCTCGGCGAGCTCGCGCTCGGCGGGCAGCCGTACGTGCAGGGCGATCCGGCCGTCCAGGACCAGGGTCCGCACGGCGTCGGCGAGGGACCGGTAGCCGGGGCGGGCCAGCACCTCGGAGGGCAGCAGGGCCGCGAGCTGGCGGCTGCCGATGGTTCTGTCCGCCGTCTGGACGACTCGCCCGTTTGCCATGCCAACCTCCCCTGATTGGCTCTGCCAGCCAGGCCAATCCAGGGTCCAGACTCGCGGTATTGGCCCCCGATTGACAAGGAGACCGCCATGTCGACCCCATTGACCGACCGCGATGAACGCGCCCTGGCGGCTGCCGTCGAGAACCGGATCTCCGAGCCGCTGCGCCTCGGACCCGGGCTGGCCGCCGTACGACGCCTCCTGACGCGGCGGCCACCTGCCACCCCACAGGGGCGAGAATCGCTGACATGCCAGCCAACACAGACCCGACCTCAAGCCCCGTGATCGCGGGCCTGCTCCTCGCGGCCGGCGGCGGCCGCCGCCTGGGCGGGCGCCCCAAGGCCCTGCTCGGGTACCGCGGCCGCCCGCTCGTCGAGAACGCGGTACGGGTGCTGCGCGAGGCGGGCTGCGGTCCGCTGCACGTGGTGCTCGGCGCCTCCGCCGCCGAGGTCCGCGAGCGGGCGGACCTGACCGGCTGCGTGGTCGTGGACAACCCCGACTGGGCGGAGGGCATGGGCTCCTCGCTGCGTGTCGGCCTCGCCTCGCTCGCCGGTACGGGCGCCTCGGCAGCCCTCGTCTCGCTCGTGGACCAGCCGGGCATCGGTCCCGCGGCCGTGGCGCGGGTCCGGGAGGCGTACCGCTCCCCCGCGAGCCTGGTCGCGGCGGCCTACGGCGGGGAGCGCGGCCATCCGGTGCTCTTCGGCGCGGACCGCTGGGCGGACATCGCGGCGTCGGCGACGGGGGACAAGGGCGCGCGGGTGCACCTGACAGAACACGCGAACGAGCTCACGCTGGTGGAGTGCGGGGACATTGCCGAGGCCTTCGACATCGACACCCCGCCCGACCTGGCACGACTGGCTTGAGCGGAGGTCGAGCGACAGTTGAGCGGTCAGTGACGAGGGTGGCACTGAGGGCCACCGGGCGCCGGAGTCTGTCGACTCAGAGAATCTCGACATCAACAAACCATTGAACTTCCACCATAAGGAAATTACTATCCACTGGTCAGAAGCGCCCTGAACCCCCAGACGGCGCCCGCGACCGTATTTCGGAACTCTCCACACCCGACGGCACTGCGTGCCGTCCTGCGCGAGCATTCCCCGCGGCCGCCAGGCACCGCCGCTGAAGGAGTGACAGATATGTCCGCACCAGCGCCGTCATCGCTGGCCATCGTCGACGCCGAGCCCCTGCCCCGGCAGGACGAAGTCCTGACCGAGGCGGCCCTCGCGTTCGTGGCCGAGCTCCACCGGCGGTTCACGCCCCGCCGCGACGAGCTCCTCGCCCGCCGCGCCGAGCGCCGCGCCGAAATCGCCCGCACCTCCCACCTCGACTTCCTCCCGGACACCGCACAGGTCCGCGAGGGCGACTGGAAGGTCGCGCCGGCCCCGGCCGCGCTGAACGACCGCCGTGTGGAGATCACCGGTCCGACCGACCGCAAGATGACCATCAACGCCCTGAACTCGGGCGCCAAGGTCTGGCTCGCCGACTTCGAGGACGCTTCTGCCCCCACCTGGGAGAACGTCGTCCTCGGCCAGCTCAACCTCATCGACGCCTACGAGCGCCGCATCGACTTCACGGACCCGCGCACGGGCAAGTCGTACGCCCTGAAGCCCGCCGAGCAGCTGGCGACCGTCGTGATGCGCCCGCGCGGCTGGCACCTGGTGGAGCGCCACCTCCAGGTCGACGGCCGTCCGGTCCCCGGCGCCCTGGTCGACTTCGGCCTCTACTTCTTCCACAACGCCAAGCGCCTCATCTCGCTCGGCAAGGGCCCGTACTTCTACCTGCCGAAGACGGAGTCGCACCTTGAGGCGCGCCTCTGGAACGAGATCTTCGTCTTCTCGCAGGACTACGTCGGCATCCCGCAGGGCACGGTCCGCGCGACGGTCCTGATCGAGACCATCACGGCCGCCTACGAGATGGAGGAGATCCTCTACGAGCTGCGCGACCATGCGGCGGGCCTGAACGCGGGCCGCTGGGACTACCTGTTCTCCATCGTGAAGAACTTCCGCGACGGCGGCGAGAAGTTCGTCCTGCCGGACCGCAACGCGGTGACGATGACGGCCCCCTTCATGCGGGCGTACACCGAGCTGCTGGTCAAGACCTGCCACAAGCGCGGCGCGCACGCCATCGGCGGCATGGCGGCCTTCATCCCGTCCCGCAAGGACGCCGAGATCAACAAGGTCGCCTTCGAGAAGGTCAAGGCCGACAAGGACCGCGAGGCGGGCGACGGCTTCGACGGCTCGTGGGTCGCCCACCCCGACCTGGTCCCGATCGCGATGGCCTCCTTCGACGCGGTCCTCGGCGAGAAGCCGAACCAGAAGGACCGCCTGCGCGAGGACGTCTCCGTCGCCCCCGGCGAGCTCATCGCGATCGACTCCCTGGACGCGAAGCCCACGTACGACGGCCTGCGCAACGCCGTCCAGGTCGGCATCCGCTACATCGAGGCCTGGCTGCGCGGCCTGGGCGCCGTCGGCATCTTCGGCCTCATGGAGGACGCGGCCACCGCCGAGATCTCGCGCTCGCAGATCTGGCAGTGGATCAACGCCGGTGTCGTCTTCGAGCACGACGGCGAACCCGTGACGGCCACCGCCGACCTCACCCGCAAGATCGCCACCGAGGAACTGGCCGCGATCCACGCCGAGATCGGCGAGGAGGCCTTCGCGGCCGGCAAGTGGCAGCAGGCCCACGACCTCCTCCTCCAGGTCTCCCTGGATGCGGACTACGCGGACTTCCTCACCCTCCCCGCGTACGACCAGCTCGTCGGCTGACCCCCCGACGTCGACTGAATCGCACAGCGGTCGACCCCGGCTCCGCCCCCGCGCCACCAGGCCCGGGGGCGGAGCTGTTTTCGTGCTTCAGGCGGTCAATCGCCATGCCGCGTAGGCGAGGTGCTGGCTGTGGCCCGCCCGGATCCACCACTCGGCGTTGCCGACGCCTGAGGTTCCCGTACCCGTGGCGCACTCCTGCAGCCAGCGGTCGCCGTCACTGAACCCGGCTCCGCGGAAGCCGGGCTCAGCGATCATCCGGCGGGCGATCTCCCGTACTTCTTCGGCGTGCCCTTCCCCGATCGTGGGCGCCTTGGCCAGGATGAACGTACGGTCCGTGGTGTAGCGCAGGACGCCCCAGGGCGGGCCGCCGCCCGCCCCGCTGTCGGCCGCGAAGGCGTGGTGGGCGCCGTAGTCCCCGTAGGTGACGTCGACGGGGAGCTCCGGCCGGGCGTGGCGGACCATGTGCCAGACGTCCCAGTCGTGCCGGTGCGCCTCGATCGGCCCCCACCCCGCCGGCTCGGGCGCGGTGGGCGGAAAGGAACCGGCCAGCAGCACGATCGAACGCCACCGGGTGAGCGGGCCGAGCAACTCCAGTGCGCGCAGCGCGCACTTTTCCGCCTGGTGGTCCTCCTCGGTGACCGCCTCCAGGTCCAGCAGCAGGTCCACCACCAGGTCCCGGGCGAGGTCCGGACCGTCGAGGCGCTCGACGAGCCGGCGCACCTCCTCGGCGCCCTGGTCCGAGGCGGCATCGGCTGCACGGACCCGCAGCCCGAGGCCGTTCCCGCCGGCCCGGGCGAAGTCCGCGCAGGCGGACTGCTGCCAGTCGGGCCGCCCCGGGCCGGTGACCGGCCGGAGCGGTGTGTGGAGCAGGTACGGCCATGGTGGCTCCCCCGTTGACCGCCTTGGTTGCGCTTCTGTTCACAGGGTGAGCGCGAACGGGCGGCGAGGGAACAGCGCAATCCGGCCAAGGGCGAAGCGGGTTGGCGAGCCGAACGACCGATCGGTTGTTACTCCATCGTAACTTTCCTGTACCTAGCGGTAACAACGCGCGCCGTGTCACCTTTCCGATGCCACCGGCCGGCGGTACCCCCACTTCCCCAGCCATGCACCGGAGTTCTCTCCGGCTTTGCCATGGCCTACCGCAGGAGTTCCGCCGTGATCGGATTCCGCACCGCCAGCAAGGACCGGCCCCGCAGTCGAGTGCGACGACTCGCCGGGGTCGGGATGGTTCTGCCGCTCGCCGTCAGTGCTCTGGTCGCCGGCTCCGCCGGGACCTCCGTGGCCAGCCCCGGGACCGGGCCCACCGCCGTGGTGTCCATGGGCGACAGCTACATCTCCGGCGAGGCCGGCCGCTGGAAGGGCAACAGCCTCACCAACAGCGGGAATCGCACCGGGACCGACCGCGCCTGGGTCTCCGGGAGCACCTACGACCCCGCCAAGGTGTACGGCACCACCGCGGGCGGGTGCCACCGCTCCGACTCCGCCGAGGTCAAGAGCGCCGGGGCGATCGCCGACGTGGCCGTGAACCTGGCCTGCTCCGGGGCGGTTTCCGAGAACGTGTTCCGCGCGTCCAACGGCGGCGTGCCCTTCAAGGGCGAGGCCCCGCAGGCCGATCAGCTGGCCGCCGCGGCCGCCGCCAACAACGTGAAGGTCATCGCGCTGTCCATCGGCGGCAACGACCTCGGCTTCGCCGACATCATCAAGGACTGCGCCCTCGACTTCGTCCTCTGGAACTCGTACTGCTACGACGACCAGCAGTACGGGGTCGACGGGAAGATCGACGGCGTCATGGCGAACGTCGGCAAGTCCGTGGACGAGATCCGCGCCGTGATGCGAGCCGCCGGGTACACCGACTCCTCGTACCGGATCGTGCTGCAGTCCTACCCGTCGCCGATCCCGCGCGGCGCCGAGAACCGGTACACGCAGAGCGACTGGAGCCGGCTCAACACGGGCGGCTGCCCCTTCTGGAACCGGGACTCGGACTGGGCGCGCGACTCGCTCGTGCCGCAGATCGCCAATCGCCTCAAGGGGGTTGCCGCCGCCAAGGGCGTGCAGTTCCTGGACCTGCGGGACATGATGCAGGGCCGTGAGGTGTGCGCGAAGGCCAGCAAGCAGGTGACCACCGCGGCGCCCGCCTCGGCGAAGACGAGCGAGTGGGCGCGCTGGATCGACAGCAGCGAGACGCAGGGGCTGGTCCAGGAGTCGATGCACCCGAACTACTTCGGCCAGCTCGCCGTCGGCCGCTGCCTGGCCCTGGCCGTCGCCCAGCCCGCGAACTCCGCCTCCAGCTGCAAGAACACCGCCGGAGCGGACCAGACGGGGATGTTCCTCACGCCCGCCGTCTGAGGCGTGGCTTCCGGGTCGAGGGCGCCTGCGGAGACCTCCGCGGGCGCCCTTTCGGATCAGCCCCGTACGGCGGCGAGGGCTTCGTCGTAGAGGGCCGCCAGGTCGGCGCTGCCGCCGCTGCGGACCCAGGCTTCGGTGGCGGCGTCCACGCAGGCGAAGACGGTCGCGACGACCGCCGCGGCGCGGACCCCGGGGATCAGGGCCTCCCCTGCGGCCATGCGGGCCGTGACGGCGGGCAGGACCAGTTCCTGCCAGCGCAGCCGCTTCTGCGTGTAACGGGCGCGCAGCGACGGGGTGTCGAAGATCAGCGCCGTGATCTCCAGCAGCTGCCCGGGGTCGCCGTGCGCGTCCATGAGCACTTCGAAACCGGCTCGCAGGGCCTCCCACGGAGTGACGGTGGCGGGCTGAGCCTCCACCGTCACGCGCAGCAGCTCGCCGAGCTCTTCCTGCTCGCCGCAGACGATGTCCTCCTTGGTACCGAAGTACCGGAACAGCGACCGCTGGGAGATGCCCGCTTCCTTGGCGATCTGCGCGATCGTCGTGGCCTCGTACCCCTGCTCGGCGAAGAGCCGCATGGCCGTGTCGAAGATGCTCGCGACCACGGCCTGCCGGGAGCGGTCCCACAGGCTCGGCTGCGTTGCGATGGTCCCCATCCGGTCAGCATATAGGCGGGCCGCCCGTTTGGCCCCTACTGCCCGCTTGGCAGTCACTGCCAAGCGGGCATACAGTGATGACGACGATGTCATCCCATGGGCAGGAGCCACTGTGAACGCGGTCGACTACCGAGGCCGGACCACCCTGATCACCGGCGCCAGCTCGGGCCTGGGCGCCGAGTTCGCGCGCCAGCTCGCCGCACGAGGATCCGACCTCGTGCTCGTCGCCCGCCGCGAGGACCGCCTGAAGGCGCTCGCCGGGCAGCTGTCCGCGGCGCACGGCGTCGCGGTGGAGCCGATCGCCATGGACCTGTCCGTAGACGGGTGCGGTGAGCTGCTGGCCGCCGAGGTCGACCGGCGCGGGATCACGGTCTCCAGCGTCATCAACAACGCCGGCTTCGGCACCTACGGCCGCTTCCACGAGGAGGACCCGCAGCGGCTCCGCCAGGAAGTGGGCCTCGACGTGATGGCCGTCGTCGACATCAGCCGCGCCTTCATCGGCCGGCTGCGCAGCCGTGGCGAGGGCGTCCTGGTCAACGTCGCCAGCATGGCCGGCTACCAGCCCATCCCGAACATGGCCGTCTACGGCGCCAGCAAGGCCTTCGTACTCAGTTTCACCGAGGCCCTGTGGCAGGAGTCGCACGGCACCGGGCTGCGCGTCATCGCGCTGTCGCCCGGAGCGACGAAGACGGAGTTCTTCGACGTGGTCGGCACCGAGGACGCCGCTGGCGGCACCCGGATGCAGACCTCCGAGGTGGTCGTGCGCACCGCGCTGAAGGCGCTGGACCGGAAGAACCCGCCGCCGAGCGTGATCTCCGGAGGCATGAACCGGGTCATGGCCTTCAGCGGACGGCTCGCGAGCCGCCGCATGGTCGTACGGATGGTGGACCGGATTTCCACCCCCCGGACCCCCTAAGCGCCCCTGAGCGGCCTCAGGGGTGTCCGGCGCCGGGAAACCGGATGATCGGGAGCGGCGCGGGCTGGCATGATCCCGCTCATGCCCGCCCGTACCGCACGTCCCAGCCTTTACATCTCCGTCGACATCGAGGCCGACGGCCCGATCCCCGGCCCGTACTCGATGATCAGCTTCGGGGCCGCAGTCGCGGGGCGGCAGGACGGCGCTTCGTATACGGCCGCAGACCCCGAGCAGCACACCTTCTACCGCGAACTCCGGCCGATCAGCGACGAGTACGTCCCCGAGGCGCTCGCCGTCAGCGGCCTCGACCGGGACCGGCTGGTCCGGGAGGGCGCCGAACCCGCGGCGGCCATGGCCGAGTTCCGCGCCTGGGTGCGGGAAGTCTCCGTCGGGGCCCAGCCCGTGATGTGCGGCTACCCGGCCTCCTTCGACTGGACCTTCCTGTACTGGTACTTGATGCGGTTCGGCGGCGACAGCCCCTTCGGGCACTCCGGCTGCCTCGACATGAAGACCCTGTACGCGGCGAAGGCGCGGGTACCGCTGCGCGCCGCCGTCAAAGGGCGGATGCCGGAACAGCTGCTCTCCCGCCGCCGGCACACCCACCACGCGCTCGACGACGCGATCGAGCAGGCCGAGCTGATGAGCAACCTGATGCTCTGGACTCCTCCGGGCGGCGGCCCCGGTACCGCCGGCTGACCACCCCGCTCGGGCAGATGCGGAAAGACGGCCGGTGCGTACGCCACACCCGCAGTGGGTGGCGTACGCACCGCCGTGGCAGGTCGGACCCCGAAAGGGTCAGTGCACCGGTACCGGTTCCGGGGCGGCTGCCCCGGCTGCCCGCTGGGCGCCGAAGTGGTTGAAGGCCAGGTTGAGCGCGATGGCCACCACGCAGCCGGTGCTGATGCCCGAGTCCAGGACGACCAGCAGGTCCTTCGGGAACGCGTGGTAGAACTCCGGCGCCGCGATCGGGATCAGGCCGATGCCCACCGAGGCGGCGACGATCAGGGCGTTCTCGCCCTTCTCCATGGCCGCGCCCGCCAGGGTCTGGATCCCGCTGGCCGCGACCGAACCGAACAGGACGATGCCGGCGCCGCCGAGGACCGGCAGCGGGACCACTCCGATGACGGAGGCGGCGATCGGGCACAGGCCGAGCAGGATCAGGATGCCGCCGCCCGCGGCGACGACGAACCGGCTGCGCACCTTGGTCATCGCCACGAGCCCGATGTTCTGCGCGAAGGCGCTGCACATGAAGCCGTTGAACAGTGGGCTGAGCGCGCTGCCGAGGGTGTCGGCGCGCAGCCCGCCCTCGATGGTCTTCGCGTCCGCCGGGCGGCCGACGATCTTGCCGAGGGCCAGGATGTCGGCGGTGGACTCGGTCATGCAGACCAGCATGACGATGCACATGGAGACGATGGCGGCGGCCTGGAACTGCGGGGCGCCGAAGTGGAACGGGGTCGGGAAGCCCACCAGGGAGGCGTTCCTGACGGCGTCGAAGCTGGTCATGCCGAGCGGGAGGGCGATCAGCGTACCCGCGACCAGGCCGAGCAGGATCGAGATCTGCTGGAGGAAGCCGCGCAGGAACTTGCGCATCAGCAGGACGATCACGAGGGTGACGGCGGCCATGCCGATGTTCTTCATAGAGCCGTAGTCGGTGGCGGTGCGGTTGCCGCCCTGGGACCAGTTGAAGGCCACCGGCAGCAGGGACACGCCGATCAGGGTGATGACCGTACCGGTGACCACGGGCGGGAAGAAGCGGACGAGTTTCCCGAAGTACGGGGCGGCGAGGAAGCCGACGAGCCCGGCGACGATGATCGCGCCGAAGATGACGGCGATGGCGTCCGCACCCTCACCCTTGCCGATGGCGATCATCGGGGTCACACCGGCGAACGAGACGCCGTTGACGAAGGGGAGTTTGGCGCCGATCTTCCAGAAGCCGAGGGTCTGGAGGAGGGTGGCGAGGCCGGCGGTGAAGAGCGAGGCGCCCATCAGGAACGCGGTCTCCGTGGCGGAGAGTCCGACGGCCGGGCCGACGATCATGGGCGGGGCGACGACACCCGCGTACATGGCGGCCACGTGCTGGAGTCCGCTCGTGAACATTTTCAGCGGAGGCAGGGTCTCGTCGACCGGGTGCTTCTCCTCCGGTATTGCGACTGCATCTTTGCGAAACCTGGGCGCCTGGGCCACGGCTTCCTCCGTTCGGTTGAACACGCCGGCAGGGGCGTGGTGTCTTGGAGGTGGTGCGAAAGCGGTGCAAGTCGAGCCTTGTATTCAGTTGTGGGGGTGCCGTGGTCGCCGTGGTCCACGGCATGCGGAAACGATTCGCCCGAGTCGTTCGCGCGAAAGACGAAAACAGCGGTGGCACGAGTCACCGCCCCGGGAGCACCCTCGGAAACCCTCGGGCGCTTCCCGGGAACGGCTGCCGCGGACCCCGCTCGGGTCCGCGACCGCCGGCCGGGGGCCGTCCCCCCCGGCCGGACTCCGTGGGATCAGCCCTGCGCGGAGATCCGCGCGAGGCGCTGGGCCTCTTCCCGGGTGGACACCGCGATGGCGTCCTCGTCGGCGAAGAGAAGACGGTTGTTCTCGACGATCTGCTTGCCGTTGACCAGCGAGAGGGTCACCGGGGCGGCCGCACCGAAGACCAGCGCGGTGACCGGGTCGGCGATCGAGGAGTGGGCCAGGGTGCTGAGGTTCCACATCACCAGGTCGGCGCACTTGCCGACCTCGAGCGAGCCGATGTTGTCGGCGCGGCCGAGGACCTGGGCGCCGCCGTACGTACCGAGGCGCAGGGCCTGGCGCGCGTTGAGGGCGGCCTCGCGGTGGACCGGGTTCAGGCGGTTGATCAGCAGCGCGTTGCGCAGCTCGGTGTGCAGCTCACCGGACTCGTTCGAGGCGGTGCCGTCCACGCCGAGGCCGACCGGGACGCCGGCGGCGAGCATGTCCGGGACGCGGGCGATGCCGGCGGCCAGCCGGGCGTTGGAGGACGGGCAGTGCGCGACGCCGGTCTTGGTGCGGGCGAACGCGGCGATGTCGGAGTCGTTCATGTGGACGCTGTGCGCCATCCACACGTCCTCGCCGAGCCAGCCGGTCGACTCGAAGTAGTCGGTCGGGCCCATGCCGAACAGTTCCTTGCAGAACTGCTCTTCCTCGACGGTCTCGCTGCCGTGCGTGTGCATGCGCACACCGAGGCGGCGGGCGAGCTCGGCGCCCTGCTTCAGGAGCTCGGTGGAGACCGAGAAGGGGGAGCAGGGGGCGACGGCGACCTGGGTCATCGCGTCGAAGGAGTAGTCGTGGTGCTTCTTGACCGTCGCCTCGGTGTCGGCGAGCGCACCCTCGAGGGTCTCGACGGCGTGGTCCGGGGGCAGACCGCCGTCCTTCTTGCTGCGGTCCATGGAGCCGCGGGCGAGGGTGAAGCGGACGCCCATCTCGGACGCGGCGCGGATGATCGCGCCGGAGAGGTCGCCGGAGCCCTTGGGGTAGACGTAGTGGTGGTCCATGGCGGTGGTGACGCCGCCCTTGGCCATCATCGCCAGGGAGCCCTGGGCGGCCGTGTAGGCCATCTGCTCGTCGATGCGCGCCCACGTCGGGTACAGCGCGACGAGCCAGTTGAAGAGGTTGTGGTCGGTGGCCAGACCACGGGTGATCCACTGGTAGAAGTGGTGGTGGGTGTTGACCAGACCCGGGGTGACGAGGTGACCCGTGCCGTCGATGCGGCGGACCACATTGTCGAGGTTCTCGGGGGCTTTGCCCGCACCGATCGACTCGATCTTGTTGCCGGCGACGACCACGTAGCCCGAGGCGTACTCGGTGTCGTTCGCGTCGACGGTCGCAATCGCACAGTTCTCGATGACGATGCGCTCTACGGCGCTGTCATGCGCTGCCGATGCTGCCATGGGACTTCCTCGTGCTTTCAGTGGCGGTGCGGGCACGGCAGGGCCCAGGGGATTTGAGTGCCGGAGCCGGGGACCTCGGCAGCTGACAGTACTGCCGTCCCGCGTGGTGCGTCCGGGTGCCGATTCAGGAAGTTGAAGCGTGTCGCGCGGTCCCGGGGCCACTGCGGAGCCCCGGGACGCGCGTGCCGCGCTCTTCGACGGTGCCTTAGAGGTTGGTCATGTCCACGGGGATGCGGGCGTCAGAGCCGTCCCGGAGGACCGTCGCCTCGATCAGACCGTACGGGCGGTCCGCGGCGAAGTAGACCTCATTGTCGTTCTTGAGGCCGAACGGCTCGAGGTCGACGAGGAAGTGGTGCTTGTTCGGGAGCGAGAAGCGGACCTCGTCGATCTCCGAACGGTGATTGATGATGCGCGAACCCATCTGGTACAGGGTCTGCTGCAGCGACAGGGAGTAGGTCTCCGCGAAGGCCTGGAGCATGTGCTTCCGGGTCTCGGCGTAGGACTTCTCCCAGTTCGGCATCCGCTGGTCGTCGTCCGACCAGCTGAAGCGCCAGCGGGCCGACACCTGGGTGGCGAGGATGCGGTCGTAGGCCTCCTTCAGCGTCGTGTACTTGTCCTTCACGTAACCCCAGAACTCGGAGTTCGTGGAGTTCATGACGACCAGGTCCTTGAGGCCGGAGATGACCTCCCAGTTCGTACCGTCGTACGTGATCTGGGTGACGCGGGTCTCCATGCCCTGGCGGACGAAGGAGTGGTTGACCTCGTCGGAGCCGATGAACTTGGAGTTGGCGTCCGAGGTGGCGATCCGGTCCCAGGAGTACTCCTCGATCCGGATGCGCGCCTTCTGGATCGGCTCCTGGCTGTTCACGAACCAGCGCGCCAGGTGGATGCCGAACTGCTCGGCGGACTCGATGCCGTACTCCTTGGCGAACGCGTACACCGTGTTCTTGGTGGTGTCCGTCGGAAGGACGTTGGCGTTCGAGCCGGAGTAGTGGACGTCGTCCATGTCGCCGGAAAGGGCGACCGAGACGTTCAGGTCCTTGATGTGGTGGGTGTCGCCGTCCCGCGTGATCTTGACGACGCGGTTCTCTGCCTTGCCGTACTGGTTCTGGCCCAGAATCGTGGCCATGCTAGCTCCCTCGGTAAACGGAGTAGCCGAACGGGTTGAGCAGCAGCGGTACGTGGTAGTGCTCGCCGGGAGTGACCGCGAAGGTGATCGTCACTTCCGGGAAAAACGCACCGCTGTCCCTTACGCGGGGGGCGTCCTGCTGCGCCTCGGCTTGCTTCTTAAAGAAGTACGTCTCGGTCTCGAAGTCGAGACGTACGTGGGTGGTGCCCTCCGGCAGCGCCGGCAGGTCCTTGCAGCGCCCGTCCGCATCGGTGGCGGAGCCGCCCAGGGCCGCCCACTCGCCGTCGAGTCCCGTACGGGCCGACAGGGAGATGGCGACGCCCTCGGCGGGGCGTCCGATGCTGGTGTCCAGGATGTGCGTGGACACCGACGCGGTGGTCTCGGTGCTCATGCTCACGCTCCTTCTTCTGCGAGTTCGACGAGGCGGGTCAGGCGGATCCGGTTGATCTTCACGAGCTCGCCGCGGGCGGTCTCCCGCTCCTGCTCCGGCGAGTTGTCGATCCGGACCTTGACCGCGTCGCGCATGAACGCACCGGTCGCACCGGTGGCGCAGATGAGGAAGACGTGGCCGAACTTCTCCTGGTACGCCAGGTTCAGTTCGAGGAGCTCGTTCTTGAGCTCCTCCGAGGCGCCGGCCATGCCGCGCTGCTCGCGGGCGGAGGTCGGGTCCCCCGGCTTCGGCCGGCCGATCGGCGCGTGGCCTGCCATCGCTTCGGCCAGGTCCTCGGCGGTGAGCTCGGCCATGGCGGCCTCGTTCGCGGAGAACAGGGAGTCGGCGGTGGCGAAGGGGCGCTGGGCGAGCAGCTTGCTCCCCCATGCCGAACTGGCGCACACCTCGTGCAGCTCGGCCGTGGCCGCGCTGTCGTCCAAGGCGTTGAACCGGGTGAGACCCGGGGTCGGACTCGAAGTCACGGTAGGCCTCCGTGGCCTGTTGTTGCTTTTGACGGGCTGCGCATAGCTAACGCCCTCGGCAACACGGCGTCAACACTTTGTTGAAACTTCCCGTACACAAAAGCCGCCGCCCGGATGAATTGGGCGGCGGCTCGTCACAGCGGGTCAAGCAGGCTTCACGCCTTACTGTTCTTGTTGGGGTTTTCCCTGTTCAGATAGTTGTAGACCGTGAAGCGGCTTACGCCCAGGGCGCCCGCGACCGTCTCCACGCCATGCCGGACGGAGAAGGCGCCGCGCGCCTCCAGTATCCGGACGACGTCCTGCTTGGACTTCCGGTCGAGCTGTGACAACGGTACGCCGTGCCGGCGCTCCAGCGCCGCCAGGATGTGGTCCAGCGAGTCGGACAGCTGGGGCAGGCGTACGGCCAGCAGCTCCCGGCCCTCCCACGACAGGACCACGTCGTCGGGCAGAGCCTGGGCCGGATCCATCAGCTCGCCGCCCATCGCGTCGACCAGCGGCTTGACCGCGGTGACGAACGGGTGGTCGCGGGGCTCGGTCATGGGGTGTCCTCCCCGATCACGTTGACCTGGAGCGAGACGCGCGTGGCCCCGGACTCCAGCGCCTCACGCAGCAGCGCGGCCACCGCGGTCAGCACCTCGTCGGCGTCACCCTCGGCGGTGTTGCCGAACGGACCTACGTCCACCGCGTCCAGCTGGGCCTTCTGGATGACCTCGCGAGCAGCCACGGCATGGGCAGGGGCCTCTTCTAGATCGAAGGGCTCGGTCGTGAACTCCACTCTCAATCGCACGCTGGTCAAGCTACCTCCCGGTCAGCTTTTTTCGGCAGTCCGCACTTGACATCTGCGACGAGCCCGATGCAGTCTTCCATCAAGCAGAAACTAACTTCCGCAATACGGAAGGAGCGCACACCCCTCATGGGATACACGGACCAGCGCTTCGATGTGAACCTTTCGATCCTCTTCACGGAACTCCCGCTTCTGGAGCGTCCCGCGGCTGCTGCCGCGGCGGGCTTCACGGCGGTCGAGCTGTGGTGGCCCTGGATCGAGACCCCCACCCCCGCCCAGACGGAGCTCGACGCCCTCAAGAAGGCTCTTGAGGACGCCGGCACCCAGCTGGTGGGCCTGAACTTCTACGCCGGCCGGCTGCCGGGCCCGGACCGCGGTGCGGTCTCGGTACCCGGTGAGGAGTCGGACCGCTTCAACGCCAACATCAACGTGGCCGCGGACTTCGCCGCCTCGGTCGGCTGCAAGGCGCTGAACGCCCTCTACGGCAACCGCGTCGAAGGGGTGGACCCGTCCGTTCAGGACGAGCTCGCCCTGAAGAACCTGGTCGTGGCGGCTCAGGCCGCGGACCGCGTCGGCGCGATCCTCCTGATCGAGACCCTCAACAAGCCCGAGTCGCCGCTCTACCCGCTGGTGAGCGCTCCGGCCGGCATCGAGGTAGTGGACAAGGTCAACGAAGCCACCGGCCTCGGGAACGCCAAGTTCCTGCTCGACCTGTACCACCTGGCGATGAACGACGAGGACCTCTCCGAGGTCATCGAAAAGTACGCCGCCAAGACCGGGCACGTCCAGATCGCCGACAAGCCCGGCCGAGGTGCCCCCGGCACCGGCGAGCTGCCCCTCGAGGAGCTGCTCGACCAGCTGAAGAAGGCCGGGTACGAGGGCTACGTAGGCCTGGAGTACAAGGCTGCCGACGCCGCCGCGTCCTTCGCGTGGCTGCCCGCCGAGGCCCGCGCCGCCCAGTAGGCGGACCAAGTCCAGGCGATCAGCCAGGCACCTCACGAACTTTTCGTACAAAGCATTAAGAGAAGGATCCTCGTCATGAGCAACCTCCCCAAGATTGCCTGGATCGGCCTCGGAATCATGGGCTCCCCCATGGCCGAGAACCTCCTGAAGGCCGGCTACCCGGTCACCGGCTTCACGCTGGAGCAGGACAAGCTGGACCGCCTGGCCGCTGCCGGCGGCGGCGCCGCCGGCTCGATCGCCGAGGCCGTCAAAGACGCCGACGTCATCATCACGATGGTGCCCGCCTCCCCGCAGGTCGAGGCCATCTCCTACGGCGAGAACGGCATCCTCGAGAACGCGAAGTCCGGCGCGCTGATCATCGACATGTCGTCGATCACCCCGCAGACCTCGGTCGACCTCGCGAAGAACGCAGCCGAGAAGGGCATCCGCGTCATCGACGCCCCGGTGTCCGGCGGCGAGGCCGGCGCCATCGAGGCCGTCCTGTCGATCATGGTGGGTGGCGAGCAGGCCGACTTCGACGCGGCGCTGCCGATCCTCGAGACCCTCGGCAAGACCATCGTGCTCTGCGGCCCGCACGGCTCCGGCCAGACAGTGAAGGCCGCCAACCAGCTCATCGTCGCGGTGAACATCCAGGCGTGCGCCGAGGCCGTCGTCTTCCTCGAGAAGTCCGGCGTGAACCTCCAGGCCGCCCTGGACGTCCTCAACGGCGGTCTGGCCGGCTCCACGGTCCTGACCCGCAAGAAGGACAACTTCCTGAACCGCGACTTCAAGCCCGGTTTCCGGATCGACCTGCACCACAAGGACATGGGCATCGTCACCGACGCCGCCCGCAACGTCGGTGCGGCCCTCCCGGTCGGCGCGGTCGTCGCCCAGCTGGTCGCCTCGCTGCGCGCCCAGGGTGACGGCGGCCTGGACCACTCGGCCCTGCTGCGCGCGGTCGAGCGCCTCTCCGGCGCCCAGATCTGAGCCCGCGGCCCGATCTCCGGGCCGCCGCCCCTGCCCCTTCGGGGGGCCTGAGTTTCCGGATGGTGCCGGTGCTGACACCTGTCCTGTCGCGCCCAAGCGCCGGCACCGTCCGGATCACCTCTCTCCATCTTTGTTCAACAAACTGTTGACGCTGCGTTCGGCCTGAAATTAGGCTGTTCCGCATGACGGAAGACGCTTTCCGTCAGCAGGTTCCCGTACGGAAGGTCACCATGTCGAAGCGCACGCTGACGACCGAGTCCGGCGCCCCGGTCGCCGACAATCAGAACTCCGCCACCGCCGGCGTCGGTGGCCCGCTGCTGATCCAGGACCAGCAGCTGCTCGAGAAGCTTGCCCGGTTCAACCGTGAGCGCATACCGGAGCGCGTGGTGCACGCCCGCGGCTCGGCCGCGTACGGCCACTTCGAGGTGACCGACGACGTCACCACGTACACCAGCGCCGCGTTCCTGAACACGGTCGGCAAGAAGACCGAGACCTTCCTGCGGTTCTCCACCGTGGCCGACTCGCTGGGTGGTGCGGACGCGGTCCGCGACCCGCGCGGCTTCGCGCTGAAGTTCTACACCGAAGAGGGCAACTACGACCTCGTCGGCAACAACACCCCGGTGTTCTTCATCAAGGACCCGATCAAGTTCCCCGACTTCATCCACTCCCAGAAGCGCGACCCCTTCACGGGCAAGCAGGAGCCGGACAACGTCTGGGACTTCTGGGCGCACGCCCCCGAGGCGACGCACCAGATCACCTGGCTGATGGGTGACCGCGGCATCCCCGCGTCGTACCGCCACATGAACGGCTACGGCTCCCACACGTACCAGTGGACGAACGAGCAGGGCGAGGCCTTCTTCGTCAAGTACCACTTCAAGACGAACCAGGGCATCCGCTGCCTCTCGGGCGAGCAGGCCGCCGAGCTCGTCGGCAAGGACGCGAACTCGCACCAGACCGACCTGCTCCAGGCGATCGAGCGCGGTGTGAACCCGAGCTGGACCCTGTACGTCCAGATCATGCCGGCCGCCGAGGCCGCGGAGTACCGCTTCAACCCGTTCGACCTCACCAAGGTGTGGCCGCACAGCGACTACCCGCTGCAGCGCGTGGGCCGTCTGGTCCTCGACCGCAACCCGGACAACGTCTTCGCCGAGGTCGAGCAGTCCGCCTTCTCCCCGAACAACTTCGTCCCGGGCATCACCGCCTCGCCGGACAAGATGCTCCAGGGCCGTCTCTTCGCGTACGCCGACGCCCAGCGCTACCGCCTCGGTGTGAACCACACCCTGCTGCCGGTCAACGCCCCGAAGGCGACGCAGGCCGAGAACTACGGCCGCGACGGTGTCATGGCGCTGCGCAACGGCTCGCGCCACGACAAGAACTACGAGCCCAACTCGTACCAGGGCCCGGCCGAGACCGGTCTGGCGCTCGGCGCCCCGAAGGCCGTCTCCGGCTACACGGGCACCCACGAGGCCCCGGCCCACACCAAGGACGACGACTTCTTCCAGGCCGGTGAGCTCTACCGCCTGATGTCGGAGGCCGAGAAGCAGCGTCTGGTGGCGAACATCGCCGGCGGCCTGTCTCAGGTCACCCTCGAGGACGTCATCGAGAAGAACCTGGCTCACTTCCACGCCGCGGACGCCGACTACGGCAAGCGCGTCGAGGAAGCCGTCCGCGCCCTGCGCGACGCCTGAGCCGAATAGCTGCACCGGGGACCTGGCGGGAGGTCAGGTCCCGGGTGCCGAGCCCGAACCGCGGACCCGGATGAGGGGTGGTACGCGGTAAGGGCCGGACGAGGACCGCGACGGGCGTGTGAGCCAGTGCGGTGGTAATGGGCGCCGAGGCCCGTCTCTTGACCTGAGGGAGACGAAGCCGAAGCTCTCGTCACCGCCCGTCGCGGTCCCAGCCACTCCTTATATACAGGGGCCACGCACAGGGTCCCCTGTATACGAGGACAGCCTCCCCAACGACTCCGCCCGGCGGTGCGAATGTCCTGTCGCGCCAGCCTCGTACCGTCGGGCGGTCAAACCCAAAGCGCCGAGTCACGGACGGTCCCGTGACTCGGCGCTTTGTCATGCGCGGCGGTCGATGGTGGCGACGGCCAGGTGCGGCCACGGCGTGGTGAGCGCGTGCAGTTCGTCCGACGTGGGTACGGACGCTGCACGCAGGGACTCGGCGGGGCTGAAGTGGACGGTCGTACCGGTCGTGCCGTCGTCCGCGATCGGTGTCAGGTCGGTCGCGGGAACGCCGTGTTCGTAGCGCTGGAGCCAGGCTCCGCCCGCGCGGCGGTTGGTGTGGACGAGCCACTGGCTGAGCGCCGCGACGACGGACATGCCGCGCCGCGGGTGGCCGTCGGGCAGGATCTGCGCGTCGGGGTGATCGAAGAACCGGAGATCCTTCGTCGCCATGATCGGCTTCTTCACCGGCCGGCCGTGATCGTCGAGGCGGGTGTCGGTGCCTCGGCCCTCGTCCGCCACGGACACCGAACCGTCGGCGTGGAGCGTGACCGTGCAACGTCCCCCGCCGGCGCACTCCGCCTCGTCGGCTGCGTAGGCGACGACTTCGAGGAGCAGGTGGGGAAGGCCGCCAGGGGCGAATACGGCCGGGTTCTCACGGATGTGGGCAAGGTGGTCGGCGTCCACGGAACCTGCCCAGTCGTGCGTCGTGTTGCGCCACGAGGCCATTGATCTCTCCATGGGAGCAGTATGCAGAACGGCCCCCGTTCCTCCTGGTGGAGGGACGAGGGCCGTAACGTACAGCCGCTACTGCCGCCTTGGGCGTCAGACCGACAGCGGGCGGATCGCGGTCGGGGCGTGGCCCGGCTCGGTCGCGAGCTCCTCGAACTCGGTGACGTCGCTCATGTCGACCGTCTTGCTCATCGAGATGTTGGTGACGCGCTCCAGGATGGCCTCGACGACCACCGGGACGCTGTACTCGGCGGCGAGCTTCTTGGCCTCCTCGAAGGCGGCGCCCAGCTCGTTCGGGTCGGTGACGCGGATCGCCTTGCAGCCGAGACCCTCGACGACCTTGACGTGGTCGACGCCGTAGACACCCAGCTCCGGGGCGTTGATGTTCTCGAACTCCAGGTTGACCTCGAAGTTGATGCCGAGGCCGCCCTGCGCCTGACGGATCAGGCCGAGGTAGGCGTTGTTCACCAGGACGTGGACGTACGGGATCTTGTGCTGCGCACCGACCGCCAGCTCCTCCAGCATGAACTGGAAGTCGTAGTCGCCGGAGAGGGCGACGACGGGGGTCTGCGGGTCGGCGGTGGCGACACCCAGCGCGGCCGGGATGGTCCAGCCGAGCGGGCCGGCCTGGCCGCAGTTGATCCAGTGGCGCGGCTTGAAGACGTGCAGCATCTGCGCGCCGGCGATCTGGGAGAGGCCGATGGTGGTGACGTAGCGCGTCTCCGGGCCGAAGGCCTTGTTCATCTCCTCGTAGACGCGCTGCGGCTTCATGGGGACGTTGTCGAAGTGCGTACGGCGCTGCAGCGTGGCCTTGCGCTCCAGGTGGGAGGCGACCCACGCGCTGAAGTCGGGCAGCTTGCCCTCGGCCTTGAGCTCCTTGGCGACCTCGATGAAGATCTCCAGCGCGGCCTTGGCGTCGGAGGCGATGCCGAGGTCGGGGGCGAAGATCTTGCCGATCTGGGTGGGCTCGATGTCGACGTGGACGAACTTGCGGTCGCCGAGGTACGCGTCCAGGTTGTAACCGGTGTGACGGTTGGCCCAGCGGTTGCCGATGCCGAGGACGAAGTCCGACTCCAGGAACGTCGCGTTGCCGTAGCGGTGCGAGGTCTGGACACCGACCATGCCGGCGGCGAGCTCGTGGTCGTCCGGGATGACGCCCCAGCCCATGAGGGTGGAGATGACCGGGACGCCGGTCAGCTCGGCGAACTCGACCAGCAGGTCGGAGGCATCGGCGTTGATGATGCCGCCGCCGGCGACGATCAGCGGACGCTCGGACTCCAGCAGGAGCTGGATGGCCTTCTCGGCCTGCTTCCGCGTGGCGGCCGGCTTGTGCACGGTCAGCGGCTCGTACAGGTCGGGGTCGAACTCGATCTCGGTCAGCTGGACGTCGATCGGGAGGTCGATCAGGACCGGGCCCGGACGGCCGGAGCGCATCAGGTAGAACGCCTGCTGGAAGACGCCGGGGACCTGCGCGGCCTCGAGGACCGTGGTCGCGGCCTTGGTGACCGGCTTGGCGATCGAGGCGATGTCGACGGCCTGGAAGTCCTCCTTGTGGAGCTTCGCGACCGGAGCCTGACCGGTGATGCACAGGATCGGGATGGAGTCCGCGATGGCCGAGTACAGGCCGGTGATCATGTCGGTGCCGGCGGGGCCGGACGTACCGATGCAGACACCGATGTTGCCCGGGTTGGTGCGGGTGTAGCCCTCGGCCATGTGCGAGGCGCCCTCGACGTGGCGGGCGAGGGTGTGGTTGATGCCACCGACGTTCTTGAGCTCGCGGTAGAACGGGTTGATCGCAGCGCCGGGCACGCCGAACGCTTGCGAAACGCCCTCGCGCTTGAGGATCTCCACTGCAGCGGCGGCGGCTGTCATACGAGGCATCGAGTTCTCCTGCGGGTCTGGCGGTCAGACTGCTTCCCGGGGTGTTTCCACAATCCGGAAGTTTTGTTCTGCTATACGGAACAAGCTAGGCGGCCAGTCCTCGCCCGTCAAGGAGCTTCAGCACCCCGGAACACACCAAATGCCGCGTCTCGCGCAAGCGAGTTGTACGAACCACCGGGACCCGGCCGAATATGAGGGGAAAATCGAGGGCAGGCTCGCCCGTCGGTGGCAGGTGGTGGAGCATGGACCTACGCACAGCGACGGAGGGGGCCGAGCACTCATGGCGGAAGCGGTACCGGTGCGCTGCCCGGCATGCCTGCGCGAGAACGGCTACGCCGCCCCGGTCTTCCCGTGCGCCTGCGGAAGCCCGGTCACCCCGCCCCTGGACCTCGCGGCGCCGCCCCTGCCGCTGACGCACCGCACCTGGTCGGATGCCTGGGTGGCGGTGCGGTGCACGGCCTGCGGGCGGGTGAGCGAGTGGCCGCACCCCGAGCTGGGGTGCGCGTCGTGCGGGACGGTGGTGCGGATTCCGGTGCATCCGGTGGAGACGGGTATGGGGTCGGGGCCGGGGATCGGGCCGGGGATCGGCGTACGGGACGGGCTGCCTCCGCGGCCCGGCGTACGCGGGCAGGCGCGGGAGGCGGGTCCGGCGCGGCCGGGGGCGCCGAGGCGGGACGGGTCGGCCGGCGCGTCCGGCGCGTCCGGTACGTCGCCCGGACCGGCCCCCGGGCAGCCTTCGGCGGCGCCGGTGCCGCGGCCGGCGTTCCGCCCGGTGACCATCCGCACCGCCCGGGACGCGGTGGCCACGGCCGCGCTGTACCTGCGGTGGCTCGGCTTCCAGGACGTCCGGCAGCCCGACGGGCGGCCCATCCCCTCGGCGGCCGTGGACCTGCGGGCCCCCGGGCTCGTGGCGCAGGTGGATCCGACCACCGCTCCGGCCGGACTGCGGGCCGTGGAGTGCGTCTGGCTGAACGGCCTGACGGCCTCCGCGACCAGCGTCTACTTCGCGCTCGCGGGATATACGGAGGACGCCCGCTCCCGCGCGGACGACCTCGGGATACCGCTGTTCGTCATGGACCTCACGGGCATGCCGCAGCCGGTCAACGACCCGGCGGACCAGCTGGTGGGCGCGGGGGCGTAGGGCGGGGCCGGGCCGGTCGATCAGGCTGCGGGGCAGGACGTAGGCTCGGAACACATATCCGTATCCGTTGGTTGCTTGCCTGCGTGCCCGCTTGCCCGCCTGTGTGCCTGCGTGCCTGCCCTTTCCCTGCCGAGGAGAGCCCGATGAGCCTGTACGACATCCCGCTGACCACCCTGTCCGACGAGCCCACCAGCCTGGCGGCCCACAAGGGCAAGGCGATCCTGCTGGTGAACACCGCTTCGCAGTGCGGTCTCACCCCGCAGTACTCGGGACTGGCCCGGCTGCAGTTCAAGTACGAGGAGAAGGGCTTCACCGTCGTCGGCGTGCCCTGCAACCAGTTCGGCGAGCAGGAGCCCGGCAACGCCGAGGACATCGCGACCTTCTGCGCGGCCGGTTTCGGCGTGACCTTCCCGATGCTGGAGAAGACCGAGGTCAACGGCGAGAACCGGCACCCGCTGTACCAGGAGCTGGTGAAGACCCCGGACGCCGACGGCGAGGCGGGCGACATCCAGTGGAACTTCGAGAAGTTCCTGATCTCCCCCGCCGGCGGGGTCGTGGCGCGCTTCCGGCCGGGCACCGAGCCCGAGTCCCCCGAGGTCATCGCCGCGATCGAGGCGCAGCTGCCGGCCTGACCGACCGTACGGAGCGAGGGCGGGCCGACCATACGGCCGGCCGCCCCCAGCAGTACCCGGACCGGACTCAGCCGCCGAGCTCCGCCTCGTCGTACTCCGAGCCCGAGCCGGCCGCGGTGAGCTCCCGCAGCTCCACCCGGCGGATCTTGCCGGACACGGTCTTCGGCAGCTCCGCGAACTCGATGCGGCGGATCCGCTTGTACGGGGACAGCACCGCGCGGGAGTGCGCGAACAGCGCCCGCGCAGTCTCCGGTCCCGGCTCCCAGCCGGCGGCGAGCGCGATGTAGGCCTTCGGCACGGCGAGCCGCAGCGGGTCTGGGGCCGGGACCACGGCGGCCTCGGCAACGGCCTCGTGCTCCAGCAGGGCGCTCTCCAGCTCGAACGGGCTGATCTTGTAGTCGGAGGCCTTGAAGACATCGTCCGAGCGCCCCACGTAGGTGAGGTACCCGGCCTCGTCGCGCGAGGCGATGTCGCCGGTCCGGTAGAGCCCGTCCGCCATGGCCTCGGCGGTGCGCTCCGGGTCGTCCCGGTAGCCGGTCATCACGCCGGCGGGCCGGCTGCGCAGGTCCACGCAGAGTTCGCCCTCGTCGGGGGACTCCTTCCCGGTGACGGGGTCGAGGAGGACGATCTCGTACCCGGGCGCCGGACGCCCCATCGAGCCGGGCTTGACGGGGACCCCCGGGAAATTGCCGACCTGGAGGGTGGTCTCGGTCTGGCCGAAGCCGTCGCGGATGGTGACGCCCCAGGCCTCGCGGACCTTCTCGATGACCTCGGGGTTGAGCGGCTCGCCCGCGGCGACGGCCTCGCGCGGAGGGGTGCGGAGCTTGGTGAGGTCGGACTGGATCAGCATCCGCCACACGGTGGGCGGGGCGCAGAAGGTGGTCACGCCGTGCCGGTCCATTTCGGCCATCAGCCGCTCGGCGTCGAAGCGGGCGTAGTTGTGCACGAAGACGGTGGCGCCGGCGTTCCACGGGGCGAAGAGGTTGGACCAGGCGTGCTTGGCCCAGCCGGGCGAGGCGATGTTGAGGTGCACGTCGCCGGGGCGCAGCCCGAGCCAGTACATGGTGGAGAGGTGCCCGACGGGGTACGAGGCGTGCGTGTGCTCGACGAGCTTGGGGCGGGCGGTGGTCCCGGAGGTGAAGTAGAGCATCAGCGGGTCGGTGGAAAGCGTCTCGCCGTCCGGGCTGAAGTGGGGGTCGGCCGCGTACATGTCCTCGAGCCGGCGCCATCCGGTGGGTACGTCCGCTCCGGCGGCGATCCGGGTGTAGGTGCCGGGGACCTCGTCGAACTTGCCGGTGTCCTCGGCGCGCACGACGACGTGCCGTACGTGGCCGCGCTCGATGCGGTCGCGCAGGTCGGCCGCGCCGAGGAGGGGGGTGGCGGGGATGACGACGGCGCGCAGCTTCATCGCGCCGAGCATGACCTCCCACAGCTCGCGCTGGTTGCCGAGCATGACCAGGAGCCGGTCGCCGGCCGCAACGCCCTGGTCGCGCAGCCAGTTGGCGGCGGAGTCGGACCGTACGGACAGCTCCCCGAAGGAGACGGACCGGCTGGTGCCGTCCTCCTCGACGATGCGCAGGGCGTCGGCGGCGTTGCCGGTCGCGATGTGGTCGAACCAGTCCAGGGCCCAGTTGAAGCGCTCGGGGCGCGGCCAGGTGAATCCGGCGTGGGCGGCTTCGTAGTCCCCGCGGCGTTCGAGCAGGAAGTCGCGTGCGGCGAGGAACTCGGCGGTGGCGCCGGTGTTGTGCGTCATGGAAGGCATCGTGCCGTGCCGCCCGTACGCCCCACCAGAGCGGCGTCAGCCGTGGATTGACCCGAAGCGTACGGAGCCGGAGGCGCCGGTCTCGGTCATCTCGGCGATCACGCGCTCCCCTTCGGTGACGATGTGTTCCTTCTCCGCCTTCGAGACCGTCCCGAA
Organism: Streptomyces sp. NPDC051364; assembly: GCF_040682115.1. NCBI lineage: Bacteria > Bacillati > Actinomycetota > Actinomycetes > Kitasatosporales > Streptomycetaceae > Streptomyces > Streptomyces sp. NPDC051364. The sequence continues at coordinate 110,167 of NZ_JBFBAH010000002.1, read as the reverse complement.
GAGCTCGACGGTCAGGGTCCCCTCCTCCAGCCGCCACAGCCCGCCGACGAAACCGTCCACGAGGAGGGTGCAGTAGGACTGGTTCCCCACCCAGGTGCGCCCCTTGATCTCGGGGGCGACCACGCGGGTGCGGTCGGCGTGGGAGAGCAGCAGGTTGTCGAACTCCGGGAGGAAGCGGGGCGGGGCCGGCGTGTCGGCGTCGGGCCGGGGCGCGTCGGGCAGGTCGAACAGCTCGACGCCGTTCTCGTCGCGGAAGACGGCCAGCTGGGGGCGCAGCCGCTCGAAGGCTTCCCGCAGCCGGGTCAGCCCCGCCCAGATCTGCATGTCCTTGACGGAGGCGGGCCCGAAGGCGCCGAGGTAGCGCAGTACGACGTGGTCCACGGCCTGTGGGGCCGGCGGCGCGGCTGGCGCGGCCTGCGCGGCCGGCGTGTCGAGCCACTGCTCCACGGTGGTGAGCCGTACCTGCCCGCTGCGTCCCCACACCCCGCGGGGCGTGACCTGGACGAGCGGGAGCCGGCACCGCGCGGCGACGGACAGGGACTGCGGATCGGCGTCCGGCCACTGGGTGAGCAGCTCCTCCCGGATCTCGCCCATCGTGCGGGGCTCGGCCTCGACGAACGCCCGCGCGAGCTCGCCGAGCCGTTCCAGATCCACTCCGACGAGCCCCTTGCGGAAGTAGTTGACCTCCCGGTCCCGGGCACCCTGGACCAGCGGCCGCAGGGTCAGCGCGTCGTGCGCGGTGTGGGTGTGGATGGTGGACCGCATGGTGACCATCCGGACCACCTGCCGGGACTCCATCAGCTCCGCGAGCTCGGCGGGCCGGAATCCGGCGAGCCGGGCGTGCAGCTGGAAGTAGGGCGGCTTCACGTTCTGCGCCTGGAGTCCGAGCAGGTGCGCGACGGCGTCCTGCGCGGACATTGCGGCGCGGCTCAGGAGCAGCTGGCGGGCGAGCGTGGCACGGTTCAGTGAGCGGGTGTCGAGTACGGGATGCGCAGTCCGGGAGGCCATGGACAGCAAGCTACCCCCCATTGCGGACAGATACTGTCCTCAACGAGGGTGGCCCCGAGATCCCGAACGCCCTGCTGCTCGCCCGAAGTCCACGTTCGAATAGACATGTTCGACATACACGTTCGACCGGGAGCTGACCTGCGATGTCGGAGCGCCCAGACCGCCGCCCCTCGCCGTCCGGGAAGCGCCCGGGATGGCGCCGCCCCACGCCCCCGCCCGCCTCGCCACCCGCATCCCCGCCGGCCGGCCCGAAGCCGGCGCCGGCGCCGGCCCCGGCCCCTCCCCCGAACCACCGCAGCGTGATCGACTCCGCCGTCTACCGCGACGGCCGGCGCATCGCCTCCCCCGCGACCCTCGCGGAGACGTTCCGCCAGCTGCGCGACCAGCCCGACGGCATGGCCTGGATCGGCCTGCACCGCCCCACCGAGCCCGAGCTCCACTCCCTCGCCGCCGAGTTCAACCTCCACGAGCTCGCCGTCGAGGACGCCCTCGAGGCCCACCAGCGCCCCAAGCTGGAGCGCTACGGCGACACCCTCTTCGTCGTCCTGCGCGCGGCGCGCTACCTCGACGCCCCGGAGGAGGTCGAGTTCGGCGAGCTGCACATCTTCGTCGGCCCGGACTTCCTGATCACGGTCCGCCACGGCGCCGCCCCGGACCTCTCCGCGGTCCGCCGCCGCATGGAGGAGACCCCGGAGCTCCTCTCCCTCGGCCCTGAGGCCGCCCTGTACGCGATCCTCGACGCGGTGGTCGACGGGTACGCACCGGTCGTCGCGGGCGTCCAGAACGACATGGACGAGATCGAGACGGAGGTCTTCCGCGGCGACCCGGAGGTCTCCCGCCGCATCTACGAACTCTCACGCGAAATGGTCGAGTTCCAGCGCGCCACCCGCCCGCTGGTCGGCATGCTCCACGCCTTGATGGCCGGCTTCGCGAAGTACGGCACGGACGAGGAGCTCCAGCGCTACCTCCGCGACGTGGCCGACCACGTCACCCACACCAGCGAACGCGTGGACGGCTTCCGCCAGGCCCTGACGGAAATCCTGACGGTCAACGCCACCCTGGTCTCCCAACAACAGAACGCCGAAATGCGCGCCCTGGCCGAAGCCGGCTTCGAACAGAACGAGGAGATCAAGAAGATCTCCTCCTGGGCCGCCATCCTCTTCGCCCCCACCCTGGTCGGCACGATCTACGGCATGAACTTCGAGTACATGCCCGAACTGAAGTGGGCAGGCGGCTACCCCTTCGCGATCCTGCTGATGGCGGTCGTCTGCGTCAGCCTGTACGTCATCTTCAAGAAGCGCGACTGGCTGTAGGCGACACGGTGCGACCGCCTTCGTCGCAGCCCATTTGATGAGAGGGAGTCACGTGGGACGGGAGTCGGTCATGACATTTTGTGTGTCTGGAACGCGGTTGACGCAGCCGCCCCACGATGCTTGATGTTGACGGCCGAAGCCTTGCCCAATGCCACGGGGTTCAAGAAGCGCAGCGGACCGATCAGGCGGGATGCGAACAGATACATGTGCCGCGCCACCGACTCATCGCGCGCTGCCGCCGAGAACACCAGCCGCTCCATGGGATTGAACGGACGGGCCTTGGCGAAGTCGACGGCCAGAGACTGGTGGCCACGCAGCCGGCGCCGGTGTCTGCGCGCGTACACCGCGAGCGACCGGTCGAGGTCGCCCCGACCGGTCGCGGTCGGGGGCGAGCGCCTCGGCCAACCATTGCGCGGACTGCAAAGCCCACCCGCATCCCACCCGGCGCCGACCACCAGGCGGGCCCGGATCTCACGCTCGCCCTGTGGTGTCGAGGCGCGCACCCCCACGGTTCGCCCGGCCTCCCGGACCAGCCTGGTCACATGATGGCCGAGGAGCAGATCGACGCCAGGGGTCTGCGCCGCACGGGACCTGATCAACGGGTCGAGGGTGGGAGTGGGTGCACAGCACCTTGTACGCCTCGGGGTCCGAGCGGCGTTCCAGCAGTGCGACGCGGACACCGCGTCGAGCCAGCAGGACCGCCGCGGCGCTGCCGGCCAGGCTGGCTCCGCCGATGACGACGTCGTAGTCGTATCCCGCGCTCCCAGGCTTGGTCATGCGCTGATCGCTTCCCTTTGGGGTGTGGTGCCGTTCCTGGGAGTGGCGCAGTGCCCACTGCAGTCAGGAGCATGACCAGTTGTCAAGAGTCTGCGGATCGGCTGGTGATCGCCCGGCGGGGGGTTCCTGCGCCTGCCGATCTGCTCCGGACGTGAATCAGTCTGGTCGCCCGGTCAGGTCCCGGCGGCATCGCCGACGCCGTCATCCGCACGGGTTCGGCGTGCGGCGAAGAGGGTGCCCACACCGGCAGCCAGCAGCACGCCCGCGCCGCCGAGCAGCCACAGGTCGGGGTCGGCTCCGGTCTCGGGGAGCGCGCCCTGCGGCGTGGACTCGGTGGCGCCTGACGCGGTCCGGTCGGCTGCTGGTGCGCCGGGAGCGGCGGCTGTACCGGCAGTGCCTGTCGCCTCGGACGCGGCCTGGCCCGTGTCCGTCCCAGTCCCGGTCCTGGTCCCGGTCCCGGTCCCGGTAATGCGGAACGACGCCAAGATGTTGTTCTGCCCGGCATCCGGCGTGCACCGCGCGTCGATCTCGCCGGGGTAGGCCACGTCGCCCTTCGCGTCCTTCAGAGCTAGATGCGCGACGAGGTCGCCGACGGTGATCCGCGCGCTGCCCGCCTGCCTGAAGGTGAGCGCCGGTGCGGAGCCGGACGCCTCGACGTGGAAGGACCCGGCCACCGGGATGCCGGCCTTCACATCGACCGGCACCTCCACCCGGCTGTCCCCCTCCGGGGCCGCCACGCGGACCTGGGCCTCCACCATGCCCTCGACGGTCGTCACACCGATCCTGCCCAGCGCCTTCGCAGCGTCCGCAGGCACCGGCACCGCAGCGTTTACGGGAAACCTCAGGGTGGGCTTTCCGACCTCGGCCGACTCAGGGACATCCGAGTGGATCCGCACCGTGACAGGCAGATTCCCGATCAACCCGGTCGAGCACGTGTACCGCAGTGTGAGCGACACCGGTTCCGCGACAGCGGGTCCGGTTCCTGAGAGTCCCAGCACCCCGCCCGCAACCGCTGCAACCGTCGCCAGTCGAAGCGGGCTGCGTGGCACCGGAATGCTGCGGACAGCACGGGCCGTCCGGCGCCATTCGTGCGGGTTCTGGGTGTGCTTGCCCGTTGTCATGCTGACTCCCGTCAGGGTGTTTTGATCTCTCGGAGGAATACGCAGTGCAGTGACGTGCCGGTCACGGCAGGTCCGGCCCGTCAGTCGGCAGGCCGCTGTTGCGGCCCGCCAGAAAGACCCGGGTCAGGTGATCTTGGAGTTGAGCGTGCCGGAACTGATAGACCGCGCCGGCCTGGCGCAGTACATCCCGCTCGCACGCGTCGTCGAGGAAAGCGACCAGCCGCCAGGGCAACTGCCCTGTGAGCGGCAGCCAGATGCGCGCGAGGGCCACCCACTGGCCCCAAGCGGTGAAAGCGAGTCCGTACGCGAGTCCGCCCGCGAAAGCAGCTTCAGTCCCGAACGCGAGCCCCACCAGGAGTCCCCACGCGGGCCCGGCCGTGAATGCGTTGGCGCATCCGGCTCCCGTCCCGAACACGAGCGCCCACACCAGCAAATGGAAGACCACGTTCCTGCGGTCTTGGCTGAGCAGCTCCGAGGAACTGACACCAGATCTGATGTCGACGGGAACTTCCAGCCAGGCCATGAGCCCGAGCACCGACCCGACCCCGAGCCCGAGCCCGGGCACGAACACGAGGCCCCCCACGAGCCCGCCGTCCAGGCCGTCCCCGAGCCCCAGGGACTCGACCACGACCCTGTCCAGGAACAAGAGCACGAGCGCGGCCAGGACCCCGCACGCGAGCCCCAGCCGGAACCTGGGGAGGACCCCCGTACGCCTGCGCCCGGTCCTGCCGAAGACCTGGATGCGTACGCGCGACGGCTCTGCCACGCCCTGCGACACGAATCCGTACACGAGCCCGAAGAACAGTCCGTTCACGAGCGCGTGCAGGAGCCCGACCACGAGCCCCCGCACGAGCGCGAACCTGAGCCCGAACGATGTCGCGACCAAGTCCGCGGGAACGTTCCCGACGGCGGTCGTCACCCCGAGGGCCAGTGCGGCCAGAAATCCAATCACGAGCATGCGCGAGGAACGACTCATCGTGGTGCCCAGCTGCCACCAGGCGAGGTCACGTGCCGGGACGCCCGTGCCCGCCCTGCCGAGTCGGTCCAGGTGCACGGCAAGGTAGCCGAGCCACTGCTGCGCACGGTCGGGGTTCCAGTCCTGCCGCCGACGACGGCCGCTGCCGCCGTCGGTTGGCGAGGGCTCGTAGGCGGCCGGGGTGAACGCGGCCAGGAGATGCCTCTGCAGGGCCTCCGGGGAGGCGAACGTGGCGGTGTCCAGGAGCCGTACGGGGTCGGACCTGGGGGCGTCGCTGTAGACGGCACGGGCCATGGCGACCATCAGCGGGGTGATGAGCACCCTGGCCACGTTCTCCGCGCCCGGGCTGCGCCGTTGCCTGCGCAGCTCGTCCAGGACGGGTTCCCACACGGTGCTGCGCATACCGCCGTCCGTCCCCGGACGGCTGGTGAGAGGCAGGTAGAGGGCGACATCGTCCAAGGTCAGGTCGTCCAGCTCGACGACGGCAGCCTTCGGGAACGGGCGGGTCTCCACGGCCTCGGCGTACTCCCTGGGCCGACTGGTGAGGAGCAGCGGGGTGGTGGTGCGGTCGAGCTCTTTGAGCGCTGCACACTGCAGGCCGCCGGCGATCTCGTCGAACCCGTCCATGACGGGCAGGATCCAGCCGGTGTCGACCAGCGCGCCGGCCAGATTCCCTCCGTGTGCGGCAGGAACGGCGAGGCCGTGGTCGCGTACCAGCTGGTGGCACATCCAGTCGCGCAGGGAGACGGTGGTCGGGTCCCATGATCCCAGGCTGAAGATCACCGGTACGGGCTCGTCCGGCGTACGGGCGCCCAGCCAGTCGAGGACGAAGCGCAGGGTCAGGATCGTCTTGCCCGCCCCGGCCGCACCGAGCACCACCAGCCGGCGGGACGGGATGGACCGGTACACCTCCACGATCCGGTCGATGCGGCCGGCCAGTGCGAGCGGCGTCGAATCCGCCCCGGGTGGTGCGTTGCGGATCTTGGCCCAGTGATCGAGCAGGCGCGCGTCGGCATTCCGGAAGCGCACGGGGAGCGGGAACGGGTCGTGCACATGCCGCCGCCGCTCCTCCTTCCGCCATTGTCCGGCCACCCTGGAGGCGAGCAGCCCGGCTGCCTCCCGCAGCTCCGGCGCACCAGGGAGCGGCGTTGCACGGGGAAGCTCCTCCAGTCGGCCAGGATGCGCCGGCAACCCGATCAACGAGCTCAGTTCGCCGATCTCCTGCGGACTCACCTGTCGGTACCAGCGGTCCACCGGGCTCGCCGCGAGCGTGCTGAGCCCGTCGGAGCGGTAGTGCTTGGTGATGACGCCGATCACGTACCCGCCGCTCCACACCGGAGCCCCCGACATGCCCTCCCAAGGCGAACGGCCCCGCTCGGGGTCGTGCTCCGGGGAAGATTTAAGGGTTATCTCCAAACTGCCCTCACGCTGGTTCGACAACGGGGTGGTCTCACCGCGCGCGTGGTGGGAATCCCGATACGACACGGCCGCACCGCCGTCCGGCGACGCGGTCCCGGCACGCAGTCTGAACCTCGGGAATCCCAGCGCTTCGCACTCCACCGGCTTCGACACACGGGCGAACCGAACCGGCGGAACCGCAGCACCGGCCGGGCTGCCCGCGCCCGAGCCGCGGACGGCTGCGTCCGCGATGGCGATCAGCGCGACGTCCGAGGCGGAGTTCACCCAGAACGGCTTGCCCTGCAACTCCCGCGTACCGCCGTCCTCGGTGAGAAAACGCACCTGCACCGTCGCCGCGCCGCACACCACGTGCGCGGCCGTGAGCACCACGTTCCCGGCCACCTGGTAACCCGACCCGCGCCCTCCGGCGCCCGCGCCGCACGCGGTGATGACCTGGACCGCCCGCCGCCGGTCGAGCCCGTCCGGCTCTGTCGCCCCGCCCACAACGGCGCTCACTGCTCGTGTGCGTCAGCGCGGCCGGAGATGAACGGCGGTTTGTCCGCCCCCGCCAAGGCCGGCTGCAGCGCCAGTGAGATGCGCTGGGCCGAGACGGCGCTCACCGCCGCCTCCGCACCGGACTCCACCACCCAGAACCGCACTTTCGCCCCCGCCTGCCCGGACCGCTCCAGCGCGACCGACAGCTCCAACTCGATCGGTCCCAGCTCGAAGCGCAGCGCCTCGCCCTCCGCCGCGGCGATCGCCCGGCCCAGCTCCTCCCGTAGATCCCTGATCACGCTCGTCAACTCGATCACACCGTGCCCCTTGCGCTCCCTGGCTTCTCAGCCGTTCTCAGTCGCATCTCTGCAACCATGACCGGACACGCTGCAGAGCAGATGAAATTCCGATGATGCGTGAAAGCGGGGCTTCTCCATGGACAGCGAACCTCCCGAGCAGCTCCGGATCGCGGTGCTCGGGCCGTTACGGGCGTGCCGGGGCGGAGCACCGCTGGATCTGGGGCCCGTCAAACGGCAGGCCGTGCTGGCCGCGTTGCTGCTCCGCCGGGGGGCCGTGGTGAGCCATGAGCAGCTGATGTACGGAGTGTGGGGGTCGGAGCCACCCGCATCCGGCCACAAAGTGCTGGCCAGTCACGTCAACCCGCTGCGCCGGGCGCTCGACGCGGATGGCACCCGCCATACGGAGTCGGTGATCCGCAGCGGAAAGGGCTGGTACCGCTTCGCCGTCGACGGGGTCCGGCTCGATGTGGCGGACCTGATCGAGCGGGGCGTTGAGGCGCGGCGCACGAAGGCGTCCGGCGAGCTGGCCAGGGCTGTCGACCAGCTGTCCTCGGCGCTCGCACTCTTCCGGGGCGAGCCCCTGGCCGGCCTGCCGGGGTTGTTCGCGCAGGCCGAGCGGGAGCGGCTGTCGGAGCGCCGGCGAGGGCTCCGGCTGGACAAACTCGAGTGCCTGGTCCTGCTCGGCCGGTTCGGTGATGCCCTGGACGACCTCACGATCCTGTCCCCGTCCGACCGGTACGACGAGTCGCTGCTGGCGCTGCGGATGCGGGCCCTGTACGGCTGTGAACGCCAGGCGGAAGCGCTGAACGCCTATCAGGGCATGCGCGTACGGCTGCGTGACGAGCTGGGCGTCGATCCGGGGGAAGAGCTCCACCGGCTGTACGAAGCGGTGCTGCGCCACGACGACGAACACCTGCTCGGTCCGGCCGCTGCGCGCTCCGCCGCACATCCCGCCCGGCCCCGGACCCGCCGCACCGTCAATGAACTGCCGGGCGACGCCGGCCGCCTCGTCGGCCGGGAGGCCGAGCTCGCGCAGCTGACCGAGGCTTATGCGCCCGGATCCGTGTCGATCGTGACGGTGGACGGTACGGCCGGTGTCGGCAAGACCGCGCTCGTCGTACGCGCGGCCCGTGAGCTCAGCGACCGGTACCCGGACGGCAGCCTGTTCGTGGACCTGCGCGCGCACAGCACGCAGCGGCGGCAGACCCCCGAGCAGGCACTGCAGCGCCTGCTGCGCTCCCTGGGCGCGGCCAAGGGCGAGTTGCCGAGCGACCTCGAGGAACTCACCGCCACCTGGCGCGCGGCGACCAGCCCGCTACGGCTGCTCCTCGTGCTGGACGACGTCCTGGACGCCGACCAGGTGCGACCCCTGCTGCCCGCGGGAGCGGGCAGCAGGGTGCTGGTGGCCGGCCGCCGACAGCTGCCCGAACTGGACGCCGACCGACGGGTCACGCTGGAGCCGCTGAGGAGCGGTGGTGCGGTGCTGCTGCTCGCGCACCTCATCGGAGAGGAGCGCGCGAGCCGCGAGCCGGAGGCGACGCGTCAGCTGGTCGGGCTGTGCGACGGGCTGCCGCTCGCACTGCGCATCGCCGGGTCGCGGCTGCAGAACCGCCGCACCTGGACGGTGGAGTACCTGGTGGGCCGCATGGCGGGCGACGAACGCCGACTCGGCGAACTGAGCATCGGGGACCGCAGCGTCGAGGCGGCCTTCCGGCTGTCGTACGACCAGCTCGCACCCGACCAGCAGCTCGGCTTCCGCGCCCTGGGCCAGTCACCGACGGTCGAGTTCGATGTGCTGGCGCCGGCGGCCATGCTCGGCCGGCCGCCCCACGACACCGAGCGGATCCTGGAAAGCCTGGTCGACGCGAACCTTCTGCAACAACCGCGTCCGGGCCGCTACCGATTGCACGATCTGGTCCGCGTGCACGCGCGGCACCTCGCGAAAGCCCTGCCTGGCGAGGCCGCCAGCGTACGCACGGCCGCCCTGCGCCTCTACCTGGACGCCGCCCGGATCGCCAGTGACTGGGGCCTCCCCAACGGTTTCCCCACCGGACCCCAGCCCTCCGGAGCACCGTTCGCCAACTGGAAGGACGCGGAGATCTGGCTGGACGCGGCCGGTGGAGAGCTCGCCGACGTCGTCGGACACGCCGTGGCCCTCGGCGAGATCGACTACGCGTGCTGGATCGCCGAGGCGCTGGTCGACTACTTCACACGGCAGGGCCGCTACCACGAGTCCCAGACCGCTCTCGAGATCGCACTCGCGCACGTGGACGAGGCCACCGACCCGCGGATAGCCCTCGCCCTGCGGAACTGCCTTGCCTACACCGGCGTGTACCAGCGCCGGTACGCGCAGTCGCGGACCTTGTTCACCGAGGCGCTCCACCTCAGCCGGCGCGACCGCGACCCGAACGAAGAGACCCGGGCCCTTATCGGGCTGGCGTCCGTCGACGTGAGCGTGGGCGAGGGCGACCAGGCGATCTCCCGTGTCACCGAGGCGCTGGCCGTGTCCCGGCCGCCGTACAACGACTGGATCGCCTCGATCGCCTTCGTCATCCAAGGTCTCGCCCACCAGTTCGAGAGGCGGAACGAGGAGGCGCTGGCCAGCTTCGCCGAGGCCCGTACCCACGCCGACAGGAGCCGCAGACCGCGCATGCTCGGCAGGGTCCTGAGCTTCGCCGCCGAGATCCACCTCCGCCTCGGCCGGTACGCCGAGGCCAAGAGCCTGCTCCTCCGGGCGGTCCACCTGGTCGAGGAGGCCGGGGACGTCTTCCTCTGCGCGTGCAGCCTGACCCGGCTGGGCACGGCAGTGCTGGGCGAGGGAGATCCGGGCGCGGCCGTGGCCCTCCACCACCAGGCCCTGATCCTCCAGCACCAGTTGCTGTCCCCGCTCACCGAACCCGCGTACGACTGGCTGGAGACGGACATCCGCTCGCGGCTGGGCCGCGCCTACCTGGCGATGGGCCGCATCCACGAGGCACTCGGACAGTTCCAAGCCGTGCTCGAGGTGCCGGGCGCCCGGGGGAAGCGCTGACCGCGCACCGGCGGCCGAGGAACTCGAAGACCGCGAAGCCCGGTAGGGGGTTACGTCCCGCCGGCACCGGCCCCGGCGAGTCGGGGGCGGAGGTGCCTCCGGAATCACCGCCGGTGTCCCCCGCGTCGCGCCACCAGCACTCAACCAGTTCCGCAAGCTGCCCGAGGCGCCGACACGCCACATCCTCACCAGAGGCTTCGGGCGATCACTTCGCTCGGTCGGTGCCGACGGCACCGACCCGGACACAGATGACCCTCAGCCTGGTGGGATCACGGGACTACGCTTGGATCGCGCTCCTGGCCGCCGGCATGGCGCCTGTAGAGACAGCCATGGCTGGGGTGCCGGGCCTCGCGACGGGGCGAACGCTGCCTGACGCGGCACTAGCAGCGGGCCAGTGTGCCGCTCTCCCGGGTGAGGTGGGTGCTGGACATCCAGCCTTCGGTATTCGTGCCCTCGGTACGGGCGTAGATCCACTTGTTGCCATAGGCGTTGGTGACGTAGCAGTGGTAATAGACCTTCACGCCGGTCTTGACCACGGACACGTAGCTGCACTCCGCGTACGGCCCGGTGTAGAGGTGGGAGTTGTCGAGCAGGTAGCCGTAGCCGTTGCTGCGGTTCTCGTGACTCCAGCCGGTGCAGGCCGTCGACACCGGGGTGGGCTCCTTCACCGTGGAACTGGGCTTGCTCTCCGGAGAGGCGGACGGGCTCGCGGCCGGCTTGGCACCGTTGTTGCCGGGCGTCGTCGTGGGACCCGTCTTGTTCGCCGAGGGAGACGGCTTCGAGGAGGCGCCCGGAGCAACGGAGGACGACGGGCCGCTGCCCGCCGGGGAACTGACGGCGGGCGGCGTCGCCTGCGCACCGTTCGCGGTCGTGCCGCCCTCTTGGCCGGTCAGGGCGTAGGTGATTCCGCCGCCTGCGGCGAGGAGTACGACGGCGGCCGCTGATGCGATGAGGGTGCGGCTGCGGCCGCGTGCGCCACGGGCTGCGGTGCGGCTCGTTTCGGGAGTGGGGACTCCGGCTGGGCCCGCGACCGGCGCGCCGGGCTGCGGAAGCGCCGGCGGCAGGTTGGGCTGAAGGTAGCCGGCATGCGGAGGCTGAGGCTGCGGGGTGGGCTGGGGGAACATCGGGGGGCCGAACCCGGGGGGCGGTGCGACGGCGGCCGCAGCCCCGGGAACCACCATGGGCGTGGGAGCCGGGCCCTCGGACACCGTCCGGCCCGAGGCGACGCGCTCCAGCATGCCGCGCGCCTGGTCTGCGGTGGGCCGGCCTTCCGGTTCCTTCGCCATCAGCGCCTGGAGCACCGGCGTGAGTGGTCCAGCCCGGCGGGGCTCCGGCAGTGGCTCGGTGACGATGGCCGACAACGTGGACCACGCGGACGCGCGGCGGAACGGCGAAGTGCCCTCCACAGCCGCGTACAGCGTCATGCCGAGCGACCAGATGTCCGACGCGGGACCGGGCTCCCTGCCCTGCGCGCGCTCCGGTGGCAGGTAGTCGAGAGAGCCGATGATGTCACCGCTGCGGGTCAGCTTGGCCATGGCGTCGTCGTCGGAGGCTTCCATGGTGGCGATGCCGAAATCGGTGAGAACGATCCTCCCGCCGTGCTCCATCAGCACGTTGGCGGGCTTGACGTCCCGGTGCAGTACGCCGACCCGGTGCGCGGCGTCCAGGGCTTCCATCAGCTTGGCGCCGATCGCCGCGGCCTCGTGCGGCTCCAGCGGGCCGCGCTCCGTCAACACGTCGTCGAGCGAGGGCCCGTCGACGAATTCCATGACGATGACCGGCAGACCCTGCTCCTCGGTCACGTCGTGCACGGTGACCACGCCGCTGTGCCGGATACGGGCGGCGGCCTGCGCCTCCCGCTGCATCCGGGTCCGCAGATCGGCAAGTTCAGACGCGGAGGCGTCGGTGAAGGCTCGCAGGACCTTGACGGCGACCTCTCGGTTCAGCAGTTCGTCCACCGCCCGGGCGACCACTCCCATACCGCCGCGCCCGACCACGGAGGTCACCCGGTAACGCCCCCCGAGTACCTTGCCTATCAGGTCGCCGCCATCCGCTGCCCCCGCCTTCACCGCACGCTCCGTTCCATCGTTTCCATCGCTGTTCGCCATCCATCAACCGGTGGCCTCAAAGGTAGAGGCAGGAGCGTGGGGGGGATTGCGGCGGCCGGACTCAGCGACACTGGATGCCGCGTGCGTCATGGGGTACGGGGCGGATTTCCCCAGGAGAGGCGGTGGCACTCGTGTGCCTGCGTACTACCTGTGCATCGGCGAGCACACTGCCTCCGGCCCCGAACTCGGCCGCATCCGCCGCTGCTCCCGCGCCGAGCTCTACCGCACACTCGGCTCCGACGGCGCAGCCGTCAGCTGGGGGGCCCGCCTGTTCAACGGCCGCGACGAACAGATTGATGACCGCCCTGCTGCCCAACCCCTTCCTCACCGACCGCCAGGAGATCCGCGAGACCCCCGACTGCACCCGCCTCGCCGCCTCGCCGCCTGGGACGCACTGCGCGCTCGCTTCCTCGATCTGCCGGAGGACCCCCTCGACCGCAGCGGCAAGGGCTTCCGGCACAGCGGATGAGGAGTCGGCCAGTCCGTGTGCGGCAAGGCGAGTTGCACGCTCGCCGTTCAGGGTAAGCATGTGCAACATGCCACAGATTCCGGCGAGTACGGACGCGCCACGTGTACGGGATCGGCCCACCTTCAGGAATGAACACATGACGCCCATTCACCGAGGGCGCTGACCACCATGCAAGGAAGCCGCCTTCCGGACCGGGCATACGGCACGGTCCGGAAGGCGGCTTCTTGTTTTGACGCCATATCAGGAATATCTGGGCCGGGCGACGACGGCAGGCGGCCCCCCTGGCTCTCCTGGCTCAGTTCTTGCCGGTGAGCGAGGCCCCGGTCATCGGCCGCTCCGGGCCGGCAGTTGGCCGCAGTCAGCGCCAGCGCACTTGCTCAGCCAGTCGGCGAAGTCGGCGTCGTACTTGGTGCCGATGGTGTCACGCAGCAGGCTGTGGGCCGCGTCGTACTCACCTGCGCGGTAGTGGCCGAGCAGGGTTGCCACGTCCGCGGGGTGTGACTGCAGCATGTAACGGACGCCCAGATAGCCCCACTGGTAGATACGGGTGGTGTCGGCGTTCTCGTAGGTGGTCCCGAAGAGCTGGCTGAGCTTGTAGGTGTTCTTGCCCGCTTCTTCGATCGCCCTGTCGTAGGTGATGCCGCGGTACGAGTAGGAGACGTACTCGGCGAAACCCTCGATCCACATCACGGTCGGGGTGGTCTGCCCGGCTGAGAAGTCGCCGTACATGTCGTAGCGGCCGTCGAGGTAGTGGGTGTACTCGTGGTTGAGGTTCCAGATCTGGAAGGCGCCGTCCTGGGCCGGCTGCTCGTAGGCGATGAAGCGCGGCTGGTTGCCCTCAGCGGCCGGGTCACCCTCCAGGTACATGCCGCCGTTGTTGGTGTCGATGCCGAAGACAACACCGGCGTAGGTCTTGTAGTCGGTACTGGAGTTGAAGGCGACGATCTCGATGCTGGTGTTGTGGTCGTCCTTGACCGGACCGTTGTCCTTGACGATGCCGTGGAAGACCGGGTCCTGCTTGAGGACGCTGTCGCACGTGGCCGACAGTTCGGACGCGGTCAGCTCCTGCGCGAGGATCTTCACGCTCGGACCGCATGCATGCTTGACCGTCAGCACCGCGTCGCGCACGCGGTTCTGCAGGTCACAAGTGTCGTAATCGGCGCAGTTCCCCTTGTCGAACTCATCCGTCATCTCGGCAAGGCCGACCCAGAGCGGGGCGGTGCGTCCAGTGATCTCGCTGCGGCCGAGCAGCTCCTTGACCAACGGCTTGGCGGTGTCCTTGAGGTCGGCGTGCCGCAGGAAGCGGCCGAGTTCGCGTCCGGCGTTGCTGGCCAGGTAGGACTTGTCGGTGCCGAGGAGATCGTCGTGGGCGACGGCGAAGTCACGCAGTCCGGTGAGGACGCTCGGGTCCGCCTTCACGGCTTCCACGAACTCCGGCAGCTGGTGGCCACGGAAGAGCACGGTGTAGGTGTTGTTGACCGCCGCGAGCATCCCGTAGAACTGGTCGTACGACGAGTCGTAGTCCTTCTGCAGACGCTTGACCACGTCGAGGTGGCGGGCGTTCTCTCCGGAGCTGTCGATCAGGGTGACCGTCTCGGCCAGGGTTTCTCCGTTGGCCTCGGTGACGTCGAAGGCGTGGGACGAGCCGAAGAAAGCATCCAGGGCGCCCTGAATGGCGCTCTTCAGCGTCGGGCCGTATTCTCCGACGTTCTCCGGCTGGTTGTACTGGATGTAGTAGCCGGCACGCAGGTACAGCACCACCTGGGTTGCGAAGGTGGTGTTGTCCCCAGGGTAGTTGGTCGCGACATCCTTGAGTGCGTTCGCCACCGTGACCATCTGTTCCTCGCGGAACAGGGCCTTGGAGTCCTCACCGGTCACGCTGAACAGCGTGTTGATGCAGGTGGTTTCCGACTTCTTGATCTGCTCGGCCAGGGCAGCGCCGGTCTTCGAGGTGAAGTCGCTGACGTTGCAGTCCGCGGCGGCCTTCGCCGCAGAGCGGGCCTGCTTGCGCTCTGAGGCGTTCTGGGCCGCGGGGAGCGGAGGGCGTTGCGCGGGGTTCGAGGTCTTCGCGGCCGATCGCGCGGGGTCGGCGGCGTGTCCGGGTGCGAGATCGGCGGCAAGCACGGTGGAGGAGGCGGGCTGTGGGGCGGGGGCCGACCTCGGTGCGGGCTTGGGTGCCCCGGCACCGGCCGGGGTCGCCGTGCCATTGGGGGCGAGCACGGTGAGCCCCAGGCCGGCGACGGCCACGGTAGGTATCAGCAGTTGGGTGAGTTTCCTGAGGGTGGGGGGTTTGCGCATGGCGATGGCCTCCAGGCCGGTCGGCAGCCGTGCGTGGGGCACGGCGGTGGGGGGTGCGGACCGTGATGGCAACGGAAGTTGAGCACTCCCGGAGCTGACATAGCCGCGGAAAGTGTGACCGTACAATTTCACAGTTCACATGGCAGCGAAAGAGAGTTGCAAGCAATAGAAGAAACTGATGAGCCGTCAAGGGGGAGTCCTGTCACGGAACTTGACACAAAGACAGCCCGTGTCCCCCTGCTCAGGACAAGAACCGGCTGCGACAGCCGGCGCACCGCCGCGGTCCACCGCTGCTCACTCCGGGCGCGGGCTCGCACATCGTGGCCCGCATCACTTCTGCGGCCGCCACAATGAGGCATGTCCTCCAGCCCACAACATCCTGCGCCCGCGCCGAGGGGCCTCTCCGGCGCGGAAGCCGAGGACCTCGCGCTGTACCGGGAGAAGTTCCGGCGCCGTCTGCCGGAGTCGCTGGACGAGTTGCATGGGCCGGCGCACGGTGTCGTAGAGCTTCCGCTGCACCTGGCCTGGTCCGGGATGACCTCGTACGACCTGGGCAAGCCTCGCCAGCGCATGGGCCTGTACCGCACCGTCCTACACGAGGGCCTGCACGACGACCTGCCCCTCTACCTCAATCAGGATCTGCTCCTCCAGCTGTGGCCCGTGCTGCGTACCCTCGTCGGTCGCACCGTGCGCACCGTGTGGGAGGACGCCTTCCCCCAGCTCGCCTCCCGCACCCGGGCAGCCGCGTGACGGACATGCCGGAGCTGCACAAGCGGCTCCTGGCGGATGTGCTTGCCCTCGGCTCGCTGTATCCCTTGGTCCTCACCGGCGGGTATGCCGTGAGGGCGCACCGCCTCGTGAACCGTCCCAGCCAGGACCTCGATGTCGCCACGGAGAACCCGGCGCCCATGGCCGACATCGCGGCCGCAGTCTGTCGCGGCCTCGAGGCCCGGGGCTGGAAAGTGCAGGCGCTGGAAACTGCCCCGCTGTCCGCTCGCTTCACCGTGACCGACCCGGTCACCGGGCAGGACTGTGAAGTCGACATCCTGAAGGAAATCTTCTGGCGGCCCGTCTCCCAGAGCCAGTACGGGCCCGTACTGGCGGAGGAGGACGTGATCGGGACCAAGATTCGCGCCCTCGCCGACCGCGAAGGCCCCGCGACCTGATCGACGTGTTCGCTGCCTCCCGCCGCTGGACCAATACCGAGCTTGAGGAGTTCGGCCGCCGCCACGCCCGTGGCCGCTTCGAGCGCGAGGACCTGCAGGCGAACCTCACGGGCGCCGAGTGGACCGATGACGAAGCCTTCGCCGCCTACGGCCTGGACGAGACCACCATCGCCACTCTTCGTACCTGGGCCGTGGAGTGGGCCGACGACCTCGCGGCCCGACTCCTCGAAGAGTCCGATGATCCGGACGAGACCGCATCTGCAGGCTGCCGACGAGACCGACCAGCCCCAAGAGCTCCGACTCACGCGGCTCAGACACCCGGACGGGCTACGAAACCCGGCATCACGCCGCGTCCGCACATGTCGAGGACTGCGACAGCCGTGGCCGGTAGGGCCACGGGCTCCCGAGCGCCTGTGCAGCCCCGCGAAAGGTCGCGAGGGCAGAGGATATCCGCTGCGGGCGGCGTCGGGACCGTGTGTGCCCAGAAGGACGGTGGCCGCCACAACCGGGTTTGAGCAGGGCACACCGGCAGCGCCATGATGGGGCCGTTCGAGTGGCCCCGGTGCGGTAGGAGCAGCAGATGCGGCGAGACGGGAAGACGGCCCCGTCCGATCTCCAGCTGAAGATCGTGCTGCACGGCACAAGACCGCCCCTGTGGCGGCGCCTCGTGCTGCCGTCCGATACCTCGCTCGGGACGCTGCACGACGCCATCCAGGTCGCCTTCGGATGGCACCGTGGCCATCTGCATCTCTTCACCGACGAGTTCGGCCGGGGGTACGGCGATGCGGCCCGACTCGCCGGCATCGATCTCGGCTTCGGCCACGAGGTCGGCGACGAGGACGCCACCGCGCTCGGCGACGCACTGGCCGGCGAGGGAGCACGGCTGCGCTACGTCTACGACTTCGGCGATGACTGGGAGCACGGGATCACGCTGGAGAAGACACTGCCGCGCCCGGTCGGCGCGGAGCGGACAGTGCGCTGCGTCGGCGGCCGTCGCGCCGATGTACCGGCCGAGGACATCGGCGGCGTGCGGGGGCTGGCCGAGGTGCTGGAGTTCCTCGACACCCCGGGCGGGGCCGGGGATGGCCCGTACGGCGGGCTTGTCGCCGAGCTGCGGGCGGCCGGTTACGATCCTGCTGCCTTCGACCGGCACGGGATCACCGCGCGGCTGGCCGAGCTGACGCCGGACACGGTGTCCGGCAATGCGAAGCCGCCGACCGGTGATGGGGCCGGGCGCGGCGGTGTCCGTCGGCTGACCGCCGCGGACGTGGCGTTGTGTACCTGTGGGCAGTGCGGGGTGGGCGATCCGGTCGAGGCCGGAGTCGACGGACCGGCCGAGGATGTGCCTGTGCTGCGCCCGGTGACGCTGGCTCCGCGGGAGAACCTTGTCGCTGCCGTGCGGGGTGTTCCGCTCTTTGACGCTGCGCTGCGGCTCGCCGTCTGGTGCCGCGAGGGACGGCAGGTCACCGCAGGCCGGGTACTGCGGCCCGCACTCGCCCGTGAGGCCGTCGAGGAGCTCCAGCTGTGGAAGCTGGCCGGCGACGACTCGCCGTATGCCGATGCCGTCGCGCGGGCTCGTGCATTGAAATCGCTGCGCAGCGCCAAGGGCGTGGCCGTTCTCGATGATCCGTGGTGGCTCGCCATGGATGGCGGAATGATCACGGTCAGCGGTGGCCGCGCGTGGGGTGGCGCGGCAACCGACTTCACCGGTGAGGGCCTCCTGGAGTTCTGGGCCGCCACGACGGGCGATCTGCTGGAGGAGATCGGTGAGACGGGGGTGCTGGACGGGTGGCACAGTGAGCTGGGCGAGCTGACGGCCGAGATCGCCGACGGACTGGTCGGCCTGCTGTACGACGCCCCGGACGACGCCTGGGTGGATGTCGACGACCTGCGTGCGAAGGCCCGCGAGGTGGGCGAGAACCTGCCGGAGTTCGATCTCTTCCAGGCGCTGTTCGCGGCGTCCTTCCAGGAACTCGGGGAAGGGCTCGCCCTGCTGGGCGCGGTGGAGTACGAGCCCGGTGACGGCGTCGATTCGGCCGAGGAGAATCTGCGCACACTCCTGAACGCCATGGTCGAACAGGAGCTGGGCGGCGGCTCGGGAGCCTCGACGGCGGCGGCGGACCGGTCGTGGGACGACCAGCGCGGGCACCGCATGCGGCTCACCCCACTCGGCCGCTACGGGCTCCGCGCGTACCTGACGGAGTGCGGTGTGCACGCGCCGCTGCTCGGTGAGTACGCCGAAGCCGACGCCGACGCTCTGCTCCAGGGGCTCCTGGGCTACTCCCCCGAAGAGATGCGCCGGGAGGTCGAAGGGTGGCTGGCACACCGTTCGGCGACGGATGCCGCGGTAAGGCTGCTCGACGCATGCGCGGGAGACGGCTCCGAGGCAGCGGCGAAGCGCGCCGTGGCCCAACTGGTGCTGGCCGACCTCGACGACCCCCGGGCACTGCGCGTGCTGCGCAAGGCAGCGGACTCCGACGTCGAGGGATGCCGCCAGGTGGCCACCGCGACCCTGGGCGCACGCCTTGGGGCAGAAGCACGCGTGGACCCGGCGCGGGCGGAGGAGGCCGGACTGTGGCTGCTCATCGACGGACTGTCGATCCTCGCCGGTGCTCAGGAGAGGCAGGAACTGACCCGGGGCTTCCTGGAGAACTGGAACACGGCGCCGGAGGCGCTCGAACAGCGGGTGGACGAGCTGTGGCGAGTGGAGCACCCAGCCACCGCCCAAGTGCTCGCCGAACTGGGTGAGGGCTTGCGCGGCGTCGACAAGCGGCTGGCCAAACGCATGCGTACCGCGGCGAACAAGGCCCACTCCCGCCGGTGACGGCAGGGTCGAAACCTGCTGGTGGACGAAGATGCGGTGAAGACCGCCTGGACGACGGTGAGGCGAAAAGAGAGTGGCACGAGTCCTCGTACGGGAGCAGGGCACGGGCACGAGGAGCGTGCCGCCATTGGCCACACCCGAGTCGGCTGCCTGGGCCCGGAGCCTGCTCGACGACGGCTGGGCGGCGGTCTTCCTGCCCGGCGAGCCCGCCCGCCTCGGCCGGTTGCTGCTCTGGCAGCCCGCCGGGGCAGCCGCCGCCGAGGGCATGGCACCCGCGGGCGTCGAGGCCGAGGCTGCGGAGCTCGTGCTGCCGCACGGCCGCTCGGTCAGACGGCGCAGGGCGGAGGGTTACGCGCTGCCCGTCGCCCTCGCTGTTGCCGCGCTGTCCGGGGCACAGGCATCGAGGGGAGCCTGTTCACCAAGACCGAGGTGCCGCTGATGCTGCGGCCGCCGACGCTCCGCCCCGACCTGGTCGAACTCGGTCCGGCGGCCCGGCAGTGCAAGAGCACCCCGTGCGTCGGAGAGCCGATCGACGTGGCGACCGGCGCCATGCTGATGACACAGACCGACCTCACACTCCCCGCCGACCTCCCCCTGGTCTTCGAGCGCACCCACCTGTCCTCGTACCGCGGTGGGGTGTGCTTCGGCCCCACCTGGGTCTCCACCCTGGACGAGTGCCTTCAGATCGACGGGGAAGGGGTGGTGTTCGCCGCCTCGGACGGCATGCGCCTGGTCTACCCCGTTCCTCAGCCCGGCGAGCCAGCCCTGCCTGTCAAGGGCGCCCGCTGGCCGCTCGAATGGGACGGCAAGCCCGACGGCGTCATGACCATCACCGACCCGGACTCCGGAGTCGTCCGCACCTTCAGCACCCCCCTCCCCTCCGGCACCTTCGGTGTCTTCCACCTCCCCCTGGACAGCTGGCACGACCGCAACGGCGTCCGCATCGACATCGAGCGCGCGCACGACGGCATCCCCACCGCGCTCCGCCACTCCGGCGGCTACTACATCGCCGTGGACACCCAGGGGCCGCGTATCACCGCCCTGCGCCTGCTGGACCATGCCCCGTCGCGGTACGAGCTGTCGCCGGGCGAGGACGCCGGTACGGTCGTCGTGCGGTACGGCTACGACGAGGCGGGCAACCTCACCGAGGTCATCAACTCCAGCGGTGAGCCGCTGCGTTTCACGTACGACGCCGAGGGGCGGGTCACCTCCTGGACCGACCGCAACGGCACCTCGTTCGCGTACTTCTACGACGCCCGCGGCCGAGTCGAGCGCACCGAAGGCAGCGACGGCTTCCTCTCCGGCACCCTCGCCTACGACGACACGGCGCACACCACCACCTACACCGACTCCCTCGGCCGCCGCTCCACCCACCGGTACAACTCCGCGGGCATGGTCGTCGAGGAGACCGATCCGCTCGGCCACACCACCCGCACGCAGTGGACCGAGCGGGGCGACAAACCCGTCTCGGTCACCGACCCGCAGGGCCGTACGACGCGCTACACCTATGACGAAGCTGACAACCTCACCGCAGTCACCCTGCCGGACCAGACCGTCGCCCGGGCCACGTACAACGCGCTCGGCCGGCCGGTCGAGGTCGTCGAACCCGGTGGTGCGACCTGGCACCACACCTACGACGAGCTCGGCAACCTGGTCACCACGACCGACCCGCTCGGCGCCGAAACTCACTGTGCCTACGATGAGTCGGGCCACCTGGTCACTGTCACCGACGCCCTGGGCCACACCCGCAGGGTCACACCGGACGCGGCCGGGCTGCCCGTCGCCGTCACCGACGAACTCGGACACACCACGGTGGCGCGCCGCGACTCCTTCGGCCGTGTCGTCCAAGTGGTCGACCCACTGGGCGGGACCACCCGCATGGGCTGGACGACCGAAGGCAAGCCGACGTGGCGCGAGCATGCGGACGGCAGCCGAGAGTCCTGGACCTGGGACGGCGAGGGCAACCCGCTCACCCACACCGACCCCGCGGGCAACGTCACCCGCCACACCGCCACGCACTTCGACGTCCCCTCCACCCGCACAGACCCGGACGGAACGGCATACGCCTTCGCGTACGACACCGAGCTCCGGCTGACCGGAGTCACCAACCCGCAGGGGCTGAACTGGACGTACGCGTACGACGAAGCCGGCCGGCTGATCACGGAGACCGACTTCAACGGCCGAACGCTGACGTACACGCACGACGCGTCGGGCGCTCTGACATCCCGCACGAACGGCGTAGGCGAAACGCTAGGCTTCACCAGAGACGAGCTGGGCCGCGTCATCGAGCAGCGCACCGACGCGGGCGCCGTCACCACGTACGCCTACAGCACATCAGGCCATCTGATCCACACGGCCAACTCGGATGCGGCGGTCGCCATCGAGCGGGACGCCCTCGGCCGCACCCTCACGGAAACCGTCAACGGCCGGACCATCACCTACGTGTACGACGTGCTCGGACGTGTCGTCCGGCGCACCACCCCGTCCGGGCTGAACTCGCAGTGGACCTACGACCCGGCAGGCCGCCCCGCGGCGATCAGCACCGAGGCTGGCTCCCTGACCTTCGTGTACGACGCCGCGGGCCGTGAGACCGAGCGCCGCCTCGGCGACGGCGTCACGCTCACCCAGTCCTGGGACGCCGCCCACCGCCTCACCGAGCAGACCCTTTCGGGTTCGGGCCGGGTAGACGAGGCCGACCGTCTCCTCCAGCACCGCACCTACGCCTACCGCGAGGACGGCTACCTGACCGAGATCCGCGAACTGACCTCGGGCACCCGCCGGTTCGACCTCGACCGACTGGGCCGGGTCGCCGGGGTCCGGGCCCATGGCTGGACCGAGACATACGCCTACGACGCGGCAGGCAACCTCACCCACGCCACGGCCCCCGCTCACGAAGCCTCCGGCGACCGCGCATTCAACGGCACCCTCATCCGCAGCGCCGACCGCACCTCGTACGAGCACGACGCCCAGGGCCGCATGATCCGCAAGACCCGCAAGCTCCTCAACGGGCAGCAGCACACCTGGACGTACGCGTGGAACGCGGAAGACCGCCTGACGGAGGCCGTGACACCTGCCGGCGAACACTGGCAGTACACGTACGACCCACTTGGCCGCCGAATATCCAAGCACCGCTTGTCAGAAGACGGCTCGACCGCCGACCGCACCGACTTCACCTGGGACGACACCCGCCTGGCCGAACAGAACACGTCCGACGGCCAGGTCACCACCTGGGACTACGCCCCGGGCACCCACCACCCCCTCACCCAGAGCGACCACAGGCCGCTGGTCCGGGAGCAGGGCGCGTCCCTGCTGGCCACACTGGCCCAGGACACCTCGGCGGACTACAGCACCCGCTTCCACGCCGTCATCACGGACACGGTCGGCACGCCGACCGAGCTGGTCACCCCTGACGGTGAACTGACCTGGCAGCGCCGCACCACGCTGTGGGGCGCGCACTTCCCCGCCCCGACGGACACCACATCCCTAGACTGCCCCCTCCGCTTCCCCGGCCAATACGCGGACCCGGAAACCGGCTTTAACTACAACTACTTCCGCTACTACGACCCCGAAACCGCCCGGTACATCAGCCCGGACCCGCTGGGCCTGGAACCGGCACCCAACCACCACGCATATGTTGTGAACGCGTTGGGCTGGACCGACTCGCTGGGGCTTGCGGCACGGGGGCCGAAGGATCCGCTTGACCTTGGGCAGGGGTATCGAGGGCGATTGGACACCTGGCAGGAAGGGATGAAGGGGAAAGACTTTGAGATCCACGTCTACGACAAATCTGGCCGCGAGGTGGGTATCTTTGGCAGCGACGGCTGGTTCAACAAGCACCGGACAATAGGTGCAGATGTTGAAGTTCCGCCAAGTGTCGAGAATGCGCTGAAGGGGAGAGCCATCGACACCATGCGGCGGCATGGACGGATTGGCCCGAGGGGGACCGAAGACATCACCGGAGATAAATGGCAGCGACCCCGTCTTGCCTCGGAAGGCTGTAAATGAAATATGTGAAGGCGGACTGGGATTCAGAGATGCACGGGTTCAACCTGGACCCGAGCGCCTATCTCGTCGAACTTCCGCAGATGCGGGACGCGTTGCCTGCCGGAGCCTGGGCTTTTGCCTCCGCCGCCGAGCACTACAGCATGCGCAGTGCCCGATCTGTAAAAGACCTCGAACTGGCAGGAATCTCCGTGCCGACGGACAAGCGTGGGGTCTTGACCCTGGAATTTTCCGCCAACCAGTGGAAGCATGAATCCGGTCTTCGGATTCGGTACTCCGGGGTCTCGCACTTCTCGATCGACTACGACCAGTCGATCGACTGGATGCAGGCCGATACGGTGCTCCTCGACGAGATCCTTCCGCGGCATGATGGTTGTAGCCACGAAATTGTGCTGACCGATGCGTCGATCACTGTTCACTGCCAGGACCTTGAAGCCGTATGGGGTGCCGCGTGATGAGCAGTCTTGCCGCCGGGACGCAGGGGCCGTCGCCCGTCGTCATCGAAGTCTTCCTTCTGGCCGGGCTGGTCGGCGTCGGGTGTGGTGCGAGCTGGGCGTTCAATGTGCGGGGCATCGCGGTGCGGCGGGCCGAGGGCATTCGGCAGCGCCAGCAGCCGGTAGGGATGCAACTGGCGCAGCCGGCCGGTTCGATGTGGGCGCTGCCCTGGTACCACCGGGTCCTGGGGGCGGCCATGATGGGCGCCGGATTGGTGATGGTGGTCGCGGGGTATGCGCTCTGGCACCTCCGCTGACGCGTCCCGGCCCCCTGGCCCGGGGGCCGACCCAGGGCTGGAGCTGTCGGCAAGGTGAGGGGGAGCGCTACGGGAGGTAGCGCTCGTCGGCCTGCGTGCCCTCCTCCTCGATCAGTGACAGGGCCATCCGGTGGACAGGCGAAGTCCTCTGCGCACTCGCGGCGCGGGATCCTCCGGGCGAAACCAGCACTGCGGATTCTTACGAAGACCTCGCCCCTGCTTCCGTGTCTCGACAACATCGCGCGTCGCGTTCCTGCGCCTGATCCCGCCCCTGACAGTGGCGATCCCCCCTTCGGAGGCAGCCTCCGAAGGGGGGAATCTGGGGAGAATGAAGGTCCGTTGGGGAGCGGCTGGGGAGGATCGACCGCATAAACGGGCAGCACGCCGAAAGAGACGGAAAGGCGAATCGCCGCAGGTCAGATCACCTCTCTGGTCGGTTTCCGCAGGTCAGCGCCGCAAGGGCGAGAACTTCAAGAAGATCTCCTCCTGGGCCGCCATCCTGTTTGCACCCACGTTGGTGGGAACGATCCACGGCATGAACTTCGAGACCATGCCGGAACTCCACTGGGCGGCAGGCTACCCCTTCGCGATCCTGCTGATGGCGATCGCCTGCACGAGCCTGTACGTCATCTTCAAGAAGCGCGACTGGCTGTAGAGCACACATCAACACCGTTGATCAACTTAGCTCTTGCGAACGTCTAAAAGTGGCCCAGTGACGCGCATCTTCTCGGAGAAGATCTCCACCCGCGCCACCCGGCGCCCCGAGTCGGAGGCCGCCGTCAAGCTCGGCGGGGAGATCCGTTCCTCCGGCGTCGCCGTCACCCTCGTCGTCCAAGAGCACAAGCGGCTCGGCCGAGGCACCGAACTCGCCATGCTCGCCGAAGAGCTGAAGGCGAGCGATGTCGGGCTGGAGTTCCTCACAGGCGAACTCAAGGGCTCGCACGACCCGTCCGGGATCGTGTTCACGGTGCTGGCCGCGATGTCGGGCATGGAGCGCGAGTACATCCGCGACCGCACCCTGGAGGGCCACGAGTCCGCCCGCAAGCGTGGCAAGACGATCGGTGGCGCGGGCGTCACCGACGAGTCGATGCTGTCCATGCCCCTCCACCTGCGCGAGCAGGAGATGAGTCTGCGCGACATCGCCAAACGCCTCGTCATCACCACCGGCACGAAGAAAGGCCAGCACCTCTCACCCGCCACCGTCATGCGCATGCTGCGTGAACACGACGAGCACACAACCGCGATGGAAACCACCGGCTGACCCGCGGCCCAGCCCTTGATGCTGACTCCGCGAGATGAGTGATCACCTCGTGCCCGTCTTGGCTTGTGCGCCCACCAACTACCAGTAAGGCCCGTAGGGATGGGCGCCGCGCAAGAGGCCAGTGATCGTCACGGCGGGGGTTGAAAACACCCCGGCAGGCTTCGGGCGGAGGCGGCGCGGCATGGTCTCACCAGGGAATCGGCCCGTCCTCGGCCAAAAAGGCGCCCGTCGGGCCGTCCTCGCCCGCCGTCGCCAGGTCAACCGCCACGGCCGCGCCCTCCTCCGCCGTGCGTATCCCGGTGTGGCGGTTGAGGTCGGTCGCGCAGTAGCCGGGACTCACCGCGTTGACCAGGATCCCTTCGGCGCGCAGTTCATTGGCGTAGAGCACGGTGATCGCGTTCAGCGCGCTCTTCGAGGTGCAGTAAGGGAGGAGAATCGAGGAGTAGGCGGACCACGGGCTGCCCGGGTCGGCCAGGTGGGTGAGGGAGCCGAGTTCGCTGGACATGTTGACGATGCGTGCGGCGGCGGAGCGGCGGAGCAGGGGGAGCATGGCGTGGGTCACCGCGATGACGCCGAACACGTTGGTCTCGTAGACCTGCCGGACGGTAGCGGCTGGGGTTTCACTCGGCTTTTGCGGTCCGGCGGCGATCGCGGCGTTGTTGACGAGGATGTCGAGGCGACCGAACGTGGCGTCGATGTGCTTGGCGGCGGCCTGGACCGAGGTCTCGTCGGTGACGTCCAGCGGAACGAACCGTACGTCGGCGCCGCCCGCGCGAAGCTCCTCGGCCGCCGCCTCGCCACGCTCGGCGTTGCGGGCGCCGATCAGCACGGTGATGCCGAGGGCTGCGAGCCTGCGCGCCGTTTCCTTGCCGATGCCCTTGTTCGCGCCGGTGATCAAAGCAGTCTTCTGCGAAGTCGTCATGGCACCCAGCCTCCCCTCACCCACGGGCGGCAGGGAAAGACCAGAAGACTCTGGATCTATAGTCCACAGATATGAGTGAGCTAGAGGTGCGGGAGCTGAGGTACTTCATCGCGGTCGCCGAGGAACTGAACTTCAGCCGGGCCGCGCAACGCCTGGGGATGGCGCAGCCCCCGCTGTCGAAGGCGATCGCTCAGATGGAGTCCCGGCTCGGGGTACGCCTGCTGGAGCGCACCACCCGGCAGGTGAGGCTGACCACCGCCGGTCAGGTGCTGCTCGACCAGGCCCGGATCGCGGTCGACGCGGTGCACGCGGCGGCCCGGCGAGCACGCCGGGCCGGTCAGCCGACACCCCAGCTCGTCGTGGCGGTCAAACCGGGAGGCGATGCCGGGCTGCTGCGGGAGATCCTCGCCGCCTACCGGGGAACGGGTTCGCATCTGCCGCCGCCTGAAGTCGTCGTCGGCGGCAGCGGAGAGCCGATCGCCATGCTGCGGGACGGCCGTGCCGACGTAGCGCTGCTGCGCAGCCCGTTCGACGGTCAAGGGCTGGATTCCCAGACACTCGTGGTCGAGCCGCGACTGGCCGTCCTCCCCGCCGCGCACCGCCTGGCCGGACGCCGGCGACTGCGGCTGACCGACCTCAAGGGCGAACCGATCCCGCGCTGGAAGGGGGCCGCCCCCTCCACCACCGCCTACTACACCGGATACGACGGCGCCGAAGCAGGCGATGGCCGCACAGGCTTGGCGCCGGCTGACACTCCTGAGGGGCCGCTCGTGGCCAGCGTCGAGCAACTCCTGGAGGTGGTCGCGCTGGGGCAGGCGGTGGCGTTCCTGTCACGCTCCACCACCGAGCGGCACCAGCGCCCGGACATCGCATACCGGCCGGTCACCGGCCTCAGCCCCAGCGCGGTCATGGTCGCCTGGCCGGAGACCTCGCGATCCGCAGCCGTCGCCACCTTCGTCCAAGCCGCCCACGACGTCGCCGCCCACCACCCTGACCACATGACCGCACTGGCCTGACCGGCGTAGACCGGACAGGGCGAGGAGGAGGTCTTCGCCGAACTGGCCGCGCGCACCGGTGAGTGGGACGCCTGCGCGTTGGCCCTATGTCTGGCCCTGGGAGTGCCCCGGCCGGACGCCGAAGGCCGGATCCGCGAGGTTCGGCCCCTCTTCGACGAGTCCCGAGAATCCCGCAGCTGAGCCGCTCACCCGCCACATCCCCCAAGGGCCGACCGCGCCTGCCAGCAAGATCTCCTTACCGTCGGGACTCCCGTTCCGCCCTCACGGTGTCCGAGGCGGGGCGTCCGTCGACGCAGCGGCCGAGGGGAGCCCGGTGTCGACGATGTGCTCGGCGAGTTCGCGGGCCGCGGCGGCGGGCGGCCGGTCCTCGGGGCGGGCCGCGCCGGTGGCGAGAAGGCCGTCGACGAGGATGAGCAGCTGGTCGGCGGCGAAGCCGGGGCAGGTGTGCCCGAGGGCGGCCAACTCCTCCGTGAACAGCCCGTGGAGGGTGCGCCTATAGGCCCGCGTGACCTCGTGGCCGGGATGCTCCCGGTCGGTGAGCGCGAGGTCGGCAGCGAGGTAACGGCAGCCGTGGAAGTCCGGGCCCGCGGCGATGCGTCCGAGCCGGTCGACGACCGCGAGGAGCCGGGTCCGCGGATCGTCGCCCGCGGCGTCCATGGTGGCGCGGTACTCCGCCACGTCCTCGGCGGTGCTGCGGCGCAGGACCTCGGCGATCAAGCCGTCCTTGCCGCCGAAGTGCTCGTACAGGGAACGGCGTGCGACACCGGCCGCCTTGAGCAGGGCGTCCACGCCGACGCCGACACCGTGCGTGTAGGTCAGCTCTTGGGCGGCGAGCAGCAGGCGTTCGCGGGGGCCCGGCTTGGCGGAAGCGGTCATGGCGTGATTGTGCCAGCACTTGACACGGTAGATCAATCGGTCTATCTATATCCCACAGAAGATAGACTGACTGGTCTATCCCGTTCGAGGAGGCGTCATGTCCGTGCGCAGCACCGCCGAAGTCATTGACCGTTTCAACCGCGCGTTCGCCGACCGCGAGGCCGGTCTGCTGGTCGACCTGATCGCCGAGGACTGCGTCATGGAGAGCGTCCAGCCCGCACCGGGCGGGGAGCGGGTCGTGGGGCGCGAAGCCTGTACGGAGTGGTGGACGGCCCTGGTCGAGGACCTCACCTCACAGTTCACGCCACAGGAGGTGATCGTTGCGGACGACCGCGCGACGATCGTGTGGACGTACCGCTTCGGGGACGGCCCCGACCAGTGGGTCCACGGCGTCAACGTCATGCGTGTGACGGACGGCCGGATCGTGGAGGCCCTCGGCTTCAGCAAGACGGCCGGCGAGGTCCCGCTGGCCACCGAGTCCGACGACGCGTGAAGCGGCACTGAACCGCCGGAGCCGGCCCGGCTCCGGCGCCCCCGCCGGCGAGCAGGTCCGCCGCCGCGCGGACCGCGTGCGGGCGCTCCGGGATGTGGTGGGCGCATCTGTACATGAGAGTCACCCAGCGCCGTCCGGGCAGACGTTGACCACGTCGCCGGTGAACAGCGCCCCGTCGCCCGCGCTCCGGTGCAGCACCGCGCTGCCCGGGAAGTGCACGCCCGGGTTGATCAGGGTCACCTCGTCGGTGAGCTGGAGCGTGCGCCCGGACCGCGAGACGGATCACCGACGACTTCGCGAGGTCGCAGAAGCACGAGCCGCGGTAGCAGTCGGTGTTGCCGTCGGTGACCTCCACCACCGGGCCGCTCCCCCGCGCGACCATCAACGGGAGGGCGTACCGACTGGTCGCGTGACACGCCCGCCGGCGACGCGCCAGTCCCGGCGCCCCTGTCCATCACATCAAGATGCCCAGGGGCAACACACCCGTCGGGTACGCGGGTTCCCCCGGTGGCCCGGTGGTGCGGGCTGTGCCGGCCACGTGGTCGGCCACGGCCGGCGCCGGGTCGGCGAAGGCCGCCCGGGCCCGTGGCCCGTACCGGGTGACGAACCGGACGCAATCGGTGTTGCCCTGGCCTCTGGTCGGCATGGGCGACACTCTTCGGAAAGTGGACGAGACGTATCGCTTCGCGTGATGGGCGGTTCATGCGGTGGGGTGGTCTCATGGCGGGGCGAGCTCGTCAGGGACCGGTGGCGCCGGCGCTCATCGAGCGGCCTGCGACGTCCTCGATCGCGGCGGCCACGACGCCGGGATCCTCGGCGAGGATCCGCGCGTGGTTGCTCATCGTGGTCGCGAACACGGTCACCCGGTCGTTGGTCGCCGCGGCCCTCGCGGCCGCGGCCCGTATCGTGCTCATCTCCTGTGCGGAGGCGCCGGAGTGGGCGCCGCTCCCGACCACGAACACGGTCGGACAGCCCAGGCCCTCGAAGTCGGGGCCGAGGTCGCCGTTGACCTCGTCGATCCCGATGACGACCTCGGCGGACTCCTGCGGGGTCAGCCTGGCCGAGCGCCCGAAGAAGGCCAGAACACGCGTGATCCACCCGAGTCCGCGGAACCGCTCGCGCACGCCCTCCTTGCCCGCTGCGTCGAACACGGAGACCGGGTACGCGCCGTCGACGAGGACGAGCCCGCTCACCATCTCCGGGTAATCGGCCGCGTAGCACAGGGCGATCGTCGCACCGTGGGACCAGCTGACCAGAATCGGACGCCTGAGCGCCGTCGCTTCGATCACGCGGTCGACGTCGTCGATGGCGCCTCTCAGCGAGTAGTCCGAGGACGTGCCCGATCTCCCTCGCCCCCGCGCGTCGAACGTGACGGCGCGGTAGGTTCCCCCGAGCCGCCCGATGACGTGGTTCCACTGCCGTTGCGTGGCGAAGCCGCCGTTGAGGAAGAGGAGCGGAGGCTTCCCGCCGAGGGTGTCGACACCGTGGTCGACACCATGGAGGTGGGTGTCGGCGGCCGCGACCGTGAACTCTCGTGCCATGTGGGCCTCGCGTTTCGTGGCGATGTTCTGAGGGTTTGGCAGTTGGGGTGTTCGGACGGCAGAGTTCTGGAGATGCCGGACGATCTTGCGCCTGATGACCTGTGGGAGCGGGTGGCTCCGTTGTTGCCGCCACGTCCGCCCAGGCGGCACCGCTGCCCTGGTCGGCCGCCGCCGTCTGATCGGTTTGCCAACAGTGTCGGCAACTGCCGGGTGGGGTCAGGCCGACGCGGGCGTCCGGCGGCGCCTGCCGTAGGCGAGGTCGAGCCGCGTGGGCCAAGCGGGCCCAGGCCGGTCAGCTCCGGCCGGGTGGGCCAGGCTGACCGACCGCGCCCCGTGCCGGCTCGCCAAACGCGGGGCGTCCAAGGCCTGTCGGCCTGTCAGGAGGGGGCCGTCGCACCCGCGTTGCGGATCAGCTGACCGAGCACCCTCAGCGCGACGACGTAGTCCGCATCATCGATGCCCTCGTGGAGGGCGGCACGGATCGCGGGCGCATTGCGTGCAAGGTCCACCCGGGCCTGCTCCCCCTTCTCCGTGAGCCACAGCCGGTCCTCGGCATCCCGACTCAGCCAGCCGCGCTCCTCGAGCACCGCGGATTCTGCCGCCAGGTCGTCCTCGGGCCGGATGTACGACCTCATCGCCTCCCGCAGCTCGGCCACGGTCATCCCTTCGCCATCGGGCGAGATGTCGTTCACCGACAGGTTGCGCAGCAGCCAGAACTGGGGCTGGGTGTAACCCTTCTCGAGCTGCCGGGCCCGGGTGAACGCGATCAGCGCCTCGCAGGCGACACCGGTCCAGTACGCGGCGGGCTGTCCGGCGAGTTCCTCATCGGACATCTGCTGGGTCGTCATGGAATGTTCCCCCTGCTACTTCGAGCGAGAAACCTGCACCGCAATCCGTGCAGGGCCGTCAGTCGGCCACGATGGTGTTCTGGGCGGCGCCGATGCGCCAGGTGCCGTCCTCCTTGACCAGGAGGTAGAAGGGGCGGCCCTCAGGGCGGTCGGTGATCCGGGTGCCGTCGTGGTGGACGGGCTGCTGGCGGACGTTGACCGCGGCGACGTCGGGCCGCAGGAACAGCACGCGCTCGACGTCGTAGACGGCGGTGGACTCGGCCGCCGCACCGGGGAGCACCTTGCGGGTGAAGGTCGCGATCTCCTCGAAGCCCGACAGCCGCTTGCCGTGGCCGGTGGTCCACACCGGGTCCTGACGGCGGAAGACGCTCAGGAACCGGTCGACCAGCTCGTTTTGCTGGGCGTGTTCGACCTCGGCGACCAGGCGGCGGATTGCGGCCACCTCGGCGTCGGTCCCGGGGCCGTCCGGGGCACCGAACACCTCGACCGGCCGGTACGAGCCTGACACCAGCTCGGCCACCGCGCGCGGTCGGCTGGGCTGCCAGCCGAGGACGGTACGGGCGGCGGCGCCGCTGACGCTCTGGTCGAGGGCCAGTGCGTCGGCGAAGGGCGGGCCGAAGACCTCGGCGGCCTGCTCCACCGGCACCGCGTGCGGGGCGGCGAGCACTCCGGCCGCGCGGCCCGCGGCCCGAGCAAGGTCACGGACCGTGATGGCGGTCTCACCGACGCCGTGCCAGACGGTGCCGGCCTCGGCCCGCTCGACGGCGGCCACGAACAGCTCGGCCAGGTCGTCCACGTGCACGGTCGGCCAGCGCACGCCCTCCCCGCCGTAGTACTCGGGCACCCCCTGCAGGCGGGCCCGGTCGACGAGGATGGCGGGGATGCCGCCGCCGCGGCCGTACACGATGCCGGGCCGGACCACGACCGCGCGCACGCCCTCGGCGGCCTCGGCCAGCACCCGCTCCTCGATCCGCGGGCGGTAGCCGACGATGTCGATCGGGTTGACCGGGGCCTGCTCGTCGACCTCCTGGGCCTTGCCGGTGGCGCCGAGAACCCAGACGCCGCTGGTGTAGACGAAGGGGCGGCCGGTGCCGCGCAGTGGAGTGGCGAGCACCTCGATGACGGCGGTGTCGACATCGGCGTCGCCGCTCGGGGGAGCCAGGTGGATCACTGCCTCGATGTCGGGGGTCACCGCACCGGTCAGCGAGGCCGGGTCGGCGGTGTCGCCGACCAGCTGGGCGTGCCAGGCTCGGCCGGGCTGCGGCTCGGCGCTGCGGGTGAGCGCGACGACCTGGTGGCCGGCGGCGGCGAGGTGGTCGGTGACGGCGGAGCCGATGTAGCCGGTGGCACCGGTGAGCAGAACCTTCATGGCGTTCCTGTCTGAGAAACGAGACGTTTCGCCTCGTTCGATGGAATGGTGACTTGCTTCGAATCCGCGCAGTGCGCGCGGGGTTTCGTCTCAGAGATTGATCACGTGTCCGGCAATGCCGTGGATGGCTTCCTTCACGGCCTCGCCCAGCGTCGGGTGCGCGTGGACGTTCCGCGCGACCTCGTGGACCGTGAGGTCCCACTGCTGGGCCAGCGTCAGCTCGGGCAGCAGCTCGGTGACGTCGGGGCCGATCAGGTGGGCGCCGATGATCTCGCCGTACTTGGCGTCGGCAATGATCTTCACGAAGCCGGTGGCGTCGCCGAGACCGTGCGCCTTGCCGCTCGCCACGAACGGGAACTTGGCGACCTTGACGTCGAAGCCCTTCTCGCGGGCCTGCGCCTCGGTCCAGCCGAAGCTGGCGATCTGCGGCTGGCAGTAGGTCGCGCGCGGGATCATCGGGTAGTCGAGCTCCATGGTCTCCGCGTCCCCGATGGTCTCGGCCGCGATGACGCCCATGGCCTCGGCGGTGTGCGCGAGCATCAGCTTCGCGGTCACGTCACCGATGGCGTAGATGTGCGGCACGGAGGTGCGGCAGCGGCCATCGACCTCGATCGCACCGCGCTCGGTGAGGGCCACGCCGGTGTGCTCCAGGCCGTAGCCCGTGACGTTCGGGGCGAAGCCGATGGCCTGGAGGACCCTGTCGGCCTCCAGGACCTTCTGGACCCCGTCCTTGCCGGTGACGGTGACGCGGACCTCCGGGCCGGACTCGTCGATCGCCTCGACGCGGGTCGAGGTGAGCACCTGAATGCCCAACTTCCGGTACTGCTTGGCAGGTTCGGCGCCAGCTGGGCGGCGCGGACGGCGGCGACGTAGCCGCCGGGGCCGGCTCCGAGGACGACGACGTCAAAACGTTTGCACATGGGAGTTCCTCAAGTGTGGGCGCGACTTGGGCGTCAGCCGGCTGCGCCGCGAGTCCGCCAGACGGTCAGGGTGGTCAGCAGGCCGACCGCCGCACCGACCCAGAGCGCGGCGGTGAGGGTGGCGGCGTCGACGACGAGGCCGCCGAACAGGGCGCCGAGGGCGATGGCGAGGTTGAACACCGAGGTGTTCAGGGCGGTGGCGGCCTCGGCCTCCCGGGGTGCCGACTGCAGGATCCAGGTCTGCACGCTCAGAGCAGCCCCATCGGCAACTACTCGGCGGTCACCATGGCGAAGGTGCCGACGGCCACCGCCACCAGGGCGAGCCATCGCCGCAGCGGGACGATCGGGAGGCCGCGCCCGGACGTCGGCGCCTGGCCGGTGTCGGTGCCCTGTATGGGCTCGACGGTGGTCATGATGGAACTCCTTGAGTGGAACGGGCTGAGTGGAATGCGGTCCACGGGCACGGACCCGCCCCTGGACCGCGGGAGAGGAGGGGACGGCAACACGCCGAGAACAGCGGAGGGCTCCCGGCGGAGACAGGGCTTAGGGCCGGGTGTCGGTCAGAGCGCCCTAAATACCCCACCGGTCGAGCACCGCGTAGGCGGGCTGCCATCGGTGCGTGTACGTGTGGTGCGCGGACTCAGGCAGGAGCTGCGTCAGAATGGCGGCCACGGTCCGCTCGGCGACGCCGTCCAGGAGCCATGGCAGGATCCGTGCCGCATCGGCCTCGATCCGCTGGGTGTGGACGCGCCCGAAGTGCTCCCACTGCTCCTTGCTCAGGATGGTCTGGACCAGCGGGAAGATAGCCTCCTCCTCGTGGCGGAGATGCCCGCGTAGACCGGTGACCAGCGAGCCGGTGAGCTCGCTGAACAGGTCGAGCCCGATATCGGGTCCGGCCAGCGCCTGGTCGATCGCCTTGAGCAGGAGGGCGAGTGCGGCGTGCTCGGCCTCGATCGCCTCCAGCCGCGCCAGGGAGAGGGGGCGGCCGTACAGGGCCTGGCGCAGGGAGGGCCACAGGGCGTCGTCCTCGGCGGCGTGGTGGGCGTGCAAAGCCCTCCGGAACAACTCCCAGCCCGCGGCGGTGCGCAGAACGTTCCGTGGATCGGGATGGGCGCGGGCGGCGGCTCGGGCAAGGTAGTGCAACTCCCTTCGTAATGCGTTGTGCATTGCGTACGTCACGGTCATGTCGAACCTGTCTCGCACGTCTGTCTGACTCCTGGTGCCGGTGACCGGGTGAGCCCCCGTCAGGCAGTGGCGTCATGACTGGTTCTTCCAGGAACAGGGCAGCGGAAAGCCACGCCTGACGGAGCGGGCCATCATGGGAAAGGTGGCCGGACGAGAGGGCGGCTGGGGGACCCGAGTCCCTCGACGGCCAGCCTGCCCGGGTACCTAAGCCTCCCGTGAGAGCCATGTCCGGATCAACACAGGCTTCGTGCATTGATCGATAACTCAACGGTTATCGCCGTACCGGGGCGGTCGTGGAACGACGCGACAGGGAGATTTTCCTGGCCTGGCGGAGGAGACGCACTTCGGTCGGGACAGCCGAACGGCTCCGGACCGCCCAAGCACGGGTCACCCGGGCATCTGAGCCGGGCCGGACAGGTGCTGCGGGGTCAGGAGTTCGGCGATCGGTGGTGTCGGAGTGTCCTGCATCCCGGGCGGCTGGACCACCGGCTCGCCGGGCACCAGCCGGTCTCCCGACCTGATGCCGGCGTTGTGCCCGCCGACACCGTCACCGCCAGGGGGAAGAAACCCCGGGACCGTGCCCGTCCGGCCGGCGACGGCGGCATCCTCGACTCCGAGACGTGGCGGCGCGTCAGAACTGCAATGCGCCGAGTTCGCGGACCGTGTTGGCGAGAGCGCCGATCAGCTCGTTCTCCGCCTCGGTCCGCCAGACCAGAGCGTAGGACAAGGCCGCCAGGTCCGTGACGGGTATCCAGCGGATGTTCGGCATGCCCCAGTGCCGAGCGACATGGCTGGGGAAGCTGTGGCCGATCTCGCCCATGCCGACCTGGTTGATCAGCTCCTCCGCGTTGGTCACGGGGCGCCCACGCTCGATCGGCCGGCCCTGGGGAGTGTGGAAGGGCAGGTAGCTGTCCTCCCAGTAGTCCGGCATGCCGGGTGCGACGGCGTGCTGGAAGTCGGCGAACATCTCCAGTCGCGCCGACGTCCGCTGGGCGAGCTCGTGGTCGGCGGCAACGGCGAGGATCCGGGGGTCCGTGCACAGGACCGGGCCGACGGTGAGGTCCGGTTCCTCCACGGGCAGCCAGGTGACGAGGACGTCCATGTCGTCGTCACGGAGCCGGCCGAACGGATCCACGAACGCCAGCTGGCGGATCTCCAGCTCCCACTGTGGATACCGCGAGCGGAACTCCCTCCAGTAGGGGTGCATGTCGACGACGTTGAACGGCATCATGCCGACGCGGAGCCTGCCGGTGACACCGCGGGCGGCCAGCCGGGCGCGTTCCAGGGACTCGTGCAGGCCCGCATAGACCGGCTGCAGGTCGGCGCGCAGCTGGCGTCCGACGCTGGTCAGGCGCACGGTGCGGCTGGTGCGCTCGAACAGCGCGGCGCCGATCCGCCGTTCCTGTTTTCTGATGGCCTGGCTGACCCGTGCCTGGGAGACCCTGAGCCGCTCGGCGCTCCGGCCGAAGTGCAACTCCTCGGCCAGGACCAGAAAGATCTCGATGTCCCGCAGTTCCATCACACCCCCCGTGTGTCCTTCTCCGCCGAGAACCCAGAGGCTGTCGAGCCGCCGAAGTATATGTTGATCACAGCTCCGCGGCGCAGGACCACTGACTGGAGCGGGCGTGCCGGGCGGCAAACTCCTGCCCCGATGGCGCACCCACGAGTGGATCGAGTACGGGGGGCTCGCCGAGGTGCCGGCACGCTGAGCCGCCGCAGGGCGGCAATCTCCTCAAGGCGCGTGTGCGGCACCTTGCAGCTCGTGAGGACCACATCAGGGGCGAACAGTTCGGTCCTGTCAGGAAGGCTTCAAACTGGTCGGAGGCCAGGGCACGCAGCACCAGGCGCTTGGCCAGCTCACCCTTGGTCCAGGACTTGGGCGGGTAGAGCTCCCGGTCCACCAGTGCGCGGCCACGGGTCGTGGCGTAGGCAGCGAAGACGCCGATCTGGCTGGGGGTGAAGTTGCTGGTCTGCCGGGTGGGTCGTCCGGGGAAGTCTCGGTCGGCCATCCCGATGGTGAGGTCGTGGGCGATCCGGTCGGTGCTGGCCTCGGTGGTGATGTCGAAGCTGATCCCGACTCGGCTTCTGAGTCGATGCTGCGCCCACGGCTTATCGCGGTATACGTCCGCTGACCGGACCGTCGCCCACGGCCCCGCCGTTGCGTCGTCAACAGGCCTGTCCCCGCTGGCCGCGGCGCTCTCCATCCCGGTCGCACAGCAGGGAACTGCCAGGACAGATACCCCTCCGCGATGCGATGCCGCACCAACAGCAACCGCCCCTCGTGCACCACAACAGCAGCGGCAACAGGTCGCTCAGACTCATCGGCCACAAACACCACAGCCTCCTCATTCAACCTGGGCGCGGAGATAGGCAGGGACGTCCGCGATCGTCAGGTCGTACTGTTCCCTTCGCCTACGTCGCGCAGCCCTCCATACCGCCGGGATCACGGCCCCAACCAGCGGCAATCCTCTGCCAGAAGCCTCCCCCGCTGGGGGGAATCTGGGGGGAATGAGGCTCGTTGGGAGGCGGCTGGGGAGAATCGGCTGCATAGACGGGCAGCAGGGTGAAAGACTCAGAAAGGTCGATTGCTGCAGGTCAGGCCGCCTGTTCAGCCGATTTCCGCAGGTCAGCCGCGTGAGGGTGACGGCTTCAAGAAGATCTCCTCCTGGGCGCCCATCCTCTTCGCCCCGACCCTGGTCGGCACGATCTACGGCATGAACTTCTCGAGCATGCCCGAACTGAGCTGGCACTTCAGCTACCCGTTCGCCATCCTGCTCATGGCCGTGGTCTGCGTGAGCCTGTACGTCATCTTCAAGAAGCGCAACTGGCTGTAGGCGGCGGGCGCGGATGACTGATCAACTTCGCCACAGCGCACGCCACCGCCCCCTCTGCGAGATCCACATCTCGGCCCCGGTAGCGAGGTTTTGCTTCAGGCGATGGGATTGCCGTCGTGCGTGCCGCCGATACAGACCCACGAGCTGGTGGTGGAGTCATACTCCACGGTCCCCCTGCCTTCCTCACACGTCTGCCCGTCGACACTGGGCGTCGGAGTCGGTGCAACCACGGCTGCGTGCGCAGCAGGGACGACGGGGCCGAGAACGGCCAGTATCACGGCGGCGGTGAACCCGATAAGTCGTGTGCGCATCAGGACCTCCGACATTGACGAGCGGCACGGTCGTCACCAGCCTGACCCCGCACGGCGTCGAGGCGCGCAACCTGTTACTCCATTCGGGTGACGGCCGTGGCCCCGATATCGCACGGGAGGCGCCCCCGGGAAGCGCGCCCCAGGGGCGTTCGCCCAGGGGCGGCGGCAGGCTTGCGCCATGGAGAACACTCCCGCGGTAGTCGTGGCGCCACCTGATGACATCGGCCTGCGAAAAGTGGTGATCAACGGCAAGTTCGTCGGCAAGGTGCGGAGCGCCCATGAACTGCAGAAAGTCCTGCGTAAGGCTGGCCTGACGTTCGAGGATGACATCCAATGGCGCGGCGGAAACAGCACTGTCTGGCCGGATCGCCCGTTGCCTCGACGAATAACTGGCATCGCCATGGGAGCCGGCCTCCTGTGGACCGTCTGCGTGCTCATCCATATCGGTGCAATGGACTCCGCTGATGCGCTCGACTTCGCCGGGCGAATAACAGGGTTTATTTTGCTGGCCATGGGCGTGGTGGAAGTGCTGTGTATTCTGGCCGTTATCGACTATTGGGGCAGGAGGAAAGTGGCTCAATCGGGACCGGTCGCGCTGCTCGGAGTCTCGATCGCCCTCCTCACCAGCTTGGGGATGCTCTTGATGCACACCCTCAACCGGCCGTATCCGTGGTACGCATGGATCTGGATACCCCATGCGATCTGGTCCTTCTGGGCCATGTGGATGCTAGCCGTCCGAGGCCGAGTGTGGAAGGGGATTCACATTCCCAGGCGAATCGCGATCGGGGCGATCGTCTCCATCCTCCTCGTCGTCACCAACTTGGCATATGGGCTGGTCTACGTTCCTTCTGTGGCTCAGCCGCTGGTGCAGAGTACGGCTGAGTTCGGCACACCAAGTTTGGACAGGAAGGGGGAGAAGATGTACCTG
This sequence comes from Streptomyces sp. NPDC051364, assembly GCF_040682115.1. Taxonomy (NCBI): domain Bacteria; kingdom Bacillati; phylum Actinomycetota; class Actinomycetes; order Kitasatosporales; family Streptomycetaceae; genus Streptomyces; species Streptomyces sp. NPDC051364. The sequence goes on along the minus strand of NZ_JBFBAH010000002.1, from coordinate 71,627 downwards.
CGGGTCCGCCTGCGCATCAAAAACGCTGGTCAGGTCCCGGTCTACGTGCTCGGAAGCATCTATTGGATCAAAATCAGGATCGCGAAGGATCCGGGCGACATATACCGGGTGATCAAACCTGGCAAGTTCATCGAACCTCCGGGGAGGGTGTTGAATCCGGAAGAGGAATATTCGACAGATGTGGTCGCCGAGATCGAGAACCCCGCCAATCTGAGCCATGAAGCAGTCAGGGCCGAGACCCAGACATACGTGATCAGGAAAGACAGATTGACCATGACTGCCGATTACGAGGGGTCCGGGAAGTGGCGGAAAGAGCTCAAGAAGGAAGGTAAGGACAAAGATCCTCCAGGGCCCGACGTTGAATACATGAGATACCAGTCCGACATCTCCCAAAGCAGTGAGCTCCTGAATGTGATTCGAGGTAAGGAGCGTGTGACGGTTTGGTGGGTGTACAGCAAGGGCAACCCGTGTCTCGCTGTGGATGTGTCGCAGCGGGGCAAGAAGAAGGCCTTTGATCCCGACGTGCGGCATGCTGTTGACCGGTACGGTCTCGCCTTCGTGCGTGGCTCGATTGCGGAGACACCGTTCGCAGAACTCATGAAGAGGGCTCAGGTTCAGCGCCCGCTCCCCCTGAAGCCGGCCGCGTTCCACGCCCCTACCAGGGCTTTTGCAGAGTCTTGCGATCTTGGGCGGGGACTGATCAGGTGACGCCGCCGGCTGCGGTGCAGCAGCGCTGCAGCCGGCTCGCTGCCGATCGAGGTGGACGCGCAGCGTGCGTCACCCCTCGGGCATCACCACGGTCGTAGGAGTTCGCGGAGGGCGTCGGTGTCGCCCAGCAGGGCGTCCGTGTCGCCGTCCGTGAGGGAGGGGTCCGCCACCGGGTGGAGGGCGGGGTCTCGGAGGGCTGCCGCCAGGGCGGCGACCTTGTGGTTGAGGACCTCGTTGACCCGCTCGTCGACTGTGTCGGCGGCCAGCAGCACCGTGCAGGTGGGGCGGACCGCGGCGGGCAGGCCGAGGCGGTGCGTGCGGTCGAGGGCCTGGAGCCAGGTGCCTGCGGCGTAGCCGCGGTCCAGGTGCACCTGGTCACTGGACGCCAGGTGCAGGGAGACCCCCTCGCCCAGGGTCTGCGGGGTCGCGACGAGGGCCCAGCAGTCGTCGTCGTGGCGGAAGCGGCCGAGCTCGGCCTTGCGGCCGTCCAGCGGGGTGGCGCCTGTGACGACGGCCGGACGGTGCCGGGCCAGCGCCGTGACCAGCGCCTCGACGTTGCCGAGGAAGCCCGACCAGAGGACGGTCCTGCGGCCCTGGGCGCGGTGCTCCGCCACGAGTTGAGCGGCGCGGACCACCTTGGCCGGGCGGATGTGCCGGGTCGGTTCCGCCACCAGGGAGGCCAGGTCCGCGTGGCCGGGCCCGTCCAGCGGCAGCGACCACGGCCGCCCCGGGGCGAAGACCGCGGCCGGGTTGGCCGCGGCCGCGATCAGGTGCAGCAGGGCGCGCCCCGCCTGGGCCGCCACCGCCCCCGAGGCGGATCCCTCGGCCCCGGCGGCGTCCCGCGCCCACCGCCGTACGCGGCTGGTCATGGCGTCGTACAGGGCGCGGTGGGAGGCGTCGAGGGTGATGCGTTCCACCCGCAGGTCCAGGGGCGGGAGTTCGAGGTCGTCCTTGGTGGCGCGTACGTAGGCCCGGTCGCGGAGGTGCGCGAGGTCGCCGTGGACGAGCCGGTGTCCCTGCCCCGGCCACACCAGGTCGAACACGGCCTCCAGGTCGCGGGGCCGGTTGGGCATCGGGGTACCGGTCAGGACCATCACGGCGTCGGCGCGGCGGGCGAGTTCCGCCGCCTCCGCGCCGCGCCGGGAGGCTGCGCCGGCCTTGGCGCGGTGGGCCTCGTCGAACACGGTGAGGACTTTCCGCCCGCGGGACCAGCCGGCGAGCGCGGCGCGCACCGCCGGGTCGCCGAGGCGCTCGTAGTTGAGTACGACGACGGTGTCGGTGCGCGCCATGACCCGGGGCCGTACGGCGACGGCGGGCGCCCGGTCCGGCGCGAAACAGGCGCGTGCCTCCTCCACCCATGCCTCGAACGCGGAGGGCGGTGCGACGACGAGCAGGGCGTGCGCGGCCCCCCGGGCCCGCAGTGCGGTGAAGACGGCGTACGCCACGGTGGTCTTCCCGGAGCCCGGCACGGAGAAGTTCGCGCCGCCGCCGGCGCGGAGCAGCCGGGCGGCGGCCGTGCGCTGGAAGGGGAGCAGCGTCCGGACGAAGCCCAGGGCCGGGAGGTCGATGTCGCCCGGCCACGCGGACTGTTCGGCCGTGTCGGCGGCGAGCAGCGCGGCCAGTCCGTCCGCGGCGGCGGCTCCGCCCGCGCGCAGCCGTTCGGCGGCCGGGGTCCAGGTCCAGCGGGCTGCCGCCGCGGGATGGCGGGCGAGCAGCCGGGGCAGGGCCCGGGCCCGGTCGCGGCGGACGACGACCGAGACCGCGGTCACGGCCGTGGCGGGCGTGCCGTGCACGGCCGGGCCGAGGAGGGCGGCCACGTCCAGCCACCACCGGTCAGTGACGTGCTCGGGCCGCCGGACCATGGGCCGGCCGGCCTCGTCCACGGCCACCGTGCCGGTCACGCCACGGTCTTCGACGCCGACGGCGGCCTCGGCCCCGACGCCGGCGGCGGGCACGGCCTCGGCTCCGGCTCCGGCTCCGGCTCCGGCTCCGGCTCCGGCTCCGGCTCCGGCTCCGGCTCCGGCTCCGGCTCCGGCTCCGGCTCCGGCGGCAGGATCGACCGCGGGCTCACGCTTGGACTCGGCCGCCACCGTGCCGGTGACGCGACGGCGCCCGGCCCCGGCCCCGGCCCCGGCAGCAGGCTCGGCCGCGGGCGCGGCTTCGGCCTTGGGTGGTGTGGTCATCGGCGGGCCTGTTGCCTGAGGTACGCCATCACGCCCTGCCGGAGGAAGCGGCGCAGGCTTTCGAGGGACTTATCGGTGCCGTTCTCCACCTCGGGGTCGATACCCACCTTGTCGATCATGCGGGGCAGGTTCTCGTCGTCGGGGTCGTAGTCCTCCTCGTCGACACCGGCTCGTACGGCGTCCACTCGGACGTCGGCGAGCCCGCCCGCCCAGGCAGCCAAGTTGTCGATGCCGTCGGCCAGGGCGGCGATCTGCTTCCCCCAAGCGCCGGTCTCGGAGAGCGGATCAGCGCCGCGTCGGCCCTCTTCGGCTCCCGGGCCGTCCGGCCACAACGCGAGGGCGACGGCGGTGCGGAGACCCTGGCCGTCCCCGTGGTCGACGCCGTCGGCCCGGGAGTCGAGGGCGAGGACCGAGGGTCCCGCGAAGCCGTCCGCGCCCCTGCCGGCCGGCCGGAGGTCAGTGCCGTGGGCCTTGGCCCAGGCGCGCCGCAGCCACTCCTCCAGCATGTCTTGGCCGGTCACCGGGTCGACCGGGACCACGGGTTCCTCGACGATGGCCGCACGGACGATCGCCTCGAGCTGGTCGATGCCCTCGGGCGAGCGGGCCGCGTTCATGACCACGACGTCCGCTTCGACCTTCATCACCCCGCCACGGCCGCCACGGCCGGTCAGGGTCATCGAAGACGGGTACCGGATCAGGCGCGGGGTGCCATCGGCGTGCGTACCGTCCGGCAGCCGGTAGTCGCGCAGGGCGGGATTGGCGGCGTGTGCCACGAGAGCGAGGATGGCCAGGGCCCGCTGGTGCCGGCCGAGGGGGGTCCGCTGGGCATGGGCGGCTGTCTCCAGCTCCCTGCGGGCGCCTTCGGCGATCTCCTCGAGGTCCCGGTCGATCAGCTCGGTCCAATTGCCTTCGTGCGCACCGATGTCGCGCAGTTCCGGCTTGCGGAAGGAGCGGGCGGTCACGGCGGTGAACTGGCCCATTTCGCCGTCCCCTTCCAGGCCTGCGACCAGACCGGCCAGGGAGGCGGTGGTGGTCGCGGCCTGGAGGGGCGAGTTGGGCACCCGCAGCCGCTTGAGCGTGTCGCGCACGAGGGCGTACCGGAAGTCGACGGCCGGATCGTGGACCACCGTGGAAACCATGACGTGCGTGGTGGCCACTACGCGGTTGCGATACGGGGTGCGCGACGGGTCGTCCGCCCAGGGAACCTCCGTGTCGCCGAAGAAGACGTCCCGCTGCTCCTCGGTCAGGAACCGCTGACGGACGAGGTCGTTGACGACCGTGCGAGCTTTGAAGGCTTCGTCGTCCGACTTTCCCCACAGGGTCGGGTTCTGCCCCTTGACGTGGAAACGGGCCATGTCGGCGTAGACCACGTCGTGATCGCTGTTCCTGCGGTACGGCCGGACTGCGATGCCGATGTCCATCCGGGCCGTCATCATGCGCAGCGTGGCCTGGGCCTCGGGCGGGGCACCGTCGAGCCAGGCCTGCACCGCGGACTTGGTCCGGCTCGCCGGCCAGACGGCGAAGGGCGCATCCTCGAAGCGCAGCGCACGGTGGGCCGCCTCGATGCTGTCCGGGGTGTGCGGGCGGACGGTCAGGGAACCGACCGGGTACTCCCAGTGCAGGGTGGACAGGTCCGCCTTCGCGCAGATCAGCCCTCCCATGAAGGACTGCGCGACGCTGACCCGCGTCCAGCCGTCGTCCGTCTCGACGAGGTGCCCGCGCTCGTCGTCCGACACGTACATGTCGTACACGAACCCGCGGATCTCTTCGCGGATCCCTTCCAGGGCGAGCGAGTCGGCGAACTCCTTCTCGGCCTCACCCGCGTACGCGGCCGGGTTGCGGACCTTCCGCTGTGCATCGGTGATGTCGATCAGATGCTGGGCAGAGCGGGCCTGGATGCGCAGGCCGGAACCGACCTCGTGGATCAATGAATTCTTGAACACCTCCCGCATGATCCGCTGGGCGGAGGCGGCCATGCGCGGCTGGACGGTGGCCGGGCGCACCATCGGGACGCAGACCACGAGCTGGGCCACCGACAGCAGCCCGGCGTGGTTGCGCCGCCACTGCGCCCGGCGGACGGCCTCGATGTTTTCCCGGCCGGAGCCGGCCGACACCGCCTCGATGGCCCGCACCAGTCCGGCGGGGGTCTCCTCGGGCGCGCAGCTGTTGGCATTGGCGTACCACTCCATGACGGCCTTGCCGAGTTCGGTGGGCGGCTCCCCGTCGGAGAGGGCGGGCTCGCCGCGCAGGGGCTCGAAGACCGGTGGCAGCAGGGGGAAGACCCCGTCGAGCGGGACGGCGTCGGAGATCAGGTTCCGGTGACCGGAGTCGAGGAACTGGAAGGTGCTCTTACGGGCAGCCACGGGCGGCAGCCTCCTCATGGGGTCGACACCCGTCGCAGCGCGCGCCGCCCCGTTGCACGCGCGCCGTCACGGCCGAGGGCGCGAAGGCGCCGGTGCACGGCCCGTGGGGCACGGGTACGGGAGGACACGGTGGAGGACGGGTGCGTCGTCGGTGCGCTGCAGGAGCGCGGAACTCAACTGCATGACGACGCAAGCGCCGCCTCCACAGACCGTCACCAGAGCCGGCCAGGCGCGTCGCCTGCTGCGGCGTGCGAGGGCGGATGGACTCCCGATGATGTGGAGCGACCACCCGTCGGAGGTGGTTGCGCAGCAGACCGTAGCGGACGACACCTCAACTGGCGGAGCAAACCCGCAAGTTGGAATGAATGAGCGATGACTTCCGGCCGCGCCGCATTCAGGACGTGCCGGACGCCAGGGTGTCCAGTTGGCGTTTCAGCGCGGCGATGTCGGCCCTCAGGGCGGCGATGTCCGCCTTGTCCGCCGATTGTTCCGGTTCCGCCAGCTGGACCACCAGCGCGCCGCCCGGTTCGAGGGTGACCTCCGTGGTTTCCGTGACGTCGTCGCCGCCCTGGTGGCGGACCGCCGCGTCGAGGTCGGCGCGGCGCAGGCCGTTGTGGCGGATCACCGGGGTGAGCCAGTGGCCGTCGCGGGCCAGGGTGGTGGGGGAGCCCTCCAGCAGGCGGCCCAGCCGTTCGTAGCGGGCCGCCGCCCGGACCACCACGGTGTTCACCGCGAGCAGTACGGCGGCCCCGAAGGCCGCTCCGAGGACCGAGTTGTCCGGGCCGATCACGGCGTTCTGCACGACGTTGGCCAGCAGCAGCATGACGACCAGGTCGAAGGTGCTGAGCTGCGCCAGCTGGCGCTTGCCGACGATCCGGAGCAGCACGAGGATCAGCGCGTAGACCGCGACGGTGCGGAGCGCCTTCTCCAGGTACGGGACGTCGCTCTGCAGGAAGGGCGTGAGGACACCGTGGGCGGATTGCATCGGGTCAACGCTGGCACATGCCGACGGCGACCGCGGCGATCGACCCGCCGTCGACCGTGGTGGGACGAGTGGCCGCCCGCCCCGTGGAGCGGGCGGCCGACCGCGTTACGGCTTCGGCAGGGCGCAGCCCGCCCGGTTCAGGTCGATCTTGTTGCCCGCGCCGATGCAGGGGACGATGAGGTACGTCTCCTGGGCGTAGTTGATGCCCTGGCGGACGGTGACGTTGCCGTTCTCGTCCACCTCGCACGGGTTGTTCTCCGTGCAGCGCTGCCCGTCCTCATTGCCCGTGTTGTTGACCGCGACGACCTTGCCCGTCGTCGTGTCGATCACCGGGGAGCCCGAGGTGCCGCCGATGGTGTTGCAGGACGAGGTGTAGCGGACGGAGTCCTTCCAGGTCCACTCGCCCTCCTTGAGGCGGTACGCGAACCCGTCCACGTTGCAGCTGTAGATCCGCTTCCAGTACCCGGACACGACCTTGATCGCCGTGCCCTGCACCGGGCGGGCGTCGTTCAGGGTGAGCGCGCCGATGCCGTACTGGCTCTGGATCTGCGCGTACGTCTTGGTCAGCTGATAGACCGAGATGTCCGTGTCGGTCATCGTCGCGTACGCGATCTTGCTGGCCCGCAGCGTCGCCACGCGCGAGCCCGACGCGTTGAGCAGCGAGAACGAGCGGCTGGACGGCTGGTCCTTGACGACCTCGCCCGGCCCAGGGAAGCCGGTCTCGATGCAGTGTCCGTTGGACAGGACGAGCGCGGGGTCGGTCGGCAGGGAGCCGGGGGCGCGGACGACGGAGCCGGAGCAGTTGCTGAGCGCGACCGTCCCCGCGTAGTTCACGGTGACGGCCGCCGCGGCCTTGTCCTGGGGTTCGGAGGCAACGGCCGGAGCTGCCGCCGCTCCTATCAGGAGCAGCGAGAGCAGGGCGCCGGCGAGAGGCTTGTTCATGTGGGGGTTCCCCTCTGATGACGAAGCACGATGCACGAGGCAACCGAAGATCCTCCGGTTGTCATGTGCATTGTTGGGATGTCCGCCTCAACTGACAAGCCTGTACGCCCAGTTGGCAGATGCCACGCCGGTGTCAGGTTCCGGCCATGATCAGCGCAGCAGGCGCTCCCGCAGCCGGGCCGTCGTCGCGGGCGTGATCCCGACGCGCGTGGCGAGATAGCCGGCCGCGGAGCCATAGCGCGTGGTCAGGTCGGCGAGGACGAGGGAGAGGATCGTCGCCGGGGCGCGGCCGTACGCGGGCCAGCGCATGGTGCGGCCCGGGTTGGCCGCGTGCCAGTCGGCCGTGAGGCGGGCGGTGGCCAGCTCGGTGAGCGCGAAATCGGCCAGGATCTCCTCCTCGGACACTTCGAGGAGGGTCAGGACGAATGCGGCGATCAGGCCGGTGCGGTCCTTGCCGGAGGTGCAGTGGAAGACCGCCGGGCCGGGGTCGGCGGCGATGAGCTCGATCGCCGCGCGGATCTCCTCGACGCCGTCCTCGGTCACCTCGGCGAACCGGTCGGCCAGGTACCGCCAGGGGTCGACGTCGGGGTCGATCGCGGCCTGGTCGTACGGGCGGTGCTCGATGCTCAGGTTGGCGTACGTGAACCGCTCGGCCTCCGGGATCCGGCCCTTGGCCTCGATCTCCCAGGGGTAGCGCAGGTCGATGACGGTCCGTATGCCCAGCCCGAGAAAGCGCTCCCAGTCGGCGCCCGCCAGCTTGCCGAGCGAGTCGGAGCGGTAGAGCGTGCCCCAGGCGACGGTACGGCCGTCGGCGGAGCGGTAGCCGCCCAGGTCACGGAAGTTGTGCAGGCGCTCGAACTCGATGTGGCGGCGGTGCGTGTTCGCGGACGGGCCGGCGGGCGGGTCCGCGAGCGCGTCGGCGTGCAGGTCGGCGTGCAGGTCGGTCAACTCGGGCTCCTCGGGGTGCGGTTGTCACCCCAGAATGCCCCAGGAGCCCGAGGACCCCCTCGGCCCTCAGCGCTTGCGCGCGAGCGTGAGGCCGTCCGCGATCGGGAGCATCACCGACTCGACCCGCTCGTCGGCGCGCACGTGCGCGTTGAACTCCCGGATGGCCAGGGCGTTCCCCTGCGCGTCCGCCTGTGCCGCCTCTCCCCCGTACAGGACGTTGTCGGCGAGGATCAGCCCGCCGGAACGCAGGCGCGGCACGAGCTCGTCCCAGTAGGCGCGGTAGCCGGGCTTGTCGGCGTCCAGGAAGACCAGGTCGATCACCGGGTCCTGCGGCAGCGCGCGGAGCGTCTCCAGGGCCGGGGCGATCTCGAGGTCGATCCGGTCGTCCACCCCGGCCGCCTTCCAGGCCTCCCGGGCGATCGCCGTCCACTCCTCGGAGACGTCGCAGGTCAGGACCCGCCCGCCGGCCGCCAGGCCCTCGGCCAGGGCGAGCGTGGAGTAGCCGGTGAAGGTGCCGACCTCGACGATCCGGCGGGCCCCGACCGTCTTGCCCAGCAGGGTGAGGAAGACGCCCTGCTCGTGCGGGACCTGCATCTGCGCCGGGCGGCCGAGCTCGCGCGTGCGCGCGATCAGCTGCTCCTGGATCGGGCTCGGGGGCTCGGCCTGCGCCACCAGGTACCCGTACACCTCGGCGGTGAGGTGCACCGTCTTCACACCGTCGGCAGTCCTGCTCATGTCGTCCGTACACCCCTCCGCGAGTCCGTCATGCCGTCGGGAGACCCCGCGCCGCCGGATCACCCCGCTGACCAACGACACCGCCCCCGAAACGGCAACGGCGCGACCCGGCGCCGAGCGGGACCAGAACTGGGCCGGGTCGGATGCCGAATCGATTCACCGCAACCGGTACCTGGTGGCCGAACGAATCTACCTCGACGAGGTCGATCCCCTGCCGCGGATGGACGCCGTCATCGGCAACGCGGCCTTCGACCGGCCCCGCCTGCTCGGCTGACCGTCAGCCCGCCGGGTGGAGTGCCGCGTACTCCAGCGGGGCCGACGGGTCGATCGTGAGGCCGTACGGCGCCGGCTCCGCGCCCGCGCGGACCAGCAGGTCGCCGATCGCCGCGATCATCGCCCCGTTGTCCGTGCACAACGTCATCGGCGGCACCCGCAGTTCGATGCCCGCCGAGGCACAGCGCCGTTCCGCCAGCGCCCGGACGCGGGAGTTGGCCGCCACTCCGCCGACCACGACCAGCGTCTTCACCTCGTACGCCGTACAGGCCGCGACCGCCTTGCGGGTCAGTACGTCGGCCACCGCCTCCTGGAGCGAGGCCGCGCCGTCGGCGACCGGCGGCTGCTCCCCGCGCTGCCGGTAGCCCTCGGCCCAGCGGGCAGCGGCCGTCTTCAGCCCGGAGAAGGAGAAGGAGTACGCGTACGGGTCCTCCCCGCGCGGCCCGCCGGTCAGCGGGCGGGGGAACGCCACCGCCTTCGGGTTCCCGCCCCGCGCCGCCCGGTCGATGGCAGGGCCGCCCGGATACGGCAGGCCGAACACCCGGGCCACCTTGTCGAAGCACTCCCCGGCCGCATCGTCCAGGGTGTCCCCGAGGTGCAGGATCGGCTCCCGTACGAGGTCCCGTACGAGCAGCAGCGAGGTGTGCCCGCCCGAGACGACCAGCACCACGCAGGGCTCGGGCAGCGGCCCGTGCTCCAGGGTGTCGGCGGCGACGTGCCCGGCCAGGTGGTGCACCCCGTACAGCGGCACGCCCAGCGCGTACGCGAGGGTCTTGGCCCCGGCCAGTCCGACCTGGAGCGCGCCGGAGAGGCCGGGGCCGGTGGTGACGGCCACCGCGTCGAGCTGGTCCGCGCGCAGTCCGGCCTGGTCGAGGGCCTGGCGGACCACCGGGTTGAAGGCGTGCAGGTGGGCGCGGGCCGCGATCTCGGGGACGACCCCGCCGAAGCGGGCGTGCTCGTCCATGCTCGACGCGACGACGTGCGCGAGGAGCCGGCCGCCCTGCACGATGCCCGCGCCCGTCTCGTCGCAGGAGGACTCGATGCCGAGCACCACCGGAGAACCCGTCATCACACCTGCACCAGACCCTTATTGCGAGCAGTTCGCAATAAGGGTACTGGGTGCTAGTGCCGCGTCTGGCCACGTTTGCCCGTCAAGGAGCGGCCTCCGGTGCGTGCTCTCGGCGGGCCGGCCGCAAGCGCTCGTACTGGACGTACGTGAGCTTTCGGCCGGCGCGGCGAGAGTGCGTGCCGGGCGTCGCGACGGGGCGAACGTCGCCTGACGCGGCACTAGCCGCGCGGGACGACCGTCGCCAGCACCGACGGCAGCGGGTACCAGTCCGCCGAGGCGATGGACGCGTGGTGCCGGGCCATGAGGCCGACCCGGTCCCGGGCCTGGGCCTCGGTCGGGTGCACCCCGTCGATGGCGGGCGCCACGTTGTGGGCGTCGGTGGCGATCAGCAGGTAGTGGTTGCGGTCGTACCAGGCGGTGTCGATGGAGCCGCCCGCATACGCGCTCGCGTCCCCGTCGAAGACCACGAACCACGGGCGCAGCGAGGCGTCGGCGTACCGGGCGCGCGGGTCGCCGGCCTCGGCCCGGTGCACGGCGGGGAACGCGGCGGCCTGGCCGAGCCGGCCCGCGGCGGCGAGGGAGTGCAGGTGCTGGGCGTACTCCCGGTCGGTCCACAGGGTGTCGCCGGCGTTGCCCTCCTCCAGCGTGCCGGGGATCAGCTCCACCAGGAACTTCCCGGCCATCGCGGCGCGGCTCGGCCAGGCGCCGGCCCGGGCGGCGCTGTCCAGGTCGGGGTGGCCGGCGGCGAGCAGGCCGGGGCGGTAGACGGCGTCGCCGAGCTTCGAGGCCAGCAGCGCGTCGAGCTCGGCCGGGCCGCGCCCGAGGTTGGCGGCGAAGCCGTCCTTGAGCTCCAGCTTGAGGACGACCGGGCGGTGGCCGGGGTGGGCGTCGTGCCAGCTGCGGATGTCGGAGAGGCAGCCCGCGAGGTTCTGGTTGCGGGACTTGGTGCGCAGCTGGGCGGGGCTCGTGGCGTTCTCGCAGTTGTTGTCGTTGCCGAAGGGGTTGTCGTGGGCGACCCGCCAGGAGCTGCCGAAGAAGTTGGTCCACACGTCGAGTTCCAGCATCGCGGCGCCCGAGTCGAGGGCGTCCGCGAAGTACGGGTACTTGGCCTTCTCGTACGCGTTGTGCACGCCGACGCCGGTCGATCCCGCGTACGGGAGGTCGACTCCTGTCCCCCTCGCGACGGCCCCCGCCGGGGCCGTGCCCAGTACGAGGGCCAGGGCCGCCAGACCCGCCGTCACCGCGCCCGCCATCCGGTTCCGCAATCCCATGCTTTCGGCTCCTGTCCGCCCAGTCGGTGCGCCACGTATCAACTCGCCGGGAGGTTAGGCGAGTTGGGTGACGTCCGGAAGGACGGCGGATGACGGGTGCCCTGCTGTGAGAACGGACACGTTCCGGATCCGGAACTGCTGTCGTCACGCCGTCCGTCGAACAGGGGGTTGATCGGAATGCCGATCGGGGTTTCCGGGCGGGAGAGCCACATGTTCACCAAGGTTCACGGGCGGGCCGTACGGGTCTCCCTGCTCGTCGGCATGTGCTGCGCGGTGCTGATCGGGGGTGGCGGGTTCCTGTGGGAGCTGCGCGGCATCGCGGCGCACCTCGCGGACGGGGATCCCGCGGAGGGGAGCTACGTACAGGACCCGGAGCAGGCCGACCGCGCGGCGGCGGCCGTGCTGGACGGCCTGGCGCGGGAGGCTCCGGCGCAGGAGGCTCCGGTACGGGAGGTCCCGGCTCAGGGGGCTCCGGCGCAGGAGGTCCCGGCGCAGGAGGCTCCGGTACGGGAGACCCCGGCGCGGGAATCCGCCCCGCCGGGCCCGACCGCGCAGGGCACGGGCGGCCCCCCGGCCGGCGTGCACTGGCGGTCGGGCGGCTGGCAGCCCTCCGACCCGCTGGTCGCGCGGCCCGCGGCTGCCGAGCCCGCGACCGGGGCGCTGTTCTCGCCCGGCGAGGACGGGGACCAGGACCACCACTGCTCGGCCGGCGTGGTCCACTCCCCCGACGGCGACCTCATCGCCACCGCCGCCCACTGCGTGTACCGCGGCAGCTTCGGCTTCCGCACCAACCTCGTCTTCGCCCCGGGCTACCGGGACGGCGAGGCCCCGTACGGGATCTGGGTGCCCACCCGGATCGACGTGGACCCCCGGTGGACCGAGGACCAGGACCCCGACCACGACGTGGCCTTCCTCCGGATGCGCCGGCCCGGCCGTCCCGGCGAGCGCCTGGAGGACGCCACCGGGGCCCATACGATCCGGTTCCGGCCCGAACTGCCCGCGCCGGCCCGGGTCGTTGGCTATCCGAACGACACCGAGCACCCGGTGGAGTGCTTCAACACCGCCCGCGCCGCGGGGCCCGCGCAGCTGCGGCTGGATTGCGCGGACGTACCCGACGGCACGAGCGGTGGTCCGGTGCTGACCGACGCGCACACCCTGATCGGGGTGGTCGGCGGCCGCGACGGGGGCGGGGACGAGACGACCTCGTACAGCAGCCGGTTCGACGAGGCGGTACGCGACCTGTACGAACGGGCCGTGGCAGCCCCCCGCTAAGCGGCCTCGGGGAAGTGGGGTTGCGTTCTCTCGTCGTCCGGTGCGGTGCATCGCAAGGCGGAGCGGCACGCCTGTACTGGACGTACCAGGGTGCTGCGACAACGCGGCGAGGCGCCGTGCCGGGCGGCGCGGGGGCGTGCCCCACTCCACCGAGGCCGCTCAGGGGGTTTCCGGCCGGACCCCGCCGTATCCGGGCAGACCCTACGAACCCGAGTCCGGCGGGCCGGGGTGGTGCGGCGGGTAGGCGGCGTTCTCCGGGGCCGTCGGCAGGCGCCACTTGGACAGGACCCGGATCACCGTGCCCGGGCTCAGCAGGGTGTTCGGCGAGGCCGACAGCGACAGCACGCCGAAGAAGGGCCGGGAGATCTCCGGGTCGGCGTTCGCACCCACGATCACCCGGGACATGTACGCCTGCAGGACCTTGGTCGCCCGGTCGGGCGGCGGCCCCTCGGTCTCCGGGTAGCGCATGTCCTCGCTGGTGGCGATCTGCCAGGCCACGTCGGAGGCGGTGGCCGTACGCCGCTGGATCCGCCGGGCGGCCGCGGCGATCTCCCGGGGCGCCAGCCCCCGGATGGCGCCGGCCAGCGCGTCCGCCGCGAGGGCGGCCACCGTCATCCCGTGCCCGTACACGGGGTTGAACCGGCAGGCGGCGTCGCCGAGGACGACGAATCCGGCCGGCCAGCGGTCGAGTCGCTCGTAGTGGCGCCATTCGTTCGCGGTGCTCCGGAAGCCCGTCGGCGAGGAGAGCGGTTTGGCGTCGCGGAGGGCGTCGTACAGGGCCGGGGTGCGCAGGGTCCGGGTGTACTCGAGGAACTCCTCGTCCCCGGTCGGCGGGGCGTGTTCGCCGTTGCCGATCAGGGTCGCCAGCCAGCGGCCGTCGTCGAGGGGCACCAGCACACCCCCGCGCGGGCTGTCGGGGCGGCCCTGGACGTACATGCCCTGCCAGCGGCGGGCCGGATCCGGCGGGACCTCGTAGTAGCGGCTGGAGTAGCCGAGACGGGAGTCGTAGCGGGTGGTCGCCGGGGCCGGGTGGCCGAGGGCGGCGAGCCAGGCCGGGGCCCGGGAGGTCCGCCCGGTCGCGTCGACCACGAAGCGGGCGGGCAGCGGGCCGCCCTCGCGCAGCCGTACGCCGGCCACGGAGCGGCCGTCCGGTCCGGCGACGAGCCCGGTCGCCGTGGATCCGGCGCGGACCCGGATGCGTTCGTCCCGCAGGACCTCCCTGCGGACCGTCCAGTCGATCAGCTCCCGGCTGCCCACCAGGATCCGGGACCCCGGGACCTGGTGGAACCAGTCGGCGGAGCTCAGCCACAGGAAGTCCCGCGGCGACTCCATCAGGGCCGCCCCGGCCGCGAGCAGCTCGCGGGTGACCCCGGGCAGCAGCTCCTCCATCAGCTCCAGGCCCCGCGACCACAGCACGTGCACGTGCCGGGACTGCGGCACACCGGGCCGGAAGGCCGGTCCGGTGTCGGGCAGTTCGTCCCGCTCCACCACGGTCACGCGCGCGAACCGCTGGGCGAGTGCCCGCGCCGCCAGCAGCCCCGCCAGGCCTGCGCCGAGGACCACTGCGTGGTCGTGGGCTTCTGGGTGGTTGTCCGTGTCGTCGTCCATGCGCCGAGTCTTCCGTGGCGGACGCAACCGGGATCAGGTCCCGCCCGGGGCGCCCCGAGGCACCCCGGGGGCGGACGGGCTCACGGCGGGGCGCCCGGCCCGGATCACCTCAGCGTGCGAGGGAGCCGTACGGGACGGAGGTGAGCTTCTCCGAGGCCGCCCAGAGCCGTTCGCCGGAGGTGTCGTCCAGGGTCCACTTCGCCCGCCAGGAGAGGACGGGCGCCCCGCGCCAGCCGAACCGCGGTCCGTAGAAGGCGTCGGGCAGCACCCTCGGCGCGGTGGCCGCGTACAGCGTGGGCAGGGCCCCGGAGGCCGCGGACTGCGCGAGGACGGCGGCGCCGACCCCCATGAGCCGGGACATGGGCCGGTGGCCCTCCTGGCGCGATGCCCCGGCGTGCAGGTTGGTCGAGGCGTAGCCGGGGTGCGCGGCGGCCGCGACGATCCCGGAGCCTGCGGCCTCGAGCCGCCGGGCCAGTTCGTGGGTGAAGAGGAGGCCCGCGGTCTTGGAGCGGCCGTACGCGATCCAGCGCCGGTAGCGGTGCTCGCTGTTCAGGTCGTCGAGGTCGATGTCGCCGAGGGCGTGGAACCCGCTGGAGACGGTGACGATCCGGGCTCCGGGGTCCGCGGCCAGCAGCTGCGGCAGGAGCAGTCCGGTCAGGGCGAAGTGGCCGAGGTGGTTGACCCCGAACTGGGTCTCGAACCCGTCGGCGGTCCGCCCGAACGGCAGGGCCATCACGCCCGCGTTGTTCACCAGAAGGTCGAGGGAGGGCCGGCGCTGTCCGTAGGCCTTCGCGAACTCCCGTACGGAGTCCAGGTCGGCCAGGTCCAGCGGTACGAACTCCGCCTCGGCGCCCGGGACTTCGGCGCGCAGCCGCACCACCGCGGCCCGGCCGCGCGCCGCGCTGCGGCAGGCCAGTACCACGTCTGCGCCGCGCCGGGCGAGCTCCCGGGCGGCGATATAGCCGATACCGCTGTTGGCGCCCGTGACGACGGCGGTCCGGCCGCTCTGGTCCGGGATGTTCTCGGCGTTCCAGCCAGGCATGCAGTCTCCCTCGCGAGGTGGGTCGAGCGGCGCGGTCACGTTGGGGTTACCGAGGGTAGACCTCGCCCTTCGCGGGGGTGGAGCCGGGGGCCGGTCACCCGGCCAGTAGGCTGCGGGTCCACCCGCTCCCTTCCCGTTCCCGAGGTACCGCGCAGTGAGCTCCGCACCGCCCCCCATGCCCGTGTCGGTCGTCGGCCTCGGCGCCGACGGCTGGGCCGGGCTCACCGCCGCCGCGCGTACCGCGCTGACCGGGGCCGAGGTGCTGATCGGCGGGCCGCGGCAGCTGGACCTGCTGCCGTACGGCGAGTGCGCCGGCGAGCGGGTGGCCTGGCCGAGCCCGCTGCGGCCGGCCGTGCCGAAGCTGATGGCCGAGCACGCGGGCCGGCGGATCGCGGTGCTGGCGAGCGGCGACCCCATGTTCTACGGGATCGGCCGGGCCCTGGCGCAGGAGCTCGGGCCGGACGCCCTGCGGGTCCACCCGCACCCCTCGTCGGTGTCGTACGCCTGTGCCCGCCTGGGCTGGCCGGTGGAGGAGACCGAGGTGGTCACGGTGGTCGGCCGCCCGGTGGCCCGGCTCGCGGCCGCCCTGTACGAGGGGCGGCGGGTGCTGGTACTCAGCGCCGGAGCGGCGACCCCGGACGAGATCGCTGCTCTGCTTCGAGAGCGGGGCTTCGGCCCGAGCCGGATGCGGGTGCTGGAGCAGCTCGGCTCCGAGCGCGAGGACACGTACGAGGGGCGGGCCGAGAGCTGGGACCACGCGCCCGGCGATCCGCTCAACGTGGTGGCCGTGGACTGCCGCCGCGACCCGGAGAGCGAGGTCCCGCGGCTCGGCGCGACCCCCGGCCTGCCCGACACCGCGTACGAGCACGACGGCCAGCTCACCAAGCGCCACGTACGGGCCGCGACCCTGTGCGCCCTCGCCCCGGCCCCCGGCGAGCTGCTGTGGGACATCGGCGGCGGCTCCGGCTCCATCGGCATCGAGTGGATGCGCACGCACCCCTCCTGCCGGGCCGTGACCGTGGAGCGCGTCCCGGAGCGGGCGGCCCGCATCAGCCGCAACGCGGCGGCGCTCGGCGTCCCGGGGCTGCGCGTGGTCACCGGCGCCGCTCCCGAGGCCCTCGCCGGACTCCCGGCCCCCGACGCGGTGTTCATCGGCGGCGGGCTGACCGCGCCGGGCCTGCTGGACTCCGCCTGGGCGGCCCTGGCCCCGGGCGGCCGGCTCGTGGTCAACACCGTGACCCTGGAGTCGGAGGCGGTCCTCACCGAGCGCTACCGGCACCACGGCGGCGACCTGGTCAAACTCGCCGTCGCGCACGCGGCGGCGGTCGGCGGCTTCACGGGCTGGCGGCAGGCGATGCCGGTCACCCAGTGGTCCGTGACCAAGCCCTGGGCGCGGACGGCCCCTCCCACAGCAGCGCACGAAGAGAACGAAAAGGATCCGACGACATGACCGTGTACTTCATCGGTGCGGGCCCCGGCGCCGCCGACCTGATCACGGTGCGCGGTGCCCGGATGCTGGCCGCCGCCCCGGTCTGCCTGTACGCGGGCAGCCTGGTCCCGCGCGAACTGCTGGCCGAGTGCCCGCCGGACGCCCGCCTGGTCGACACCTCGCAGCTGAACCTCGACGAGATCATCGCCGAGTGCGTACGGGCCCACGCGGCGGGCGAGGACGTGGCGCGGCTCCACTCGGGCGACCCGTCGATCTTCAGCGCGGTCGCGGAGCAGATGCGGCGGCTTGATGCGGCCGGCATCCCGTACGAGGTGGTGCCCGGCGTCCCGGCGTTCGCGGCGGCCGCGGCTGCGCTGAAGCGGGAGCTGACGGTCCCCACCGTCGGCCAGACCGTGATCCTGACCCGGATCGCCCAGCAGGCCACCCCGATGCCGCCCGGCGAGGACCTGGCCACCCTGGGCCGCAGCGGCGCGCTGCTCGTCCTGCACCTGGCCACGCGCTACGTGGACCGGGTCGTCGCCGAACTGCTGCCGCACTACGGGGCCGAGTGCCCGGTGGCGGTCGTGGCCATGGCCAGCCGCCCCGACGAGCTGATCCTGCGCGGCACGCTGGCCGACATCGCGGCGCAGGTGAAGGAGGCGGGCCTGGTCCGCACCGCGGTGATCATCGTGGGCCGTACGCTCGGCGCCGAGCAGTTCCGCGACAGCCACCTGTACTCCCCCGAGCGCGACCGGCATGTCTGCTGACGGAGTGCGGGCCCATGTGCTGATCCTGGGCGGCACGACCGAGGCCCGGCGCCTCGCCGGTGCGCTGGCCGCCACGGGGACGGAGGCGGGCTCCGGCATCCGTGCCGGCGCCGGCCGGGGTACCGCCTCGGGCGCCGTGCCGGATGTCGCCCCGGGCTCCGGTACGGCGCCGCACGCCCCGCTGCGGGTGACCACCTCGCTCGCCGGGCGGGTCTCGGCACCGGTGCTGCCGCCGGGCGAGACACGGATCGGCGGCTTCGGCGGCGCGGCGGGCCTGGCGGCCTGGATCGCCGCCCACCGGGTGACCCACCTGGTCGACGCCACGCACCCGTTCGCGGAGCGGATGAGCTTCAACGCCGCAGAGGCGGCGGCGCTTTCGGGCGTTCCGCTGGTCGCGCTGCGCCGCCCCGGGTGGAGTCCCGTCCCCGGGGACGACTGGCATTTCGCCGATTCCCTCTCCGGGGCGGCCGCGGTGGTGGCGGACCTCGGCAGCCGGGTCTTCCTGACCACCGGCCGGATGGGCCTGCACACGTTCGCGCACCTTGCCGACACCTGGTTCCTGGTGCGTTCGGTGGACCCGCCGCAAGCGCCCGTGCCGCCGCGCCTCGAAGTCCTGCTCGCCCGCGGCCCGTTCGGCCTGGACGACGAGCGGGAGCTGCTGGCCCGGCACCGGATCGACGTCCTGGTCACCAAGGACAGCGGGGGCTCCGCCACCGCCCCCAAGCTCACCGCGGCCCGCGAGGCCGGGATCCCGGTGGTCGTCGTCCGCCGCCCCCCGGTCCCGCAGGGCGTGCGGGAGACCTCCTCGGTCGAGGCCGTCCGGCACTGGCTGCTGCACGGCTGACCACACCTACGCCGCCGCCGGCCCGGCGAGGGCCGGCGGGCGCGTCGGCCCCGCGCCGCGCCCGCCCCGCCCTGTGCGCCCCGCGTACGCCCTTCGTACGCTCCCGTAAGCCGCGGCACGGCGGCCACTCAACGCGAAAGCCCGAACCTCACGTCACCTCCTCACCCGGTCACGGGTAGCGGCGCGGGGTCCACGTCACCCGGGAGCCGTCCGGCCGCTCCGTGACCTGGGTCTGCGAGGATCCGATCAGCAGGATCGTGCGCATGTCCACCTCGGACGGCTCCAGTTCGCCGAGCTCGAGGATGCGGACCGACTGCTGCGGACCGCCCACGTCCCGCGCGACCACAACCGGTGTCTGCGGCGAACGCAGCTCCAGCAGCAGCTCCTTGGCCTGGGCGACCTGCCAGGTCCGGCTGCGCGAGCCCGGGTTGTACAGGGCGAGCACCAAGTCGGCTGCGGCGGCGGCGCGCAGCCGCTCCGCGATGACCTCCCACGGCTTGAGCCGGTCCGACAGGGAGATCGTGGCGTAGTCGTGGCCGAGCGGGGCCCCGGCCGCGGCGGCTGCCGCGTTGGCGGCGGTCACCCCCGGCAGGACCCGTACGGGCACGTCCTTGTACTCCGGCTGCCCCGCGACCTCCAGGACGGCGGTGGCCATGGCGAAGACGCCCGGGTCGCCACCGGAGACCACGACGACCCGCTTGCCGCGGCGGGCGAGGTCGAGCGCGAACTCGGCGCGCTCCGACTCGACCTTGTTGTCGGAGCCGTGCCGGATCTGGCCCGGCTTGACGGGTACGCGGTCCAGGTACGTGGTGTACCCGACGAGCACCTCGGCGTCGGCCAGCGCCCGCCGGGTCTCGGGGGTGAGCCAGAGCGGCCCGGCCGGTCCGGTGCCGACGACGGCGACCCCGCCGGGCCCGGACGGCACGCTGCCAGGGTTGCCGATGCGGCTGGGCACGACGGCGACGGCGAAGTACGGGACGCTGTCGGGGTCGGTGTCGGCGAGGACGCCGGTCCGCTCGCCCGCCATGGTGGCGCGCTCGACGTACCGGGCCTCCGCCAGCCGCCCGCTGCCCTCCATGGCCCGGCGCACGGCGGGGAAGGTGCGGCCGAGCTTCATCACGACCGCGGAGTCCGTGGCGGCGAGGCGGGCGGTGAGCTCCTCCTCCGGCAGGGTGCCGGGCAGGATCGTCAGCACCTCCTCGCCCTCGACGAGCGGGGTGCCGAGCCGGGCGGCGGCGGCGCTCACCGACGTCACCCCGGGGATCACCTCGGCCTCGTAGCGGTCGGCGAGCCGCTTGTGCATGTGCATGTACGAGCCGTAGAAGAGCGGGTCTCCCTCGGCGAGCACGGCGACGGTCCGGCCGGCCTCCAGGTGCGCGGCCAGCCGGGCGGCGGACTCCTCGTAGAACTCCTCCATCGCCCCCTGGTAGCCGCCTGGGTGGTCGGTGGTCTCGGTGGTGACCGGATAGACCAGCGGCTCCTCGACGTGGTCCGCGCGCAGGTGCTCGGCGGCGATCGAGCGGGCGATCGAGCGGCCGTGGCGGGCGCTGTGGTACGCGACGACATCGGCCTCGGCGATGACCTGGACGGCCCGGAGGGTCATCAGGGAGGGGTCGCCGGGGCCGAGCCCGACGCCGTACAGCTTTCCGGTGCGGGCTGCGGTGCTGGCTGCGCTGCTCATTCTTCCTCGCTCGCGATCGCGTTGACGGCGGCGGCCGCGATGGCGCTGCCGCCGCGCCGGCCGCGCACGATCAGGTGGTCGAGGCCGGAGACGTGGGCGGCGAGCGCGTCCTTGGACTCGGCGGCGCCGATGAAGCCGACCGGGACGCCGATGACGGCGGCGGGGCGCGGGGCGCCCTCCTCGATCATCTCGAGCAGCCGGAACAGCGCGGTCGGCGCGTTGCCGACGGCGATCACGGAGCCCTCCAGCAGGCCGCGGTCGCGCCAGACTTCGAGGGCGGCGGCGCTGCGCGTGGTGCCCATCTTCGCGGCGAGGGCGGGCACGGCCGGGTCGGAGAGGGTGCAGATCACCTCGTTGTCGGCGGGCAGCCGCTTGCGGGTGACCCCGCTGGCGACCATCTGCACGTCGCAGAGGATCGGCGCGCCGGCGGTCAGGGCGGCACGCGCGCGCAGCACGACGTCGGGGGTGTAGCCGAGGTCCTGGGGCAGGTCGGTCATTCCGCAGGCGTGAATCATGCGTACCGCGACCTGGGCGACGGAGGCGGGCAGCCCGGAGAGGTCCGCCTCGGCGCGGATCGTGGCAAAGGACTGGCGGTAGATCGCCGCGCCGTCCTTCTCGTACTCGAACACTGTGTACTCGCTCATTTCTTCGCTGCGTCGTGGGAGGTGGTGCGGCGTGCGTCCGCGAGGGCCGCGGGAAGTTCGGAGGTCTGGAGGCCGCGGCGCGGGGTGCGGCCGGCCGCAGAGAGGTCGTAGCCCGTGGGTGTGGCGACCACGTCCACCCACGCGGTACCGCGGGGGTGCCCACACCGGCGTTCGCACCCGGACCAGTGCACGGGCAGGGGGCCGGTCGCACGGGTGACGGCGGCGCGCGCGTCGGCGCGTACGTCCGCGAGGGATTTGGCGCAACCGGGGCGTCCGGTACAGGCGGTGACGGACCGCCAGGGGTCGTCAGGGGCGGTGACCAGCCCGGCCTCGGCGAGGGCGGCCAGCTCTTGTGCTGCGGCGCGGGCGGGCAGGCCGGGGACGACGATGCCGCGCCAGGGGGTCAGGCGGATGCGGCCCGTGAGGCCGGCCAGCAGGCGCCACTGCGCGGTGGTCAGGCGGCCCAGCGGTGCGAGGACGCTGAGCGCGGCGGTGCCGTGGGGCCCTTCGACGATGCCGGGCTCAGGGGCCGGGGAGCGCCGGGCGTCTTCCCGTACGAGGGCGGCCTCGATCCCGGCGGCGGCCAGCCGCACACCCAACTCACCGGAGAGCAGGGCATGTTCGGCGGGCAGCTCGGCAACCCGCCAGGCCCGGGTACCGGCTTCCCGGACGGCGTCGAGGAAGTACGCGGCGGCCACGAGGGCGGCCCGGGGCGCGTCGGCCGCGGCCACGAGCAGGGCGTCCGCCGGATCGGCCGTCCACAGCAGGGTTCGGTCGGCGTCCCGGGCGACCAGGTTCACGTCCGCGGCGAGGGAGGTGACGTCGCCGCGGCCGTCGTCGAGGGCGAACAGGAAGCGGCCGGACAGCCCGGCCGCGGGCGCGCTCGTGCACAGCAGCCGGTCCAGCTCTGCGACCCAGGGCGCCACGTCGGGCAGGCCGCGCCGGTCGAGGCCGGTCAGCGGCGAGGCGACGATGTTGCGGACGCGCTCGTGGGTGGGCGCGGGCAGCAGGCCGGCGCGGACGAGCACGGACTGCAGTTCGCCGCCGCAGCCCGCCCCGAGGCCGCGCAGTTGCGCATTGCCGCGGGAGGTGAGGTCGATGTGCCCGTCGCCGAGCCGCTCCGCGGCATCGGCCAGCAGCGAGGCCGCGTCCGCGTCGAGCATCCCGCCGGGTACCCGGACCCGGGCCAGGAACCCGTCGTCCGCGGCGTGCAGCCGCAGCGCACCGGGGCAGGCGTCACCGCGGTCGCGTATGACGGGTTCGTCCCGCGATGCGGCGGAGGGGGGCTGGGGCGGCATGGCGGCGAGCATACCCACGATTCCCCCGCCCCGACCTGTGGCCGTCACCACCCACCCCTCCGCGCAGCGGTGGTGCGCGGGCGGGCTCGGCGCTCCGCGGAGCGGGGGGGGCGCGCGGGGGGTCGGGGGGCGGGGGCGGGTCCGCCGGTCGGGCGCCCGGGCGCGGGCCACCCCCACTCCCGGTCAGGGAGATCGCCACCTAAGATGACCAGCGGCGGAGCCACATGGCCCGCCGGGAGGAAGCCCGGTGCGAATCCGGCGCGGTCCCGCCACTGTGAACCCTGCAGAGCAATCCGCCGGGTGAGTCAGGAACTCCCGCTGTCCTCACTGCCCGGGGCGCGGAAACCCCGAGGAAGGCCTGCCGCCGCATGATCCTGCTGCTGTCGACGTCCGACACCGATCTGCTCAGCGCCCGCGCCGCGGACGGCCCCGTGCCGTACCGGTTCGCGAACCCGTCCCGCCTTCCCCTCGACGACCTGCCCGGGCTGCTCGACGGCGTCGACCTGGTCGTCGTACGCCTCCTCGGCGGCCTGCGCGCCTGGCAGGACGGCCTCGACCTGCTCCTGGCGCCGGCCCAGACCCGCCCGGTGGTGGTCCTGACCGGCGAACAGGCCCCGGACGCCCAGCTGATGGAGGCCTCCACGGTCCCGATCGGCATCGCGGCCGAGGCGCACGGCTACCTCGCCCACGGCGGCCCCGCCAACCTGGACCAGCTGGCCCGGTTCCTCTCCGACACCGTGCTGCTCACCGGCCACGGCTTCGAGCCGCCGGCCGCCGCGCCGACCTGGGGCCCGCTGGAGCGCACGCCCGGGACCACCGAGGGTCCGCGGATCGCCGTGCTGTACTACCGCGCCCACCAGATGAGCGGCAACACCGCCTTCGTGCACGCCCTGTGCGATGCGATCGAGGCCCAGGACGCCCAGGCGCTCCCCCTCTACGTGTCCTCCCTGCGCGCTCCGGAGCCGGACCTGATCGCCGCGCTGGAGTCGGCTGACGCGGTCGTCACCACCGTCCTCGCGGCCGGCGGCACCAAGCCCGCCACCGCCTCGGCGGGCGGCGACGACGAGTCGTGGGACGCGGGCGCGCTGGCCGCGCTCGGCGTCCCGATCCTGCAGGCCCTGTGCCTGACCGGCTCGCGCAGCGCCTGGGAGGAGAGCGACGAGGGCCTGTCCCCGCTCGACGCCGCGACGCAGGTCGCCGTGCCCGAGTTCGACGGCCGTCTGATCACCGTCCCGTTCTCCTTCAAGGAGCTCGACGAGGACGGCCTGCCCGCCTACGTGGCCGACCCCGAGCGCGCTGCCCGCGTCGCCGGCATCGCCGTCCGGCACGCCCGCCTCCGGCACATCGAGCGGCGCGACAAGAAGCTCGCGCTCGTCCTCTCCGCGTACCCCACCAAGCACTCCCGCATCGGCAACGCGGTCGGCCTCGACACCCCGGCCAGCGCCGTGGAGCTGCTGCGCACCCTCATCGCGGGCGGCTACGACTTCGGCCCCGTCGAGGAGATCCCGGGCCTGGTCTCCGGCGACGGCGACGAGCTGATCCGCGCCCTGATCGAGGCCGGCGGCCACGACCAGGACTGGCTGACCGAGGAGCAGCTGGCCCGCAACCCGGTCCGCATCCCGGCCGCCGACTACAAGCGGTGGTTCGCCGAGCTCCCCGCCGAGCTGCGGGGCAGCGTGGAGCAGCACTGGGGCGAGGCCCCGGGCAACATGTTCGTGGACCGCTCCGCCAACCCGGAGGGCGACATCGTCCTCGCGGCCCTGCGCCGCGGGAACCTGCTCATCCTGATCCAGCCGCCGCGCGGTTTCGGCGAGAACCCGATCGCGATCTACCACGACCCGGACCTGCCGCCGTCGCACCACTACCTGGCCGCTTACCGCTGGATCCAGGCGCGCGCCGAGGACGGCGGCTTCGGCGCCGACGCGATGATCCACCTGGGCAAGCACGGCAACCTGGAGTGGCTGCCGGGCAAGAACGCCGGCCTGTCGGCGGCCTGCGCGCCCGACGCCGCGCTCGGCGACCTGCCGCTCATCTACCCCTTCCTGGTCAACGACCCGGGCGAGGGCACGCAGGCCAAGCGCCGCGTGCACGCCACCCTGGTCGACCACCTGGTGCCGCCGATGGCGCGCGCGGAGTCGTACGGCGACATCGCGCGCCTGGAGCAGCACCTGGACGAGTACGCGCAGATCTCGGCGATGGACCCGGCCAAGCTGCCGGCCATCCGCGCCCAGATCTGGACCCTGATCCAGGCCGCGAAGCTCCACCACGACCTGGGTCTGGAGGAGCGCCCGGACGACGAGGGCTTCGACGACTTCCTGCTGCACGTCGACGGCTGGCTGTGCGAGGTCAAGGACGCCCAGATCCGCGACGGCCTGCACGTCCTGGGCGGCGCCCCGACCGGCGAGGCCCGGGTCAACCTGGTCCTCGCGATCCTGCGCGCCCGTCAGATCTGGGGCGGTACGACGGCCCTGCCCGGCCTGCGCGAGGCGCTCGGCCTGGACGAGTCCGCGGCCACCCGTACGACCGCCGACGAGGCGGAGGCGGCGGCCCGCGCGCTGGTGCAGGCGATGGAGGACGCGAACTGGGCCCCGGAGGCGGTGGCTTCGCTCGCCGCCGGCCACTCGGCGGACGTGGCGGCCGTACTGGACTTCGCGGCCCGGGAGGTCGTCCCGCGGCTGGCCGGCACGACGGACGAGATCGCCCACGTCGTCTCGGCCCTGGACGGCCGCTTCGTCCCGGCGGGCCCCTCGGGCTCCCCCCTCCGGGGCCTGGTGAACGTCCTCCCCACGGGCCGGAACTTCTACTCCGTGGACCCGAAGGCCGTCCCGTCCCGCCTCGCGTGGGAGACGGGCCAGGCCCTGGCCGACTCCCTCCTCACCCGCTACCGCACGGACAACGGCGAGTGGCCGGCCTCCGTCGGGCTGTCCCTCTGGGGCACGAGCGCGATGCGCACCTCCGGCGACGACGTCGCCGAGGCGCTGGCCCTGCTCGGCGTCCGCCCGGTCTGGGACGAGGCCTCGCGCCGCGTCACCGGCCTGGAGCCGATCCCGCTCGAGGAGCTGGGCCGCCCGCGCATCGACGTCACGCTGCGCATCTCGGGCTTCTTCCGGGACGCGTTCCCGCATGTGATCGGCCTGCTGGACGACGCGGTACGGCTGGCGGCGTCCCTGGACGAGCCCGCCTCGGAGAACTACATCCGGGCCCACGCCCAGGCGGACCTGGCCGAGCACGGTGACGAGCGGCGCGCGACGACCCGTATCTTCGGCTCGCGCCCGGGCACGTACGGCGCCGGCATCCTCCAGCTGATCGACTCCCGCGACTGGCGTACGGACGCCGACCTCGCGGAGGTCTACACGGTGTGGGGCGGCTACGCGTACGGCCGCGGCCTGGAAGGCCGCCCGGCCCGCGCCGAGATGGAGACCGCGTACAAGCGGATCACGGTGGCCGCGAAGAACACGGACACCCGCGAGCACGACATCGCCGACTCGGACGACTACTTCCAGTACCACGGCGGCATGGTGGCCACGGTCCGCGCCCTGCGCGGCACGGCCCCGGAGGCGTACATCGGCGACTCCACCCGCCCGGAGACGGTCAAGACCCGCACCCTGGTCGAGGAGACGTCCCGCGTCTTCCGCGCCCGCGTGGTCAACCCCAAGTGGATCGAGGCGATGCGCCGCCACGGCTACAAGGGCGCCTTCGAGCTGGCGGCGACGGTGGACTACCTCTTCGGCTACGACGCCACGACGGGCGTGGTCGCGGACTGGATGTACGACAAGCTCACGGAAACCTACGTGCTGGACCCGACGAACCGCGCCTTCCTGGAGGAGGCCAACCCCTGGGCCCTGCACGGCATCGCGGAACGCCTCCTGGAGGCCGAGTCCCGCGGCATGTGGGAGAAGCCGGACCCCCAGATCCTCGAATCCCTCCGCCAGGTCTACCTGGACACGGAAGGCAACCTGGAAGGCGACTCGGAGTAGTCCGCACCGCACGGAGCCGGACCGGCCTCCTCACCGCGTACGGGTGGGAAGGCCGGTCCGGCTCTATGCGTTCCGGCTCCCGGGCTGCTCAGCTCAGCCGTACGGGCAGGCTGAGGAGCCCGCGGTGGCGGGGGTTGGACTGCCACCGCGCCTCGTGCGTCTCGTCCAGGCGCAGGCGGGGGAACCGCTCGAGGACCCGGGTGAGGGCGATCTCGCCCTGCAGGCGGGCGAGCGGCGCCCCGAGGCAGTGGTGGATGCCGTGGCCGAAGGCGAGGTGGCGGCCCGCGTCGGTCCGGCCGATGTCGAACCGGTCGGGGTCGGCGAACACGGCCGGGTCCCGGTCGGCGCCGAGGAGCGAGATCTGGACGAACTCGCCCTTCTGGATGGTCACTCCGCCCATCTTGATGCGCTCGGTGGCGTAGCGGAACGACGCGAGGCCGGACGGGGACTCGTAGCGCAGGACCTCCTCGACCGCGCCGTGCACCAGCTCCGGGTCGGCGCGCAGGGCGGCGAGCTGGTCGGGGTGGGTGAGCAGGGCGTGGATGCCGTTGGCGACGAGGTTGACCGTGGTCTGGTGGCCGGCGACGAAGAGGAGGAAGGACATGGATGTGATCTCGTCCTCGGTGAGGGCGTCGCCGCCCTCGTCCCGGGCGGTGAGCAGGGCGGACAGCAGCCCGTCGTCCGGGTTCTCGCGCTTGAGGGCGATGAGGGCGCGCAGGTAGCCGAGCATGCTCTCCGCCGTGAAGACGGAGACCTCGCCGTCGCCCTGGCCGCCGCCGAGGCTGTTGCCCCGTATCTGGAGGATCTCGTGGTCCGCGTCGGAGGCGCCGAACAGTTCGAAGGCGACCGCGACCGGCAGCGGGAGGGCGAACTCCGAGATCAGCTCCGCTTCGGCCTTCCCCTCCAGGGTGTCGAGCAGCCCGCCGACGAGCTGTTCGACCATGGGCCGCAGGCTTGCGGCGCGGCGGGCGGTGAACGCCTTCTGGACGAGCTTGCGCAGCCGGGTGTGGTCGGGCGGGTCGGCGTTGAGCATGTGCGAGAACATCGCCGCTCCGGGCCCCTCGGTGAGCCCGATGTGCCGGCCGAACCGCTGGGCGGCCTGGTTCTTCGACAGCCGCGGGTCGGCGAGGAGGGCCTTCGCCTCCGCGTGGCCGGTGACGACCCAGCCCTCGACCGCTCCGGGGCCGGGGTAGCGCAGGTACCGGATGCCGCCGTCCTGCCGCCGGCTCCGGTAGATCTCGTGGGCGCGGTCCTGCCAGTCGTCGGCCAGGATCTCGGCGTTGTTGCGGTCACGGCCCTGGCGGTCGTGGGTCTTGCGGTCACGCATGGTGCACCCGGTTCTTGTGGCCGACGTGGACGGTCTTCACCCCGAGGAGGCCGACGAGCGGCACGTCGGCGGTGCGCTGGCCGGGGGCCACGACGAGTCCGGTCCGGCGGATGTGGTCGAGCAGGAGTTCCGCCAGCGGCATGACCATGTGCCGCCCCCAGCAGCGCTCGCTCGCGTGGCCGAACGGCATGTATCCGGGGGTGGTGTCCGGGTCGAGGATGTCCCACCGGGCGGGCCGGAACTCCTGCGGGGAGTCCCACAGGGCGGGGTCGCGGTGGGTGAGCAGCGGCAGCACCAGTACGTCGTCGCCGGGCCCGATGCGGGAGTCGAGGGCGGGGTACTCGGGGCTGCGGTTGCGCAGCAGGTTCCAGGAGGGCGGCAGCAGCCGCATCGCCTCGTAGAGGATGTTCCGGTTCGAGTCGCCGTCGTCGAACGGAGAGCCGAGCCACAGGGCGTTCGCGACGAGGGTGGAGACGGTGAAGCAGACGGGAGCGGCCGCGCGTCGGTACATGCCCATGGCGTACCGGCGGTCGTGGTATCCCTCGGCCTCGGCGAACAGGCTGCCGATGTGCGTCAGGTGCGGGCCGGGCCGGGGCCTGCGCGGGAGCGCGGCTCCGGCGACGATCGTGGACCAGGTCAGCTTCGGGTCGATCTCCAGCGTCCGGGACATCAGGATCCGCAGCCGCGCGGGGTCGTCGCGCAGGATCAGATCGCGGAGGAAGTCGTGGCCGGTGAGGGGCCACGGCCCCGACAGATCCGTGTCCTGCGGTATCGGGCGCTCCAGGGCTTTGCGCACGTCCTTTCCGATGGTGCGCATCACGGAAGAGGCCTCGGTCTTGGAAATGGACCGGCCGTGCAGGGGTTTGAATGTCGGCCGCTCGGTCTCGGTCGCCTTTCGCGCGGCGAGAATTCTGTCGGAGAGTTCCGCTCCGGCAATTCCGATGGTGTCCGGCTCCAGCCGGACGAGGTCCTTTCCCAGGTGGTCGTCGATGAGTGCCTGGAGTCGCGGGGCGAATACGGTGGCGCGGCGCGTGTGCGCACGCGTCAGGGGCGTGGCTGGCATATGAGGGCTCCGGGGAATGCCGAAGGCCCGTACACGGCGGGGCCGGAAGGGCCGGGTCGGCCCTGCCGGGTACGGGCCCGGTGCTGGTATTTCCGGCTTAGTACCAGAAGTACCAGGCGCTCTGCTTCAGGCTCGGCTCGCTCTTCTTGACGAACGAAAGGTCCCGGCAGATCGGGGTGCTGCGCAGGGCAGCGAGAATCGTCTTCTTCATGTCTTTCCCCTCCTTCACGTGTGCTTGCGCACATCAATGGTTCGACCGGGCACGGCAGTTGATATGCACGGGAGGTACACCCGCCGTGTTGCGTGGCCGTTGCAGCGAGTAGACACGCAAGTGACGGAAGTAGTCAATGGTTCCGCCTTGGCACTGGCCAAATCCGATATCCGGAAGGGCTTCCTCCACGCCTTCGAATGAATTCGAACGCCGCGTGACAACACGAATACCGACACCTCTCGGATTTGACTTATTGCCTGCACATGCGGGTGAGCGCGAACCGTGGACGGTCATACGGCGTTCGACCCGGCACCCGGCGGGCCGGCCGCGGGCCCTCGCGGCACGGGTGCCTTATATCCCGCCAGGCACCTGCGCCCCGGAACGGCTCGTGCGTCACCTGAAGCGGTGAACTCTCCCTTGTCCCGGCGGCAACCGGGGTAGGGCACTGCTGATCTCGTGCGGGGGGCCGCGGCCAAGGGGCCCCCGCGCCCTCGGACGGAAAGGTCCATCCCGCCGTGACACAGCCGTTTCAACTGCCGGATTTCTACGTGCCCTATCCGGCACGACAGAACCCGCACCTGGAGGCCGCGAGAACGCACACCCGGCAGTGGGCCCGCGGCTTCGGGATGCTGGAGGGGTCCGGCGTCTGGACGCAGAAGGACCTGGACTCGCACGACTACGCGCTGCTGTGCTCGTACACGCACCCCGACTGCGGCGGCGACGCACTGGACCTGGTCACCGACTGGTACGTGTGGGTGTTCTTCTTCGACGACCACTTCCTCGAGGTCTACAAGCGCACCCAGGACCGCGAGGGCGCGAAGAAGTACCTCGACGGGCTGGCCGCGTTCATGCCGATGGACCTCGCCGACGGGTTCCCCGAGCCCACGAACCCGGTCGAGGCGGGCCTCAAGGACCTCTGGTCGCGGACCGTGCCCGCGATGTCCATGGACTGGCGGGAACGATTCTCCGAGTCGACGAGGAACCTCCTCAACGAGTCGATGTGGGAGCTCCACAACATCAACATCGGCCGGGTGGCCAACCCGCTCGAGTACATCGAGATGCGCCGCAAGGTCGGCGGCGCCCCCTGGTCCGCGGGGCTGATCGAGTACGTGTCCGCCGAGGTGCCGGCCCGGGTCGCGCACGCGCGTCCGCTCGAGGTGCTGCGCGACGCGTTCTCCGACGCGGTGCACATCCGCAACGACATCTTCTCCTACCAGCGCGAGGTGGAGCAGGAGGGCGAACTCTCCAACGCCGTCCTGGTCCTGGAGACCTTCCTGAAGTGCACCACCCAGGAGGCCGCCGACCTGTCGAACGACCTGCTGACCTCGCGGCTCCAGCAGTTCGAGTACACGGCCCTCGCCGAGGTCCCCGCGCTCGCCGCCCGGCACGGGCTCGACCCCGTCGAGCAGGCGTCCGTACTCGCGTACGCGAAGGGCCTGCAGGACTGGCAGTCCGGCGGCCACGAATGGCACATGGTCTCCAGCCGCTACATGAACGAGGAGGCCAGGGCAGGGGCGGCGGCCCCGCTCGCCCTGCCCTTCATGCCCAGCGGGCCCGGAGCCGCCGCCCTCGACCTGCGCTCGGTGTTCACCCCCCGCGCCATGGACATGCGCCGGCGCAGCTTCACACACGTGCCGTTCCAGAAGGTGGGCCCTTCGCTGCTGCCCGAGTTCCACATGCCGTTCCCGCTCACCCTCAGTCCGCACCTGGACCGGGCGCGCCGGGAACTGGTGCTCTGGTGCCGGGAGATGGGCCTGCTGCATCCGCAGCCCGGCGACCCCGGCTCCGACATCTGGGACGAGGCCAAGCTGGTCGGCATGGACTTCGCGCTGTGCTCGGCGGGCATCGACCCCGACGCCACGCCCGAGGCGCTGAGCCTGAGCGCGCAGTGGCTGGCCTGGGGCACGTACGCGGACGACTACTACCCCAAGGTCTTCGGCGGCTCGAAGTCACCCGGAGCGGCGCGGGCGGCGACCGACCGGCTGATCTCCATGATCCCGGTCGACCCGGCCGAGGCCCCGGAGCCGGTCACCGCCATGGAGCTGAGCCTGAAGGACCTGTGGGCCCGCACCGTCGCCGGGATGAGCGCTGCGATGCGCGCGGAGTTCCGCGGGCACGTGACCGGGATGCTGGACAGCTGGGTCTGGGAGATCGGCAACGCCGTCGTGAACCGGATTCCCGACCCGGTCGACTA
Organism: Streptomyces sp. NPDC051364; assembly: GCF_040682115.1. NCBI lineage: Bacteria > Bacillati > Actinomycetota > Actinomycetes > Kitasatosporales > Streptomycetaceae > Streptomyces > Streptomyces sp. NPDC051364. Next base: position 40,793 of record NZ_JBFBAH010000002.1, on the reverse strand, counting down.
CGCCGAGATGCGCCGCTTCACGTTCGGCTCGTACCTGACGATGTTCCTGGCCAAGTTCGGCCACGAGGGCGACGGCGTCCCGCCCGAGGTCTACCGGGACGGCGTGATGCACTCGCTGGAGAGCGCGGCGGCGGACGTCGGGTGCATCCTCAACGACCTCCACTCGTACCAGAAGGAGATCGAGGTCGAGGGCGAGGTCCACAACCATGTCCTCGTCACCCAGAACTTCTTCGACATCGACTACCCGCAGGCGTTCGCGATCGTCGCCGACCTGCTGGAGCAGCGCACCCGGGAGTTCGAGCACATCCGGGACCACCAGCTGCCGGTGCTGTACGAGGACCACGGCCTCGACCGGCAGGCGCGCGCCTCGCTCGACGCGTACGTGCGGGAGCTGGAGGACTGGATGGTCGCCGTCCTCAACTGGCACCAGAGCGTACGCCGTTACCGCGACGAGGACCTGTACCCGAAGCCCACCGGCCTGACCCCCGGAACCTGCAGCTCCTCCTTCGGCATGTCGGCGGCCCGCATCTCCCTGCCCGCCTGATCCCGCCCGGCCCGGCCCGGGCGGTGCGCCTACCGCTGCCCGTGCGGGCGAACGCCGCTCCTGCGGGCGCTGCTACTGCGGACCCGTCCACCCCGTCGGGACGTGGCCGAGGCGGACGCGCTGGGGGTGGTCGCCGACGGGGACGGAGACCCGCTTCGTCCCGGTGGCGAAGTCGATGGCGGTGACCCGGTCGGCACCGCTCTCGGAGATCACGCAGGCCGTGCCGTCCCCGTCGACGGTGGCCCAGTACGGCTTGTCGGCCTGGACCAGCGGCCCCTCGGCGAGGGTGGCGCGGTCCACGACGGTGGCGTAGTCGTCCATGGTGCCCGCGATGCAGAGCTTGGCCCCGTCCGGGCTCATGGACATGCCGTGGTGGCGGGAGTCGTTGACCCAGGTGGTGCGGTCCGCGTGGGTGGCGGGATTGCGGGGGAGCTCCTTGATCCGGGTGATCCGGTCGGTGGCCACGTCGTACTCGACGACCCCGTTGAAGAAGGACACCTGGAAGTAGAGCTTGGACTCGTCGGGGCTGAACGACATGGGCCGGACGGCATCGGACAGGTCCGAGCGGCCGAAGGCGTTCAGGCGCTCGCGCATGTCGATCACGCGGACCGTGCGGAAGGTCTGCGCGTCGACGACGGTGATCTTCCGGTCGCCCTTCGTCCAGTCCAGCCAGGGCGCGTCGAGGGCGGAGGTGACGTCCCCGATGGAGCTGTTCCACAGGTAGCGGCCGTCACGGGAAAAGGTGTTCTCGTGCGGCTTGTCGCCGGTCGGGAAGGAGCCGAGCTGCCGCCCGGTGGCGATGTCCAGGACGTGCACGGTGTTGGCGGTGGAGGCGGAGACGGCGACGCGGGTGCCGTCCGGCGAGACCGCCATGTGGTCGGAGCGGTAGCCGGCGACGGGGAAGCGCCAGTTGACCCGGCCCGTCCGCACGTCGATCGAGACGGCGTCGGCGAAGCTGGGGCGGGAGGCGACCACGGCGGTACCGTCCGGGGTGGTGTACATGTCGTCCACGAACTGGTCGTGGCCCTCGCCCGCGGTGTTGCGGATGCCGAGGAAGAAGCCGAGCTTGATCGGATTGAGGTAGATCTCCCGGAGCCGCTCCTCCTTGTCGGGGATCATATTGATCCGGCCGACCTTGGCGAGGTCCCCGGTGGAGGCGAGCACATCGGCGGTCCCCTCCCAGTTGTTGCCGACGAACAGCACCTCGCGGACGCCGGGGCCGGCGGCGGGGCCGTGGCCCGCGGCCGGGGCGGAGGCCGATGCGGTGCCCCCGGCGAGCGAGGCCGCGACCAGCGCACAGCCGGCGAGGAGCGTACGTACGGGGGTACGGGCGGTGCGGGCCGTGCGGGCCGTGCGGGCGGTCCTGGACATCCGCTCAACTCCGTTGCAAGGAAGCGCTGTTACCGGCCGGTAAAATAGGCGGAACAGCAAAAGGGCGCAACCCTCGGGTCACGCCCTTTTCTTCACACCCGCTGCTTCACGCCCGTTTCTTCACGCCCGCGCCTTCAGGTCCTTCAGGCGACGGAGCCGATCCTGCCGATCACCGTGTTCGAGGTATTCGGGTGGATCGGTATGTGCGCTCCGGTGAGGGCCGCGCCGGAGCCGCCGCGGCGGTTGGCGACGATCTCGGCGGCGATGGACAGCGCGGTCTCCTCCGGGGAGCGGGCGCCGAGGTCCAGGCCGATCGGGGAGCGCAGCCGGGCGAGCTCGAGCTCGGTCACGCCGACCTCGCGGAGCCGCTTGTTGCGGTCCTCGTGGGTACGGCGGGAGCCCATGGCGCCGACGTACGCGACGGGCAGCTTGAGGGCCAGTTCGAGGAGCGGGACGTCGAACTTGGCGTCGTGGGTGAGCACGCACAGGACCGTCCGGCCGTCCAGCGAGCCCGCCGAGGACTGTGCCTCGAGGTAGCGGTGCGGCCATTCGACGACGATCTCGTCCGCCTCGGGGAAACGGTTCTTCGTCGCGAACACGGGTCGCGCGTCACACAGGGTCACGTGGTAGCCGAGGAATTTGCCGATCCGCACCAGGGCGGACGCGAAGTCGATGGCGCCGAAGACGATCATCCGCGGCGGCGGGACGCTGGACTCGACGAGCACCTTGAGCGGCTCTCCGCAGAGCCGGCCGTCGGCGCCGATCTCCAGCACACCGGTCCTGCCCGCGTCCAGCATGGCGCGGGCCTCCTCGGCGATGGTGCGGTCCAGCTCGGGGTGGCCCCCGAAACCGCCCTCGTGGCCGCTGTCGCCCCGGACGAGTACGGCGCGGCCCTTGAGCTCGTCCGGCCCCTCCGCGATCCGGGCGACCGCCGCGGCCTCGCCGCGGGCGGCCGCGGCCAGCGCGGCCGCGAACACCTCGCGCGCCGGGGATCCCACGGGGACCGGGGTGACGAGGATGTCGATGATCCCGCCGCAGGTCAGACCCACGGCGAAGGCATCGTCGTCGCTGTAGCCGAACTGCTCCAGGACGGTCTCGCCGTCCTCCAGCGCCTGCCGGCACAGCTCGTACACCGCGCCCTCCACGCATCCGCCGGAAACCGAGCCGATGGCCGTGCCCTCGCCGTCGACGGCGAGTGCGGCTCCGGGCTGCCGGGGCGCGCTCCCGCCGACCGCCACCACGGTGGCGACGGCGAAGTCACGTCCCTGCTCGACCCACCGGTTCAGTTCTTCGGCGATGTCCAGCATGTGCGGCCTCCTCGGAGAGGTTCGGTTTCCAGTATCGGATGCGTGGAGGGTCAGGTCTTGATCACGAGCCCGGCCTTACTTCACACCGAGCCACGCCTCGATCGGGTGGAGGGCGAAGAAGACCAGGAAGACACCGGTCAGGACCCACATGAAGGCGCCGATCTCGCGGGCCTTGCCCTGCGCGACCTTGATGGCCACGTAGGAGATGACACCGGCAGCGACACCCGGGGTGATCGAGTACGTGAAGGGCATGACCACCACGGTCAGGAAGACCGGGATGGCGGTTGCGGTGTCGGCCCAGTCCACGTGGCGGGCGTTCTGCATCATCATCGCGCCGATGACGACCAGGGCCGCGGAGGCGACCTCACCCGGGACGATCTGCGTGATCGGGGTGAAGAAGAGGCAGGCGGCGAAGAACAGGCCCGTGACGACGGAGGCGAGGCCCGTGCGGGCGCCCTCGCCGACGCCGGTGGCGGACTCGACGAACACGGTCTGGCCGGAGCCGCCGGTGAAGCCGCCGATGGCGCCACCGGCGCCGTCGATGAACAGCGCCTTGGACAGGCCCGGCATACGGCCCTTGTCGTCGGCGAGCTTGGCCTCGGTGCCGACGCCGATGATGGTGGCCATCGCGTCGAAGAAGCCGGCGAGGACCAGGGTGAAGACGATCATGCCGACCGTCATGACGCCGACGTCGCCCCAGCCGCCGAACTCGACCTGGCCGAAGAGCGAGAAGTCCGGCATCGAGACCGCGGAGCCGTCCAGGGTGGGCGGACCGTTGCGCCAGGCCTTCGCGTCGATGTCCGCGACGGCATTGAGGATCGCGGCGAGCACGGTGCCGCCGACGATGCCGATCAGGATCGCGCCGGGGACCTTGCGGGCCTGCAGCATGAAGATGGTCAGCAGGGTGACGCAGAAGATCAGGACGGGCCAGCCGGCGAGCTCACCGACCGAACCGAGCTGGACGGGGGGACCGAACTCGGAGCCCTTGCCGACGAAGCCGGCCTTCACGAGGCCGATCAGGGCGACGAACATGCCGATGCCCATGGTGATCGCGTGCTTGAGCGCGAGCGGGATCGCGTTCATGATCATCTCCCGGAGGCCGGTGACGACCAGGAGACAGATCACGACGCCGTACATCACGCACATGCCCATGGCCTGCGGCCAGGTCATCTGCGGGGCGACCTGCGAGGAGAGCACGCCCGAGACGGAAAGGCCTGCGGCCAGGGCCAGCGGGACCTTGCCGACGAAGCCCATGAGGAGCGTGGTCAGGGCCGCCGCGAACGCGGTGGCGGTGATGAGAGCCTTCTGGCTCATGGTGTCTCCGGCGACATCCTTGCCGGAGAGGATCAGCGGGTTGAGCAGGAGGATGTACGCCATGGCCATGAAGGTCGTGACTCCGCCACGAATCTCATTGCCGACGCTGGATCCTCTATGGGTGATGTGAAAGTACCGGTCGAGCCAAGAACGCCCGGCGGGGGTACGAGAGCCGTCGCCGGCCTCTTCCGCGGTGGTCTTGGGCTCCACAGACGACTGGGTCATGGTGCCTAACTCCCAAGGTTCAAAGGGGCACCCGCATAAAGATTGGAGACACGGGATTTGGGAAACTCCGTTTGGCTGCACGACCCGGGGTGACGGCCCGAGGCGACGCGAAAATCACTGCGTGTACTGCGGGTACTGCGGGGGTTCTGCGGTACTGGTGGCGGCTCCGGGGTGCCGGGGCCACCGGGTGTTTCGTGGGGTACTGCCGGTCGAACGGACCGCGAGCGGTGCGGTTTTTCGTACTCCGGACTTCTTGCTCCGGGCGGTGTGGCTGGAAGTGTGACGTTCCCGGTGTCACACCGCCCGGAAATCTGTGGGGGTCCGGGGGCCTCGCGGCCCCCGGACCACGCCGTCCTAGAGGGTGCCGGTGAGGGCTTCCGGACGGATCGGCGTCTTGTTGATCTCCAGACCGGTCGCCTGCCGGATCGCCGCGAGGACGGCCGGGGTGGACGAGAGGGTCGGGGCCTCGCCCATTCCGCGCAGGCCGTACGGCGCCTTCGGGTCGGCGAGCTCCAGGACGTCGACCGGGATGGTCGGGGTGTCGAGGATGGTCGGGATCAGGTAGTCCGTGAAGGAGGGGTTGCGCACCTTCGCGGTCTTCGGGTCCACGATGATCTCTTCCATGATCGCGACGCCCAGGCCCTGGGTGGTACCACCCTGGATCTGGCCGACCACGGAGAGCATGTTCAGCGCCTTGCCGACGTCCTGCGCGGTCGCCAGCTCGACGACCTTGACCAGGCCCAGCTCGGTGTCCACCTCGACGACCGCGCGGTGCGCGGCGAAGGTGTACTGGACGTGACCGTTGCCCTGGCCGGTGACCAGGTCGAACGGGACGGTCGGGTGGTGGCGGAACTCGAGTTCGAGGTCGATGGCCTCGTCCTCCAGGATCTCGGCGATGTCGCCGAGGACCTCTCCGCCGTCGGTGACGACCTTGCCGCCTTCGAGCAGCAGCTCGGCGGTGGCCCACGCCGGGTGGTACGAGCCCTTCTTGCGGCGGCCGATCTCCAGGAGCGCCTCGCGGACGGCCTCACAGGTGTTCTTCACCGCGCCACCGGTCATGTACGTCTGCCGCGAGGCGGACGTGGAACCGGCGGAGCCGACCTGGGTGTCGGCGGGGTGGATGGTCACCTGCGTGACGCCCAGCTCGGTACGGGCGATCTGCGTGTGGACGGTGATGCCGCCCTGGCCGACCTCCGCCATGGCCGTGTGGACCATCGCGACGGGCTCGCCGTTGATGACCTCCAGGCGCACGCGGGCGGTGGAGTAGTCGTCGAAGCCCTCGGAGAAGCCGACGTTCTTGATGCCGACCGCGTAGCCGACGCCGCGGACGACGCCCTCACCGTGGGTGGTGTTCGAGAGGCCACCGGGCAGCGCTCGGACGTCCGCGCCCTCGCCGGCGGTCTCCCACTGGCGCTCCGGCGGCAGCGGGCGGGCCTTGACCCGGCGCAGCAGCTCGGCGACGGGCGCCGGGGCGTCCACGACCTGGCCGGTGGGCATGATCGTGCCCATCTCCATGGCGTTCAGCTGGCGGAACTCGACCGGGTCCATGCCCAGCTTCGCCGCGAGCTTGTCCATCTGGGCCTCGTAGGCGAAGCAGGCCTGGACGGCACCGAAGCCGCGCATCGCGCCACAGGGCGGGTTGTTCGTGTAGAGCGCGATCGCCTCGATGTCCACGTCCTCCAGGACGTAGGGACCCACCGAGAGGGAGGAGGCGTTGCCCACGACCGCCGGGGAGGCGGACGCGTACGCGCCGCCGTCCAGGACGATCTTGCACTTCATGTGCGTGAGCTTGCCGTCCTTGGTGGCGCCGTGCTCGTAGTACAGCTTCGCCGGGTGGCGGTGCACGTGGCCGAAGAAGGACTCGAACCGGTTGTAGACGATCTTGACCGGCTTGTTCGTGGCCAGGGCCAGGAGGCAGGCGTGGATCTGCATCGAGATGTCCTCGCGGCCGCCGAAGGCACCGCCGACGCCCGAGAGCGTCATACGGACCTTCTCCGGCGGGAGGCCCAGGACCGGGGCGATCTGCTGGAGGTCCGAGTGCAGCCACTGGGTGGCGACGTACAGCTCGACACCGCCGTCCTCGGACGGCACGGCCAGACCGGACTCCGGGCCGAGGAAGGCCTGGTCCTGCATGCCGAAGGTGTACTCGCCCTCGACGATGACGTCGGCGCGCTTGCGGGCCTCTTCCACGTTGCCGCGGATGATCGGCTGGCGGTGCACGATGTTCGGGTGCGGGACGTGACCGATGTGGTGGTCGTCGCGGCCCTCGTGGATCAGCGGCGCGCCCTCGGCGAGGGCGGAGGCCTCGTCGGTGACGAGCGGCAGCTCGCGGTAGTCGATCTTGATCTTGGCGGCCGCGCGGCGGGCGGTCTCCGGGTGGTCGGCGGCCACGAGGGCGACCGGCTCACCGTGGTGGCGTACCCGGCCGTGGGCGAGAACCGGGGTGTCCTGGATCTCGAGGCCGTAGTTCTTCATCTCGGCGGGCAGGTCGTCGTACGTCAGGACCGAGTACACGCCGGGCATGGCGAGCGCCTCGGAGATGTCGATGGAGACGATCTCGGCGTGGGCGACGGTGCTGCGCAGGGTCTGGCCCCAGAGCATGTCCTCGTGCCACATGTCCGAGGAGTAGGCGAACTCACCGGTGACCTTGAGGGTGCCGTCCGGACGCAGGATGGACTCGCCGATGCCGCCCTTGTTGTGCTTCTGGGTGACGTTCGTCGGCGTACCGGCGGGCACGGTGCGGGTGTTCTGAGCCATGGTCAGACCGCCTCTCCCTGACGGGCGGCCGCGAGGCGGACCGCGTCGAGGATCTTCTCGTAGCCCGTGCAACGGCAGAGGTTGCCGGACAGGGCCTCACGGATGTCCTGGTCGGACGGGTCGGAGTTCTGCTCCAGGAGCGCGTCCGCCTGGACGAGCAGACCGGGGGTGCAGAAACCGCACTGAACGGCGCCGGCGTCGATGAACGCCTGCTGGATGCCGGAGAGCTCGACGCCCTCACCGGTCTGGGAGTCACCGGCCCGCGGGCGGAGCCCGCTGTCGGACCCGTGCGCGGACCAGCGCTTGGCCTCGTCGGTGGTGACGCCCTTGCCGCCGCAGCCGCCGCCGGTGCCGCAGGCACCGCCGTGGCCGTGCTCTTCGCGCTGCTTGGCGAAGTCCGCCAGGCCCTCGACGGTCACGACGTCGCGGTCCTGGACCTGACCGGCCGCGACCAGGCAGGAACAGACCGGCACGCCGTCGAGGCGGACGGTGCAGGAACCGCACTCGCCCTGCTCACAGGCGTTCTTCGAACCCGGCAGGCCCAGGCGCTCGCGCAGGACGTAGAGGAGGGATTCGCCCTCCCAGACGTCGTCGGCTTCCTGCGGACGGCCGTTGACAGTGAAATTGACGCGCATGGTTACGCAGCCCCTTCAAGCGAGCGGCCGTTCGTGCCGCGGTACTGCTCCCACGTCCAGACGAGCTGGCGGCGAGCCATGATGCCTACCGCGTGGCGGCGGTACTTCGCCGTGCCGCGGACGTCGTCGATCGGGTTGGCCGCGCCGGTGGCGAGCTCACCGAACTGCTTGGCGATCGACGGGGTGATGACCTTGCCGGACTCCCAGAAGCCGCCCTCTTCGAGCGCGGCGTTCAGGAACTCCTCGGCGGCCTTCGCGCGGATCGGGGTCGGCGCGGCCGAACCGATGCCGGTGCGGACCGTCCGGGTGTCGGGGTGCAGGGCCAGGCCGAAGGCGCACACGGCGATGACCATCGCGTTGCGCGAGCCGACCTTGGAGTACTGCTGCGGGCCCGTGGCGTTCTTGATGTGGACCGACTTGATGAGCTCGTCGGCGGCGAGCGCGTTGCGCTTGACGCCCGTGTAGAACTCGTCGATCGGGATCAGGCGGGAGCCGCGTACGGACTCGACCTCGACCTCGGCGCCGGCGGCGAGGAGGGCGGGGTGGGAGTCACCGGCGGGCGAGGCGCAACCGAGGTTGCCGCCGACACCGCCGCGGTTGCGGATCTGGGGGGACGCGACCGTGTGCGAGGCGAGCGCGAGACCCGGCAGCGTGCCGCGCAGGTTCTCCATGATCTGGGTGTACGGGACGGAGGCGCCCAGCTTGGTGACCTCCTCGCCTACCTCCCACTCCCGCAGCAGCCCGATGCGGTTGAGGTCGAGGAGGTACTCCGGACGGCGGTGGTCGAAGTTGATCTCGACCATGATGTCGGTGCCACCCGCAATCGGCACAGCTGTGGGGAACTCGGCCTTAGCGGCGAGCGCCTCCTCCCAGCTGGCGGGGCGAAGGAAGTCCATGTGCGGCTCTCTTCTTCTTCATCGTGTCGTTCACTTCAAGCCAGGAGGCCATGAGGCCCTCGACTGGTCGTTCACGTGCTGTTAACGCGGTGTGGAGTCAGTACACAAGCCGCGCGTCCCCCCGGTGCAGTCACCGAAACCATGAAGGAGTTGGCTGGCGGCCTCCCTCGTCTTGTAGATTCGTATGAAAGGCAGGATGCAACGACCTGCCCGATTTCCAACGGCAACATTCGAGACAGATCGGCGGCGACACCATGCGGCTGCGCGCACTGCTGGAAACCGAGGCGCTGGGGCTGCGGCTGCTGGGCGGCGAGGACGAACTCGACCGGACGGTCCGCGGCGTCATGACGACCGACCTGAGGGATCCCAGCCGATACCTCACGGGGGGCGAACTCGTCCTCACTGGCCTGGCCTGGCGAAGAAATTCAGCCGACTCCGAGCCGTTCGTACGAATCCTGGCGAGCGCGGGCGTCGCGGGCCTCGCGGCCGGCGAGGCGGAGCTCGGGGACATCCCCGACGATCTCGTTTCAGCCTGTCGGCGCAACCGGCTGCCCTTGTTCGCTGTGAACGAAGACGTTGCATTCGCCACGATCACCGAGTATGTGGTGCGGCAGGTCTCGGGGGAGCGCGCGGGCGATCTTGCGGCCGTCGTGGACCGGCACCGCCGCCTGATGACCTCGGGCCCCGCGGGCGGTGGACCCGACGTGGTGCTCGATCTGCTCACCACCGACCTCGATCTGCGCGCCTGGGTTCTGTCCCCCACGGGCCGGCAGATCGCCGGAGCGGGAGAACCCCTGGCACCAGGCGTCTGCGCGACGCTGGCCGGCGAGCACCTGGCGGCGGTCCGCACCGGGCGCAGGGGCCCGCACCGGATCTCCATCCAGGGTATTACCTACTCCCTGTTCCCGATCAGGGGAGCGGGGCGGGCCCCGGGCGGCCCCGGGGCCCGTGACGTGCGCGAGAGCGTGCTCTCGGACTGGCTGCTGGCCGTCGAGGCGAACGCGGGCGACTGGCCCGCCGAGCGGCTCGACCTGCTCCAGGGCGTGACCCAGCTGATCGCCGTCGAGCGGGACCGGCGCGACGCGGCCCGTACGGTGCGCCGCCGGCTCGCCCAGGAGGTGCTCGAGCTGGTCCAGACGGGCGCCGCGCCCGCCGAGATCGCCGCCCGCCTGCGGGTCGCGGCCCCGGTGCTGCTGCCGGGGCTGGGCACCGCCCCGCACTGGCAGGTCGTCGTGGCGCGGGTCGACTGGGACGGCGGGGACATCCCCGGCGGCCCGGTGGCCCAGTCGCTGCTGGAGGAGATCCTGGTCGACCCGTCCGTCTCGGGGCCCGAGCCCTCGGACCGGATCGCGGTGGCCCATGCGGGTGACGAGGCCATCGCGCTCGTACCGCTGCCCTCGCTGCCCGGGGAGCCCGGCGAGGAGAAGGGCGGCCCGGACCGCGCCCTGCACGCCGACGAGCTGCTCTCCGCCGTACGGGAGCCCCTGCAGGCGGGCCTCGCCGACGACGGCCGGATCACGCTGGGCGTCAGCGCGGCCGTGCACTCCGCGGAGGGGCTGCGCGGGGCGCTGGAGGAGGCCCGGCACGCCCGCCGGGTCGCCGCGGCGCGCCCGGGCCGGGTCTGCGCGGCGGGCCACCACGAGCTGGCCTCGCACGTACTGCTGCTGCCGTTCGTCCCGGACGACGTGCGCCGGGCCTTCACGGCGCGCCTGCTGGACCCGCTGCGGGACTACGACCGCCGCCACCGCGCGGAGCTCATTCCGACGCTGGAGGCGTTCCTGGACTGCGACGGCTCGTGGACGCGGTGTGCGACGCGGCTGCACCTGCACGTCAACACGCTGCGCTACCGGGTCGGGCGAATCGAGCAGTTGACGGGGCGTGACCTCTCGCGGCTGGAAGACAAGCTCGACTTCTTCCTGGCACTGCGGATGAGCTGAGCAGATCCGGCCAGGGGCGGTGCCGGGTGCCTGACGCGGCGTCCGGACTTTGTGAAAGAGTTCACCCGACCCCTTGGCCGAAGCCGTCGATCCGTGCTCTCATTTCGGCCCAGGGCTCGACGACGTGCTGCTTGGTTGCTTTGGGGAGGGCAATGTGGCGGATACCGCCATGTCCGGTGCCGGAACTACCGGGGGAGACGACCCCCTCCAGCGGGCGATATGGCGGCTGCGCTCGCGCGGCTGTTGGACCGACGCGGCGGCCCTGCTGACGCCGCACCTGCCCGACGCCGGCGCGGCCGTGCAGCGGACCGCGCTGCTGGTCGAGCGGTGCCTGTTCACCGGGCAGGGCTGGGCGGAGGCGGAGGACGCGCTGCGGGTCGCGGAGGCGGTGGCCCGGGACGACGACGAGCGGGGCTCGGCGGCGTGCGAGCGGGGGCAGCTGGCGTACGCGGCCACCGTGCTCGGGGTCCGCGACCGCTCGGACGAGGCCCGGTCGGCGCTGGGCCGGGCGGCGGCGCTGCTGTCCCCGGGGTCCCGGACGCGGCCCTTGCTGGACTTCCGCCGCGGCCTGGTCGCGGAACACCTGGCGGACGACCCCCAGTCGGCCCGGCCCGCGTACCGCCGCGCCCACGCCGGGGCCCTGGCCCACGGGGACACCCTCCTCCTGTCGTTCACCTGGCGGCACCTGGCGGCGCTGGCCCTGCGGGACGGGGAGGTGGCGGAGGCCCGCAAGGGCTTCGCGGAGTCCCTGCGCATCCGGGAGGAGCTGGGCTTCCTGATCGGCACGGCACCGGCGCTGGCGGCGCTGGCCGAAGCCGAGCCGGAACCGGAGGCCGCCCGCCTCCGCGCGGAGGCCCGCCGCCTGTTCCACCTCCTGGGCGGAATCCCCACCTGGCTGGCGGACCAGCTCCACCCGGCTCCGGCGACCTGACGGCGCGGGCCCGTGCGGGGCCCCGGTCAGGTGCCGGTGAAGTGGTTGCGGATCAGGGGTTCGATCAGCGGGAGGTCGCCTGCGATCAGGGCCTCCAGCAGGGCCGAGTGCTCCGCCGCGTCCGCGACGAGGTCCGCCCTGCGGACCCGCGGAGCACCCGGCAGCGGCCACTGGGACCGGCGGTGCAGTTCCTCCGCGACCTGGACCAGCTGGTCGTTCCCGCCCAGGGAGAGGACCTCCCGGTGGAAGGCCCGGTCCGCATCCGCGTACCCCGGGAGGTCACCGGCCGTGGCGGCCTCGGCCGTGGCGGCCGCCGCCGGCCGCAGCGCCGACCAGGCCTCCGCCGGGACCGTACGGGCCAGCCGCAGCATCACCGGCACCTCCAGCAGCGCGCGGACCTCCGCCAGCTCCGCCAGGGCCCGCGGCGTACGCGACAGCACCCGGAAGCCCCGGTTCGGCAGACATTCCACCGCCCCCTCGAGCGCCAGTTGCTGCATCGCCTCGCGCACGGGCGTCGCGGAGACGCCGAAGCGCTCCCCCAGCGCCGGCCCGGAGTAGATCTCCCCCGGCACCAGCTCGCCGTCGACGAGCGCGGCACGCAGCGCGTCCAGCACCTGCGCGCGCACCGAATGGCGCAGCACCTTCTGCGTCGGGATCAGCGCCGTCACCCCGACGTGGGCCGCTTCGTGCACTCGGTCCTCCTCTGGGTTCGACCTGGGCCCTCAGAGAATAGGTGAATCGATCCGGCAAGTGCTGGTACAGGCCACCGAGATCAGCTAAGGTAAGGCTTACCTTTGCCCCTAGCGTCCGCGTGAATCGGTGGTTCCGCCATGCCCGACAGCTCCGCCGTCGCCCCGCCCCCGGCCGGCTCTCCGGTGGCGGACGCGTACGCACGCCTGTCGCAGGTGTACGACAGGCTGCAGGTCACCGAGCGCGCAGCGCACGAGGCCGCCCCTCGCGGTGTGGGGTGGGTCGGTGCGGACGCGCTCGCGGCGGCCGGAGCCGAGCTGGACGGGTACCTCGCCTGGGACGACGCCCAGGTCCTGCGGGACTACGGCCGCCAGGCCCGCCCCGACGTCGTGGCCACCTTCGGCCTGCACCGGTACGCATGGCCCGCGTGCCTGCTGATCACGGCCCCCTGGTTCCTCCACCGGCGGGTGCCCCGGCTGTCGGCAGAGCACGTGGCCTTCCACCGGACCCAGGGGCGCATGAGCGTGCGCATCGAGTCCTTCGCCTGCCTGCCGGACGATCCGGCGGCCGCTCTCCCCGGGGCCCGTGTCGTGCCCGACGAGGAGGCGCTGCGCGGTGAGGTGCGGGCTGCGGTGGCCCAGCACCTCGAGCCCCTCCTGGACGGCTTCGGCCCGCGCATGCGGCGCGGGCGCCGCGCCCTGTGGGGCATGGTGACGGACGAGATCGTCTCGGGCGTCTGGCACCTGGGCAAGCTCGTGGGCGAGGAGCGCCGGGCCCGGGCCGAGCTGGAGGCGCTGCTGCCCGGCAGGACGGCTCCGTACACCGCCGGCGCGGCATTCCGCATGCTCTCCGGCCCGGACGGCGAACCGCTGCCCACCCGGGACCGGGCCAGCTGCTGCCTCTTCTACACGATCCGGCCCGAGGACACCTGCACCACGTGCCCCCGCACCTGCGATGCGGATCGCATCGTCCGCCTCACGGCTGCCGCCTGACATCTGAACCCACTCGTCCGGCTGACCGTAATCGAACACAACTCTGGCAGTACGAGCGGCAGTTCGAGCTACAACACCCTATCCGGCGGGCCCCACACCCCGATGGCGTCCACTTGCCCCGAAACCCGCATGCCGAGCCGATCTCCTGCGCCACCATGGCTCCCGGAAGGCCGCACACGCGAGGCAGAGGCAAGGGACATCCGCATGAGACTGACCGACATATCGCTGGACTGGCTGCTGCCCGGCAGCCTGCTGATCCTGGGCGTACTTGCGGCAGTTGCGGTACTGGCCCGGGGCAAGCGGGAAGGCGAAAAGGCCGCGGCCGACGACACCTGGGAGCGCAGCGAAGAGCGGCGGCGGCGCAAGGAAGCCGTCTACGGAACCGCCTCCTACGTCCTGCTGTTCTGCTGCGCGGCGGTGGCCGCCGCGCTCTCCTTCCACGGACTGGTCGGCTTCGGCCGGCAGAACCTGAACCTCTCCGGCGGCTGGGAGTACCTGGTCCCCTTCGGCCTCGACGGCGCCGCCATGTTCTGCTCGGTGCTCGCCGTCCGCGAGGCCAGCCACGGTGACGCGGCCCTCGGCTCCCGCATGCTGGTCTGGCTGTTCGCGGGCGCGGCCGCCTGGTTCAACTGGGTGCACGCGCCGCGCGGCGCCGGGCACGACGGGGCCCCGCAGTTCTTCTCCGGAATGTCGCTCTCGGCGGCCGTGCTCTTCGACCGCGCCCTCAAGCAGACCCGCCGGGCGGCGCTGCGCGAACAGGGCCTGATCCCGCGGCCGTTGCCGCAGATCCGGATGGTCCGCTGGCTGCGGGCCCCCCGGGAGACCTTCGGCGCCTGGTCGCTCATGCTGCTGGAGGGGGTGCGCACCCTCGACGAGGCCGTCGACGAGGTGCGCGAGGACAAGCGCGAGCGGGAGCAGGACCGCCACCGCAGGCGCGACCAGAACCGGCTGGACCGGGCCCGCATCAAGGCCCTGGGCCGGCAGAACCGGGCGTTCGGGCGATCCCGCGCCCGCCAGGTCGACGTGCCGGGGCTGGCCCCCGGGTCGGGCTCCGCGCCGGTCGGCGCGGAGCCGGCCATAGCGGAAACGGGACAGCTGCCCGCCCCACGCCGCCGGCCCTCCCTGCAGGCCGTGCACCGGACCGAGGTCGCTGAGGTGACCGGCCCCCGGACGGTGGACCTCACCGCCGAGGACGACACCCAGACCATCCCCCGCCTCGACTCGCTCGAGCGCAAACTCAAGGATCTGGAACAGCAGTTCGGCTGACGGCTGCACCCCACCCAGGACCTCGGAGGGCCCGCCGGTCAGGCGGGCCCTCCGCCGTACGTTCCGCCGTACGTTCCGCCGTACGTCCCTACGCCCCGCCGTACATCCCGAGGGTGCCGTCCAGCTCGAACCACACCACCTTGCCGCCGGCCTGCACCGGCGTGTCCACGCCCCAGGCATCGGCGAGGGCCTGGACCAGCATCAGTCCCCGGCCGTGCGTACCGGCGTCGGCGGTCGGTACGTACGGCCGGGGCCGGCGCGAGGCGTGGTCCCGGACCTCCACCCTCAGCCGGTCCGCGGCGAGCCGCGCGGACACCTCTGCGCCCTGGTCGGTGTGGACGAGGGCATTGGTGACGAGCTCGGTGATCAGCAGCTCCGCCACCTCCGCGGTGTCGGCCGGGCACCGGTGGCGCATCAACTCCCGTAATGCCCGGCGCACTTCGCCCACAGCCTTGAGATCCGCCCGGCGTACGCTCCGGCTGATCTCCAGCGCGTCCACCGCTCCCCCGTCCTCGACGGACGGTTTACGCGGTACGGGCCACTCTCTTCTCCACTGCTTCCCGGTCTTCGCCCCCACCCGCACGGCGATGTACCTCCCCCGTGTCCCATGCATCTCGAACTGGTCTACGGGATGCATGCCCGCCGGGGCAATCCGCACTCCTGCGGGCTTACGGGCGCGGCACGTTGCGCAGGTTGGATCGAGCCATCTGGATCATCCGGCCCACCCCTCCGTCCAGCACGATCTTGCTGGCCGAAAGTGCAAAACCGGTCACCATCTCGGCGCTGATCCTTGGCGGAATGGACAAGGCGTTGGGATCGGTCACCACGTCCACCAAGGCGGGTCCCTTGTGCCGGAACGCGTCCTTCAGAGCCCCGGTGAGCTGCTTGGGCTTCTCCACCCGGACCCCGAAGGCGCCCGCCGCGCGCGCGATCGCCGCGAAATCCGGGTTGTGATTGGTCGTTCCGTACGAGGGCAGGCCGGAAACCAGCATCTCCAACTCGACCATCCCGAGGGATGAGTTGTTGAAGAGGACCACTTTGACGGGCAGGTCGTACTGCACCAGGGTGAGGAAATCTCCCATCAGCATCGAGAAACCGCCGTCGCCCGACATCGACACCACTTGACGGCCGCGGTCCGTGAACTGTGCGCCGATGGCCTGCGGGAGGGCATTGGCCATGGAGCCGTGGCTGAAGGAGCCGATGATGCGCCGCTTGCCGTTCGGGGAAAGATAGCGTGCCGCCCACACGTTGCACATGCCCGTGTCGACGGTGAACACAGCGTCGTCGTCCGCGAGTTCGTCGAGAACCGAGGCCACGTACTCGGGGTGGATCGGGGTGTGCTTCTCCACCTTGCGCGTGTACGCCTTGACCACGCCCTCCAGGGCGTCCGCGTGCTTCTTCAGCATCCGGTCCAGGAAGCGGCGGTCCGTCTTGGCCTTCACCCGGGCGTTCAGGGCGCGCAGGGTCTCCCGTACGTCTCCCCAGATGGCGAGGTCCAACTGCGAGCGTCGGCCCAGGTGTTCGGGGCGGATGTCGACCTGGACGATCTTCACGTCGTCGGGCAGGAAGGCGTTGTACGGGAAGTCCGTGCCGAGCAGGATCAGCAGGTCGCACTCGTGCGTGGCCTCGTAGGCGGCGCCGTAGCCGAGCAGCCCGCTCATGCCGACGTCGTACGGGTTGTCGTACTGGATCCACTCCTTGCCGCGCAGGGCGTGCCCGACGGGCGCCTTGACCCGGCCCGCGAACTCCATGACCTCGGCGTGCGCCCCGGCGGTGCCGCTGCCGCAGAACAGCGTGACCTTCTCGGCCTCGTCGATCAGCCGGACCAGCTTCTCGATCTCCCCGTCGCCGGGGCGTACGGTCGGCCGCGCGGTCACGAGCGCGTGCTCGATGCTCTTGTCCGGGGCCGGGAGGGAGGCGATGTCGCCGGGCAGCGAGATCACGCCGACGCCGCTGCGGCCGATGGCGTGCTGGATGGCGGTCTGGAGCACCCGGGGCATCTGCTGCGGGTTGGAGATCAGCTCGCTGTAGT
Organism: Streptomyces sp. NPDC051364; assembly: GCF_040682115.1. Lineage (NCBI taxonomy): Bacteria > Bacillati > Actinomycetota > Actinomycetes > Kitasatosporales > Streptomycetaceae > Streptomyces > Streptomyces sp. NPDC051364. Next base: position 23,896 of record NZ_JBFBAH010000002.1, on the reverse strand, counting down.
GGCTGCACTCGGTGAACAGCCGGTCGGGGTGGGTCTCCTGGAAGTAGCCGAGGCCGATCTCGCCGGAGGGGATGTGGGAGGCGAGCGCGAGCACCGGGGCCATCGACCGGTGGGCGTCGTAGAGGCCGTTGATCAGGTGCAGGTTGCCGGGGCCGCAGGATCCTGCGCAGGCGGCGAGCCGGCCCGTGATCTGGGCCTCGGCCCCGGCGGCGAATGCAGCCGTCTCCTCGTGCCGGACCTGGATCCACTCGATGCCGCCCGTACGCCGGATGGCGTCGACGACGGGGTTCAGGCTGTCGCCGACGATTCCGTACATCCGGCGCACGCCGGCGCGGACGAGGATGTCGATGAACTGCTCGGCCACGTTCTGCTTGCCCATGGAGGCGCCCCTTCCGTTGCCTGCCGGGTGCGCCTTCCATCCATGCACGTTCCGCCGGGTTACGCCTCCCAGACCGCGGCGGCCGTCCGGTCGTCGGCGTAGCCCTTGAGGCGGAGCTGGGTGTCCGCGAGGAAGGCCGCGAGGCCGGGGGGTTCCGGGTCGGCCCAGCGGGCCGCGAGTTCGGCCGAAAGGAGGCCCTCCTCGCGCATGGGGGCGGCGAGCCCGCCGGAGCAGAGCAGCAGGGTGTCGCCGGGCCGGGCCACGGCGGCCCGGAACCGGAACCCGTCCCCGCCGGTCTCGGTCGATTCCGGCTCCGGCTCCGGCTTCGGTTCCGGCTTCGGTTCCGGCTCCAGGTCCTCCCATGCCCCGGCCCGGAGCCGGAACAGGCCGCCGGCGCCCGCGCCGAAGCAGACCCGGGTCTTGCACTCGGGGTCGATGGGGAGCAGCAGCACGCGCAGGCCGGCGGTGTACGCGTCCTCCGGAAGCCCGAACTCGGCGGCGTGCGCCCGCAGGCGGCCGTAGCCGCGGTCGGTGAGCCGCTGGAGCCCCGAGCGCAGGGCGTCGCGCCGGCCGGCGCGGATGTCGTCGGCCAGCCGCTCCCGGCTCCGGCCGACGGCCGATGCCATCCAGCGGCACAGCTCGACGGCGGCCTCGGCGGCTCCGGGGGCGGCCCGGTCGCCGCCGGCGAGGGCCACGAGGACGAGGGCGTCGTCGCCGGTGCCGAAGCGGGCGGTCAGCAGGAAGTCCCGCCGGGCCTCGCCGCGGAACCGGGCGGAGTCCCCGCGCACGGAGGTGGCGCGCAGGGTGTACGTCCCGTGCCGGGCCCCCTCGAGGACGGTGTCGGGCACGAGCCCGTCGAGCACCCCCGGATCGGCGAGGGGCAGTGCCCCGGGCTCGGCGGCATAGGTGGGCGCGCGATCCCCCAGATACCCCACAACAGGCCGCTCCCCACCCCGGCCCTCAGCTCCTGGCCCGTCATCGGCAGCGGCCCCCGACCCTCCGTCGAGCACGGGCCCGGCACCGGCACCGGCACCGGGCCAGGACTCACCGGCGGCGCTCACCCCCGTGGCCTCCCCGGCCCCGGGCCACGCGTGTCCCGTGGATCCGGCCTCGGGCGCGGCACCGGTGTCAGCTCCGGACCCGCGCTTCGCTGCGGCGGCATCGGGCCCCGCTTCGGTCTCCGGGCCCGACCAGGAGCCCGGCTCGGCACCGGAACGAGCCCGGGGCAGCAGGCCGGGGCCGGAGCCCGAGCCGGGGTCGGGGTCGGGGTCGGCCCAGGCCTCAGGCGGACGCCCCGTGCCGTCCCCGGCCACCGGCCAGGTACCGGTGGCCGCACCCGTCCCGGGCTCTGCCCCCGTTCCGGAGCCGGTGTCGGGCCAGGGGGGCCAGGGGCCCGTACCGGCGTCGGGTCCCGGGACGGACTCCGGTCCGGGGGCGGGCCAGGAGCTCGCGCCCCGCTCGGGGGCGCGCTCGGGCCGCCCGGGGGCGGTCTCGGGGCCCAGGTCCTGTTCGCGTGCGGGCCAGGAGCCCGCGACCTGCTCGGGGGCGGGGGCCGGGGGCTCGGGCGGGGTGTCACGCGGGACGCCCCAGCGCCAGACCGGCAGCTCGGGCGGCTCCTCCGGGAGCGCCGGGGGCACGGTCACGCTGCCGAGGCCGTATCCGGTCGTGCCGGGCTCCCGGGGGTCCCGGGGTGGCGGCGGCTCCGGCGCGGCCTCCCGCCGCGGCCCCGGCAGCACGGCATGCGGGGGCGCCGCGGGCGGCTCAGCACCCGGCGGCGGCACGGGCGGCGGCGGCACGGGCGGCATGGCCTGCGGCGGCGGCATGGCCTGCGGCGGCTGCCCAGGCGGCACCGACCCCGACGGCCCGGGCGGCACAGGCCATCGCAGCGGCCCCGGGGGCCCGGCCGGGGCGGGGCGCGGGGGCGGTAGGGCCGGGTCCGGTGGGGATGTCACTGCCGACGCCGAGTGGAAACGGCTCTCCAGCGTGTCCCCCGGGTCCGGGACCGGTCCCGCGTCCGGGTCCTCGTACAGCTTCTGCCACCAGTCGTCCGCGCCCTGCTGACTCATGGGCTCATTCTTGGCCCCCCAGAGCGGCAGAAAACGCCGAATACGCGAAATGGGGTCCACCGGGCCGCCGCCCAGTGGACCCCTTCCGTATCTCTCGTACGACCTACCGGATGTCGTACGCCCGCGCGACCGTCTGGGTGACGGCAGCGCCGTTCGTGTCGGTGAGCTCCACCTTCAGCGTCACCTGCCGGCCGGCCCCGGCCCCGGCGTGGTTCACGACCGCCGACCACCGGCCGCCCCGCTCGGACACCTGTGCCTGCGTCCAGTGCTCACCGTCGTACGAGTACGACAGCTTCACCGACTTCAGCGCGCCCGGCACGTACCCCGCATGGCCCGTGGCCCCCAGCCCGATCGTCTGTCCGTCCGCCGCCGGCAGCGTCTTCATGCCGTCCGCCGGGATCGAGATCGACGGGAACAGGATCGGGATGGACTGCGAGTACCGGGCCGGGTCCTGCTTCGAGACGAAGGTCCATGTCGTTGCCACTGCCTGCGAGCGCTGCCAGGTGTGCGCCGGCTGGCCGAACTTCTCGATCTGCTGTGTCAGTTCGTACGTGGCCTCCTCCGCGGGGACCTCGAAGACCCCCGACGGGTACCAGCTGTCGCCGATCTGCTCGCCGTTCCGCTTGAGGACGAGCCCGCCGACGTCTCCGAAGGAGCCCGGCTGCGCGAAGTGCCCGGTGTCCCCCCACATCGCGGAGGCGAAGCCGATCAGGTTGCCCTGCCGTTCGGCGGCCGGCTGCGGCCTGCCCGCGAGGTTGCGGCCGGCGACCGGGCCGACGACCCCGTCGTACCAGCTCTCGCTGCGCTTGCCGCCCTTGGCGTACGTGCGCTGCTGGTCGGTCATGAACTCGCCCCACGGGAAGCTGCTGGAGACCATGTGGTCCCAGGCGGTGTCCCCGGCGGAGTAGAACTCGGTGCGCTTGCCCGGGACGGCTACGGTGTCCAGGCCGCCGAAGTACACGGCGTTGCCGAGCGGCCGGTAGGCGCCGGTCAGGTCGACGAAGTCGGCGGCGACGCCCATCGAGTGGTAGGTGGACTCGGCGGAGCCGAGGTCGCGGTCGCGCACCCGGTACGTGCGGTCCCCCTGTACCGCGCCCTTCTCCACCTGCGCCAGGTTGTAGACGTACGGGCTCTTCGCGCTGCCCTTCCAGTTCAGCGTGACCTTGCCGGCCGAGAGCTCGGCGAGCAGCGCCTTCGCCTCCGGCTGCTCTATGGTCAGGGCCGGGAGGGAGCCTCCCGCGTAGCCGGTGAAGCCGACCCAGCGGCCGGGGGCGTCACGGTGGGCGAGGACGGCCTTGGCCCCGGCCGCCTTCGCGTTGTTCGCGACCTCGTACAGCGCCCCGTCCTCGGCCTTGACCAGCACGATCGCGCCCTTGGCTCCGGCGGCGGCGAGCTCGTCCGGGGTGCCGGAGCCCGCGTCGACGAGCGGCGCGCTGCCGGTTCCGTCGAGGTTGTCGCTGCCGGTGGAGGCGGTGATCGGGTGCAGCGCCGGGCCGCCTGCGGCCTTCAGCTCGGAGATCAGCGGCGCGGCCGCGCGCCAGTAGCTGCCGAACTCGAACTCGCCCTCGTGCGCCCGGCCTTCGACCGAGGCGTAGTAGCCGCGTATGGTGCGCCCGCCCATCGCCGTGCCGGCGTGCAGCCAGGACTCGTCCCAGTACCGGGAGAAGGCGAGGGTGGTGCTGCGGGCCTCGGTCGGCCGGTCGGTGGCGATCGAGAGCCGGGCCGCCTTGCGGGCGTCCAGCACGATCACGGTGTCCTTCTTGACCTCCACCTGCGGGCGGCCCAGGTAGGTGAGGGAGTCGTACAGCGTGGCTCCGTCACCGGCGTCGAGGGTGCCGATGAAGCTGGAGAGGAAGTACGAGCCCGGGCGCATCCGGTAGACCTGGTCCACGGCGCCGTCGTTGAAGCGGCGCTCGCCACTGGCGTCGTCGGTGCCGATGACGTCGAGGGAGGACGGTCCGGCGGCGGGCTTGCCCGCGCGGTCGATCAGCTTGACGCGCAGGGTGACGGTCTCCGGCTCCACGTACAGCGAGAAGGGGGTGGAGACGTGCACGCCGTCCGCGGTGGCGACGACGCGGCCGGTGACGTCCCCGTACTGGGAGCGCTCCAGCCGGGCCGAAGGGTCGAGGGCGAGCGGCACCTTGACGGTGGCGCCGGCCGGGACGGTCACCGTACGACGGTCCAGGCCTGCGATCCGGCTGCGGACGGCCGAGCCGTCGTTGCCGGTGACCTTCTCGACGGCGAGGTTCAGGGTGACGGGCCGGGTGCCCGAGTTGGTGTACGGGATCTCGACGGTCGTCCGGTCGCTGCGGTCCTGCGGCCAGTTGTACGTGCCGCCCTGGACGGACGGGGCGCCGGTCACGGTGGTGTCGACGGCGGCCTTGACATCGAGGCGGCCGCCGCCGGTCTGGCGCACGTCCCCGGGGACGCCGGAGTTCGCGGAGCCGACGAGGGCGGCCTTGACCTGCTGGGCGCTCCAGTCGGGGTGGCGCTGCTTGACGATGGCCGCGGCGCCGGCGACGTGCGGGGTGGCCATCGAGGTGCCGGACATGGACTGGTACGCGTACACCCCGCGCCCGCCCATGGCGGCGGCGGAGATCCCGACGCCCGGCGCGGCGATCTCGGGCTTGAGGGTGTGCTGGAGTCCGGCGGGGCCGCGGCTGGAGAAGGAGGCCGTGGTGTCGTCGCGGTCGACGGCGCCGACGGTCAGCACGCTGGGGGCGCAACCCGGCGAGGAGACGGTGTTGTTGCCGGGGCCGGAGTTGCCGGCGGCGATCACGAAGAGGGTGTCGTTGCTCTGCGCGAGCCGCTCGGCGGCGGCCGACATGGGGTCGTCACACGTGGTCTGGGAGGGGTCGCCGAGGCTCATGGAGACCACGTCGGCCTTGCTCTCGACGGCCCACTCCATGCCCGCGATGATCCACGATTCGAGGCCGTAGCCCTGGTCGTTGAGGACCTTGCCGCTGAGCAGTTCGGTGCCCGGCGCGACGCCCTTCCTGGCGCCGCCGCTCTCGGCTCCAGAGCCGCCGACCGTGGAAATGGTGTGGGTGCCGTGGCCCTGACGGTCGGCGTTGGTGTCGGAGTCGGTGAAGTTCTTCGCCGCGGCGACGCGGCCCTTGAGGTCGGGGTGCTCGAGGTCGGTGCCGGTGTCGAGGACGGCGACCTTGGTGCCCTTGCCGTCGTACCCGGCGGCCCAGGCGGCGGTGGCGTTGACCTGCTTGGTGGACCGCTCCAGGTTCGCCCGGACCTTGCCGTCGAGCCACAGCTTCTTCAGCCCGCCGGCGGCGGCCGCGCGGGAGGACCGGCCGGGCGCGATGTCGGCCCAGAAGGCGGCGGCCTGGGCCTTGTCGGCGGCGAGGGCGACGGCGCCGATGGAGCCGAGGACGAGGGAGCGTTCGGCGCCGCGCGGGGTGGGTGGTGCGCTGCGCGCCAGGTCGACGGAGCCGCCGTAGACCGCGATGAGCGGGAGCTTCTTGGCGTGTGCGTCGTCGTAGCCCTGCCGGATCAGGCCGGTGACGTTGAACAGCTCCTGGTCGACCGTGCCGGCGGCGAGGGCCTTGACCGCGCTCTCGGGGTACACGTACAGGTCCTTGCCGCTCTGGCGGGTCTGCACGAGCGGCTGCGAGCCGTCCTCGCGCGGCATCGCGGTGGCGGCGGTGCGGCCGGCCGGGTCGGTGGACACCAGGATCCGGTCGCCGGTGACCAGGGTCACGGTGACGGGGGCCGTGGGCTGCTGTCCGGCCGCCTCGCTCCCGGCGATCGGTCTCCTCCCCGCTCCTCCAGGCGCTCCGTCGATCGGCTGTGCCGCCGACGGGCCGACGGCGGTGACGGCCAGGACGGCCGCGCCGGCCGCTCCCAGTACCGTGCGCGATATCGGGCGCATCGCTCTCCCCAGGTGAATTCCGGCCAATTGCTACATCGCATGGCAAAGCTGCCCGCAAGTGGCTTCTGACCGGCGGATGTTGGTGCTGCGGTGGCGTCACCCTGGCAGAGAGCCGGGAGGTGCGGCGATGATGTCCGCGGCGGGTTTGCGCCGTGGCCGCTTCCCGCCAGGAACGGCGTCGAGAAGGTGGGTGGGACCGGTTGCTGAGTGCGATAGGCCTGGACGAGGGCCAGGAGTCGGCGTACCGCGCGCTGGTGGCGCTGGGGGCTGCGGAGATACCGGACCTGGCGCACCGGCTGGCACTGCCGGTGCCGCAGACCGAGCGGGCGCTGCGGCACCTGGAGCGGCACGGGCTGGCGGCGCAGTCCTCGGCCCGGCCGGGACGCTGGGTGGCGGCCCCGCCGGGGGTGGCGCTGGGGGCGCTGCTGACGCAGCAGCGGCACGAGCTGGAGCAGGCGGAGCTGGCGGCGGCGCTGCTGGCGCAGGAGTACCGGGCGGAGGCGTCCGAGCCGTCGGTGCACGACCTGGTCGAGGTGGTGACGGGGGCGAGCGCGGTGGCGCACCGCTTCCACCAGCTCCAGGTGGGCGCGGTGGAGGAGGTGTGCGCCCTGGTCAGCAGCCGGCCCCAGGTGGTGACGGGGATGGACAACGAGGCGGAGGAGCAGGCCGCCGCACGGGGCGTCGAGTACCGGGTGGTCATCGAGCGGGACGTGCTGACCCTGCCGACCGGCATCCGGGAGGCGTCGACGGCGCTCGCGCGGGGCGAGGGGGTCCGGGTGACAGGGCAGGTCCCGACCAGGCTGGTGATCGCGGACAGGTCGCTCGCGCTCGTGCCGCTGACGGGGCCCGGGGCGGAGCCGGCGGCGCTGGTGGTGCACGCGTCGGGGCTGCTGGAGTCCCTGACGGGGCTGTTCGAGGCGGTGTGGCGGGAGGCGCTGCCGCTGCGGCTGGGGGCTGACGGGGCGGAGGTGTCCGAGGGCATCCCCGACACCACGGACCTGGAGATCCTGACGCTGCTGCTGGCCGGCATGACGGACGCGAGCGTGGCGAAGCACCTGGAGCTGGGGCTGCGGACGGTGCAGCGGCGGGTCAAGGGCCTGATGGAGCTGTCCGGGGTCACGACCCGGCTCCAGTTGGGCTGGCATGCGTACGAACGGGGCTGGGTGGCCCGATAGCTGGGTGGCCCGACAGCTGGGTGGCCCGACAGCCCCTGGTCGGTCAGGCTGAGCGCATGGATCTGCCTCAGCTGCTCCTGGTGGGGCTGGTGCTGCTGCTCGGGGTGCTCGGGGTACTGGTCCCGGGTGTTCCGGGGACCTGGCTGGTGTGGGCGGGCGTGCTGTGGTGGGCGCTGCACGAGCGCTCGGCGCTGGCGTGGTCCCTGCTGGTCTCGACGACGGCGCTGCTGCTGGTGGTCCAGGTGATCGAGTGGCAGCTGCCGCCGCGGCGGCTGCGCGGGGTGGGGGTCAGCCGCCGGATGGCGGTGTACGCGGGCGCCGGCGCGCTGCTCGGCTTCGTGGTGGTGCCGGTGCTGGGGGCTGTTCCGGGGTTCGTGGGGGGCATCTACCTGTGCGAGCGGCTGCGGCTGGGCACGCACGGCGAGGCCTGGGCCTCGGTGCGGGCGGTGATGCGGGCGGTGGGGACGAGCGTGCTGGTGGAGCTGCTCGCGTGCCTGATGGTGGTGGGCGCGTGGGTCGGGGCGGTACTGGTCGGCTGACGGACCGCCATGGCGTAACCCGACAATTCCCGGACGCCGAGTCCGTTGATCATCTTGCCTGCTTCGCAGGTCCCTGCTTGTCACAGTGGAAGGGACAGCAGTCCGACCAACTGTGAGAAGACCACAAGGGGATGAGTCATGAACGCTGACCACGCGGGCGTGTCCGTCACCGGGCTCGGGGCCACCACCCCGCTCGGCGGGGACGTGGAGACGACGTGGCGGGCGATGCTGCGCGGCGAGAACGGCATCGGGCCCATCGAGGAGGAGTGGGCCGCCGCGCTGCCCGTACGGATCGCGGGGCGGCTGCGGCAGGAGCCGGGTGAGGTACTGGACCGGGTACAGGCACGGCGGATGGACCGGTGCGAGCAGCTGGCGCTGGTCGCCGCGCGGGAGGCGTGGGCCGCAGCCGGGCGGCCGGAGGTGGAGCCGGAGCGGCTCGCCGTGGTCATCGGGACCGGGACGGGTGGGGCGCTGACCCTGCTCGGGCAGGACGACGTACTGGAGTCCGCGGGTGTGCGGAAGGTCTCGCCGCACACCGTGCCGATGCTGATGGCGAACGGTCCGGCGGCATGGGTGAGCATCGACCTCGGTGCGCGCGGCGGCGCGCACACCCCGGTCAGCGCCTGCGCCTCGGGCGCGGAGGCGATCGCGCTGGGCCTGGACCTGATCCGCCTCGGCCGGGCCGACGTCGTGGTCGCCGGCGGCACGGAGGCCTGCATCCATCCGCTGCCGCTGGCCGGATTCGCCCAGGCCAAGGCGCACTCCACGCGCAACGACGACCCGGCGGCCGCCTCCCGGCCGTTCGACACCGGCCGGGACGGGTTCGTCATCGGGGAGGGCGCGGGCGTGGTCGTCCTGGAGCGGGCCGCCTTCGCAGCGGCGCGCGGGGCCCGGGTCCACGCGACGCTGGCCGGGGCCGGGGTGACCTCCGACGCGCACCACATCACGGCAGCGCACGCGGAGGGCCAGGTACGGGCGATGCGGCTGGCGCTGGCCGCCGCCGGGCTCGCCCCCTCGGACATCGCGCACGTCCACGCACATGCCACGTCCACGCCGTCGGGGGACTTGGTGGAGGCACGGTCCGTCACCGAGGCGGTGGGCACACACCCGGCGGTGACGGCGACCAAGTCGATGACGGGGCACCTGTTCGGTGCCGCCGGGGCGGTCGGCGCGATAGCGGCGATCCTCGCGGTACGGGACGGGGCGATCCCGGCGACCCGCAACCTCGACGCCCTCGACCCGGGCATCGGCCTGGACGTGGTCCGGGGCTCCGCGCGGCACGGCCGGGTGCCGGCCGCGCTGGCCAACGCGTTCGGTTTCGGCGGGCACAACGCCTCGCTGGTGTTCACGGCTTAAGGCCATGGGCCCAGGCACGGCTCGGCCGCAGGCCGGATGCGGTGTGACTGCGGCGCTGCGAGGCTGGTGCGTATGACGGAGTTCAAGGGTTTCAGCGAGGCGGAGCTGGCGTACCTGGGGTCGCAGCGGCTGGGGCGGCTGGCGACGGTGGACGCGGCCGGGCAGCCGCAGGCGAACCCGGTGGGGTTCTTCCCGCAGGAGGACGGGACGATCCTGGTCGGCGGCCTGGCGATGGGATCGACGAAGAAGTGGCGGAACCTCCAGGGCAACCCGCGGCTCGCGCTGGTGGTGGACGATCTCGTGAGCACCCGGCCGTGGCGGGTCCGCGGGATCGAGGTCCGCGGTCGCGCCACCCTGGAGGTGGGCCCGCACACGCTGGGCCCGCACTTCAGCCCGGAGGTGATCCGGATCCACCCGGAGCGGGTGATCGCCTGGGGCCTGGAGACCTGACGCCCGGCCCGGGGCCCGGCCCCTGCCGGAGCAGGGGCCGGGCCCCGGGCTGCGTCGGGGTCAGAAGCGGCCGTTGTGCTTCGCCGCGTAATTGGCCCGGCCGATCGCCGACTTCATCCGCCAGTCCCGGCGGATCTCGGAGCGGATCCTGGCGTCCGTCTTGGCGACGATCCGCTGGTTCTCCCGGAGCAGCTTGCGGTAGCTCTCCAGGCGCCGCTCCGGCAGTGCGCCGGCCTCGACCGCCTCGAGCACCGCGCACCCCGGCTCGGCCTCGTGCGCGCAGTCGTGGAAGCGGCAGTCGGCCGCGTACTCCTCGATCTCGGAGAAGACCTGGCCGACCCCGGCCTCGGCGTCCCACAGGCCGACGCCCCGCAGTCCCGGCGTGTCGATGAGGACGCCCCCGCCGGGCAGGGCCAGCAGGTTGCGGGTGGTCGTCGTGTGCCGGCCCTTGCCGTCCACGTCACGCGTGGCCTGCACGTCCATGACGTCGGAGCCGAGCAGCGCGTTCGCCAGCGTGGACTTGCCCGCGCCGGAGATGCCGAGCAGCACGCTCGTACCGCCGGCGACGACGGCCGCCAGTACGTCCGTGCCCTCCCCGGTGTGGGAGGAGACGGTGAGGACGTCGACGCCCGGCGCCGTGGTCTCCACGTCCTGGACCAGGTGCGAGAGCGTCACCGGGTCCGGTACGAGGTCCGCCTTGGTCAGGACGACCAGCGGCTGTGCGCCGGACTCCCAGGCGAGGGCCAGGAAGCGCTCGATACGGCCCAGGTCGAGCTCGACGGCCAGCGAGACCGCGATGACCGCGTGGTCGACGTTGGCGGCCAGGATCTGCCCCTCGGAGCGCTGCGAGGAGGTGGAGCGTACGAAGGCGGTCCGGCGCGGCAGGTACGTCTTCACGTACCGGGGGTTGCCGGCCGCCTCGACGACGGCCCAGTCACCGGTGCAGACGACGCGGAGCGGGTCGTGCGGGGTGACGAAGGCGGTGTCGGCGCGGACGATGCCGTCCGCGGTCATGACGTCGCACCGGCCGCGGTCCACCCGCACCACGCGGCCGGGCACCAGACCCTGGTCGGTGTACGGGGCGAACTCGGCCTCCCACGCCTCGTCCCAGCCGAGGGGGGTGAGGGCGTGCGCGTACGAAGAAGACGGAAATGACGGGGAAGAAGAGAAAGACAAGGGGAAACCCTTCACAGGGTGGCCCCGGCAGCGCGCGCTCAGCGGCGCGCGAAGAGGTGTGAGGTCAGCCGGAGACCACGGAAGTGACATTGATGGTCTTCTGGGAGCGGTCCGCGCCCTGCGTGACGACAGTCCTCAATGAACTCACCTCCGGGTCATGCACGTGCTGGCAGTTCCGCGCCGATCGGCGGGAACACGATCAACGTAGCAAGTGCGCTCAGGAGCCCGCCAATTCTTTTCCGGCGCCCGTTCGGCACGCATGTCCGATTCGTTCAAGACCGGTGGGCGCGGCGGCTCCTAGCCTGGGCGCATGACTCCCCGACTCGACCTGTTCGGCCTGGTCGTCTCCGACATGGCCGCCTCGCTCGCCTTCTACCGCCGCCTGGGCCTGGACATCCCGGCCGGGGCGGAGGAACAGCCGCATGTGGAGGTCGTCCTCCCCGGCCGGCTCCGGATCGCCTGGGACACGGAGGACGTCGTCCGCTCCTTCGACCCCTCCTGGACCCGTCCCGCCGAGGACAGCCGGCGGGACCTGGCGTTCCTGTGCGACTCCCCCGCAGAGGTGGACGCGGTGTACGCGGAGCTGACGGATGCCGGGTACAAGGGCCACCTGGAGCCCTGGGACGCCTTCTGGGGACAGCGCTACGCCGTCGTGCTCGACCCGGACGGCTGCGGCGTCTCGCTGTTCGCCCCGGCCGAAGCGCCCGCCGGGGCGTAGGCCTGGGTGTGGGCCTGGGTGTGGGCCGCCGCGTAGGCCCCCGGGGTGGTCCCGGCCAGCGCCCGCACCTCGCGGGCGAGATGGGCCTGGTCCGCGTACCCGGCCCGGTACGCCACCTCGGCCTGCGGCAGCCCTTGGCGGGCCAGCTCAAGCGCCCGCTGGAGCCGCAGCACCCGCCCGAGCGTGCGGGGTCCGTAGCCGAAGGCGTCGAGGGAGCGCCGGTGCAGCTGGCGCGTCCCGAGGCCGACCGCCGCGGCCACGGCGGCCACCGACTCCCCCGCACGGAGCCCGGCCGCCACCCGGGCGGCGAGGTGGTCGGGGGCCGCGCTCCGGTCCGCGCGGCTGCGGGCCAGCCGCTCCAGCCCCACGCCGGGGTCCTCGTACGCACTCATCCGCTCTGCGAGGGCCCGCACCTCGGGACCCGGCCAGAGGTCGGCCAGCTCGACCCGCCGGTCCCGCAGCTCGTACGCCGGTACGCCGAGCAGCGCGGGCGCCGTACCGGGGGCGAACCGCAGCCCGGCGAAGGCCCCGCCCGGCACCTCCCCGACGGGGTGCGGGCCGGTGTCGGGGCCGGCCACCAGCAGCCGCCCGTCGACCCACAGCAGGTCCATGCAGCCGTCGGGCAGGACCGGCCCGCCGGGCGCCCCGGCCCGTCGCCACACGATCGCGCCGGGCACCAGCAGGGACGGCCGCTCCTGGTACCGCTGCTCCTCGTACCCCTGCTCCCCGTGCACAGCGCCAGGCTACGGCTGGTCCGGTGCTCAGTGTTTGCGCAGGCGGGAGGAGTAGTCCTCCGGCGGCAGGAAGTTCGACCAGCGCTCCGGGAACTCGGACGGCATCCCGGCGTCGCCCTCGTCGTCGTCCTCCGACTCGCCCTCGGCCAGCGCCCGCCAGGCGGCGGCCCGCGCGACCAGCTGCGCGGCCTCCGCTTCCCGGGCCCGCTCGTTCGCCTCGCGGGCCGCGGCGGTGGCCACGGACGGCCAGACGCGGTCGATGGCGGCGTTGACGGCCGCGCCGACCAGGACGGCGAAGGCCGACACGCCGATCCACAGCAGGACCGCGACCGGCGCGGCCAGCGATCCGTAGATGGTCGGGCCCTCGACGGTGTTGGTCAGGTAGATCCGCAGCAGGAACGAGCCCAGCACCCACATGGCGAGCGCCACCAGCGCGCCCGGCACGTCCTCGATCCACGGGGAGCGCACGGGTACGGACACGTGGTACAGCGTGGTCAGGAAGGCGATGGACAGCAGGGTGACCGTCGGCCAGTACAGCACCGCGATCACTTCCGTGCTCCAGGGCACCCAGCGGACGACGGCGTCCGGCCCCGCCACCATCAGCGGCAGCACGATCGCGCCGATCACGAGGGCGATCACGTAGAGCAGGAAGGCCAGCAACCGGGTCTTGACGATGCCGCGCTGGCCGTCGAGCCCGTACATCACGGTGATGGTGTCGATGAAGACGTTGACGGCCCGCGAGCCCGACCAGAGGGCGAAGGCGAAGCCGAGGGAGATCAGGTCCGGGCGGCCGGCTTTGGTGACGTCGTCGAGCATCGGTTTCGCGATGTCGCTGACGCCCCGGTCGGAGAGCACGGTGCCGACCGCGTTCAGGATGTTCTCCTCGATGGAGGCCACGAAGGTGCCGCCCGTCCAGCCGTCCACGTACCCGAGCAGGCCCAGCAGGCCGAGGAACAGCGGCGGCAGCGAGAGCAGCGTGAAGAACGCCGCTTCGGCCGCCAGGCCGAGGATCCGGTACTCGATGCACGAATTGACGGTGTCTTTCAGGAGCAGCCACGCCATCTTGCGCTTGGAGACGTTGCGGTAGAGGGCGCGGGCCCGATGGAGCCGCCCGGGGACCCGCTCGGGTGTTTCTTTTGCTGGCTGCACGTCCTTACGGTATCCGCATGGCAGCCACCACCCACACCGTCACCAACCAGCCCCCTCCCCTGGTGGGCTACGACGTCTACGGCACCGACCGGGCCCTTCGCGAGGGCGTGGAGCGGCACCTGTCGGCCTCGGCGCCCGAACTCCTCGGCGAAGTGCGGGAGGAGCTCTCGGAGCTCGGGCGGGCCACGGGCTCGGCGCAGGCCCAGCAGTGGGGTGCGCTCGCGAACGAGAACCCACCGAAACTGCGTACGCACGACCGGTACGGCAACCGGATCGACGAGGTGGAGTTCCACCCGGCCTGGCACCGGCTGCTCGGACACGCGGTGGGCGCCGGGCTGACCGATGCGTGGGGCCGGCCGGCCGGGCACCTGCGCCGCGCGGCCGGGTTCTTCGTGTGGTCGCAGGCCGAGGCGGGGCACGGCTGCCCGGTCTCGATGACCCATGCGGCCGTACCGGCGCTGCGGACGGACCCGGAACTGGCCGCCGAGTGGGAGCCGCGGCTGACCTCACACGTGTACGAGGAGGGGCTGCGGCCGGCCGCGCAGAAGGGCGGGGTGCTGTTCGGCATGGGGATGACGGAGAAGCAGGGCGGCAGCGACGTACGGGCGAACACGACGGCGGCGAAGCCGCTGGACGCGGCGGGCGAGTACCTGCTGACGGGGCACAAGTGGTTCTGCTCGGCGCCGATGTCGGACGGGTTCCTGGTGCTGGCGCAGGCTCCCGGGGGGCTGACCTGCTTCCTGGTGCCGCGGGTGCTGGAGGACGGCACGCGCAACGTGTTCGCGATCCAGCGGCTGAAGGACAAGCTCGGCAACCGGTCGAACGCGTCGGGCGAGGTGGAGTTCGACGGGACGTGGGCGCGGCGGGTCGGCGAGGAGGGGCGGGGGGTGCGGACCATCATCGGGATGGTCGCGGCGACCCGGCTGGACTGCGTGCTGGGCTCGGCCGCGCAGATGCGGCAGGCGCTGACGCAGGCCGTGCACCATACGGAGCACCGCTCTGCTTTCGGAGCACGGCTCATCGAGCAGCCGCTGATGCGCAACGTGCTGGCCGACCTCGCGCTGGAGTCGGAGGCCGCGACGACGCTGGCGCTACGGCTCGCGGCCGCCTACGACGCCGGGACGGAGCAGGAGCGGGCCTTCCTGCGCATCGCGGTGCCCGCCGCGAAGTACTGGGTGACCAAGCGCTGTACGCCGATGGTGGCGGAGGCGCTGGAGTGTCTGGGCGGCAACGGCTACGTCGAGGAGTCCGGGCTGCCGCGGCTGTTGCGCGAGTCCCCGCTGAACTCGATCTGGGAGGGCTCGGGCAACGTACAGGCCCTGGACGTGCTGCGGGCCCTGCAGCGGGAGCCGCAGGCGCTGAACGCGTTCCTCCAGGAGGTGGGGCAGGCGCGCGGCGCCGACCACCGGCTGGATTCGGCCATCAAGGGGCTGCTGACGGAGCTCGCGGACCTGGAGGGCATCGAGGCGCGGGCGCGCCGGGTGGTGGAGCGCATCGCCCTGGTGCTCCAGGGATCGCTGCTGGTGCGCTGGGCGCCGCCGGAGGTGGCGGACGCGTTCTGCGCCTCGCGCCTGGGCGGCGACGGGGGTGCGGCCTTCGGCACGCTGCCGCACAGCCTGGGGCTGGGTGCACTGGTCGAACGGGCGCGGATCACGGACACCCTCTAGGGTCCGGGCCCTGTCCCCAAACAGGTCCGAGCCGGGATCCGGACCCGTTGACCGGGATCAGGGGTGGCGCCGCGCCGACTCGGCACCACCCCTGATCCGAAAGCCCCGAGGAGGAGCTGTCACGCCGCGAGGCGACGTCCGGACAGTTTCGGTCGGGTGAACGGGACTTGGCGAGAGTTGCATACCGTTGCAACCCTCTGAGTCGGAACCGTCCGCCGTGCGTGCCCGGGGAAGCGGCACGCGCGGACCGCCCGGGCGGATTCCCTCGTACGTCCTGTTCCACACGGGGAGGTTCCGGTGGCCTACACCGCAGGCAGCACGGTCGATGCGGCACGCATCTCGGCCATGGACGCGCGGGATGCCGCGCGTCTGCTCAAGGGGGTACGGGCGGCCGCGCTGGCCGGGGACCGGCCGCCGGCCGAGCCCCGCCCGGAGATCGCCGAGTCCTGGCGCCGGATGCTGGCCTGCGGGGTGCACCCGGACCGGGATGCGCGCTCGCGGATGCTCTCGACGGCCGAGACCGAGGAGCGGCGGCAGGTCTCGCCGCTGCGGGAGATCCTGCCGGTGCTGCGCGAGGGGTTGCTGCCGACGCTGGACACGGCGCTGCACATCATGGTCGTCGCCGACGCGGAGGGTCGGCTGCTGTGGCGGGAGGGGGCCACGTCGATCCTGCGCAAGGCGGACCGCCTCGGGTTCTCGGTGGGCGCCGACTGGGACGAGGCGGTGGTCGGCACCAACGGGGTGGGCACCGCCCTGGTGGCCCGGCAGCCCGTCCAGGTGTTCTCGGCGGAGCACTTCGTCTCCAGCCACCACGACTGGACCTGCGCGGGGGCCCCGGTGCGGGACCCGCGGGACGGGCAGCTGCTGGGCGTGGTCGATGTCAGCGGGCCGCTGGCCACCATGCACCCGGCCACGCTGGCCTGGGTGAGCTCGGTGGCCCGGCTCGCGGAGCGGGAGCTGCGGATCCGGCACCTGGAGTCGCTGGAGCGGCTGCGGACGGTCGCGGCGCCGCTGCTGGCCCGGCTGCCCGGGCAGGCCGTCGTGGTGGACCAGCAGGGCTGGACGGCGGCGGTGACGGGCCTGGCCCCGGCGGACCGGATCCCGCTGCCGAAGGGGTTCGGGCCGGGCCGGGTGTGGGTGCCGCAGCTCGGGGACTGCGTGGTGGAGCCGCTGCCGGGCGGCTGGCTGCTGCGCATCGCCGAGGAGCCGGGCACGGCGACGGCGGCGAGCCGGGTCGTCCTGGACCTGAGCCGTCCGCGCACATGGTCGGCGACGGTGTACGGGGCCGCCGGGAGCTGGTCCCAGGAGCTGAGCCCGCGCCATGCGGAGCTGCTGTTCCTGCTGGCGGAGAGCCCGCGGGGGCGGTCGGCGGCGGAGCTGTCGGCGGAGCTGTTCGGGGACCCGACGCGTACGGTGACGGTCCGGGCCGAGCTGTCCCGGGTACGGCGGCACCTGGGCGGGGTGCTGACCCACCGCCCGTACCGCTTCGCGGACGACGTGGAGGTGGAGCTGATCCGCCCCGGGGACCCGGCCGCGCTGCTGCCGCACTCCACGGCGCCGGCGGTGATCAAGGCCCGCCTGGGCCGTTCGGGGCCGGCCGTGATTCCCTGACCTGCATGAGCACCATCACACTCACCACCTGGTCCCTGGAAATGACCTCCCCGCAGGACCTGGTCCGGGCGGCCGTCCCAGGGCCTGAGATCCAGGTCCGGCGGGCGGAGGTCCCCTCGCCCGAGTTCAGCCGCTTCCTCTACGCCTCGGTGGGCGGGGACATCCACTGGACGGACCGGCTCTCGCTGACCCGCGCCCAGTGGGTGGAGCAGCTGGGCCGTCCCGGTGTGGAGACCTGGGTGGCGTACGACCGCGGGACGCCGGCCGGGTACGTGGAGCTCGACCCGCAGGACGACGGCGTGGTGGAGATCATGTACTTCGGGCTGCTCCCGGACTTCCGGGGGCGCCGGATCGGGGGGCACCTGCTGACGCTGGGCGTCGAAGCGGCATGGTCCCTGGCGGACCGCTGGCCGGAGCGCGAGGCGACCACGCGGGTCTGGCTCCACACCTGCAGCCAGGACGGCCCGACGGCGATGGACAACTACCTCCGCCGCGGCTTCAAGGTCTTCCGTACGGAGACGGAGGAGAAGGCGGTCACGCAGACCCCGGGCCCCTGGCCGGGCGCCTGACCCTCCCGGCCACCGCATCCTTCCGGGCCCGGCCCCTGCCTACGGGGCCGGGCCCGCGTCGTAGGCCGGATCTCGGGTGACGGGCGTCACTCTGTCTCGCAATGCGGGACCACATCGTCCGGATAATGGACAGTAGTGGACTCCTCCAATCGGCACATGACACGCTTCCGCCATGAATGGAGCTGGAATTGCCTTGGTGAGTCGGCGGCACGTCGACCTCGGCCGCATGTCCAGCGCCATCTGTCCGGCGAGCTGACGGAACCAGCCACCGCCGCACATCGCCGTTGTCCCCGCCGCTGCGGACGCGTCGATCTCCGAAGCACCTGCACGTCCCCTGAAGACAGAAGACCGCCCTGACCTCCGGAAACACCGGCAACGGGTGGCGATCGGCCGCACCTGCTCAGCGGCAGGGCCGACGACAGGGGCTCGCCGCCGCTCCCCCTGACCCTGCATTGACGCCGCCGAAGAAGGATGTACCGCCATGGCCGCCACCCCCGAAACGCCCGCCGCCGCGCGCCGAAAGACCGGCCGTCACCGCGGTGAGGGTCAGTGGGCCGTTGGACACCACACCCCCCTCAACGGCAACGAGCAGTTCAAGAAGGACGACGACGGTCTCAACGTGCGGACACGCATTGAGACGATCTACTCCAAGACGGGCTTCGACTCGATCGACCCCAACGACCTGCGCGGCCGCATGCGCTGGTGGGGTCTGTACACCCAGCGCAAGCCCGGGATCGACGGCGGCAAGACCGCGATCCTGGAGCCGGAGGAGCTGGACGACAAGTACTTCATGCTGCGCGTCCGCATCGACGGCGGCCGGCTGACCACCGAGCAGCTCCGCGTCATCGGCGAGATCTCGCAGGAGTTCGCGCGCGGCACCGCCGACCTCACCGACCGCCAGAACGTGCAGTACCACTGGATCCGGATCGAGGACGTCCCGGAGATCTGGCGCCGCCTCGAGGCCGTCGGCCTGTCGACCACCGAGGCCTGCGGTGACACGCCCCGCGTCATCCTCGGCTCGCCCGTCGCCGGCATCGCCCAGGACGAGATCATCGACGGCACCCCCGCCATCGACGAGATCTACCGCCGCATCGTGGGCAACCCGGACTTCTCCAACCTGCCCCGCAAGTTCAAGTCCGCGGTCTCCGGCTCGCCGCTGCTCGACGTGGCGCACGAGATCAACGACATCGCCTTCGTCGGCGTGAACCACCCCGAGCACGGCCCCGGCTTCGACGTCTGGGTCGGCGGCGGCCTCTCCACCAACCCGAAGCTGGGCGTGCGCCTGGGCACCTGGGTCTCCCTCGACGAGGTCCCGGACGTGTACGAGGGCGTCATCTCGATCTTCCGCGACTACGGCTACCGCCGCCTGCGCACCCGCGCCCGGCTGAAGTTCCTCGTCGCCGACTGGGGCCCGGCCAAGTTCCGCCAGGTTCTGGAGGACGAGTACCTGAAGCGCAAGCTGACCGACGGCCCCGCGCCCGAGCAGCCCAGCGGCCAGTGGCGCGACCACGTCGGCGTCCACCAGCAGCAGGACGGCAAGTTCTACGTCGGCTTCGCGCCCCGCGTCGGCCGTGTGGACGGCGCCACCCTCACCAAGATCGCGGACGTCGCCGAGCAGCACGGCTCCGGCCGCCTGCGCACCACCGCCGAGCAGAAGATGATCGTCCTCGACATCGAGGCGGACAAGGTCGACTCCGTCGTGGAGGCCCTGGAGGCGCTGGACCTGCGGGTCAAGCCGTCCCCGTTCCGCCGCGGCACGATGGCCTGCACCGGCATCGAGTTCTGCAAGCTGGCCATCGTCGAGACGAAGGCGCGCGGCGCCTCGCTGATCGACGAGCTGGAGCGCCGCCTGCCCGAGTTCGCCGAGCCGCTCACCATCAACATCAACGGCTGCCCGAACGCCTGCGCCCGTATCCAGGTGGCGGACATCGGCCTCAAGGGCCAGCTGGTCCTGGACGACGACGGCAACCAGGTGGAGGGCTACCAGGTCCACCTGGGCGGCGCCCTCGGCCTGGAGGCCGGCTTCGGCCGCAAGGTCCGCGGTCTCAAGGTCACCTCGGCCGGTCTGCCCGACTACGTCGAGCGGGTCGTCACGCGCTTCCAGGAGCAGCGCGGGGACGGCGAGCGCTTCGCCGCCTGGGTGACGCGTGCGAAGGATGAGGACCTCTCGTGAGCGAGCGCGCGGCCCCGTTCTACTGCCCGTACTGCGGCGACGAGGACCTGTTTCCGAACGAGACGGGTCACGGCGCCTGGGAATGCAGGGCCTGCAACCGGGCCTTCCAGCTGAAGTACCTCGGGCTGCTGGCCCGGGGTGTTCAGTCCGATACCGCTGGAGGGGACGAGATATGACGACGAGTCAGGCAGTGGACCGGGCAGCGGGGACACGCGATCTCAAGGCGCTGGCCGAGCAGGCGGCCCGCGACCTCGAGGACGCTTCCCCGCTGGAGATCCTCGCGTGGGCAGCCGAGACCTTCGGCAAGAAGTTCGCC
This sequence comes from Streptomyces sp. NPDC051364, assembly GCF_040682115.1. Lineage (NCBI taxonomy): Bacteria > Bacillati > Actinomycetota > Actinomycetes > Kitasatosporales > Streptomycetaceae > Streptomyces > Streptomyces sp. NPDC051364. Next base: position 3,935 of record NZ_JBFBAH010000002.1, on the reverse strand, counting down.
GTGACCTCTTCCATGGAGGACGCGGTGGTCGCCCACCTGGCCTCCCGCGCCTTCCCCGGCGTGGACGTGGTCTTCCTGGACACGGGCTACCACTTCGAGGAGACCATCGGCACCCGCGACGCGGTCGAGGCCGTGATGGACGTCAACGTCATCACCCTCACCCCGCGGCAGACGGTGGCCGAGCAGGACGCGCAGTACGGCCCGAAGCTGCACGACCGCGACCCCGACCTGTGCTGCGCACTGCGCAAGGTCAAGCCGCTGGAGGAGGGCCTGACCGCGTACGAGGCGTGGGCGACGGGCCTGCGCCGCGACGAGTCCCCGACCCGGGCGAACACCCCGGTGGTCGGCTGGGACGAGAAGCGGCAGAAGGTCAAGATCTCCCCGATCGCCCGCTGGACCCAGGACGACGTGGACGCCTACGTCGCGGAGCACGGGGTGCTGACCAACCCGCTGCTGATGGACGGCTACGCCTCCGTCGGCTGCGCCCCCTGCACCCGCCGCGTGGCGCAGGGCGAGGACGCACGGGCCGGCCGCTGGGCCGGGCGGGCCAAGACCGAGTGCGGACTGCACGGCTGATGACCGACCTCGAAGCATCGACTTTCACAGAACCGACGGAGACGAGAACGATGAGCGTGAGCGACCAGGGCGCCACCGTGTGGCTGACCGGGCTGCCGAGCGCGGGCAAGACCACCATCGCCTACGCGCTGGCCGAGCGGCTGCGCGCCGAGGGCCACCGTGTGGAGGTCCTCGACGGCGACGAGATCCGCGAGTTCCTCTCCGCCGGCCTCGGCTTCACGCGCGAGGACCGCCACACCAACGTGCAGCGGATCGGCTTCGTCGCCGAACTCCTCGCGAGCAACGGCGTCAAGGCGCTTGTGCCGGTGATCGCGCCGTTCGCGGACAGCCGCGAGGCCGTCCGCAAGCGGCACTCGGCCGCCGAGACGAACTACCTCGAAGTGCACGTGGCCACCCCGGTCGAGGTCTGCTCCGAGCGTGACGTGAAGGGCCTGTACGCCAAGCAGGCGGCGGGCGAGATCTCCGGTCTGACCGGCGTCGACGACCCGTACGAGGCACCGGAGTCCCCGGACCTCCGCATCGAGTCGCACACGCAGACCGTGCAGGAGTCGGCTTCGGCCCTGCACGCGCTGCTCACCGAGAGGGGTCTGGCATGACCGCCACCGTCGCACACGTCCACGAAGGGACGGACGCGCCCTACGCGCTGTCGCACCTCGACGCCCTCGAATCGGAGGCCGTGCACATCTTCCGCGAGGTGGCGGGTGAGTTCGAGAAGCCGGTGATCCTGTTCTCCGGCGGCAAGGACTCCATCGTGATGCTGCACCTGGCGCTGAAGGCGTTCGCGCCGGCGCCGGTGCCGTTCACGCTGCTGCACGTGGACACCGGGCACAACTTCCCCGAGGTCCTCGCCTACCGCGACCGGGCGGTGGCGCAGCACAACCTGCGTCTGCACGTGGCCTCCGTCCAGGAGTACATCGACGCCGGCAAGCTGCGCGAACGCCCGGACGGGGTCCGCAACCCGCTGCAGACCGTCCCCCTCACGGAGGCGATCCAGCAGCTCAAGTTCGACGCCGTGTTCGGCGGCGGGCGCCGTGACGAGGAGAAGGCCCGCGCCAAGGAGCGGGTGTTCTCGCTGCGTGACGAGTTCTCGCAGTGGGACCCGCGCCGTCAGCGCCCCGAGCTGTGGCAGCTCTACAACGGCCGCCACGCCCCGGGCGAGCACGTGCGCGTCTTCCCGCTGTCCAACTGGACCGAGCTGGACGTGTGGCAGTACATCGCCCGCGAGGGCATCGAGCTGCCGGAGATCTACTTCGCGCACGAGCGCGAGGTCTTCCAGCGCAACGGCATGTGGCTGACGGCCGGCGAGTGGGGCGGCCCGAAGGAGGGCGAGACGCCCGAGACGCGGCTCATCCGCTACCGCACCGTCGGTGACATGTCCTGCACCGGTGCCGTCGACTCCGACGCCACCACGCTGGACGCCGTGATCACCGAGATCGCCGCCTCCCGGCTCACCGAGCGGGGCGCGACCCGCGCCGACGACAAGATGTCCGAGGCCGCGATGGAAGACCGCAAGCGCGAAGGGTACTTCTAACCATGACCTCCACCACTGATCAGGTCGCCGGCTTCGCCGACCTTGCAGCGACCACGCTGCTGCGCTTCGCGACCGCCGGTTCCGTCGACGACGGCAAGTCCACCCTGGTCGGGCGGCTGCTGCACGACTCCAAGTCGGTCCTGACGGACCAGCTGGAGGCCGTCGAGGCCGTGTCCGCCCAGCGCGGCCAGGACACCCCCGACCTGGCGCTGCTGACCGACGGCCTGCGGGCCGAGCGGGAGCAGGGCATCACCATCGACGTCGCGTACCGCTACTTCGCCACCGCGCGGCGCCGGTTCATCCTCGCCGACACCCCCGGGCACGTGCAGTACACCCGGAACATGGTCACCGGCGCCTCCACCGCCGACCTGGCCGTGGTCCTGGTCGACGCCCGCAACGGCGTGATCGAGCAGACCCGCCGGCACGCCGCCGTCGCCGCCCTGCTGCGCGTCCCGCACGTGGTGCTGGCCGTCAACAAGATGGACCTGGTGGACTACGAGGAGTCGGTCTTCGCAAAGATCGCCGAGGAGTTCACCGCGTACGCCTCGGACCTGGGCGTCCCGGAGATCACCGCGATCCCGATCTCGGCGCTCGCCGGGGACAACGTGGTCGAGCCCTCCGCCCACATGGACTGGTACGGCGGCCCGACCGTGCTGGAGCACCTGGAGACCGTCCCGGTCAGCCACGACCTCACGGCCTGCCCGGCGCGTTTCCCGGTGCAGTACGTGATCCGCCCGCAGACCGCGGAGCACCCCGACTACCGGGGCTACGCGGGCCAGATCGCCTCCGGTGTGCTGCGCGTCGGCGAGCCGGTCACGGTCCTGCCGTCGGGCCGTACCTCGGTCATCGCCGGGATCGACGCGCTCGGCGAGAGCGTGGACATCGCCTGGGCGCCGCAGTCGGTGACGGTGCGTCTGGCGGACGACATCGACATCTCGCGCGGCGATCTGATCGCGCCGTCCGCGAGCGCCCCGGCCACCACGCAGGACGTCGTCGCCACGGTCTGCCACGTCGCGGACCAGCCGCTGGCCGTCGGCGCGCGGGTGCTGCTCAAGCACACCACGCGCACGGTCAAGGCGATCGTCAAGGAGATCCCCTCGCGGCTGACCCTGGACGACCTGTCCCAGCACCCCAACCCCGGGCAGCTGGTGGCCAACGACATCGGCCGCGTCGTCGTACGGACCGCCGAGCCGCTCGCGCTCGACGCGTACGCCGACTCGCGCCGTACCGGGTCCTTCCTGCTGATCGACCCGGCCGACGGAACCACCCTGGCGGCGGGCATGGCCGGCGAGTCCTTCGCTTCCCAGGCCCGCACCACCGTCCAGGCGGATGAAGAAGGGTGGGACTTCTAGCCCATGCTCTCCGACATCTACTCGACCTTCGCCAAGGAGGGCGGCCGCGTAGGCAGCGGCCGCCTCGGCAGCGGCCAGGGCGGAGTGGCGCGATGTGCGCGATGACGTACGCGCACTGCATGCGCGCCCTCACCCCCCACGAACTGCGTTACCTGTCCTTGCTCCACAGACGAAGACGTGCGTCATGAGATGACGCTACGAGAGGAAGCCCTCCCGTGCCTGCCACCGGTATCACCCGCAAGTCCCTGCGCCGCAGCGTTGTCGCCGCTGCCGCCCTGCCGCTTCTGATCGGCGCGCTCGCCTCCTGCGGCTACGGCTCCCAGGCCGAGAAGCCCGCCGGCGAGGACGCCAAGAAGGCCGGCGGGGCCGCCGACGGAGCGAAGCTCTCGGCCTCCGAGGTCCGTATCGGGTACTTCCCGAACCTGACGCACGCCACCGCTCTGGTCGGCATCCAGGAGGGCCTGATCGCCAAGGAG